>JAVERT010000002.1:0-232339 GCA_034006985.1 Gudongella sp.
TGGTGACGATAGCAAGAGGGAGACACCTGTACCCATACCGAACACAGAAGTTAAGCCTCTTAACGCCGATGGTACTTGGATGGCAACGTCCTGGGAGAGTAGGAAGTCGCCAGTCTATATATACATACAAAGACTCTATTACATTTAATGTAATAGAGTCTTTTTTTTATCAATTTTTATTTACTACATTTTTTAACAAATTCTGATTTTAACATCATGCCACCAAATCCATCGATTTTACAATCTATATTGTGGTCACCCTCTGATACTAATTTAATATTACTAGCTTTAGTACCAATCTTAAGAACTGATGAACTTCCTTTCACTTTAAGATCTTTAATAACTGTAACATCATCTCCATCATTTAGTACATTTCCATAGGCATCCTTGAATAACTTTTCAGATTCTGCTTCAGTTTCTCCATTGGCCTCTCCTAGGGTCCATTCATGCCAACATTCAGGGCATATTAATAAATTTCCATCTTCATATGTAAGCTCAGATTCGCATTTTGGACATTTAGGTAAATTAGACATATTATAATTCCTCCATTCATTCATATATTTGTTTGGTATGTCAGTATCCTTCCGTATTATATCACACTTTACAAACTAGTTGACATACAGAATGATAACAATATATAATAGTATTAGATAATTAGATAAACGTCTAAATGAATTAAGGGAGGTGTTTCGATGAATACAGTATTTAAAGCTTTGTCCGATCCAACTAGAAGGAAAATACTAGAGTATTTAAAAGACTCTGACATGACTGCAGGCGAAATAGCAGATAAATTCAATATAAGTAAGCCTTCCATAAGCCATCATTTAAATGCTTTAAAGAATGCCGAGTTAATATCAGGAGAAAAAGATGGTCAGAATATAATATATTCATTAAACACTACAGTTGTACAGGAAGTAATGAAATGGTTTTTAGACTTTAAGGAGGAAAAATAAAAATGAAAAAGAATTGGATATTGATAACCTTAATATTAATTTCATTTGCAGCAACCTTTTTAGTATATCCAGATTTGCCACCTCAAATTCCAAGACATTGGAATCTTCAAGGTGAAGTAGATGCCTATTGGGCTAAAGACTTTATATTTTTTACTGCAATTTTACCACTGCTTATATATATTATGATGCTTTTACTACCTAAAATAGATCCTAAAAAGCGTTCATATGATTTGCATAAGAAAGCATATAGTATTACAATTCTTGCAATCACATTATTTATGGTAGCAATCCACTGGATTACGGTATATGCATCTTTAGGAAATTCTGTTAATATAAAAATATTTGTAAACTTAGGTGTTGGAATTCTATTTATTGTATTAGGAAATTATATGGGCCAGATTAGACACAATTATTTTTTCGGTATCAGAAATCCTTGGACACTAGCGAGTGAAGAGGTTTGGACAAAGACCCATAGAGTTGGAAGATATCCTTTTGTATTGCTTGGAGTAATATTTATGATTTCAGCCTTTTTACCAGGGGAGATATCTGCTATACTAATAGGAATAGGTTTAGCGATTTTACTGTTTTTTTCAACAGTATACTCATATTTGTTATTTAGAAAGCTAGATAAATAAAAATATATATAGGAGTGTTTATACGATATGGCGAGAATAGATGAGAGAAATGTTATGTTTTCTAGGATGTCTAGAATAGAAGGGACAAAAGAATATGATGACTATTACAAGGCACACCCAGAAAACAAGGAATTTGATGATGCCTTAAGGGCTATGCCTGCATTGAACGGGGATAAAACTAAGTTTTATAACCAACTTGATTCTCCAATTGTAGATGCAACATTTGGATTTTTAGCAGATATTAAAGGGCTAGTAGATGGTGGAGAAAAAGCAGCAGAAAAAGTTCAGGCAACACCAGAAACATTTACGAGGAAATTAAAAGGCCTAGCAGAATTTTATGGTGCTAAATTGACAGGAGTTGCTGAATTAGATGAGAGCTATTACTACACCTATAGAGGTAGGACAGATCAAGTTTATGGAGAAAAAGTAGAGGCACATCTCCCATATACATTTGTTTTCGCAGTTGAAATGGATCCTGCATATATAAATACAGCGCCTGTATTATCTCAGAGTATTGGAGTTGTTAAAGGTTATTTAGATGCAGCAATTGTTGGTATGATGATAACATATTACATTAAGTCCTTAGGATATGAAGCAAGAAATCATATGGATGGTAATTATCTTATGGTAATGCCACTTGCAGCTAAAGCAGCAGGACTTGGAGATATTGGAAGGCACGCTTTATTAATAACTCCTGAATTTGGTTCAAGGATAAGACTAGGCGCTGTAAGTACAGATATGCCTCTATTAAAAAGCCAACCATCTTTATTGAAAGTCAGAGATTTTTGTGAAGCATGTGGAAGATGTGCAAAGTTATGTCCTTCAAAAGCAATATCCAAAGAACTTCCAAGGACTATAGATGGTGTTGAAAGATGGCAAACTGCTCAAGAATTATGCTACAAAAAGTGGATGGAATTTGGAACTGATTGTGGAATTTGTATAGCATCATGCCCATTTAGTCTTCCTATGGAAAAAAGTGATATAGAAAAATATTATAAAGATCCTGGGTACGTAAATGAAATATTAAAAAAATATAATATTACAGATTTTAGGCAAAAGATGGATGAAGATAAGTTAAAGTGGCTGAAATAGGGAATTAATATAAAAACTATATCAAATATTAGCTAAAAAAAAGATTTGTATAAGATGTTATTAAATGTTATACTCTTAAAGAAGGAAAATACTTTAAATCAGTCCTGAGAGACTGGAAAGGGGAGAATTATATGACTGAAAACGCAATAAGCAGTCCAGTAAGCGTAAGTTCACCAGTTTTACAAAATGCAAAAAAATCAGTTTTAGCATTACAACATCTTATAGCAATGTTTGGGGCAACAGTTTTAGTTCCAATAATAACTGGTCTTAATCCATCAGTTGCACTTCTATCAGCAGGAGTTGGTACACTAATATTCCACGCATGTACAAAGGGAAAAGTACCTGTATTTCTTGGCTCATCATTCGCTTTTATACCAGTAATACTAACAGTTAAAGGATTATTCAATGGAGATCTGGCCTATGCCCAAGGGGGTATATTAGTAGCCGGATTAATTTATGTCCTTTTATCCTTTTTAGTTAAAACAATTGGAATGGACAGAATACAAAAAGTCTTAGCACCGCAAGTAATAGGACCTATGATAATAGTAATAGGACTAAACTTAATTCCAACTGCATACGGAATGGCATCAGGGAATTTACTAATAGCTGGGATAACACTTGGAGTAGCATTAGGTATAAACTTTTTAACAAAAGGTTTTGTAAAACAACTTTCAATTTTACTAGCAGTTATTACAGGATACTTTGTAGCAATGAGTTTTGGAATGGTAGATACAAGTATTGTAGCAAATGCATCATTAGTTTCCATTCCAGCATTTACACTACCTAAGTTTGATATAGGAGCAATAGCAATAATAGCACCAGTAGTACTAGCAGTATTTATGGAGCATCTTGGCGATATTACAACAAATGGTCAAGTAGTAGGCAAAAACTTCTTGGAAGATCCAGGAATAAACAGAACTCTTTTAGGAGACGGACTTGCAACAGTGTTTGCTTCATTAATAGGTGGACCAGCAAATACAACTTATGGTGAAAACACAGGAGTATTAGCAATAACTAAAAACTATGACCCATCAATATTAAGATTAGCAGCTGTGTTTGCAATAGTTCTAGCATTTGTTTCTAAAATAGGAGCAGTACTTAGTAGTATTCCAGTTCCAGTAATGGGTGGAATAAGTTTAATGCTATTTTCTATGATTGCCCTAATAGGTGTTAAAACAATCAAGACTAATAATGTAGCTTTTAACTGGAAAAACATAGTAGTTATGGGAACAATCCTAGTATTAGGATTATTTAGTACTCAACTTAGTGGAGTTCTTGGATTTACAGTAGGAATCCCAATAAATGAAACAGTTAGTATAACAGGCTTAAGTTTTGCAGCACTAGCAGGAATCGTAGTAAATGCAGTATTAAATAATAAAAAAGCAGCATAATTAAATACAAACTAGATATAAAGACTATGGTATAATATATATCGTAGTCTTATTTTAATTTCAAATGTGAAACAAAGATTGATGGAGGATAGAGATGTCAAATAGAATTATTATAGTAGGTGGTGGTGCATCTGGTATGATGGCTGCGATAATTGCTAGAAGAAAAGGTTCAGAGGTCACCATCCTAGAGAGAAATGACAGAGTAGGTAAAAAACTTTTAGCAACAGGAAATGGTAGATGCAATTATACAAACGAAAATATAAATTTAAACTTTTTTCATGGTGAAGATAAAGAATTTATCAGATCTGTTTTAGATAGATTTACCAATACAGAGGTAATTGAGTTTTTTGAAAGTCTTGGAATAGTACCTGCAGTAGAAGATAATGGCAAAGTATTTCCTCTTTCATTTCAAAGTTCAAGTATGCTAGATGTTTTAAGGTATGAAATGCAAAGATTGAATATAAAGTTAGAAACAGAAAGCTATGTTGTGAAAATAACGAAAGACAAAAGCTTTAATCTTTATACAAAAGATGGAAGAAACTTTAAAGCTGATAAAATTATTATTGCAACCGGTGGAATGGCAATGCCAGTAAGCGGTTCTGATGGAAATGGGTATTCAATAGCTCAGACTTTTATGCATGTTAAAAACGAGCCTACGCCAGCACTTGTCCAGCTAAAGCTAATAGGGGATAAGTGGAAGCAGATAAATGGAGTAAAGTTTATTGGAAAAGCAAGTTTAATAATCAATGATAAATATATAGCAGATGATATTGGAGATATTTTATTTACTGATTATGGAGTATCGGGACCTCCAATTTTGCAGCTTAGTAGAGAGGCAATTAAAGCTAAAAAAGAAGGAAAAAGTGTTAAAATAGGTATATCTATTTTACACAATAAAACAAAAAAAGAGGTATTTGAATATCTAAAAGAAAGATTTCAAAAGATGCCAGAAAAAACATTAGAAGAATCTTTAATAGGCATGATAAACAAAAGGCTGATTCTTCCAATAATAAAAGAATTAGGTATGGATAAGGATAAGCACTCATATGATATTAACGAAGTAGAAGTTAGTTCATTGGCAGAAATACTTGTCAATTGGGAATTTGAATTATCAGGTGATAAAGGTTGGGGTCATGCCCAAACCACTGCGGGGGGAATATCATTAGAAAAAATTAACCCGGATACAATGGAATCAAAAATAGTAGAAGGATTATTTTTATGTGGGGAATTACTTGATGTAGATGGAGATTGCGGAGGATATAATCTGCAATGGGCTTGGTCTAGCGGCTACATAGCTGGAAGCAATGCAGGATATTTTGATAAATAATTAGGAGGAAAACATGTATCAGTTAAGGATGAAATTAGAAGAGTTAGATAAGAATGGGGAACATATAAAGGTTGCACTAGTAGGTGCAGGTTTAATGGGAAAAGGTTTGGTAAGTCAGATTAGAAGAGTAAAAGGTATGTTGCCATCAGTAGTTGTAAGCAACAATATAAAGGACTGTGTAACTGCCTTTCATATGGCAGGGATTGATGATAATAATATTACTATTGCAAATACACTTTCTGAAGTGAATTTAGCAATGGAGATGGGAAATTTTGTAGCAACCACAAATTGGGAAATAGCAGTAAAAGCAAATCTTGTAGATGTAGTAGTTGATGCAACCGGAGTACCAAATACAGGAGCAAAGATAGCAAAGATGTCCATTCAGAATAAAAAACATATCGTTATGTTAAATGTGGAATCTGATATAGTGGTTGGTCCATATTTAAACAAAATGGCTAAAGAGGCAGGAGTAGTATATACGGGTTCAGCTGGTGACGAACCAGGTGCCGTAATGGAATTATATGATTTTGCAATTGCTTCGGGATTTAGGGTTTTAGCTTTAGGAAAAGGCAAGAACAATCCGCTCGATTACAATATTGTACCAAGCGCAGTTGCTGAGCAGGCAAAAAAATCAGGACTTAAGCCACTTAGACTTGCTTCCTTTATTGATGGAACTAATACCATGGTTGAAATGGCAGCAATGGCAAATGCAACAGGTTTTACTCCAGATGTAAGAGGCGGACATGGTCCAACTACGACTGTTGACTTATTAGCAAAAGCATATAGCTTAAAAAAAGATGGTGGAATCTTAAATAAATATGGAATAGTTGACTATGCACATGGAGTGGCACCAGGAGTTTTTGCTATTGTTACAACTGATTTGCCACAAGTTCACCATGAAATGCAGTTTTTAAAAATGGGAGAAGGGCCAAATTACGCCTTGTTTAGACCATATCATTTAACAAGTCTTGAAACTCCAATATCAATCGCAAAGGCATTTATATTTAATGAACCTTCAATTGTTCCAATGTATGATAAGCCAGTAGCTGAGGTAATAACTAGAGCAAAAAGAAGTCTAAAAGTAGGGGAGTCTCTAGATGGAATAGGAGAGACTACAATATTTGGAAGTATTGAAGAATATAATATTGCAAAAGAACAAAATTTAGTTCCAATAGGGTTAATTAATAAAAAAGCAAAAGTTATAAAAGATATAGCTAAGGGAGAATATATTACCCATGATATGTTAGAACTTGATAAATCAACAGAGATTTACAAAATGAGATTATTGCAAGATGAATAATAACTTGACAATAAAGTCCATTTTAGATATATTAATAAACAAGTGTATAAATAAAAACATTGAATAGGACAGTATTTAAGCCTAAATCCATTCCAAGAGAGATAATCGAAAAGATGAGAGATTATTAATGGGAGCTTGAAGAATATCGCCTAGGAGTTTAGCATCTGAAATGGATTAAGATGCTACGTGAAGACGTTATACTTAGAATGAGTGACAGGGAAACCTGTAATTTGGGTGGTACCGCGGAATTTTCGTCCCTAAGTCTTTGACTTAGGGACTTTTTATTTTTGAAAAGAGGAGAGATGATCAGTGAAAAGGTTTAATGAATTATCAAATGAACCAGTAAAAGAAAGAGAACACGCTATATCAGAATATTGGAAAGAAATTGACCTATTAAGTAAATCTGTTGACACCAGAGATCCTAAGAAACCATATATATTTTATGAAGGACCTCCAACAGCTAATGGAAAGCCAGGAATCCATCATGTTATGGCTAGAACTCTTAAAGACCTTACATGTAGATACAAAACAATGGGAGGCTACCAAGTAAAGAGAAAAGCAGGATGGGATACACATGGACTTCCTGTAGAGATTGAAGTTGAAAAGAAACTAAATTTGAAAAACAAACAAGATATTGAAGCCTATGGAATGGAAGCTTTCAATGAAAAATGTAGAGACTCTGTATTCCAATATGAAAAACTTTGGAGAGATATGACAGAGAGAATGGCTTTCTTAATTGACATGGATGATCCATATATTACACTTGATAACAACTATATTGAATCTGTTTGGTGGATTTTAGATAAGTTCTTTAAAGAAGGACTTATTTATGAAGGGCATAAGATATTACCATATTGTTCAAGATGCGGTACTGGATTAGCTAGTCATGAAGTTGCACTTGGATATCAAGAGATAAAGACAGAAACTGTAACAATAAAGTTTAAGCTAAAGGATAAAGAAAATGAGTATCTTCTAGCATGGACAACTACTCCTTGGACATTACCTTCAAATGTATGTGTAACTGTAAATCCAAATGAAACATATATAAGAGCTAAAAAAGATGATGAAATATTCTATCTTGTAAAATCATTAGCTGATAAGAATTTAGGCGAAGACTATGAAATCCTAGATACAATGCAGGGTAGCGATATGGAGTATATGGAATATGAGCAGTTAATTCCACAAATCGATGTTCCGGGCAAGGCATTTTATGTTACTTTAGGGGATTATGTTACAACTGAAGATGGAACAGGAATTGTTCATACAGCACCAGCTTTTGGTGAAGATGACTACAATACAGGATTAAAATACAAACTTCCATTTATAAAACCAGTTTCAGAAACTGGAACATTCACGGAAACAGAATGGGAAGGCAAGTTTGTTATGGATGCAGATAAAGAAATTATTCAGTGGTTAAGGGATAATGGCAAGCTATTTAAAAAAGAAAAAATGGTACACAATTATCCACATTGTTGGAGATGCGGGACACCACTTTTATACTATGCTAAACCATCATGGTATATTGAAATGACGAAATTAAAAGATAAGTTAATTGAAAATAATAATGGAGTAAACTGGTTCCCAGAATTTGTAGGAGAAAAGAGATTTGGTAACTGGTTAGAGAATCTTAATGACTGGGCTATCTCAAGAAGTAGATATTGGGGCACACCATTCCCAATTTGGAGATGCGATGACTGTGGACATATAGACTCAATCGGCTCAAGAAAAGATCTTGTAGATAGAGCAATAGAAGATATAAAAGAAGAAGAAGTAGAACTTCACAGACCATATGTAGATAATGTACACTTAACATGCCCAGATTGCGGCGGAGTTATGACAAGGGAAAAAGATGTAATAGATGTATGGTTTGACAGTGGGGCAATGCCTTTTGCACAACACCACTATCCATTTGAACATAAAGATGATTTCTTTGAGGAATTATTCCCAGCAGACTTTATATGTGAAGGAATCGACCAAACAAGAGGATGGTTCTATTCATTGCTAGCAATCTCAACATTTGTAACTGGAGAATCTCCATTTAAAAACGTTTTAGTTAATGACCTTGTTCTTGATAAAGAAGGCAAGAAAATGTCAAAAACAAAAGGAAATACAGTAGATCCATTTGAATTATTTGATAGATATGGTGCAGATGTTCTTAGATGGTATGTAATTTATGTATCTCCACCATGGACACCTACAAAATTTGATGAAGAAGGCTTAAAAGAAGTTGAATCTAAGTTCTTTAGAAGTATCAGAAATGTATATAACTTCTTCTCAATGTATGCTAATACAGATGATATTGACCCTAGAGAATTCCATGTAGACTATAATGAAAGACCAGAGATAGATAGATGGATACTTTCTAAATTCAATACACTATTAAAGTCATCAAAAGAGAATATGGATATATTTGAACTTACAAGAGTTGTAAGAGACATCCAAGAATTTGTTATAGAAGATTTATCAAACTGGTATATCAGAAGAAACAGAAGAAGATTCTGGTCAACAGAACTTGATGATGATAAAAAAGCAGTTTATAGCACAACCTATGAGATACTAGTAGACCTTTGTAAAATAATAGCACCATTTGTTCCATTTATATCAGAGGAACTATATAGAAACCTAACTGGAAAAGAATCAGTTCATATTGACTACTATCCAGCTAGCAATCTAGAGTTAATTCACCCTGAACTAGAAGAAAAAATGGATTTAGTTAGGGAACTTGTTGCACTAGGAAGAGCATCTAGAGAAAATGTAAAAATTAAAGTTAGACAGCCATTAGCTGAAGTAGTAATAGATGGTAAGTATAAAGAAAAAGTTATAGATTTAGTTCCACTGATAAAAGAAGAGCTAAATGTAAAAGAAGTAGTATTTGAAGACGATTTAACTCAGTTTATGAACTACTCACTAAAACCAAACTTTAAAGTGGTTGGTTCAATACTAGGCTCCAAAGTAAAAGCTTTTGGGAAAGTTCTTCAGACAATAGATGCTAGAAAGACTGTAGAAGCATTGGAAAATGGAGAAACAATTGAGCTAGAATTGGATGGAGAAAAAACCAATATTACAAGTGATTATGTTTTAACTACAATTTCTTCAAAAGAAGGATTTAATGTAGTCATGGAGAACAATCTATTTGTAATATTAGATACTCAACTTACAGATGAGCTTATTAATGAAGGTTATGCAAGAGAATTTGTATCCAAAGTTCAACAAATGAGAAAAGCTAATGGGTATGAGATTCTTGATAATATCACTATTAAATATAACGGTAGTGAAGAAATAAAAGTAGCGGTTGATGAATATAGGGACTTTATAAAATCAGAGACCCTAGCAACAGCGATTAACTTTACAGAAGAAAAAATGTCAGAGACTCAAGATTTAAATGGGGAAGAGACAGGAATAGAATTATCTAAGAATTAAAGAGAGAGCAGGTCAATTTGACCTGCTTTTGTTTTATTATAATGATACAATGGTATTAGAGAAACAAATTGGGGGAATATATATGCAAAAGTGGTTTAAATATAAGAATTTGTTAATTATTGCAATAATGCTAGCATTAATTGTAAGTGGTTGTAGCTCAAATAATACAATTGTTGAGGAACCTCAAACAGAAGAGACAGAATTAGAAACATTAGAAGAATCAGGATATTATTATGAGACTGAAGATGTAGCTCTTTATTTACACACCTATAATAGATTGCCAGAGAACTATATTACAAAGTCAGAAGCCAATGAACTGGGCTGGGATTCACAAGAAGGGAATCTTTGGGATGTAGCTGACGGTTATGTAATAGGTGGAGATAATTTTGGAAACAGAGAAAAGCTTCTACCCATAAAAGAAGGAAGAAAATACTATGAAGCAGATGTAAATTACGAAGGTGGGTATAGAGGAGCTGACAGGCTAGTTTATTCAGATGATGGACTCGTTTTTTATACAGAAGACCATTACGAAAGTTTTGAACAGCTATATTAGGGGGAAGATAAGATGATTGTATTAATTGATGCTAATAAGATGAAAAACAAAGATAGTTTTCACCCATACTTTAAAGATAAGCTATCCATAAAAGGATATTATGGAAATAACTTAGATGCAATGTGGGATGCAATAAGTGGATTTCATAGGAAATTAAGCATTTATATCTATAATTTCGAACAAATGGAAGATGAAAAAGATAGCTATAGAAATAAAGTTATTGAAACACTTAAAGAATTAGAAAAAGAATACGACAATATTAAATGTAAAACAATAATAATAGGTAAAAAAAAGAAAGGTAAAGGATATGGAAATTCAAAAATTAAAGTCAATAATGGATACTAGTAAAAGCACTGTGTTTTTAGGAGGAGCAGGAGTTTCTACAGAGAGTGGAATACCTGATTTTAGATCGGCAGCTGGATTGTATTCAAAAGAAAATGAGATGGGCTATCCTCCAGAGTATCTGTTAAGCCATAGTTTTTTTGCAAATGAGACAGAAAAGTTTTTTGATTATTATAGGAAGAATTTAATATATCCTAATGCAAAGCCAAATAAGGCACATATTGCTTTAGCAGAATTAGAAAAAAGAGGTAAGTTAGATGCAGTTATAACACAAAACATAGATGGATTACATGCACTAGCAGGATCTAAGAATGTTATCGAGATACATGGTTCGATTTATAGGAACTACTGTATGTCTTGTAATAAAACCTATGGTTTAGAAAAAGTAACTCTATCAGAGGGGGTTCCTAGGTGTGATTCTTGTGGAGGCCTAGTAAGACCAGATGTAGTACTATACGAAGAAGGTTTAAATATGAAACTTCTAGATAGCGCAATAAACTATATCAAAAATGCAGAAACATTAATTGTTGGAGGAACCTCACTAAATGTTTATCCTGTAGCAGGTCTTCTAGAGTATTTTAGAGGTAAAAATTTAGTAATAATAAATAAGACGATTACAAGCTATGATAATCGTGCTGATTTAGTATTTAGAGATAGCATTGGAGATGTGCTTTCTGGTGTACTCTAAAAGAAGAGATTAAAAACAAAGGAATAGATAAGATATATCATTGAAAAAATGGAGCCCAAGGCTCCATTTTTTTGGAATTAGCTAATACTAGTATTCAAATTGTACTAAACGTGTGAGAAAAAAATATATTCTTTCTTCTAAGTTTGAGTAACTTTTTTTCTAGGTGGTGTTGGCATTTTTCTAGCTTTTTTCATTGAATTAACTAAAAATCCACCTTTAAATCTTCTTGGTTCATAGGAAACAACAAAAGACTGTGGCTCATATTCATCAACCAAATCTAAAAGTTCTTCTTCTCTACTTCTCCTTGTAAGGATATCTAATCTATATCTTTTACTGTCTCTTCCTTCTCCTTCATAAACCGTAACGCCAAATCCTTCGTTTCTTAAATGATTAATTAAATCTGTATTTTTATTCATAAGATTTACTGCAAAGCTATTGTATCCAATTGCAAGCTTATTCTCAACAGCTCCGCCTATAAGTATACCTAGCCCAAATCCAACAGCATATACAACCATTGCAAGTGGTCCTTGGTCTCCACTAAATACTAAGGATAATCCAAATACATATATAAGTGCTTCAGCAAAGCCAAGAAGCGATGCTATTACAGTCATGTTTTTGACTAAAAATATCGTCCTTAGGGTCAAAAGTGGGACGTATATTAATTGTAGTACTAAAATTAAAACTATATTTATCATAAAATCTCCTTCCTTAATTTAATGCATCATTATAAGTATAGACTATAATCATTGAAAGATACACCTTTAAAATAAAACATTATTGTAATGATTGAGTTGGCCCTGTTAGGGTTGGCGAGACTTATGTCGAATGATAAGGAAATACATAAGTATACCTATGGGACGAAACAACAAACGAAAGTCTTGAAACCCTTTAAAATGAAGGTTTCAAGACTTTTACATTTTGGGGAAATGCTATTTAGTTTTACTTTGGGCTCCATTCTAGTACTTCTTGAAAGCTTGTTACATAGTAGTATTTTGATATTTCCACCAAAACTATTGCAGTTGTATCAGCATTTATAAAGTCATCCAGATAACTGTGTTTATTTATTAAAACTTTGGACCATTTTTCTACTTCTTCCTTTTCTTTTAATACTTTTGCTAGTCCTATACAAGTTACTGCTGCTATATCGTTTATACTATTTTCATTATTTGATCTATTATCTATTAATATTGAAACACCATTGTTTTTTTTAATCATATTAAATTTTTTAGTTTCTACAGGAGTTGCAAAAGCAAGAGTTGTAAAATCAGCACCACAAGCAAAACTAATCAAACTAGTATAACATTCATTATCTCCATTTGTAGCTAAAACTCCAAATGATTGGCTACTTAGTATTTCTTTCATAAGCTTTATTGCGCTATCTCTCTTTTCATTATCTCCAATAGCATTTCTTTTAACATCTATATATTCTGGTTTGTCATAATCTTTTACCATTTTCATCTACCTCCTATTTTATTTAACTTACTCTGCAATAGAAGCAGCAGTGTTTACAGCTTCCCAGGTCAGCGCAAATGGTGGTGAATAAGCATAATCATAATATGCTAAATCCTTAGTTGTAAGACCAGCGTGAATAGCTGTAGTAAAAGGAAGTAGTCGAAGGACAGCATCCCTTTCCCCGAAAATTCTAGCTCCAAGAATCTTATAGCTTTTATTTTCGAAAATAATTTTAAAATGCACCTTACTAGCATCAGGCATATAACCAGGTTTGTTTGAAATTTTAGATTCTGCTATACCATAGTCAAATCCAAGGTCCTTAGCTTGAGCCTCTGTAAGGCCAGTTGTCGCAAACTCCATGTTTCCTACTTTTATTGAAGAAGAACCTAGGGATTCGTAAGGACCAAAGAGATCTTCCTCTTCCTTAGATAAGTTTATACCAATTTGTCTACCTATTTTATTGGCACTGGTTGCAAGAGGGATATATGGATCTTTTAAAAACTTATGAGGAACAGTGGCACAATCCCCAACACTCCACACATCATCAATGGAAGTACGACCATATTTATCAATGATAATAGCGCCATTTTTAAGTTTTTTGAGTCTTTCATCAGTAAAAATACCTGTATTAGGTTGAAATCCAATGCCTAGAATCAGGGCGTCAACTTTATCCTGTCGATTTGTAGTAATTATTTCTGTTACTTTTCCATTTTCTGCAATGACATCTTTTAGTCTCTCAGAAAAAATAACATTTACACCAAGATTTTTCAATTCATCTGCTACAGCTTGACCAGCTACATTGTCATATACTTTGTTTAAAAGTTGATCTCGTGAGTGATAAAGAGTTACATTTAAGTGCTTGTACTTAGAAAGTTGATCAGCTACTTCAACACCTATAAAGCCACCACCAACTATAGCTATATTTTTGTAATTATCCAGATTGTCTTTAAGTTCTTTAACTATATAAGGTTTAGTGATTGAATATACATTGCTAGAATCTATTCCCTCAAAATCAGGAGTAACAGAAACTGCTCCTGTTGAAATTACTAACTTATCATATTCGAAGATCTTTTCTTCACCACTATCTAAATCCCTAGCAAAAACTTGTTTTTTATCAAAGTCTACAGAGTAGACCTTGTGTCTTTGTAGCAAGTTAATATTTTTTTCCTTTGCATCTTTTAAAGTTCTTGCAAATAAATTCTCATCCATATCGTCGAATACATCACCGATGTAATAGGGCAAGCCTCAGGCACCAAGGGATATATAATTTTCTTGTTCTAAAACTGTAATACTTAACTCCGGATTTTCACGTATGGCCTTAAAGGCAGTACTCATACCTCCAGCCACTCCACCAATAATAACTACTTTCATTTCATCACCCCTTTGGATTATTTGCTTGCTAACATCTATTTACCCTAATACTTGAATGCTTAACTAGGTAAGGTGAGCATTATAAAATTCAGAGAAGACAGACAATTATTAGGATATTTAAATTTGTATTATAGTAAAATATAATGTAATATAATAATATGTGTGGCTAGATGTTAAGCTTGTGTTTCGCAAGCAGTGAAGATAATGTTAGGGAGATTGGCCATTTTCTATACAGACTTAAAAATGTCTGAGGTTTATGAATAAGCCGGGCATAATGAGTAGCCACACATTTTATTTTAAGGAGAAACCTATGAAAAAATTTAGAAATATTACATCAAGAAAAGAATTGGCAGGATTTTTGAAAATATCAGAAAAAAAACTAAATTATATATTGTATGTTGTTGGTACTTCAAGTTATTACACTTCATTTGAAATACCTAAAAAAAATGGAGGAATTAGAGAAATACACGCTCCAACAAAGGACCTAAAAACTCTACAGCGAAATTTAGCGACTGTATTGTCAGATATTAATGAAAAAAATAAGAAAAACAATATTTCACATGGATTTGAAAGGAAAAAAACTATTATCACTAATTCAGAAATACATAGAAATAAAAGATATGTAATAAATATGGATTTGAAGGATTATTTTGAAAGTTTTCATTTTGGACGAGTAAGGGGTTATTTTGAGAAAAATAATAACTTTAATCTTCCTATAAATATTGCTACTATTATAGCTCAATTAACTTGTTTTAATGGATCATTACCACAAGGAGCTCCAACATCACCTGTAATAACTAATATGATATGCAATATATTAGATATACGTTTGTTGCAGGTTGCTAGAAAATACAAGTTGAATTACACTAGATATGCAGATGATTTAACTTTTTCTACAAATCATAAAGGATTCCTTGAAGATCAAAATTTATTTATTAATGATATTAGATATGAAGTTGAGAAATTTGGATTATTTATAAATGACAGCAAAACTAGAGTTTTATATAAGGATTCAAGACAAGAAGTTACTGGTTTAGTAGTTAATAAAGTGATCAACGTAAAGAGAGAGTACTACAAAAGAACTAGAGCTATGGCTAACAATCTATATTATAATGGAAAATTTCTCATTGAGGGAGAAGAAGGAAGTATAAATGAATTAGAAGGAAGATTTGCTTTTATAAATCAATTAAATATATATAATAATGGAATTAAGAATGAAAAGCGTTATTTCAGCAATCTAAGTTCTAAAGAAAAAGAATATCAAAAATTTCTTTTTTATAAATATTTTATTACAAATGACAAACCTTTGATTATCACTGAAGGAAAGACAGATATATTGTATTTAAAGTCAGCAATGAGAAAATATTACCATGAGTATCCTGAATTAATAGTAAAAAAGGATGATAAATTTGAATATAAAGTTATGTTTTTAAAAAGGATAAAAACGAAAGAAAAAGAAGATGAGAATAAAAAAGATGAAAAAGAAAACCAAAACAAAAGAGAAGAAGATAGAGGAAGATTAAATTATTTTTTAGGGATTTCAGGACATGGTGGCAATAGCTTTAAGAACATTTTTGAATTATATAATGATAAAAAATTAAATGTGGGAAGTTTATTTTTTAATAAAATTAGAATTAGCCCTAAAAATCCAGTTTTTTTAGTCTTTGACAATGAACAGAAAAAAAACAACAAGCCATTAGCAGATTTCAAAAATCATGCCCATATAAAAGAAAAAATAGATGTACTGAAAAAAATTGAAGATTATAATCTCTACATAATAACCAATCCTTTGGTAGAAGTAGGGGAAGATATAGAAGAAGAAATAGAAGATTTGTTTGAAAAAAAATTGTTACAAATAGAAATAAATGGTAGAAAATTTAATAGAAAAACAGAAACAGGTAGCTCTAAAACATTTGGGAAAAATATTTTTTCGCATTATGTATATGATAATTATGAGAACATTAACTTTGAAAACTTTATTCCCATGTTGAATGAAATGAAAAATGTAATTAATGAGTACAAAGAAAATTAATCATTAAAAGGATAACTAAAACAAGAAACTTTTTAAGGAGAAATCCTTGGAAAGTTTTCTTTTGTTTTAATAGAAATAAGCTCAACTGGTAAAGTTAGGCAAATGTAGCACATATCTAGCAATTAATCTCAAGAAGTTGCAATTAAAAGCGTTTATTAGAGTATTCTATGTTATACTTAAAGAGGCAGTATTTACATATTAATAAGTAGGTGAGGTGTTGAAATGACTGTTTCTTATAACAAATTATTCAAGTTGTTAATAGATAGGAACATAAAAAGATCTGAATTTAGAAAAACTATCAAAATAAGCCCAAATACCATGACCAAGATTTCAAATAATGAATATGTGTCCATGGAAGTGTTAGTGAAAATATGTCATGAACTTAAGTGTGACATCGGTGAAATAATGGAAGTCATTCCTAAAATTGTGTAACTGATAATTGGATCTTTGAATGGAGGATTAGATATGGAGAAAACGGAATACAGTGCTGGGATGGTTAAGTTTCCATACTGGTTTGTTGAATTTAAAAAGATGATTTCAATGTTAAATGAAGGCATGACCTTTGATGAAATTAAGAAGAAGAACCTGGAAGATAATATTTTCTCTGCTACAACAGAAGATAGAGCAATAATGACATACAGTACAGTTTCAAAAAGAGCTAAGACGCTAAACGAAGCATATATTAAATTGTTTCCAGAACTAGATGTAACTAACCAAAAGTTAGTACTTCTTATAGCAATCATGAAAAGTGATGTTCTTTTCTTTGAATTTATGTATGAAGTTTTCCGTGAGAAACTAATCATGGGTATAGATGATTTGGAAGAAAAGGATTTTAGTATTTTTTTAAAAAACAAACAAATGCAAAGTGAAAGAGTAGCTAAATGGAAGGATTACACTTTGAAAAGGCTAGCTGGTGCATATAAAACGGTATTGATAGAATCAGGAGTACTTGAAAATTATGTCGATGGTAGTCGTAAAATCAAAAAGCCAATAATGGATATTTCATTAGAAGAACTATTAAAGGAAAATAACCAGGGAATCTATCTCAATATACTACAGGGGGTGAGATAGATGCGAAACTTTCAAGATCGACTGGATGCAATTGAAGATAAAATCAGATCGGCTGACTTTAGGGAGAATAAAGGTTTAGGGAATGAGGTTGGATACTATGTATTCCATTATCCACCTGATAAGGAAATACGAGTAAGAAACCATATTGAACACCTTAAATCCAGAAACTTAAAAGGCCTTGATGGATATGAGCTTGTGGTATTTGATCTATACGACATGATAATAGATATACTAGAAGAAGAAGGTTTTATGGAACAGATCTTTAATTTTGAGAAGAAAAAGGGATTTGACAGAATAACAAAGGCTGTAGGAAACCTTTTGAAAATAAATGACAATGACAGCATGATAGTTAAAAGAATTGAGGAGAATACTCCTCAGGATGCAGTAGTATTCTTAACAGGGATAGGAAAGTGCTATCCAATACTAAGATCACACAAAATACTAAACAATCTTCACCAGGCAATGGACAGAGTACCAGTCGTATTATTCTACCCAGGGAAGTTCGATGGTCAGCAACTAATTCTATTTGAAAGCTTAAAGGACAATAACTATTACAGGGCATTCCCACTTATAGATTAACAAGGAGGACAAGAAATGTATATAAAAGATATGTTTGTCAAACCAATTGATCGTGATATAAAAGGAGTAATCAAAGTTGGTCAGCATGACGATGAAAATGTAAGACAGGAGCTAGATGAGTATGTGGTTACACGAGAGCTTCAGAAACATTTTGCAGATTTTTTTTCAAGTTATCAGAAGGGAATCAATGGTCATACAGATAACATGGGAGTGTGGATTTCAGGCTTCTTTGGATCAGGTAAATCGCACTTTCTAAAAATATTATCATATTTATTAGAAAACAAGGTAGTTAATGGTAAAAGTGCCCTTGATTACTTTATAGATGACGATAAAATCATAGATCCAAAGGTCTTGGGTGATATGAAGTTAGCAGCTAGTATACCTACAGATGTTGTACTTTTTAACATCGATTCAAAGAGTGAAGTAAGTGGTAGTAACTCCAAGGAAGTTATAGTATCCGTGTTTCTAAAAGTGTTCAATGAAATGCAAGGATATTATGGAGCAATGCCACAAATTGCTGAACTTGAAAGAGAATTAGATGAAACTGGTAAGTATGAGATTTTCAAGAAGAAATTTGAAGAAGAATTTGGTGATTCATGGGAAGACTTAAGAAGTAAGTTTGACTTTATTCAAGATACAGTTGTACAAGTTCTAGACGAAATAGGAGTTATGAGTGAAGAAGCTGGAAGAAACTGGTGTGAAAAAGCGACTGAACCATATATATTTAGTATTGACAGATTTTCTGAAATGGTCAAAAAATATATAGATAATAAAGGTAAAAATCATCACCTTGTATTTATGGTGGATGAGATGGGTCAATATGTAGGAGATGATTCAAAATTGATGTTGAATCTTCAAACTATAACAGAAGATCTAGGTACAAAATGTAACGGCAAGGTATGGATAGTAGTAACAAGTCAAGAAGATATTGATTCAATAACAGAAGTAAGAGGAAATGACTTTTCAAAAATTACAGGACGTTTTGATACACGTCTATCATTATCTGCTGCAAATGTAGATGAGGTAATAAAAAAGAGGATACTAGTAAAAAATGATACAGGAGAACAGACATTAAGAGTTCTTTATGAGCAAATGTCAACTGTTGTTAAAAACCTTATAGTTTTCAATGATGAAGTAGAGAAGAAGCTATACACAGACTCAGATGACTTTGCATTAGTATATCCCTTTATTCCATATCAATTTAATCTTCTAGCAAGTGTACTTACCTCCATAAGGATACATGGAGCTTCGGGGAAACACCTTGCAGAAGGAGCAAGATCCATGCTTGCCTTATTTAAGGAATCTGCAATGAAACTTATGGATAGAGAACAGGGAGCATTAGTTCCATTTAACCTATTTTATGATGCCCTTCATCAATTTCTAGACCAAAGTCATAAAGGGGTTATTATTAAGGCTGAAGAAAACGGAGTAATAAATCCAGATAAAGAAGAGGACTGTTTCAATGTAAGTGTCCTTAAAGCCCTTTTTATGATTAAGTATGTAGATCTTGTAGCAGCAAATGTAGATAATATTACGACTCTAATGGTATCAGCTATAAATACAGATAGAATTGAATTAAAGAAAAAGGTTGAGGAAGCACTTACAATACTTCAAAAACAGATGCTTGTACAGAAAAATGGTGAATTGTATGTATTCCTGACAAATGAAGAGCAGGAAATAAACAGGGAAATTGAAAATCAGAATATAGAAATGGCTGAGGTAATTTCCAAGGTATCAGAATTGATATTTGAAGACATCTACAGCGAAAAAAAATATAGACACCCGCAATTTAATGGAAGATATAATTTCTCATTTAATCAGATTGTAGATGAAAGACCATACAAGGCAAATCAAAGCTACGATATTGGATTGAGAATTCTTACACCTGGTTCAGAGTATGGTGGAGATGAGACAACCCTTCGAATGAAATCTGGTCAAGGAAAAGAAGTTATTGTTGTATTGCCAGAGGACAGGACTTTTATCAATGAACTGGCAAGTGCACTGAAAATAGAAAGATATCTTAGACTTACTACAACAAATAAGATAGCAAAGTTTGAGCAGATAAAGGATTCAAAGCGTAGTGAGATGAGAACAAGAAGAGATAATGCCAAATTTTTCTTAAAAGAAGCACTTAAGGAAGCTGACATTTATGTTAATGGAGACAGAGCTCAGCTGACATCAAAGGATATATCATCTAGAATAAATGAAGCACTTGGACGACTAGTTACTACAGTCTACCATAAGCTAGAATACATAAATACTCCAATGGATGAGGGAAATATTAGGAAGCTATTTTCAACAACTGATCAGCAAAGCATTGACTTTGAAAACATTCAGGAAGCCAATCATCATGCCTTGGGTGATCTATTTAATTTTATCAAAGGCAACACTGATAATCACCAAAAGACATCCATAAAATCTATAAAGGATAGATTTATGAAAGCTCCTTATGGATACGTAGATAATGATATTGAATGGCTTGTAGCAAATCTATTTAAAAAGGGGCAGTTATCTTTTACTGTTAGTGGTGAGGGTGTAAATTTAGTAAATAGAAGCATAGATGAATTAATTAGATACATCACAAAAAAAGAGTATTTGGATAAATTACTTACAGATGTAAGAAAGAGCATACCAAATCAAGAAAAGAAGTCAGTTAAAGAAATTTTAAAAGAGCTATTTAATCATCCATTAAATACAAACAATGAAGATTCTATTATGGAAACATTTCAAAAACAATCGACTACTATGATATATAGTATTGAAAATCTTGAAAGCAAATATGAAATTGCACCTTACCCAGGCAAAAATATACTAAAATCAGGTAAATCTTTATTAAGAGGAGCTTGTCATATCTCAAATTTGATGGAGTTTTTCTCCAATATCCACAGAGACAGAGAAGAATACTTAGATTTTTCTGAAGAATATGAGACGGTTAGAAGATTTTTTGAGGGAGAGCAGAAGAACATTTTTGAAAATGCACTTAAGCTTATGAAAATCTATGATGACAGCAAAGCATTTATTGCTGATCAGGAAATAGAAAGACTTGTAGAGAATATCAAGGAAATTTTAAAGAAAGAAATACCTTACTCTGATATACCCAAGCTTCCTGAATTAACTAAGAAATTTGAAGATGAGTACAATAAGCTACTTGATGAAAAAATGTACCCTGTTATAGAAGCAATAAAAGATGCTAGAGAAACTATTCTTAAAGAGCTGAATAAGAAGATATATAAAAATGAACTAGAGGATAAATATATTCAGGAATTTAAAAAGCTTCAAGAAAAAGCAGAAGCTTGTAATAACATTGCATTATTGGTTGGGATGAGTCTAGAAGCGGATACGCTTAAAACCAAGATGTATACTGAAATGTCAAATAAAGATATGCTTATAAGAGACAAAGAAGACGGTGATGACAACTATGATACTAAAAAAATTAAGCATATTAATATTAGTTCAGTTAACCTTAGTTCTACTTGGAGAATAAATGACACTCAAGATTTAGATAAATATATTGATCATATTAGAAAGAAAATAGAGGATGAACTGGATGAGAATACAGTAGTTAATATTCAATTCTAGAGGGGGCAGATTATGAATAAGGCAGCTATAAAGAATTATGCAATATGGGCAAGAAACAAGCTTATCGCCGATATAACTTATAAAGCAGGACTGTTGGGAATAACAGATAAAGAGATGAGAAATCCACTTCCTCAGTCGACACAGACCGTTCAATTCTTTGATATTGGAACGAAAGAGCCTAGCTCTATTACAGGATCTGAAATTGAACAGCGTAAGAAACTGGTAGAAGAAATTCAAAAAAAAGCAAATCTTAGTGATTATTCTAATGCGTATAAGAACATTATCGAAGAGGTTGCATACACATGGTTTAATAGACTAATTGCTATAAGATTTATGGAAGTAAACGATTATCTACCTTCAGGAGTAAGAGTACTTTCTTCTGATAGTAGTACCAAGTCAGAGCCAGATTTGGTAACAAATCCTTATGATGCAGAGATGTATTATACAGAGGAAGAAAGACAGTTGATTCAAGAATTAAAGCATAATAATAAATTAGATCAGCTATTTAGAATGCTATTTATTAAACAGTGTAATGAACTGAATAAAAATCTTCCTGAGCTTTTTGAAAAGACAAATGACTATACAGAGCTATTGCTCAACATATCTTTCACAGATAAGGAAGGGGTTGTTTATCACCTTGTTAAGGATATACCAGAAGATGATTTTAATGTTGAAAAAGAAGGACAGATAGAAATAATTGGTTGGTTGTATCAATATTATAATACTGAACCCAAGGATGAAACATTTGCACTACTTAAAAAGAATGTAAAGATAACCAAGGAAAGAATACCATCAGCAACCCAACTTTTCACGCCAGACTGGATAGTACGTTATATGGTAGAGAATAGTTTGGGTCGTTTGTGGCTGGAAGGGCACCCAAATGATAATCTTAAGTCGAATTGGAAATATTATTTGGATGATGCTGCACAGGAAGAAAACTTTGAAAATCAACTAGAGAGAATGCGAGAAGAATATAAGGGCATAAAACCAGAGAATATTAAAGTTATAGACCCAGCAATGGGTAGTGGGCATATTTTAGTTTACGCATTTGATATTTTTATGCAGATTTATGAAAGTTATGGCTACAGCCAAGGTGATGCAGCAAAGAGTATCATTGAGAATAACTTATACGGCTTAGACATTGACAATCGTGCTTATCAACTTGCTTATTTTGCAGTAATGATGAAAGCGCGGCAATATAACCGAACAATCCTAAATGAAGATACAATGTGTCATTTATATGCAATCCAAGAGAGTAATAGCATAAACCGAAACCAACTTAAATACTTTGGTTCTGGACTGAATGATATGGAAAAAAACACCGCGCTACTTCAGATAAACGGGTTTTTAGATACTTTTATTGATGCAAAGGAGTATGGTTCTATCCTAAGTACTGAAAACTATAACTGGAGACTACTAAGTGATTTTGTTAGAGTGCTTGGTACAGATGGGCAAATGTCTCTGGAGTCGATTGGTGTTGAGTCTACAAGAAATCAGTTAGATTTATTAATTAAAATTGGAGAAGTAATGATACAAAAGTATGATGTAGTTGTTACAAATCCTCCTTATATGGGAAGTAGTGGAATGAGTACGAAATTATCGGAATATTTAAAGAAAAACTATCCAAATAGCAAATCAGATTTGTTTGCAGTATTCATAGAAAAGAGCATCCAAATTACTAAAGATTATAGATATTTAGGAATGATTACGCAACAATCATGGATGTATTTAAATTCATTTACAAATTTAAGGGAATTAATACTATCTTATTCAGAAATAATAAATATTTTACATCTTGGTGCTGGAGCGTTTGAAGAGATTAGTGGTGAGGTTGTTCAAAGTTGCTCATTTGTTTTGCATACAAATACAAACACTTTAAGAAGGCCAAATATTCTAAATTTGAAATATTACTCTACTTCAAGTGCCAAGGAATTAGCATTATTAGAATGCAGTTCAAAAAGATATGAATTATTAAGTCAAAAGGATTATCTTGAGATACCTGACTATATTTTAGCTTATAAACTTACTTATGATGGGCTTGAAACATATAAAAAAAATAAATTAATAAAAGATATTTTTGCAGTAAAAAGAGGTCCTTCATTGCCCAATAATGAAATGTATTTGAGAAAGTGGTATGAAGTATCTTATAATAGCATAGCAACAGAAACAGAGAGTAGTTCTCAAAATAAATGGTTATTTTGTTCTCGTAGTGGATCAAAAGCAAAATGGTTTGAAATTATTGATGAAGTTGTGAAGCATGAGGTTTTGTCTAAGATTTCAAATTCAGATTTTCAAAAAACACGAGGGATTGTATGGCCAGATGCAAGATATGGCTCTCAATCAATTTGTGCAAGAATAAAGGAGGAACACATTGCATTTGAGAGCGGTGTAAATCTCATTGAGGTATCTTCAGATGATGATCTTTACTTATTGTTGGCATATTTCAATACATACCTCTATGAAGATATGCTTTCTAGCATTGTAAATGGGCAACATTTTTCACCGATTTATATAAAAAAGATACCATATATAAAAATATATGATAAATTGATCGCGTCAATGGTAAGTGAAATCATTAGCTTGCTTGAATTAATAGCAAATAACATGGAGATATCTCCATCTTTTAGTAATTTTTTTAACCTCAATAAAATAAATGTCCAAGAATCGTTTAACTATGCTGATGAATTAATTAATTCATCATTGAAGACAATTTCAAACTATGAAACAGTCATTACTGAAAAAATAGAAGTGGCAACAGGCATCGATAAAGAAAATCAAAAAAAACACGCATTGAGATTATTTATTTCAAATTTTGAGCATAATGAATATGTCAAAAGTTTTATTTCATATTTTATTGGATGTTTGTTCGGGAGATATAGCCTTGATATAGAAGGATTAGCATTTGCTGGTGGTGAGTGGGATGATAGTAAATATAGCTCTTTTATCCCAGATAAAGATAATGTTTTACCAATTACAGACGAAGAATATTTTAAGGATGATATAGTTGAACTATTTACAGCATTTGTAAAAAAAACATATGGGGAAGAGACCCTTGAAGAGAACCTATCATTTATTGCAGATGCTCTTGGAAACAAAGGTGATAGCCCAAGGGAAATAATAAGAAATTACTTTATCAAAGATTTTTTTAAAGACCATGTAAAGACATACAAAAAAAGACCTATATATTGGATGTTTGATAGCGGTAAGCAGGATGGATTTAAGGCACTTATCTATATGCATAGATATGATGAAAACACAATTGGAAACCTCCGTGTTGACTACCTTCATAAAATACAAAAGATATATGAAAGTGAAATACAGCATATGGAAAATATAATTCAAGAAAGCTCAGATGTAAGAGAAGTAACTAAAGCTACCAAGAGACAAGAGAAGCTAAAGAAACAACTTCAAGAGACCCGAGAATATGACGAGAAAATTACACATCTTGCTTTAGCAAGAATTTCAATAGATCTTGATGATGGAGTAAAAGTGAATTATGAAAAGGTGCAGACTGATACAAATGGTAAGAAACTAGAGGTGCTTGCCAAGATCTAAGTCAGGGAGGATATTATGGCAGAGCTTAATTTTAAGCAGATTACAGACAAATTAAATGAAGAATTCAGAGGAGAAGGTAGAAAGATTGTATTTTGGTATGACGATAACAAAGATTTTGTAGACGATATTGATTCTTTAGATATTAAGAATGCAAAGGTATTTAAGCTAGAGAAGGATAATCAGTTCTATACCAAATATCTTCTTGAAAGAGAGGATGTAGAGTCAAACTATCTGATTTATGCTCCTTTTCCTAAACCAGGGATTAGAGAAAATCATCTTGAGGATACAGTGCTCTATTCAAAGAGGTTTTATGCAGATAGGGCATCTCTACTTATGGTTGATATTGGGATAGACCAAAAACTTAAGCCTGTTATTCAGAAGTATATCAAATTCTTTGGAGCAAAAGATAGGACACAGAGGTTCTATGACCTTAACATGGAGGAATACACAGAGGAGTCAATAGAGACTGGGCTAATGAGTGTCCTTACCAGAGCGAAGATAGCATACTTTGATGAAGTAACGAGAGTTGTATTAACTGAGGGTAGCCTTGATGATAACAAATATCTTGTGGAGTTCCAGAAGTATGGATTAGTAGAACCTTTTTGGAAAATGTGTGAGTTGCAATATGGATATACTGATCCAAGTCCAAATCTTCAAAAATTATTAATTACCATGTTTGTTACATACACGGATAGATATATCCAGGATGAGCTACCTGACTCATGGAAGAGCTTCGTATCTTACAAGTCAGGGAATATAATAGCATTCCTTGATAATCTAATGAATAACCTACTATATAAAGAAAAGTATGATGAGCTGTCTAACTATGTTTCTAAAAGTCTAGGGACAAAATCAGTGCTTGAGAAATATAGCTCTGAAGCCTTGATTCACTGTGATACTTTTAAAGAGATTGATTGGGTAATAATTGATTGGATCAAGGAAAGATTACTAGAAGAGGATCTTGGAGCAGCTATTAACGGAAAGTCAATTCCTGAAATATGTCAGGCGAGAAGAAAGAAACACTTTGCTGAAAAGTTCAGATCTGAGTACCACTTATTAGAAAGTGCTTATCACGTGATTACAGCTGTGAACTATGTAGAGAAGACTGAGTTAGACGATATAATCAGGAAGTACTTGGATGAAGATTATAAGATAGATAGGAGATATAGAAGGTTCTACTACAACTATGATATGCTCTCCGATGATTCAAGGTTTGAAAAGCTGAGAGAAAGAGTTGAAAATATTTATACGAATAGATATCTTGAAAAATCCATCTATAAGTGGAACAAGGCTTTGGAGAAGAAAAAAACTTCCTCTTTACTTCCACCTCAAAGGGAATTCTTCAAACAATATGTACAAAATAGCAAGGATAGAGTTGTGGTAATAATCTCTGATGCTATGAGGTATGAAGTTGGTATGGAACTGTTTGAAAGACTAGTCAATGATGAAAAATGTACTCCAGAGATACAGACAATGATGGGATCTCTACCTTCATTTACAAGACTTGGGATGGCTGCACTACTACCAAACAAAGATATTGAGATAACTGAAGATTACAAAGTACTTGTTGACGGAAAGGCTTGTGATTCACTAATTCAAAGAGAGTCTATCTTAAAGACCTATTTACCACAAAGCAGGTGTATACAGTTTGATGATATAAAGAATTTGAACAAGGAAAATCTGAGAGAAGTCTTTACTGGTATGGAGGTAGTGTATGTCTACCACAATCAGATAGATGCAAGAGGAGACAAGGCTAACACAGAAAATGAAGTGTTTAATGCTTGTTACGAAGCTATAGATGAAATTCATTCAATGATAAGGAAAATTTCTACTAATGCTAATAGTCACCATTTTATTATTACATCAGATCACGGATTTATATACAAGAGATTTAAGATCCAGGAGAAGGATAAAATTACAAATCTTTCTGAGAAGACCGACTTAGTAAATAGAAGGTTTATAGTTTCAAAGAACCCAATAGTGGATGATGGGATAATATCATTTCAGTTGGGAGAGATGATGGGAAATAAAGATAGTAGATATGTGAGTGTTCCAATTAGTTCAAATATATATAAACTACCTGGAGGGGGGCAAAACTTTGTCCATGGAGGATCTTCACCTCAGGAGTTGATCATACCAGTAATAGATGTAAAGGTTGAAAGATACCATACTGAGACTAAACCAGCAAGAATTGCCTTAGTTAGCATGTTTCAGAAGGTAACAAATTTAATAGTATCCCTGGACTTTATGCAGAATGAACCTGTCTCAGATGTGGTAAAAGAGACGACATATAAGATTTTCTTTATTTCAGAAGATAATGAGAGAATTTCAAATGAAAATATTTATGTAGCTGATAAAAAAGACAGTGATACAAATAAGAGGATATTTAGAATGAAGTTTAACTTTAAGAATATGGTTTATGATAAGAATAAGAGATACTTTCTTGTAGCGGTGGATGATAAAAATGATGTTGAGATAATAAGACATGAGGTAGTAATGGATATTGCTTTTTCTAACGATTACGGATTTGATGTATAAGGAGGGATTGTAGATGGATGAGAGACATGATAATGAGGATGAAATAAAAGATGAACATTTTGAAGATGATTTTGAGTCTTTTGGTTCAGAGGATGATTCAAAGGAGACAATCCCTTCTGCTGGCTATTTAAATGACAAACTGAATATGATTTTTGAAGGAAAAATAGTTAGAAAAGACCTTACTAAGAAGATAAAGGAAGGGGCCAATGTTCCTGTTTATGTTCTTGAGTATCTACTTGGTATGTACTGTGCAACCCAGGAAGAAGAAGCAATAGTAGAAGGAGTAAAGACTGTAAAGAGAATCCTTGCAGAGAATTTTGTAAGACCAGATGAGGCACAAAAGGTTATATCAAAGCTAAGGGAAAGAGGAACATACACTGTAATTGACAAGATTTCTGTTAAACTAAATTACCGTGAGGACAGATATGAGGCTGAGTTTTCAAATCTAGGAATATCAAATGTTCCCATAGCCGAAAAGTACGCATCGGACTATGAAAGACTTCTAGGTGGAGGAATATGGTGCATAGTTCAGCTTGAATACTTTTATGATGAAGCGGATAAATCAAGAATTCCATTTATAATATCCAAACTGACACCAATACAGATGCCTAATCTTGATCTAAAGAATGCCCTTGAAGGACGCGCTAGGTTTACCAAGGATGAATGGATAGATGTATTACTTAGGTCAATAGGGATGGAACCATCTAGATTTACTCATAGAGTTAAGATGCTTCTTCTTATCAGAATGATTCCACTTGTAGAGAATAACTTTAACTTGTGTGAGTTGGGCCCAAGAGGGACTGGTAAATCTCATGTTTACAAGGAAATATCACCAAATAGTATACTTGTATCGGGTGGACAGACTACTGTTGCAAACTTATTTTATAATATGTCTTCAAAAACAGTTGGTCTTGTTGGTATATGGGACTGTGTAGCATTTGATGAAGTTGCTGGAATAAAGTTCAAGGACTATGATGGAATACAAATAATGAAGGATTATATGGCATCGGGATCATTCTCAAGAGGAAAAGAAGAAAAGAATGCCTCAGCATCCATGGTATTTGTTGGTAATATAAATCAGAGCGTAGATGTACTACTTAAAACATCGCACCTGTTTGATCCATTTCCAGAAACTATGGCATATGATAGCGCTTTTTTTGACAGAATGCATTGCTATCTGCCAGGATGGGAGATACCAAAATACAGACCAGAGTTCTTTACTAATGATTATGGACTTATCACAGACTACCTTTCAGAGTTTTTAAGAGAATTGAGGAAATCATCATATGCGGATGCCTTCGATCAGTATTTTAAGCTAGGAAACAACTTGAATCAGCGTGATGTGATAGCAGTAAGGAAGATGGTATCAGGTCTTGTTAAGCTTATATATCCACACGGAGTATTCAATAGAGAAGATGTTGAAGAAATCCTAAGGTATGCACTTGAAAGCAGGAGAAGAGTTAAAGAGCAGCTTAAGAAGATAGGTGGGATGGAATTCTATGATGTAAACTTCTCATACATAGACAATGAGACATTTGCAGAGGAATTTGTTCCAGTACCAGAACAAGGTGGAGGAAAGCTAATACCTGAGGGAATACACAAACCTGGACAAGTTTATACTGTAAGTAGAGGAAAATCTGGAATGCTTGGAGTCTATAAGCTTGAAACAGAAATGGTAACAGGATCGGGTAAGTTTGAACGTACTGGTCTTGGATCAGACAGGGAAGCTAAGGAATCTATAGATACAGCTTACAGATACCTGAAAGCCAATAGTAAGAATATTAGTGGAACTATAAGCATGTCGAATAAAGATTATCTGATGCATCTACAGGATCTTAATGGTGTAGGAATAACTAATCAGCTATCACTTGCAGCAATGGTAGGATTGTGCTCAGCAGCACTTCACAAACCACTTCAAAGCAGTTTGGCTGTACTAGGAAGCATAAGTATTAGTGGTACTATAATAAAGGTAGAGGAGCTTGCTAATGTCCTACAAGTATGCCTTGATAGTGGAGCTAAAAAAGTTCTATTACCAATAACATCCGCAGTTGATATGTCATCAGTACCACCAGAATTGATGGGTAAGTTCAATCTTATATTCTATCAAACAGCAGAGGATGCAGTGTTTAAAGCTTTAGGAGTTGAGTGATAAGTGATTTTATCAAAAATAGAATCTAAGCTAAAAAAATATTTTCTAATATTTAGTTAAAGAGGTGAAGTAAATGGAAAGAAATTTAACTAATTCAGATATAGATAGACAGAATGTCCTAAATAATGAAATTGCTTTAAATGAAATTCAAAAAACAGCGAAGATCATTGGGATTATTTTCGAAGGGAAAATTATGTTTACAAAAAATATGATAGCAGAGTTTTATGATGTAGATATAAGAACTATTGAAAGATATAGTAGTAAGTTTTCTGATGAATTGAAAAATAATGGATATGAGATATTAAAAGGTAAAAGACTTAAAGAATTTTTGAAGGCAATAGATGAGCAAAAGGTTCCCGACATAAGTGTCGGGAAGGTAACGCCACAGCTTGCAATATATGACTTTAGAGCATTTTTAAATATTGGAATGTTGCTTGTTGAAAGTGAAAATGCCCGTGTTTTAAGACAAATGATTTTAGATGTTGTTATTGATACGATTAATCAAAAAACAGGTGGATCAACAAAATATATTAATCAAAGAGATCGTGACTTTTTAGGTGCATTTTTACAGGGAGAGAATTACCGTAAAGAATTTACAGATGCTCTAAGAGATTGTGTTGAGATGGGTAAATTTAAATACGCAAGATATACGGATATGATTTACCAAAGTATATTTAAAGAAAAAGCAAAAGAATATAGGGAAATTCTCAAATTAAAGAGTAAAGATACAGTAAGGGATACTTTTTATTCAGAGATATTAGATTTAGTTGCTGCTTATGAATGTGGACTTGCAGATTTACTCAAAAAAAATTCAATTGAAAAGAATAGAAAACTTACAAGTTGGGAAGTGGATGCTATTTTTCATGAATTTGAAAACTTACCACATTGGAAACCTTTAATTACAAGTGGTAGAAACAAAATGGCAAGTAGAGATTTAGCTTTAAGGGATGCCTTTCATAAACAGCTAGAAGACTATATAAAGCCTCTAGAATCTGGAGAATTTGATCGATTCTTAGGAAGTGAGGGGGATACGATTGAAAAGTTAATGAAAGAAAATGCTGAAGTTCTTAAAAGGTTAAAGGAGCGTGGATGATATGAATTCATACTCTTATATTACTATTGAAGAAGCGTTAGATATTCATATAAAAACAGTTAAAAATAGCGGTGGAGGTATGACTCAGTGCATTGACAGCAATAGACTTGACAGTGTATTAAATAATATTCAGAACGATGATTACTATCCTGCATTTGTTGACAAGTTAACACATTTATTTTTTTCTGTTTGTCAATTTCATTGTTTCGCAGATGGAAATAAAAGGATGGCAATCACTTTATCAACTCAATTTTTACTGAAAAATGGATTTGTATTTATAGCTAAAGATTTTATTTCTAAAATGGAGAATATTAGTTATCATGTTGCTGCTGGAAAAATAGACAAAGAATTGGTCTATAAAATTATGACTTCAGTTATAGATGGTGATTACGAAATCAATGAAGAGATAAAACTTGAGATCCTCAATGCAATAAAAGATTAGAAGAAAGAGTAATGTATTAAAATCTCAATAATAAATCTAATTTATAATTTTTTTCCAACAAATAAAAAAGTGTCCGCTAAAGGATTATACTCAGAATGAAGCACGGGGAAAAAGCATATAATTATTGTTAATGAACGGGACAGCTGTAGGAAGCGTAAAATATACCCTTGTTTATTGGATCAGAGTTGCTTTTTTATAAAATATTGAAGGAGGTCTATAATATGCTAGGTTCTTTATTTAAGATTGTTTTTTATCCATTCATGTTATTTGCATTGGTATTAAGGGAGTTAATTAAGAAGGCATAGATTTGTAATTTGAGAGATCCAATTTGTAAGTCAATAAACATGAACTAAAGTATAAGGAATTATTTAATACGGATTTAGCTACTTTTAGAATAGAGAATAGCAAAGAGTTAATAAGTTATACACTGAAATCTGACGTAAATAATTATCACATAATGAACATTTCAAAAAATATGATAATATAATTATTGAATTGTCATAGCTAGCATCTGCTGTGTAGAATTTTACATTCACTAAGGGCTGGTGACTGTTAATTGACTTGAAAAACCATAAGGTTTAAGAGGTGTAATTATATGAGTAATTTAAAAACTCAGAATGAAAAGATCGAAGTTACATATAATGTTTTTTCAAAAGATCAAAAGATGCTCCCTTTTGGATCTGATAATGGTATTGGTATAAGAATAGATTCAAATCAAATAAATGAGTATGATAACGATAATTTAGAAGGTGCGATTATTTATTTAGAAAAGAAGTTTCCACTTCCTTCGGCTGGAGCAACAGCAGATTTAGGAGGAGGCTTGCAACATCATTTAAGAGATTTTTCGCATCATCCTACAATTGTGGGGCTTGTTTTTTCAATATATCGAATATTTAAAAGATCTAGACATTATACAATTTACAGCTATGAGATTAAATAATAATGACACTTATTATTTAGTAGTAAAAATTACTGAAATTCAAAGATTAATTTAAAAATCGGAAATATCCTATATATGAAAAGGGGTAATGACATGAAAAAAAGAGTTATAAATTGTAAGTGTGATTTTTGCAATATAGAACTAAAGACCTATAAAATGACTTCATTTATATGCCCAAATTGTGGAGAACAACTTTATGTAAAAGATAATACATATTATCAAAAATTAAATTCAGAAATAGAAAAAGTTAATGAAGAAGATATTGAAGCAATGAAGAATGATACTGGTAAAATTAAAAAGATTATTTCTAAAGATGAATTCGTAGAAATTAAAAATATGATTTTAAAGATGATTGAATTACTTAAAGATCCAGGTATAGAGTTAGGTGTCAAAGCAGTTATTGTGGCATCATTTGTTTATTTGATATCACCTATAGATATGATTCCAGATATAATACCCGGTTGGGGTTATTTAGATGATATTGCAATAATAATGATTGCAGCAAAAATTATTTCAGATATGATCGGAGATAATATAGACATATTTCAGAATAAAAGAAAGAATAAGACTAAAATGAGTATGATTGTTTATTCCTTAGTGGAGGATGACGAAAATTTAGATTATAATTATATTGAAGAAAAATTTTTTAAATTGTGGTTTATAAAATTAAAAGACCTTAAAAAATATGGGGTGAAGATTAATGGAGATTTACTACCAAAATTTCACGAGAATTATATTAGTCACCCTTATTTAAATAAGACATTGATTCCTATGAAAAATTATGATTCTACTGTTGCAGATAGTATATTGGATGAATACAAAGAATTTGCAAGGATTTTAGGCGCAAAGCGAATTGAAATTGATATTTTAGACTCAAATGAGGATAATATTGAATTAGATGGAAGTGTAAAGGGAAAAATTAAAGTAGAAATAGGAGCTGGAGGTAAGAAAGAAAGTAAAGTAAATAATAGCAAACAAAGTTATTTATACCAAGAATTTGGAGAATTTGATAAAATTCATTTAGAAGGAGTTAGTCATTTTATGTGGATTTTTACAGATATGTCATTTTATAATAAATTATTAGAATCAAGAATTAACAACAATCTCTTAAGACAGGAGCATAATAATATTTATTCAACGTCAGAATTAATAAATGATGAAATTAGAGCTAATATTAATAAGAAAAACAATCTTAGTGTAAAGATGAAAATAAGTAAATATGTTAAGCGTAGTGTTAAAATTTATATAGAATTTTATGAATTACCTGAAGCGATTAAGATTGATAGAGAAAACATAATTAAAAAGTTTAATGAGATAATGGAAGTAAGAAGGGCACAATTAGAACAGTAGTAGATATTATAACAAAACATCTATGCTAGGCATGAGCTTAAAACCTACTTTAAATGCCTATAAAAAACCATCTAAAACTACAGATTTAGAATATAACCATTCTGTCTGCAGTTTTTTATCTAATTAATATAAGTAAAAAAGGAGTTAAATAAATGAGCAAAGATAATTTCAAAGTTTCATTAGATGCACTAAGTACATTAGAAATAATAAAAAATGCACAGACTTCAGAGCTAGTACATGAAGAAATTATAGATGTTGGCAATGGGAAAATGGTAGCTACACTAATATTTGAAAAGTATTTTATAAGAGCAAGTAATAGAGCTGCGCTTATAATTACATTGGACAATATTGATGGAGTTACAGATTTACGAGTAGTTTCTACAGGAAGTTCACAAGGCGTGTTTTTAAATTTTGATTGGGGAGCGGCAGATAGTTTTGTAAGTAGTGTAAGAAAAGCTTTAAAAGACTATATAGTTGAGTAAAAGAAAGGTAGAGAAAGATGGATATAAAAAAGTAAAAGCAAAAAGTGTAGTTGCTTTTCTATTAACTTACATTTGGGAATAATGGCTAGAAATCTTGTAAGGGTAAATAAGATATAAGTAGTATATAAGTATGTAGAGTTAGTAGATAGTAATGGAGGAGAAAAGCAAAATTCAATTGCAGAATGAATATAAATTGGTGGGGTATTCAATGACTAGCTGGATATATAGTAAAAGTAAAGACAATACTTGCAGGTATACACTAGGACTAAAAGGACAAAACATGCTAATATGTTGTGGGATAAATCCAAGCACTGCAAAACCTGATAGTCTAGACAATACAGTTAGAAGAGTAGAAAAGTTCTCAAAAGATAATGGATATGATGGTTATATTATGATAAATGTATATCCACAAATATCAACAAATCCGAAAGAAATACATTCAGATATTGATGAATCCATTCACAAGGAAAATATTAGATGTTTAGACGAACTCTTTATGCATTATCCTAGATCAGATATTTGGGCAGCTTGGGGAACCTTAATAGAAACTAGACCCTATTTTTGTAATGCATTAAGAGAAATAGTTACTTTGTCAAAAAAACACAACTTAAATTGGATACATTTTAATGAGCTAACCAAGGCGAGACATCCTAGGCATCCACTGTATTTAAAATCAGATTCTAAAATATCTAAATTTGATATTGAAGGTTATATTGATGATCGCCTTGCTTCTGTATTATTCTGATATTAGAGTAGAGTTAAGTTATTGGGGAGAATAATGAATCCTGAGAAAACAACTCCACAGAAAATAGATATTTTTGATACCGCAGCGACATATTTATCTTATATGAAAGGCTTGAAAGAAGGGCTTATTGGTGTTGAAAAAACTAGAGAATAAAGATATTAGGGAGTGAAATACAATTTGGAAAAGATAATCATAAGACCTAAAAACTTTATATATTTTTTGGTGTATTTTTTTACAGTTATATTTTGGATAATTGCTATTTCGACGATATATGGATATATATTTAATGCTAAGCAAATAAGCTGGGTTGAAATGTTAGCCTTATTTTTGTGCCTTCTGCTTTTCAGCCAAATGTCGATTCATTTTTTAAGCGTGAAAATTGTATTGGAAGGGAAAACTGTAAGTCTTAATAAATCTCAATGGATAAAAAGAGAAAAGGATGAAAAATTTGAGATAAAGAAGATATTTTTTTACAATGGAGGATATGAGCAAAAGATATTGACTGAGGAATTTCATATTGATAGGCTTGAAAAGTATGGATTTACAAAAGATTTTGAAATTAGTTCTTTTGAAAACTTGCCAATACCACTACCGAGGTATGCTTCTCAAGAAATTGTATTTATAATGGCAGATTCTACAATGCATACATTAAATCCGAGAGCCTACACAAAAGCTAGTGTTAGAAAGATAATAAGTTATATTTCAAATAAATCAGGGTTAATGCCTGTTGGGAAACTTAATGACTTATAATTTATAAATGAAGGCATAAAAAAAGGGTGGGGACTGCAAGGATAGTTACAACTCTAGAATAGAAACTATTCTGTCTGCAGTTTTTAATCTAATTAATATAAGTAAAAAAGGGAGCTGAATGAATGAGCAAAGATAATTTTAAAGTTTCATTGGATGCACTAAGTACACTTGAAATAATAAAAAATGCACAGACTTCAGAGTTAGTACATGAAGAAATTATAGATGTTGGTAATGGGAAAATGGTAGCTACACTAATATTTGAAAAGTATTTTATAAGAGCAAGTAATAGAGCAGCGCTTATAATTACATTGGATAATATTGAGGGAGTTACAGATTTACGAGTAGTTTCTACAGGAAGCTCACAAGGCGTGTTTTTAAATTTTGATTGGGGAGCAGCAGATAGTTTTGTAAGTAGTGTAAGAAAAGCTTTAAAAGACTATATAGTAGAGTAGAAGATAGGTAAAGAAAGATGGATATCAATTATCCTCCAATTAGAACTAGTTTACGAATAAGTTCAAATGTACATATACTGGGTCTCTGACTCAACCTTGTTTATAGCATAATAAAATGTTATAATATTCTAACTATATCACCTAATGCCAATCAATTTCGAATTGGAGGAATTATCATGAGTAGTGGAAAAAACAAGTCGGATAAAATACATTACCATGGGGCAGAGGATCTTTTACCAGATCGGCTACTAAGGTTAAGTATCCCTGGAACTCTTACAAGATTGCAGGAAATCGACCACGAATTAAGTGACCTTCAATTGCAAAAAGATGAGCTGCAGCAGGCACGTACGGACCTGGAATTACTTCTTGAACAGTACACCACCCTCTATGATTCTGCTCCAGCAGGCTATTTAACCTTGAACAGAAGTGGCATGATTTTACAAGTCAATTCGGCAGGTGCTCGTTTATTCGGGGTGGAACGCTCCCAACTTATAAACCAGTATTTCCAGAAGTTTATGTCAGTTGACTCTTATACTAAATATACTTCTTTCCTGGAAGATGTATATAACAATCACTCCCAAGAAATCTTTGAGTTTGAACTGCAAAGACCGGAAGATACGATTATTGTCCATATGGAGGCACGAGAAAACAAAAATGGAGATGCATGCATAGCCACTCTAATAGATGTCACAGCAGAAGAACAGGCAAAATTGCTTCATAAAGAGGAGAATAAATACCGCATAATATATGAAAATATTACTCAGGGTATTGTTCTTTGTAACCATGATGGGAAAGTCGTATCAGCTAACCAAGCGGCTGAAACCATTCTGAATCTAACATTAAATGAAATGGAGACAAGACCATTGGTAGATTTTTTTTCAAATCCTATCCATGAGGATGGCAAAGCTTTTACGGGAAGAAGTCTCCCCTTCATGAAAATTCTTAACTCAAATGAAGCAACGCAAGGATTGACAATGGGTTATAAGTCAAAGAACTCAACCTATTATACTTGGATTGTTGTCTCTGCAATGGCGATGATTATGCCTGATGAAGATGACGTTCAGTTTTTAATTAGTTTTGATGATATCACATCACAGAAAAACTTGGTTTTATACAATACGCTCACCATAAGAGAAAAGCAAGTATTTCAAATGTTGGTTAAGGGTTATGGACGTAAGCAAATTGCGGAAAACTTGGACATAACTCCAAAAACTGTGGATAAGCACAAAGAGAACCTGATGGAAAAGCTTAAGATGTATTCACCTGATGAACTCGTAGATTTTTCCAAACAACTTTAGATGGAGAATCAAGAAGGAATGTAACTACAAATAAAAAACCCGCAGAGCAATCATTCGAGCATTCTGCGGGCATTCTTATCACATCACATTATTTAATAAATCCTTCTCATGTATGAATATTGTCATTTTCCAATAAATTGTTTTCTTTTTATAATATACCTAGAACCTTCAGTATAAATGAAACAACAACGATCACACCAACTATATAAAAAATTGAATTCATAATTTGTACCCCCTTTACTTTCACAGCATTAATTTCTAATATTACCCATTTGTGGATTAATTGTCCTCGTCATTTGGTTTTTCTTGCCACTGATTCAGCTTGTAATTATGTTTTTTTAACTTGGCATGTTTCAATTTTATGAATGTATATCCAGTGGAAGAATCTATACTTCCTACATAATCAGTTTATTAAATAAGATGCGTAGAATACTATTAGCAATTTCTGACTAGGAAGAAAAATCCTCTTTTCCATTAGCTATTAATTTTTAAGAATTGTTAACTATAGAAATCTTGTAATGGTTAAATAGGGTATAAATATTATTGTAGTAATTAGAGTTAGTTTATATTTTTGGAGATCATATCTATATAGATTAGGAGATAGCTTAGATGAGAGAACAATTTGCCTTAATAAGAAAAATATTAATAGTTTCTGTAGTTATAATAATGTTAATGTCATTATTAATAAATACGGATGGTGATTTAACAATGGCAGGGATGACTGACTTAATCAACAGGATGATTAATAAGCCTATTGTTGGTACAGAAGTAGCAGAGCTATCAAAAAATGTTAATTCTAATCTACCTAAAGATATTATGATACATAAAGTGGAGCAACCATCAACTCAAATTGAGTATGAAGCTGAATTTTTAGATATGTTAGATGCAAGAGAATTTAATAGATCATTTAATTATTTTGGTAAGAAAAAAAATAAAACATTTGATGAAGACTATCCAGTGATTACTGATGCCTTGTATTCAATAAGTTCAAAACATCCTGAATATATGGGCTATATAGATGAATTAAATACAACGATTGAAAGTAATGGATTTTTAAGTGAAGTAACAATAGTTTTAATCCCAAGAGCAACTTCTGGAAACAATAAAAGCATTGATGAAATGTTAGATGCATTTGAATTACAAGCAATAAATGTTATGGATAAATTAAAGAATGAAGGCAAGATAAGCGAAACTCAAACTGAAAAACAGAAGGCAAGAGCATTATATACTTGGGTAGTTCAAAACACGAAATATAAAAATGAGAATTCCGTTGAAACATCCTCTGGTTATGGACAGATAATAAATGGAGAGGCAGTTTGTCAAGGTTATGTATCTTCATATAATTACTTGTTAAGATTAGCAGGTATCGAAAACGTAGTAGGGATTAGTGGAGAGGTTGATGGGCAACCTCATATATGGACAGAAGCTATATTAGATGGGAAAAGAACAATAATAGATGTAACATTTGGTGATCCTATGCCGGATAGAGGCGATAAAGTAGATTATAAGTATTTTGATATAAGTGAAATAGAGATGAGGAAAACTCATACTTGGTAGAATACAAGGATCCATATAAATATTGAGTAGTCCCAATGACAAGCAAAAAGTCTTAATCCCTTTTAAAACAAAGGAATCAAGACTTTTTTATCTTTTTTACAAAACATCCTGGAACATCTTAAATTGGTCCATACCAATATTTCCACCAGATAGTAGGAATACTACTTTTTCTTCAGGCTTAAACTCTAATTTACCCTGTAAAACTGCGCCAATAGTTAAACCAGAAGTGATTTCTGCTAGAATCTTGCCACCGTTTAACATAAGGTTTGTACCCTTTAGAATATATTCCTCATCTACAGTAACAATTTTATCCACATTTTTTTGAACTAAGGGGTAGTTTTTTTCTCCAGGGATAAGGGTTGCTGCTCCATCAGCTACAGAAGCAGAATCTGAAGCTAGTCTCACTCTTTTACCTGCTGCAAAGCTTTTAGTATAACGACATGTATTAGTAGGTTCAACTCCAATAACCTGAATATTTGGATTAACTTCCTTAATGGCAGTAGCAATACCACTGATAAGTCCACCACCACCAATAGGTACAACTACAGCATCGACATCAGATAATTGTTCCATGATTTCAAGTCCTATAGTTCCTTGACCTGCCATTACTTCATAATCATCATATGGGGGTATAAATGTCCACCCACGCTCAGCTTGAATTCTTTTTGCGACATCAATACGCTCTGATGGAACAGCGAAAATGACTTCTGCGCCATAGCCACGTATCCCATCGACTTTTATCTTGGGTGCATTATCTGGAACGACTACACAGGCTTTGGTACCCATAGATTTGGCTGCATAGGCTGTAGCCTTGCCATGATTACCAGAAGAAGCTGTAACAACACCTTTTACTAAGTCTTCCTTGGATAAAGTTAATAATTTATTCATTGCGCCTCTAAGTTTAAAGGCATTAGTCTTTTGCATATTTTCACATTTTACATACACTTGGCATCCTAACTGATCATCTAAATTAGGGATATGTAACAAGGGCGTTTGGTAAATATAAGGTGTTATTCTTTCCTTAGCCTGACGAATCATTTCAATAGTTAACATATACTCTTCCTCCTATTTTGTGTTTTATAAATTAAGAATACCATAGTATGGAATAGTAGTAAAACTATTACTTTAACTATATAATATTATTATTGATGAATTAATTTGATTAGTCATTAGTAATAGACGTAATAACGCAAAAATTTAGCTGAATTGTATTAATAGAAATATCATTACTGTGTACAAACCATATAAAGAGAGGTGCAGAATTTGATTACAAAAGTATACGAAAACATTTATATGATAGAAGTAGTATTACCTAATAATCCTTTAAAAGCATTGAATTCTTATGTAATAAAGGGAGAGGACAAGTCTCTAATAATAGATACGGGTTTCAATAAAAAAGAGTGTAAAGAGTCATTGTTTAAGGGATTAAAAGAATTAAATGTTGATATTAAAAATACAGAATTATTTATAACACATCTACATGCAGATCATTCAGGTATGGTAAATTTATTTGAAGAAGCGGGAGTTACCATATACTCAGGCCAAGTTGATGGAAAGATAATAAATGAATTGACTAGAGAATCTTATTGGGAAAAATTTAATGACTTTAAGGTCTTATTTGCTTTGGATAAAGATATTACTTCTTACAAGGAACATCCAGGCTATATTTATGCTTTAAATTCACCTGTAGAATTTACTTATGTAAATGAAGGAGACAAAATAGAGATTGCAGATTATGTATTTGAAGTAGTTTCTATTCCAGGGCATACACCAGGTCAGATGGGTTTGTATGAGAAAAAGCATAAATTGTTCTTTGGAGGAGATCATATATTAGATAGCATTACTCCAAACGTTGGTTTTGGGGGACTTGAAGAGGATCTTTTAGGAATATATTTTAATAGTTTGGCTAAAATTTATGCTTTTGATATAGATTATTTATTTCCTTCTCACAGAAATATTATAAGAGACCATAAAAAAAGAATTGATGAATTATTATTACACCACAAGGAAAGATTAAATGAAGTATTAAAAGTGTTAGAAGAAGGCGAGCTTACTGTAAGGGATATTGCATCCAAGATGAGTTGGAGAATTAGGGCGAAAAATTGGGATGGATTTCCAGGGCCTCAAAAGTGGTTTGCATCAGAGGAGGCTATGTCTCATTTACAACATTTGTATTTTATTGGGAAGATAGATAGAGAATTAAGAGATGGAAGATTTTATTTCAGGCTAAAATAACTTGGGAAGATGCTTATTTGATGAATACTAAAGTACTAAACACACAATAACGAGTGTAGAGGGTTAATAAAAAATACGAGTGAAAAAAATCAAGTATTTATAGTGAGGATACTGGATAATTCTTGGTTAGTTGTTGTATATACACTGATAAAATGTTGTGATAACAGTGTAAATTGAACAAAAAAGTAGGGTATATGTGGACTATAAGGAGAAGATTACTAAATATCTAAAAAAAGGGGATTATGTTTCAATTAATAAGGATGAGGAGGGGTTTTCATGGACGCGAATGCTTTTATTAAACCACCGAAAAAAATTCCGTTTTATTTAAAGTTTGGCATGGCTATTTCAAAAAGGGTTACAAAGAAAGACTTATTGGTTCCAAAACTTTTAGCTTGGTATCCAAAGGTTGCTATTAGTTCCGCAGTTTTAGAGTCCTTGGTAGCACATGGCAATAAGGATTTAAATGAACGAATTCTAAAACTAGTTAGAATACAAGCATCAATGAGCGTAGCTTGCCCATTCTGCATCGATATGAATTCCTTTGAGTATGAAAAGAGCGGTATCTCTGAAGACGAAATGCAGGTATTAGCTGGAAGGGCTGGGTTTGATCAGGTTAATACATTTTCTACAAGAGAAATATTGGCGATAGAATATACAAAACTTATTTCTCAAACGCCAGTTATTATACCAATAGAATTCATTGAAAAAGTGAAATCTGAATTTAGCGAACGTGAAATTGTTATATTATCGAGTACTGCTGCACAGGTGAATTATTGGGCAAGAATGATAAAAGCATTAGGGGTACCTCCAGCAGGATTTTCAAATAAATGTGATTTTTGAAATGATTTAAAAGGGAGTAGATTAAACAATGAATATTCAAATTTATGGAGCTAGTAAATGTTTTGATACTAAAAAGACAGAAAGATACTTTAAGGAAAGAAAGATAAAATACCAATATATAGATTTGTTCAGATACGGTTTAAGTAAAGGTGAATTTGAAAATGTTAAGAATTCAGTAGGCTTAAGTAGTCTAATAAATTCCAAAGCCAAAGACTATGAAAAACTAAACCTCCACCAGATAAGAGGAAACAGTGTTAGAGAAGAGATAGTTTTAAAAAATCCTAAACTGTTGAATACTCCTATAGTAAGGAATGGAAAGCAAGCGACTGTAGGCTATAAACCTGAAGTTTGGAAGGATTGGGAATAGAAGAATACTTAAAAACATAGATTAATTTTGGAACAACATTTAAAAAACTTACCCTTAGAAGCATAAAAATGGTATCATAGTACAGGGAGGGATTATATGCCAAAAAATTATACGAAAATAATGATTGTGGTAATAATAGTAGGGTTATTCCTAGTGCTCGGTAGTACTAGCTTTTATACAGTTGACCAGACGGAATATGCTGTGTTAGTAACATTTGGAAAACCTAGTAGCGCAATTGTATCACCAGGACTTAGATTTAAGTTGCCGTATCCTATACAAACAGTGAAGGTTGTATCAAGAGAAACCTTTTCACTTACTCTAGGATATGAAGACAAAACAGAAGGTACAGTAGTTAGGGAACAAGAAGCAAAAATGATCACAGGGGATGAGAATATTATCCTAGCAGATTTAGAAGTTCAATGGCAAGTAATTGATCCAATAGCATTTCTCTATAACGCTGAGGATCCTGTAGATATCTTAAAAAATGCTACTTCTTCTACATTAAGAGGGGTTATTGGTAGTTCACTTGTAGATGATGCACTAACAGATGGGCGTACTCGTATTATGAATGATATACGAGATACTTTAGTAGAAATGGTAGATTCATATGATATTGGAATTGCAATTAGAAATGTAAACTTACAAGATGTTGACCTTCCTACTGAAGAAGTTAGTGATGCTTTTAAGAAAGTTGCTTCAGCACGTGAGGAAAGAGTTACAAAAATAAATGAAGCTAATCGTTATAAAAACGAAAAAATTAATACTGCAGAAGGACAAAAAGCAGCGTTAATTTCTAAGGCAGAAGGGGTTAAAGTAAGCCGAATTGAACAAGCGCGTGGAGATGTTGCCCAGTTTGATGCAATTTATTCGGAATATATAAATAATAAGGAGATTACAAGCGATCGTCTTATGATTGAAACACTAGAACGAGTTTTACCAAAGGTTCAAATTTATATTATGCAAGAAAACGAAGGATCAAACACAGTAAAATACTTACCTCTGGAACAAATAACAAAAGGAGGTAGTGATAGTGAATGAGTTAAGAGAATTATTTAAAAAGTTACTAGCTGAATTTAAAGCAAATAACCCTAAGGGAGAAACAACAAATCAAGATATTGGACCAGAACGTCCGGATCCTTTTGAAGGGATATCAAAACTTCTTCCAATATTGCTTATAATAATTCTTGTAGGATTATTTGTAAAAAACAATTTATACATTGTTGCAATAGATGAATATGTAATAGTTCGTCAATTTGGAGAAATTGTTAAAGTAGAAGATTTACCAGGACTTAGAGTGAAAGTACCTTTTGTACAAACTATAACTAAATTACCAAAGAAAATTTTAATCTATGATGTACCACCTGCAGAAATTAATACCTTAGATAAAAAAAGAATGATGGTAGATTATTATAGTCTTTGGAGAGTAACAGACCCAATACAAATGATTGAATCTTTGAGAACTCTTGACGCAGCCGAAAGTAGACTAGGAGATATTGTTTATTCAAGCATTCGAACAGAACTTGGTAAAATGAACTACGGAGATATTATAAATGATAAAAAAGATAGCCGTGGTGGATTAGATGAAATTGTAAATGAACAAGTAAATGAAACACTAGATCGTAATTTAAGTGGTATAGAACTTGTAGATATTAAAATGAAACGAGTAGACCTTCCCGCATCTAATGAAGAGTCAGTATATCAAAGAATGATTTCAGAACGTGAAAGTACAGCACAGGAATACTTGTCACAAGGTGATGCAGAAGCATTAAAGATAGTTGCCGAAACAGATAGACAAGTAGCAGAAACCCTATCTAAAGCAGATGCAGATGCAAGGACTATTGAAGCAGAAGGAGAGAAGGAAGCAGCTAGAATTTATAACTTGTCTTATAGCAAGGATGCTGAATTCTTCAATATGTACCGATCACTAGAATCTTATAAAACAACTATAAATGGTGAAACAGTTATGATATTACCATTAGAGTCACCATATTTGAAATATTTAGTAGGACGTTAGATCAAAAATAGATGAGAACACTTAATTGTGTTCTTATTTTTATTGTGGGTGTTTCAAAGTGTACTATAAAAATATCTCTAAAAAGATGACAAGTTAAATCTTAAAAGGTATACTATTTATATTAATAAACTAGAGAATAAATTGAATTATTAAACATAGGAGGTTGCTGATGGAGAAAGAATTAATATTAGTTCTTGATTTTGGAGGACAATATAACCAGTTGATTGCAAGAAGAGTTAGAGATTTAAACGTTTATTGTGAAGTAATTCCATATACTACACCACTTAATAAAATTAAAGAGATGGAACCAAAGGGAATTATATTTACAGGTGGACCAAATAGTGTTTATGCCGAAGGAGCTCCATCAATTGATAAAGAAATATACGATTTAGGAATTCCAATATTAGGAATCTGCTATGGAGCTCAGTTAATGTCATATTCTTTAGGTGGAAATGTCCAACCAGCTAAAAAAAGAGAATATGGAAAAACAGCACTAAAAGTAGGAGAATCAGTTTTATTTATAGGCGTAAAAAAAGAATCTACTACTTGGATGAGTCATACTGACTATGTAGAAAAGCTTGCAGATGGATTCCATACAACTGCAACAACAGAAACTTGTCCAACGGCCGCTTTTGAAAATTCAGAAAAAGCATTATATGCGGTTCAATTTCATCCAGAGGTAGCACATAGTGAAGAAGGAAATAAGGTAATATCTAACTTTCTATTCCAAATAGCAGGATGCAGTGGAGATTGGAAGATGGATGAGTTTGTCGAAACTTCAATAAAAGCTTTAAAAGAAAAAATTGGCGATAAAAAAGTTCTTTGCGCTCTTTCAGGTGGAGTAGATTCATCAGTTGCAGCAGTTATGATAGGAAAAGCAGTTGGAAAGCAGCTTACCTGTATATTTGTTGATCATGGACTGATGAGAAAAGATGAAGGTGATCAAGTTGAAGAAGTATTTACAAATGATTATGACCTTAACTTTATAAGGGTAAATGCTCAACAAAGATTCTACGATAAGTTAAAAGGGGTAAGTGATCCAGAAACCAAAAGAAAGATTATCGGAGAAGAATTTATTAGAGTATTTGAAGAAGAAGCCAAAAAAATTGGTACAGTAGACTACCTTGTACAAGGAACTATTTATCCAGATGTTATAGAAAGTGGAGTTGGCGATTCAGCAGTAATCAAAAGTCACCACAACGTTGGAGGACTACCTGATTATGTCGATTTTAAGGAGATTATAGAACCTCTAAGAGATTTATTCAAGGATGAGGTACGGAAGGCTGGCTTAGAGTTAGGACTGCCGACAGAGCTTGTGATGAGACAACCATTCCCAGGACCAGGACTAGCAATTAGAATAATTGGAGATGTAACAGAAGAAAAAGTAAAGATACTTCAAGAAGCAGATTATGTATTTAGAAGAGAGATAAAAAATGCAGGTATAGATCAAGATTTAAATCAATATTTTGCAGTTTTAACAAATCTCAAAAGTGTTGGAGTAATGGGAGATGGAAGAACCTATGACTTTACCCTAGCTCTAAGAGCAGTAACAACAATAGACTTTATGACAGCAGAATTTGCACATATCCCATGGGACATACTAGGCGATATATCATCAAAGATAGTAAATGAAGTAGGCTCAATAAATAGAATAGTATACGATATAACAAATAAACCACCAGCAACAATTGAGTGGGAGTAGTACCCAATTTGTTAAGCTCGTAGGGCGTAAACAAATTGTAGGTACTACCCCTGTCAGGGTTGGCGAGTCTTATAGCGACTGATAAGGAGCTATAAGACCGCAACCTACGGCGTGGAATGATTTTCCATTTTATCCTCAGTCATTCTGAGTGTTATACAGTATTTGAGAAGAGGGCTAATTATTCCTCTTCTTTTTATTATCTGAATTTTGTTTAAAAAATAGCACTATTTTAGTAATTTTGTAGTTGCAAAGAAAACTATTCAATGATAAAATGCACTTAAAGATACGCTTTTAAAAATACAAGCGGACAATGGGGTGCGAAATATGAGAAATATTAATATAATAAAAGAAACATTTAATAAGCATGGAGGCATTTTAAAAGCATCAGAATTAAATGTTTTAGGATTGTCTAGTAGACAAATAAAAAGGTTGATTGAAGATAATATAATTACTAGAATTAAACATGGTTTTTATGAATTAACAAACTATTTCCCGAGAGAAGAAGTTATTATAGCTAGACTTTTTCCAGACGCTGTAATATTTTTAGAAAGTGCAATGATGGAATATGGATATACAGATAGGATACCATCTGCCTGGCAAATTGCAGTTAATAAAGATAGCAATAAGAAACAATATGAAATAGAATATCCATTTATCGAACCATATTATTTAGAGCCTAAATTTATAGAGAATGGAATAAATATAATAGAGATAGATGGTGTTAAAGTTAGAATATATGACAGAGATAGAACCATATGTGATACTCTGCGTTATGAGAACAAGCTTGAAGAGGAAGTATTTACTAATGCAATCAAAAATTATATAAAAGATCCAAAGAAAAATGTAAGAAATCTTTATGAATATGCAGAAATATTTAATATTAAAAACAAAGTACAAACTTATCTAGGGGTGTGGTTATAATAAAAAATATAGAAGCATCAGTACTAGAAAAGCTAAAAAACAAATCAAAAAAGGAAAACATACCATTACAACAATTATTAAATTTATTCTGTCAGGAAGAATTTATCAGAAGGCTTTCAAAGTCACCACATAATAAAAATCTTATTCTTAAAGGAGGGTTTTTATTATATGCTATTAGTAATTTTACTACTAGAGCAACTATAGATGCTGATTATCTTTTAAGGAACTATTCGAATGACATGCAATCTATAGGAAAATTGATAGAAGAGATTATAGTGATTCCTAGTAAAAATGAATTTATTAAATTAGAAATAAAAAACATGGAATTAATTAATGAAATCAAAGAGTATCATGGTATAAGAGCGAACCTTATAGGAAGTATAGGAAGAACTAGGACACCATTTAGTATAGATTTTGGAGTTGGTGACGTTATAATACCATCAGCAATAGAAAGAACTTTGCCAGTTTTACTTCCAGAATTTGATAAGCCAACACTTTTAACTTATTCCTTGGAGTCTATAATAGCAGAGAAACTTGATTCAATTATTTCTTTAATGGAAGCTTCTGGTCGTATGAAAGATTTTTATGACATATATTATTTAGCAACAACTTTTAATTTTGAAGGTGTAAAACTTCAAGAAGCAATATATGAAACTTTAGCTAATAGAGGTACATCTCATGAAGATGATTCTATTATTATTATTAAAAGATTAACTGAGGATAAAGAAATTCAAAAGAGATGGGATAATTTTTGTAAAAAAATATTAAAATATGAGCTTGATTTTAATAATGTTGTAGATATAATAATTGATTTTATATTTCCGCCTTACGATGCGATGATTAAAGGAAATGAATTATTTAAGAAATGGAGCTATCAAGACAAAAAGTATATTTAGTGGGAAACCAAATGGAAGAACTAAACTATTAAAAAGATTTATGGAGATATTAGACTTTGTGGAATCATTTTAAAAACGACAATAGAAATGATGAAAATTTATTTGAAAAAGAAAAAACTTTCAATAAAAATGATATTAAAAGAGGTATAGAAATGTTAGCATTTTAGAACCTCGGTAAACCCTTAAGGTTATAAAATGGTTCTAAAAACTTTTAAAAACAGAATAATAATTGATATTTATGAGAAACAAAATTTTAACCATTGAAAAAATACACATTGTAAAATATAATGATTGTATAAATGTAGAGCTATAAGTCCGCAATCTACGGCGTGGAGTAACAATAAAGTATTGGGTCGATCCCAATACTTTGTTCCATTTCATGAAGTGAGAGTTTAGGGCGTAAACAAATTATGTAATACATATGGCGATAAATAATAAAATGGAATTGAATTGGAGAGGAGATAAAATGACAAAATATATTTTTGTTTCCGGCGGGGTTGTTTCGGGGTTAGGAAAAGGAATTACTGCTGCGTCACTAGGGAGATTACTTAAGGCAAGAGGATTAAAAGTTGCTGCACAGAAGTTGGATCCTTACATAAATGTTGATCCTGGAACTATGAGTCCATATCAGCATGGTGAAGTTTTTGTTACAGAAGATGGAGCTGAGACCGATCTGGATTTGGGTCACTATGAGCGTTTTATAGATGAAAATCTTAACAAGTATTCAAATCTGACAACTGGAAGAGTATATGCAAATGTTATAGAAAAAGAACGTCGTGGAGAATACCTTGGCAATACTGTACAAGTTATTCCGCATATTACTAACGAAATCAAAAAATTTATATATAATGTGGGAAAGAATTCTAATGCAGATATAGTTATTACGGAGATTGGTGGCACTACGGGAGATATCGAGAGTCAGCCCTTTCTTGAGGCGATTCGCCAGGTTGGTCAAGAGGTAGGAGTGGATAATTCTCTATATATTCATGTAACATTGGTACCCTTTCTTAAGGCATCCGGAGAGCACAAATCGAAGCCTACACAACATTCTGTTAAGGAACTACAAGGAGCAGGTATAAACCCGGATATTATTGTGCTACGATGTGATGAACCGATAGAAGATGAGTTTATTTTTCAAAAAATTTCAGATTTTTGCAACGTAAAATTGGATTGTGTTATTGAAAATGTGACTTTGCCTATTCTTTATGAAGCTCCGCTTATGCTGGAGAAAAATAAATTTTCAACAGTTGTTTGTCGCGAATTGAATATCAATGCGCCGGCTCCAGATCTTAGCGAATGGAATGAGCTAGTAACAAAGATAAAGAGCAGAAAAAAGAATGTTAAAATTGCCTTAGTTGGTAAATATGTTCAACTTCACGATGCATATTTATCTGTTACGGAAGCAATGCGTCACGCTGGTTATGCTCTTGGCGCATGTGTGGAAATAGAATGGATAGATTCGGAGACTGTGACTGCTGAGAATTCAGACCAGCTTTTTGCGGGGGTAGATGGTATCCTTGTTCCTGGTGGCTTTGGTAATCGAGGTATAGATGGAAAGCAGTTGGCCGTTAAATATGCACGTGAACACAAAAAACCTTTCCTTGGGCTTTGTCTAGGAATGCAGGTAGCTGTTATCGAATATGCAAGGAATGTTTTGGGCTGGGAGGATGCTGATTCAGGAGAATTTTCAGAGACTTCAACTCATAAAGTTATAGATTTTATACCAGGTCAGTATGAGGATATTGACAAAGGTGGCACACTTCGTTTGGGAAGTTGGCCATGTATTATTACACCAGGTACAATGATGGAGCATTGCTATGGAAAAACCGAAATAGCAGAACGCCACCGTCATCGTTATGAACTAAACAATTTATTCAGAGATGATTTCACCAGAGCAGGAATGGTTCTTTCCGGAACTTCGCCAGATGGTAGGTTAGTTGAAACTATTGAGCTTCGTGAAAGTCCGTTTTTCGTTGGTGTACAGTACCACCCAGAATTCAAGAGCCGTCCCAATAGACCACATCCACTTTTTGTTGGTTTTATCGAGGCTTCAATATCAGAACATGAAAGAAGATTTGAAAAATCTGTGGAATAGTTGGTTTTTTCGGCTCCAATTATTTTATGTAATATTATTTGGACGAATATGTTCTATTAAGGGTAGAATATAATTATAATTAATTAGTTTCTAATGTAATTTTAATGTTGTTCAAATGGCCTTCACATCTTTAGTTGGTATGATGACTATAATAAGAAAAGGAGGTAATAAAAATGATTACAATGGAGCAAGTTGAAAAACTTAGGGAAAAAACTGGCATTACTTATGAAGAGGCAAAAAAAGTTTTAGAACAAACAGATGGAGATCTATTGGAGGCTTTGATTTTACTTGAACGAGAAAATAAAGTTAAGCCCCCTAGTGGTGGTGGAACATATAACTCCAATGAAGAAACTAAACAGGAAAGCAGTGAAAAATCACAAAATGAAGGAAGCAAGAAAAAGGCAAAGGCAAAACAGAAAGAAGATAGTCTGTCTTTTGGAGAATTAGTAGGAAGTTTTTTCAATTGGATGGGTAAAGCATTTAACAAGGGAAATGCCAACGATTTTGAAGTTAATAAGGATGGTAAAAATGTAATAAGGTTACCTCTAACTGTACTTGTATTGTTACTAATTTTCACATTTTGGTTTGTGATTCCACTAATGATAATCGGCTTGATATTTGGATTTCGTTATAGTTTTTCTGGACCGGATCTTGAAAAAACAAAGGTGAACAAAGCGATGGATACAGTTACTGATGTTACCATGAAAGCTGTGGATTCTGTAGTAGATGCGGCAGGGAGCTTTTCCAGAGATATAAAAAAGGGTAAGGGTGAAGAAGTCAATGAAAAAGAATCGGATTCTGATCATTGAAGATGAAGAAAAGATTGCTAGGTTTGTAGAATTGGAGTTAGGCTACGAGGGTTATGAAGTTGAAAAGGCATTAGATGGAAGGGACGGGCTTGAGTTATTCAAAGCTCGCCCCTTTGACTTGATTCTATTGGACATAATGTTGCCTGGACTAAATGGAATTGAAGTACTTAGACGGATACGCCAGTTTTCCAGTGTACCGATTATACTTTTAACAGCTAGAGATACTGTTGTCGATAAAGTGGCGGGTTTGGATGGTGGCGCAGATGATTACATCACAAAGCCTTTTGCCATCGAGGAACTATTGGCAAGAATTAGAGTTTTACTTAGAAGCAAAACAAGCAGCACTGATAATCAAATGAATTCCCATTCTCTTGCAGTAGGAGAGTTGCGTCTGGATCCTGAAAGAAGGGAGTGTTGGATGGGAAGCGAAGCGCTTGATTTGACAAAAAAAGAATTTGATCTTTTGCAATGCTTATTGGAGAATAAAAATATTGTCATGAAGCGAGAAATTCTATTGGATAAAATATGGGGATATGATTTTGCTGGTGAAACCAACGCAATTGATGTATACATACGCTATTTACGTATTAAAATAGAGGAGCCTTACCAAGAAAAAATTATTCATACCGTGCGTGGTGTAGGGTATGTGATACGGGATGAGAAATAATGAGAAACCATTCAAGTAAATCTAACAAGACACTATCAGAGAAAGTGCGTTCATCATTGGGGCTGAAATTGAATGTGAAGATGACTGGAATGCTATTGTCATCTTTTTTGGCTATCAATTTGTTTGTCAGCATACTTTTTTTTGGAGTGGTGATTTGGAAGGTTGAAGATAGCGCCCAGAGATATCTAAATATTTATGATATTACTCAGTTTAATTCTGAGACACCTATGATAGAAGGTCTTGGATATCAAATTCAACAAATTGAGGAAATAAATAGAGGCATACAGTTTCCAGAACCCTTGCAGCGGATAATGGCATTAGAAGCTGAAGATACCCACAGATGGATGATAACACCCAAATTATTTCCATGGGTTAGGTTAGGAGATAGAATGGCAGGTACATTTTATTATACTGCCTTTACCCAAGACGGAAGCATCTATCAAATATCTTACAGTATGGGAACAGATATTAGGATTTACTTAAGTTTGTTGCTTGTTGTACTGGCATTTGAATTAGTATATTTGCTAAGCAGCCTTGGCAAAAACACTAGAGTATTGCGCAAAGTCTTAAGGCCTTTGACCAATCTGGCAGAAACAGCACAAATTCTTCAAAAGGATATGGGAGGTTATGCTCAAGGTTCTGACCTGAAAAATCTAGCGGGAGCTCTTGGTGATATCGATGTAGACCAGCTAGACCGAAGGATTGCTGTTGATAGTACTCAGCATGAGCTGAAAGATTTGGCAACTGCTATCAATGATATGTTGAACCGAATAAATAAATCTTATCAGACTCAAGTACGTTTTGTTTCGGATGCTTCTCATGAGCTTAGAACCCCGATTTCAGTGATCCAAGGATATATCAATCTTCTTGATAGATGGGGTAAACAGGATGAAAAGGTTATGCAGGAGTCTATAGATGCAATAAAAGGTGAGACAGACAATATGAAAAATCTTGTGGAACAGTTACTTTTTCTTGCTAGAGGCGATAATGAAACGATTCAATTACAACTTCAAAATTTTGATATATGTGTAACAGTAGAAGAAATTATTAGAGAAGCAAGACTCATAGACCCTAATCATATTTTCCAGTTAAAGCTACCTGCAAGTGCTGAATTCACAGGAGATAAACAGCTGCTTAAACAGGCTATTCGCATTTTGGTGGATAACAGCATCAAGTATACACCAGTAGGAGAAACTATAAAATTAAGTGTTTTTACTGAAAAGAATCAAGTTAGTATTCGAGTCCAGGACAATGGTATAGGAATAGAACCTGAAGATCTGTCTCACATCTTTGACCGCTTTTATCGTTCTGATGAATCAAGGGCGCGGAAAACAGGTGGTGCGGGATTGGGTTTAGCGATAGCAAAGTGGATCGTCGAACGGCATAATGGGCATTTTCAAGTTATGAGCAGAGTTGATATTGGCACCAGAACTACTATTGTATTGCCCCTAAGGGAATAATTAAGAATAGAAAAAAGAACAAGGGTACAAGGATCACTATTTTAGTGGTCTTTTTTTTGTACCCTTGCCCTTGCATAAAATAACTATTTACTTTCTCGAGATATTTTACATACTCTTTACACTGCCATCATAGAACCTTAATGGTGTCCTGTTATCCTAAGAATGAAGATAAAAAAGAACATAACTTAAGGAGGATATTAAATTGAAGAGTTCAAAAAAATTGTTTTTATTGGTGTTTGCAATGATGCTTACATTTACATTGACAGCATGTGGTGGAGGAGAAGCTACGGTGACAGAGAATCCACCAGCAGAAGAACCAGCAGTAGAAGAAGCAGCAGCAGTAGAACTTGAAGGACCAGTAATAGTTGATGGATCAGGAACAGTATATCCCTTGATGGCTCATATAGCAGAAGAGTATATGACAACTGAAGAATCAGGAGTAAGTGTCCAAGTTGGTAGAGCAGGATCGAGCGCAGGATTCAAGAAATTCATTCCTGGTGAAACAGATTTTTCAGATGCATCTAGAAAAATAAAAGATGAAGAAATAGCTCAGCTTGAGGGAAATGGGTTGATGTTTGGAGAAGACATAATGGAAATCAAGCTAGCCTATGATGGACTTACAATGGTAATTAACAATAACAACGATTGGGCAACTGAAATGACAGCTGATGAAATAGTGAATATGTATATATCTGGTAAATACAGTGCAGATGATGTAGTTCTCTGGTCAGATATTAGACCTGAATGGCCAGCAGAGGAAATAAATTTTTACGGACCAAATGAGAATCACGGAACATTTGAATTTTTCTATGAAACAATTCTTGATGAGCAGGACATGGTTAAAACTGCAAGTCTACAGCAAGAATACTCAACGCTTGTTGACTTAGTATCAAATGACAAGTATGCAATAGCATTCTTTGGATATGGGTATTATGCAAGCAACACTGATAAACTACAAGCAGTAAATATAGATTTCGGAAACGGACCTGTTGGACCTGCACTTGAGACAATAGGAGAAGACCTTCCATATGCAGGGTTCACAAGATTAGTATATACTTACCTAAATCTTGATTATGCAAAGGAAAGACCACAGGTACTTGATTATGCAATGTATGTAGTATCACCAGAAGGTGCAGCGAAACTTGCAGGTGAAAATGGATTTGCACCACTTCCATCAGAAGTATATGCAGAGTACTATCAACAACTTGAAGCATTGAAATAAAAGAATGAATATGACTGTGAGAGAGTGACATCTCACAGTCATTCAGTTGGATTCATATAGATCAGGGGAGATAAGTATGGAAAAAAATAACGTAAGAGAAATTATCCAGAATAATATAAGAAAAAAGAATCACTTTTCAGACAAGGTCATGCCTAAGTTCTTTTTAGTTATGGCTTTTATATCCGTAATTACTACCTTTGGAATAGTATATACATTAATATTTGATTCAATTAAGTTTTTTTCACAGGTACCAATAAGAGAGGTATTTTCAACAAATCTAAATCCTTTGTCGAAGACTCCCTCTTTTGGTTTCCTGCCCCTTATAAATGCTACGTTTTTAACTACAATAATTGCAATGCTTGTAGCTGTACCTATTGGTATGGCTGCTGCAATATATTTAAGTCAGTTTGCATCGAGTAAGTTAAGAAAGGTATTGAAACCTATACTTGAAGTTTTAGCAGGGATACCAACCATAGTATATGGTTTTTTCGCTTATTCATTTGTGACCCCACTGTTGATGAAATTAATTCCTTCTTTGGGGGCAAAAAATGCCCTCAGTCCTGGAATTGTAATGGGGATTATGATAATACCCATGGTTGCATCCCTATCAGAGGATGCAATGAATGCTGTTCCTGAAATTATGAAAGATGGAGCTTTGGGTCTTGGCTCAACTAAGCTTGAAACTACACTGAAAGTAATAATACCTGCTTCAATATCAGGAATAGCTGCTTCCATTGTACTTGCAATATCAAGAGCTATAGGTGAAACGATGATTGTTACCATAGCAAGTGGTAGTTCAAAGAACTTCACCTTCGATATAACCCAGTCAATGCAGACGATGACAGCATACATTGTAGAGTTTACCAGCGGTGATGCAGGCAGTGGGACAGTGGGTTATTATAGCTTGTACGCAGTTGGATTAATTCTTTTTACATTTACATTGCTTATGAATCTTATTGCTCAGTATATTTCAAGGAAATATAGGGAGGAATATTAATGAATGAGAAAATAAATGAACTTGAAAAAAAACAGGCAAGGTTCGATAAAGATAGAATAGCATGGCGTATAGGACTTAATAATTTTGCAAAGAACCTGTTCTCACTTTCAACTATTTTTGCTGTTGTAGTACTAGGAATACTTCTTTACCAGATTGTGGCAGAGAGTATAGGATGGTTGGACTGGAAATTTTTGACTAGTAACCTGTCAATATTCCCTGAAAAAGCAGGAATAAAGGGTGCGATTATAGGGACTCTCTTTCTCATGATGATAGTAATACCTGTAACTCTTATATTAGGTGTTTCAACAGCTATTTATCTTGAAGAGTACGCAACTGAAGGGAAATTACAGAGGCTAGTAAAGGTAAATATTTCAAATCTTGCCAGTGTACCTTCGGTTATATTTGGGCTTCTGGGATTGACAGTATTTTCGAGGATGCTAGGGCTTGGCTCAAGTATTCTTGCAGGAGGACTTACAATGTCACTCCTAGTTTTACCAATAGTAGTTGTAGCTTCTCAGGAGGCGTTGAGAGCAGTACCGGGATTTCTGAGGGAAGCATCCTTTGGGATGGGTGCAGATAAGTGGACTACCATTTGGAGGGTTGTATTGCCAGTTTCAATCCCAGGCATTTTGACCGGGGCAATCCTTGCGATTTCAAGGGCAATAGGCGAGACAGCTCCTTTAGTAGTACTTGGAATTCCAACTTTGATAATGAAAATACCCACTGGAGTTATGGATGATTTTACTGTAATGCCTATACAGATTTATTACTGGACCCTGGATACAGTATTGACACCTGAGTATGCTTATCTTGCATCAGCGACAATTGTTGTGCTACTTTTGACATTGTTTATGCTTAATTTAGTGGCTATAATAATAAGAAATAAATTTCAGAAAACATTTTAATTGGGGGAAAAGATTGTGAGAAGTACAAATGAAGATCTAAATAAATATGTATATGATATAAGGGGACTCAATCTCTGGTATGGAGATAAGCAAGCCTTAATAGATATAAATATGGGTATTGAAAAGAATGAAATTACTGCCATAATCGGACCATCAGGCTGTGGCAAGTCTACTTTTGTAAAAACACTTAACCGTATGATTGAGAGTATACCTATTGTAAGAACTGAGGGAGAAATCCTGTATCATGGTCATGATATTTTCGGATCTCATATGATGGTAGAGGAGCTTAGAACTAGAGTTGGTATGGTATTTCAAAAGCCAAACCCTTTTCCAAAGTCTATTTTTGAGAATGTAGTATATGGCCCAAAGATTCATGGTGTTAAGGATAAGAGAACTCTTATGGAGATTGCTGAGCAAAGTCTAAAAAGGGCTGCACTATGGGATGAAGTAAAGGATAGATTGTCCGACAATGCTTATGGACTATCAGGTGGGCAGCAACAACGACTGTGTATTGCAAGGACAATGGCAGTAAGCCCTGAGGTTATACTCATGGATGAACCAACATCTGCTTTGGATCCTGTTGCAACAATGAGGATTGAGGAATTGATGGAGGATTTAAAGAAGGAATTCACTGTAATTATTGTTACACACAATATGCAACAGGCTGCAAGGATTTCAGATAAAACAGCTTTTTTCCTAAGTGGCCAACTGATTGAATTTGATATGACGAATAAAATATTCAGCAATCCTCATGATAAGAGAACTGAGGATTATATAACAGGTAGATTTGGCTAAAAAGATACATTTCTTATGAGGAAGTTTATATAAACATCTTATCTTACAAGCTTTAAAAGGAGCTTGTATTTAGGTATGTCCATTTATTCTAAAAGATTAAAAAGCACAGTTTAGATGCTTGACACCATACTTAATATTTAAACAGTCAATAGTTGATCTAAAAACAATAAATATTTTTAATAAGGGTATAATACTAATATAAATAGGTTGAAATAATCAAAATTATATTGTAATTGGACCAATTGAATATTAAGAAAGGAAAATCAAATGAAAAAACTAATTATATGTCCAAAAGAATCTGGGAATACATATGATGTATGCAGTTATGTATCAAGTAATTCAGATTTTGAGCTTAAAGTTGTAAGCAAAACAACAAAGTATGATCTACCTTATTATGATGTAATTATATTGTCTTCAGGTGTATATGGTAATTATGTTCATAAAAATATTTCAGCATGGATAAATAGTATTGAAAAAAACGCTATCAATCCGAACACAAAATTCTATATATTTTTAACATGGTTTGGCAGGGGAAACTCTGACAGGGCTACTTATAATGAAGTAAAGCAATTATTGGGAGAAAAAGGCATAAAACTTGAAGATAATTATATGAAATGTTTTGGTAAAGGTATGGGACTGATTAGACTTTCTCATCCAAATGAAGAAGATTATAAAAATGTTTTGTTATGGGTAAATGAACTATAAACAGTTTGTGAATAAAGGACAAAGGTAAAAGTAAGAGGTGATTTTAAATGACTAAAAAACTTTTATCAGGAATTTTGGGTGGATTTTTAGGTTTGATAGTTGGTGCTATTGGTGGAGGGTATCTGGGATTAGTTGTGGGTGGAACTTTTTTAGGAAGTTTTGACATCTATGATCATATTGGCCTAGAAGGATACGAATTAGCTGCCTATGTAGGAGCTATTATTGGTGCGGTTGTTATGATAATAGTGGGAATAAAAATCGCACTAGGAATTGTTGAGCGGAAGAGCTCATAATTCTGCTTGTAAAAAATATCAATTAGAAAAGGAGACATATATAAATGGATGCAATATTAAACAGAAAAAGTATAAGAAAATACAAGGACCTAAAGATAAGTGAGGAGATTGTTGAGGACTTATTGAGGGCAGGTATGCAGGCACCTTCAGCGGGAAATGGACAGCCTTGGGAATTCATTGTTTTAAGGGATAAAAAGATTATGAAAAAGATAACAAAGATACATCCATATTCACAAATGCTACTTAATACAGATGTTGCAATTATAGTTTGTGGAAATGAAGAAAAAGAAGTATTTAAAGGGATGTGGGTACAAGACTGTTCAGCAGCTACAGAAAATATATTGTTGGCTGTTGAAGATAAAGGTTTAGGTGCCGTATGGTTAGGGGTTTATCCGGCAGAAGAAAGAGTAGATGCTATTAAAGAATTACTAAATTTGCCAGCTAGTATAATTCCTTTATCAATAATACCAGTTGGATATCCAGCTGAGCAAAGAAAACCAGCGGATAGATTTGATAAAACAAGAATACATTATGATAGATGGTAGTCAAAAGAGAGTGAATTATAGGGAGGAATTAAAATGTCATATTTGATTCAACCGTTAGATAAATGTAAATTGACTTTGAAAAATAGATTAGTTATGCCACCTATGGCTACCGAAAAATTTGAAGGAGATGAAAAAGCTATTAAAAGTATGAAATAACCAAGTAGCAGCGGAACTCCTACTTGGTTTAGGTGGAGTGATGCTCTTTAATTACCATTATAGATTTCAAATCTAAAGAATAATAGCTGATATGGAGCATTATAGTAATCTGTTTTATGGCATAGGGAAGTAATATAAATTGTTTTGTTTATCTACTTGACAGAATATCAAGAGCGTGATAATATGTCGACATAACATAAGTCAACTAATAGAAAGTGGCGATAAATAATGGCAAATAATGAAAATCTTGAAGTATTGTTGAGGCAAGTATGTAAAGTTCATACGAATAAGGTGAATAGAGTATTAGATGAAGTAGGTTTACATATAGGGCAGCCTATGATGTTACGGTTGCTATATAAGAAAGATGGTGTTCCTCAAACGATTTTGGCAAGAGAGTTAGTGATTACACCTGCGACTGCAAGTGCTATGGTAAAACGCCTTGAAAAGGGTGGTTATGTAATTAGGAAACGTGATGCTGAGGATGAAAGAGTTTCTAATGTCTATTTAACGGATAAAGGCCGTGATATTAGTACTCAACTAAGAGATGTGAAAGATAAAATGGATGAGTTGGTTTTTGATGGATTTTCTGAAGAAGAGAGAAAAACCATGAGGAGTTATTTGGAAAGAGCGCTAGAAAATATGAAGGATTAAATTTTTGCCGATATAGTTAGTCGACATATAATATGTCGAATGAATAAAAAAATATTAAATGAGATTAAGGAGATTTGAAAATGAGTAAAGAAAAAGGGAACAAGAAGAGTAGTTTATTTAAGAAGATTAGCATAGGATTTGGAGCAATTTTGGGTATTGCTATTGTTGGAGCAAGTGTTTATTGGTTCTCGATGCCAAGTGAAACAAGAAATATGATCGGTTTTTGGGCTTTCGCTGGAAAAGATTATGATAACTATATTGAGTACCAGGTAATTGAAAGAAATGATCAAGAGCTTCAGCCATCAGGGATGGAATTTGTTGCAGCGGAGTCAGAGGCACAAGATAATAACGTTAATATAGGTACAGCAAATGAAATGGTCAAAAACAATACTTCATCGATGATGAAAAAAGGCAGGGTACAAACAATAGGTATAGACGGTTATACAGGTTGGCAGGTACTTGCAGATGAAGGGGCTGCAGAAGGAAGCTACCCTTATGGACCTTCACCACTTAGTTATTATACAGCTGGTGAAGCGACAAATTTGCATACTCAAATCATAATGGCTGCTGAATTGGAAGGTGTAGAGCTTGATCATATAGCTGTTGAAGTGCTTAATGAATTTCGTTGGTACGATATGATGGCTAGTGATGGAAATGGGAATCTTGAGCTATCAACGGTTAATATCATAATTGAAAGTGATGCTTCTGAGGAAGTTATTCAACGTATTAAAGAAACAGCTATTAATGCTTGGTCTGCTGGAAATGCACTAAAGAATAAAACAGAAGTTATACCTAATCTAATAATTAATGGTGATAATTGGGAGATTTATAATGCTAAACCAGGAACATCTAAAAGTGAGGTATCTTATGATGGAGATATTAAATTAAGTTCAGTCACTGATGTACCTAAAATGCCAGAATACCTTGAATTTGCAATCGAAGAAACTGATGACTCAATATTAAATATGTTGGAGTCTATGTCAAATTTACATTTCGAGATATATGCTATTTCAGAATCAGTTGAAAATAGTGATAGACCATATTTCAAGAAAGTTACTCTTTCAACACCATCGGGAGAAACATGGGAACTATATTCAGATGAATTTATGGGAGAGAATGATATACCATTGGCACCTACTTCTTTAGAATACTTTACCGTTGGAACTTCTTTATGTTTAACTTCACAAACTACATTGGTTAGTGCAATGATGGGGTTAGATTATACAGATTATCGTGTTGAACATCTATTTGAATATAGACAAGAAGATGTGAATACAACAGAAATGATTGGTGCGCTAGACGTTGTGAATACTTTTGTATTCATTGAATCTGATGAATCGAAAGAAACATTAGAAACTTTCTTTAGAAAATCTTTGGCATTGTGTTTTGCAGGTGAAGGATTAGTTAATGAAACTGAAATGGATATTAGTATTTATTTGAATGGTGATGAACTGAATTAAATTATATGTAACAAAGGAGAGTAATAAAATGGTAAAAGGTAATATAGACAACAAAAAAGCTAAAAATAATAGGATTCAGTTGGCAAGGCGATTTACCCAGCTAGTATTCGTTGGGTTACTGATTGCTGGCTTTTATATGAATCTGCGAATGGTAATTATAGTGTTGCTGCCTGCTACATTGTTCTTTGGTAATTTCTTTTGTGGTTGGGTTTGTCCTTATGGAACCCTACAGGAATTAATGAGTATTATCGGGAAAAAGATATTTAAGAAACAATATAAGATGCCAAGAAGTATTCAACAATTTATGCAATATTCACGATATGTGCTTTTTGCCATTCTTATTATTGGCGTAGTGGACTTTATTCTTACACCACTTAATGGTTATGGAACCTTAATGGGCTTGTTCTCAGGAAATGCAGAAATTGCTATATCAGTGCTTGCTCTTGGTATAATGATTGCTTATTTATTGATATCTATGGTTTTTGAAAGACCATTTTGCAATTATTTGTGTACTGAATCTGCTAAATACGGTATTTTGAGTATGACCAGAATCTTTTCAATAAAAAGAAACGAAAGTACCTGTATCAGCTGTAAAAGATGTGATAAAGCATGTCCTATGAATATTGAAGTTTCAGTTCACGATCAGGTACGTAATGGTCAGTGCATCAATTGTATGAAGTGCATTGATGCTTGCCCGGTTGAAGGTACGCTTAGTTATTCAAGAGTTAAACTGCCAATTGGTAAAAATAAAAAGGAAACCATCAAATGAAAAATGTTTAGACGGTATAAAATTCAAAAGTTGAAAAGCTTATCAAATCGGGTATGCTATAAAATAAGTATACTCAGAAGACAATAGTTCAAATGATGTATAGTTATAGTGTGTTTATATTTTAGACCAATCATAATACTAAATTAAAGACACGTATTAAGGAGGTAAAAATGAAAATAGCGATAACCGCAGCAAGTGGAAAATTAGGAGCAGAAATTATTAAAGCCCTAAGTACCTTAATACCAAAAGAAGATATAATCGGATTAGCAAGGTCACAAGAAAAAGCACTTTATTTAGGTGTTGAAATCCGTCCAGGTGATTACAATGATAAAAAGGCGCTAACAAAGTCTTTGGAATCTGTAGACGTCTTACTATTGGTCTCAGGTATGGATGCCCCAGACAAGCGTATTGGACAACACCGTAATGTGATACAAGCGGCTATCGAGAGTGGTGTAAAAAAAATCGTATATACTAGTGTTCAAGGTGCTGATGAAAACACATCATTTTCTCCAATTGTTCAAAGTAATCGTCAGACTGAAAGGGACCTTATGGATAGCGGATTAGATTGGGTTATTGGCCGCAACGGAATATATATTGAGCCAGATATCGAATATATTGAAACATACAAGAAAATGGGTGGGATATTCAATTGTGCAGGAGATGGAAAATGTGGCTATGCAATAAGATCAGAACTTGCTTATGCATACGCAAAAATGTTAACTGAGGATAAACACAATTCCCAAATATATAACCTACAGGGTGACACTCTCACACAATATGAGCTTGCTGAATATCTAAACATAGCTTTTGGAACAGATTTGAAATATAATCCGATGACTTATGAAGATTACCGTATAGATAGGGTTGCTGAATTAGGGGAGTTCATTGGGACAGTAATCGCTGGTATTTATCATGGCATTTCAGAAGGGAAAGCTGATAATCCAAGCCATTATTATGATGCAGCGGGTAGAAATCATCTAAGTTGGCAAGATTATTTTGAAAGCCTTAGAATTATAGAAATAAATAGGAAAACTGATAAATCGTAATTAAGGAATAAGTTCAAAATGGGTTTAGTAAAATTCGATTTACAAAGCGAAATGTATTTGAATTAGTTATTAGAAATCTCATAGGATAAGTCTATAGACAAAGGATAAGGGTTAAAGAATATTGAAACCTTGTCCTTTTTTGTATTTGTTTTCTTCTATTTGTGCATGTTTTTATATTAGTGTAGGACAAATATTGCTAAAGAATTTGGAAATAATATTTTATAAATTTTGATGGACTTTAGATGTGTTTAATAATATAAAGGCTAGAATCATAAATAAACTTACTATAGAAAAGGTAAAATAAAACCCTACTATATCAATAAAAATTCCACCAACTATTGGAAGTATAACAACAAAAAGATTCAAGGTACCTCTTATTCCTAAATATTCCATACGTTGATTTTCTGGTGCAATATCTGCATAAGATATGCCTGCAAAACATCTACTAGTCTTTCTCTGGGAATTTATTTTTGACGTAAATCTACATATATTCTATTCTCCGATAAGAGAGTAGCTTCTAATACTTCTTTGAAATGTTTTTCTACCTCTGCTAGACCTTTTTCAATTTCATTGGTTGATACTAAAACAGGTACTAGTTTTTCTTTTACTCTTTTAATATTGGGACCAAAATTCTTAGCTAATCCAACATCTACATCAGCTTTTAATAACATTTCCATGATATATTTCGCTTTTTTAGGATCAGCATGTCCATTTTCTTCTTCTGAAGTATTTGTAATCGTTTTTAAATAATTAAACTTATTATTAGACCATTCATAAATTTTATATTGTTGTGCATCTCCAAAATGTCTAGAAACAAAAGATTTACCATCATCGCTGGCACATGCAATTATCATTTTTATCAACTCCTTAAACATTCCCCTAATTTATTTACATAAGTATACAGGCTTCAGTATCTCTCCTAAGGCTATAAGCCAGTACAAATATAGTAGCATCGGGATAGGTATATGTCAATAACTATTGAGAATACTTATCATTTACTTTTGTCGATTGTAATAGCTTTTTCGTATTATTAAGTTTATGCGACATATTATTTGGATTCATTTGAAAAACCGGCGTTTGAATATGTATATCTTTCATAAGTTTCTTTCCCATTAATGTTGTTCCAATGCCCATTTTGTCATTAATCGATAATTGTAAATTTAATTATAATTGATTTTTTGCTAGCGTTCAATGAATATTGTAAAGAATTTTATATTACATTAGACTATTATTATATCAATATTAATTTAAATAAGAAAAGGAGGATAATCAAGTATTGTGTGTAAATACTTGAGTGAAATATAATGAAGAACAACCAAGTTGATATAATTGAAGAAGTAATCAAAGAACAATATTCAAATATGGTATGAATTGTCGTGCTAAAAAACGACAATCTAGTTTATGAAAAATATTTTAATGGTTTTTCGAAGGATGATTTAATCCATATTGCTTCAGTTACTAAGAGTATTATTTCGTTGCTAGTGGGTATTGCTATTGATAAAGGGTATATAAGAAAAGTTAATCAGATTGATTTGGAGCCCGTAAATATTCACAAAAGCAAGGTGTGATTAAATTGTACATTTCCTATAGAAGATGGATTTGATTATTTACTGGGGTGTGGTAAAAAAATAAAATTAGAAGCATAAAGAAAAGGATTGTGTATAGAATGATGTTTATAGAGTTTATACTTGAAAAATCAAAGATTATAGGGCCATTAATAATTATCGGGGGCTTATTGATTGCCGCGTTTGGCAAATCAAGATGGCAATATTATCCTGTTTACCTATTGTTTATATTATATATTATTTTAATTATGATAAATAATTCTAAACCATTAGAACTAAATACGAGTATGGTCAGGTGGGTATTAGGAATTGGAATTTTCTTAATAGCTACCACAATAATTTTCTTGTTAGTTTTGCCTAAAGAAAAATTATCTATACCTAGTGGTCAATTTAGAGTTGGGACAAGAATTTATGAATTAGAAGATGAAACTAGAAATGAAATATATAGTGAAAAGAAAAATGACAAACGCAAAATAAAATATCAGGTGTGGTACCCAGCAGAAAAAACAGAAGGTTATAAAAAGGCTAAATGGATAGATGAAGGAGTAATACTAACTAGGCAACTTGCTAGAAGTATGCATATGCCATTTTTTATGCTAGATCACACTGCAGTGATTAGCTCTAATTCATATTTTGATGCACCGATAAATAATACTTTAGACACCTATCCAGTTGTTATTATATCTCATGGATGGAGAGGATTTAGATCACTGCATACCGATTACGCTGAAGAATTAGCTTCAAATGGCTTTATAGTTATATCTATTGACCATACTTATGGATCTGAAGCTGTGAAATTTGAAGATGGTAGTTTAGCTTATTTAAATGAAGAGGCTTTATCTAGTTTAGCAAAACCATCTAAATATGATAAGGACTCAACTATATTAGTAACAACCTATGGTAAAGATGTAGCTTCTGTAATAGATGATTTAGAAAAACTAAATAGTACTAATCCAGACTTAAAAGGCAAGCTGGATTTAGAATCAATTGGTCTATTAGGTCATTCGACTGGTGGAGGTGGCGATGTTTACATTTCATTAAAGGACAAAGGTATAAAAGCTTTACTTGGATTAGATGCTTGGGTAAAACCTATTGAATCTGAATTAGAACAAGGTTTGTCTATACCATCTCTATTTTTAAGAAGTGGGGAATGGAGCGAAGGACCAAATAATAGTGCTTTATATCTCCTAATAAACAACTCGGAAAATGCGACTTTGATTCAAATGAATGAAACTACTCACGTGGATTTTACGAGGGCATATATGTATTCTCCTATATTGAAATATGTGGGATTTACTGGTAAATCAGGGGGTAGAGAAGCTTTGGGAATACAGAAAGAATTTATTCTTAATTTCTTTGATAAAAACCTAAAAAATTATGATAAAGATGAGAATTATTTATTAGGAATTGTGGATAAATATGATAATATTGAGTTAGTTAATGTTCATTAAAACAAAAAAGTATTATATACAAAGAGAAAGCAATATTTCTTTATTGCAAAATGGGTGAGAATAAAGAATTACCAAGTTGACGCCAAAACTTGGTTAAATATTATTGCTAAAGTGGGGGTGCGTGTATTTGAGTATAAACATAACAATCGATCTTTTGTATAATGCCACACTACTTATAGCGATTATGGTAGCCTTTTTAGTATTTCATACAAGGGAAAATTTTCATGAGCTCAAGAATAAAATAATAGTGGGAATTATGCTTGGATTTATAGGTATAATTATAATGTTGACTGCAGTGAAAATTAGTTCAGGCGCAATTTTTGATGTAAGATCCATTTTGATTAGTACAATAGGTTTGTTTTTTGGTCTTATCCCTACTATCATTGTAGGTGTAATGATGATAATTTCTCGACTTGTTATTGGGGGAGTAGGAGTTTTACCAGGAGTTCTAGTTATTATAACCACAGCTGCAATTGGTCTTTTATGGAGAAAGTATCGAGTGAAGAAAATTCTTTCACAGGGGAAAAAATATTTTCTGGAATTTTACCTATTTGGGATAGTTGTTCATTTAGGTATGCTACTATGCATGTTTGTTTTCCCAAGAGATCAGGCATATGAGACACTTTCTCAAATTATACTACCAGTACTTTTGATTTATCCAGTTGTAAGCTATATTATATGCATATTGGTAAAAAATCAGATAGTTAATAACCGCAATCAAACCCTTATTAAAGATTACGAAGCACGATATAGATCAATTACCAATGCATCAATGGATGGATATTTTGTTGTGGGAAAAGATGGTGGAATATTGGAATGCAATGAAGCTCTTACCAAGATTACTGGATATTCAAGAGATAGATTATTGAAGATGAAAATACAAGACATTGTTCCACCAGAAATGATAGAAGAGACAGAAAAGAACATGAGACAAATTGTGAAGCAAATTAATACGAGATTTAAGAGTAAAAATGTAAGGGCTGATGGCGTCGTAATTGATGTTCAAATTAATTTAGCTTATGCTGATCAAGAAGAAGTTTTTTTGGGATTTGTAACCGACACTACAGCTCAGGAAGCAAGTCGGCAAGCCTTAGAAGAGAGTGAAAGAAAATATAGCAGCTATGTTGAGAATGCACCAGTAGGTATTTTCGTTGTAGATGATAAATGGAGATATGTTGAAGTAAACTCAGAGGTAAGCGTTATTACTGGTTATAGCAAGGAAGAACTTTTGCAAATGAGTATTGTTGATTTAATGCCAGAAGGAAGCTACCAAGAAGCTTATAATAGCTTTAATAAAGTCCTTACAAAAGGTATTGATATAAGTATCCCAGTTCAATTTAGAAAAAAAGATGCTACACTTGGATGGGGGTCTGTCAATGCGGTTAAACTTTCGGAACATTATATGCTTGGAATTACCAAGGATATTACAAAAATAACGAATACAGAGAAAAAATTAAAACAAAGTGAGAAGCGTTTGTTAACAGCACAATCAATTGCGCATGTTGGAGATTGGGAAATAGATCTTAAAACAAATAAGATATGGGCATCCGAAGAATCATACAATATATATGGAATTGAGAAAACTACAGAATATTTTCTTGATGAAGTAATGTCAAGGGTTGATGCGGAGTATAGGCAACTTCTTGACGAAGCACTTTCAGATTTGATTACCAGAAATGCAGAATACAATGTTGAGTTTAAGATAAGGAAGAAGAATACGGGAGCGGAGTGTTTTATTCATTCAATAGCCTTTGCAGAACGTGATGAAGCAGGAAATGCAGTAAAAGTAATTGGTACGATTCAAGATATCACTGAGCAAAAGAAAAGAGAAGAGAGCCTAGAATATCTAAGCTATCATGATCACCTCACAAAACTGTATAACCGAAGGTTCTACGAAGAAATGCTGACCCGATTAGACACTCCAAGTAAGTTGCCACTTTCAATTGTAATATGTGATGTCAATGGATTAAAGCTGATTAATGATTCCTTTGGCCACCTTGTTGGAGATGAACTTCTCAAAAAAACAGCTCTTGTAATCAATTCTTGTTGCAGAACCGAGGATTTGCTTGCAAGACACGGCGGTGATGAGTTTGTTCTTCTACTGCCAAATACAGATAGCGTAGAAGCAGGAAAGATAATCCAACGAATCAGAGAGGCCATTGAAAAAGAAAAAGTTAAGGATATTACAATTTCCGTAGCTATGGGCTATGAGACAAAAACCAGAGAAGAGGAAAACATACAAGTAATTTTTAAAAATGCTGAGGATTATTTGTATCGTAGCAAACTTAATGAAAGTAGAAGTGCCAGAAGCAAAACAATCGACATTATTATGAACACACTATATGAAAAGAATAACCGAGAAATGATGCACTCGAAAAGGGTCAGCAAACTGTGCGAAATAATAGCAAGTAGACTGAATATGAACGAGTATGATGTAAATAAAATTCGCCTAGCAGGGTTAATGCATGATATCGGGAAAATAGGAATTGACGAAAACATTTTAAATAAAACAGGGGCATTGACTCAGGTTGAATGGGAAGAGCTCAAGAAACACTCCGAAATAGGCTATCGGATATTAAGCTCTGTTAACGAATTTTCTGAAATTGCTGAATTTGTTTTGGAACATCAGGAAAAATGGGATGGAACAGGCTATCCAAAAGGTATTAAAGGGATAGAGATTTCTAAAGAGGCTAGAATCATAGCCATAGCAGATGCCTACGATGCCATGACAGGCATGAGGACCTATAGAAAAAGCTTAACAAAAGAAGAAGCTATAAAAGAGATTGAAAAATGTTCTGGAACACAGTTTGATCCTGAGATAGCAAAGATTTTTATTGAAGAGATTTTATAGAATTAATAATTATATATTGGATTAAAATAAATATTAAGTCAAAAAATGTAGTGATAAACAAATACAAAAATCTTTACTATATTCAGATGTTGATTTTAAATTATATTGTAAGAAAAAATTTCAATATAAGAAAATGAAGTTAAGAGAAAGGTGGGGCAAGTGTGTTATTATATGAAATACCTGGTAGAGATAATATTGAAATAGAAAATGTAGTATTAGATTATAATGGTACTATAGCTATAGATGGAAAATTAATAGATGGTGCTAAAGAATTAATTAATATTTTAGCTGAGCACGTAGATATTTATATATTGACAGCAGACACTTATGGAACGGTAGAAAAAGAATGTGGAGATATCAATGGAGAAATAATGACCTTTCCTAAAGAAAACGCAGGAGAATCAAAGAAAAAAATAGTGGAAAAGTTGGGTGGACAGAGGACTATTTGTGTAGGTAATGGATACAATGATATACCTATGTTTGAAGAAGCTATAATATCTATAGCTGTTATTGAAGGAGAGGGAGTATCTGGCAAATTACTGAGTAATGCATCTATAGTTGTGCGCAATATAATCGAAGGAATAAATATAATATTAAACAAGAATATGATAAAGGCAACTTTGAGAAACTAAACAACTATTTAAAAAATGATAGGGATAAATATACAGTTTATTGTAAAATTCCAACTATAATATGTTATAATTATAATTCAAAATAATATATTGAATTATAAAAAGGGGTGTATTAATGAAGTCTTTAAAAGGAACAAAAACAGCAGAAAATTTAATGAAATCATTTGCAGGGGAGTCACAAGCTAGAACAAGATATACATATTATGCTTCTCAGGCAAAAAAAGATGGATATGTTCAAATGTCTAATATATTTTTAGAAACAGCAGAAAATGAAAAGGAACATGCTAAAAGATTTTTTAAGTTTTTAAATGAAAGTTTAAAAGGTCAGACTGTAGAAATAAAAGCTGAATTTCCAGTAGGATTAGGAAATACTAAATCAAATCTTATAGCAGCAGCTGAAGGAGAAAAGGAAGAATGGACAGACCTTTATCCAAAATTTGCAGATATGGCAGAGGAAGAAGGATTTCCTGAAATAGCTTATGTATGGAGAGAAATAGCAGAAGCGGAAGAACGACATGAAATTAGATATAGAAAACTAGTAGCAAATATTGAAAATAATAGAGTATTTGAAAAAGATGTTGAAGTAGAATGGAAATGCAATAATTGTGGCTACATTCACAAAGGCAAGTCTGCACCAGGTGTATGCCCAGCTTGTGATCATGCACAGGCTCATTTTGAGATGTTTTGTGAAACATATTAAGGCAAAATAGACACTATGAAGTGTCTATTTTTTTATGGAAGTTTCCTGATTTGGGGGGATTTACTATGTCGAAATATTCATATATGATACAATAATATGAAACACCTAAAGTACTAAGTTGAGGAGATTGAGAATGGTTTTATTATTTGGAACTTCATCTAAGGAACAAAAATTAGATTTTATACAGTCAATAGTTTGCTCAAATTGTGGTGAACATGGGGAATATGAGGCTTTTATGACATATTCTATCTTTACCATATTTTTTATCCCTATATTTAAATGGAATAAAAAATTCTATATTATTAGCAAATGTTGTTGGAGTACTTATAGGTTAAATAAAGAGCTTGGTCGGGCAATAGAAAGAGGAGACAATATTTCTATTAACGATTCGGATTTGGAACCTATAAATATAAATAACATCATAACATGCTCAAATTGTGGATTTGTAATTGAAGATGGATTTGAATATTGCCCTAAATGTGGGGAAAAATTAAATTAAGTAAAGTAAAAAGGGAAAACTTGGTTTTCCCTTTTTCAATTTATTTAAACCCTCTTTTATACTGTTCTGGATAATCTATTTCTAGATTGTTTTCATGGGCCATATTTAATACAAAATGTGGATTGTTAAGAAGTGCCCTACCTAGAGCAACTAAATCAGCCCGATTATTAGATAAGATTTCTTCTATTTGCTCATATTTAGTTATTAATCCTACAGCAATTGTAGGTATGTTACACTGGTTTTTTATAGCGTCACTATGTGTTATCTGATATCCAGGGAAAATAGGAAATTTTACATCGATAACCCCACCAGAACTTACATGTACAATATCTACAAGGTTTTTAACTTCATTTATTATTTTTACCATTTCATTTTTATCTATACCACCTTCAGTATAGTCATCTGCTGATACTCTAAGAAATATAGGCTTTTCCTCTGGCCAGATTTCTTTTATTGCTAAGATTACTTCTTTTAAAAATCGAGTCCTATTTTCTAGACTACCACCATATTTATCTTCCCTTTTATTAGATAAGGGAGATAAAAATTCATGAATAAGATAACCATGTGCTCCGTGTATTTCTATGATATCAAAACCAGCTTCATTTGCTCTTCTGGCAGCTTCTTTAAATGCTAAAACTATTTCTTGTATACCATCTAAGGTCAATTCTCTAGGAACTCTATATTCATCACTAGATCGAATAGGCGAAGGAGCCACAGTAAAAGAATCGGTAGAATTACATTTTCTTCCTGCATGGGCAAGTTGTACTCCTATTTTTGCACCATAACCTTTAACTTCAGCTACTAAAGATTTAAGCTTTTTTATATGCATATCACTCCATATACCTAAATCATTGCTAGAAATCCTACCATTTGGAACCACTGCCGTTGCTTCTAGAATAATTAGACCAACACCACCTAATGCACGAGCAGTGTAATGAACTCTATGAAAATCTTTAACTTCGCCATCTTCATCAGAAGAGTACATACACATTGGAGCCATAACTATTCTATTTCTTAATTCTAAATTTTTTACTTTATATTCTGATAATGCTTTCAAATATATCACCATCCTTAAACGTATTCTTACCCTACTACGCAAATAATATAACTAAAGATTCAATTTAAATATTTGGAATAGAAACAAGACTAGAAATAGTTTGTTTAGGTGTGTCTATTGGATAATAGTAGATAAAATCTGGCGGCTGTTAATTAAAATTTAATTTGGGTATGTTGTATTTGTCGATAAATATTTTCATACTTAGAGGAATATAAGGGAGATAAATAATGAAGGCAAATACTAAGAAAAAAATACGTATTTCTATTTTTATTGTTTTAATAGTTATAATTATTTCAATGGGTAGCTTTTATATATATACATTAGATTATTACAGAGCAGATAATGACGCAATACAAGTTGTAACGGCTGAATCTAAAGACTTGGATATATTGGGTAACATCACAATATTCTATCCCAAAGACCAGATAGATACTCATAGCGCAATGATTTTTTACCCAGGAGGTAAGGTTGAAGCGATTGCTTATGCACCGTTGCTAAGCAAGCTGTCAAGTACTGGAATTACCACTATTCTTGTGAAGATGCCTTTTAATCTTGCTGTATTTAATATAAATGCTGCGGATAATGTCTTGTCTAAGTTACCTGAAATAAAAAACTGGTATATTGCTGGCCATTCCCTAGGAGGTGCAATGGCAAGTAGTTATATTGAAAAGAATGAAGATAAATTTCAAGGCCTAATACTACTAGGAGCATATCCAGTCAATGAATCGAGTATACCTACCCTGGCAATATATGGTACTTATGATTTGGGGTTGGATAAATCAAAGTTAGAAAGTGTAGAAAACAAATTTGAGATAATAGGTGGGAATCATGCATATTATGGAAACTATGGAGAACAAGAGGGTGATGGGGTAGCCACCATAACAAGGGAAGAGCAGCAGGCTAAGGCAGTTGAATTAATAATAGAATTTATGAATAATAACTCATTAAAATAGTAGTATATAAAAATGGTTTCTATATAAATATAGAAACCATTTTTTAAATTAAAATTTTACTCAATAAACCTACCTTCGGAGTCAAACTTTATAACTGTATCAACTTCACCATCAAAATCGGTATCTTCCATTTGCAAATCTGCATATTCACCATCGACCATTCGAATCCAGAAATCCATATTGCCATCATGATTTTTATCCCAACTTACAAATTGAAGTTGGTCATCTTGATAATACATTCTTCTTTCTTCAGAATCTTTTAATTCATTAATATCATCATATACTCGATTAAAAGAAATGCTTTCTCCATCAAAGCTTACAGTTCCTTCAAAGTCAACACCCTCTGTATTTGACTTAATCTCTATGGCGTCGTCAATAACCTTAAAGGATTGTTCTTTTTGGCATCCTATAATAATTATTAGAAATATAATAAAACAACTTAACACCAATGATTTACGCATGGACAATCCTCCTTTAATCTATAGTTACTTTCTCATTAACGTTTTCTTTAAGTTCTTCTGCGTATTGTTGTAGACCACCAAATATTGTCGCATATTCACTTTCATAAGTGCCACCACTAATATGGATATAGACAACGTATGGCTCATCTACTTCAAGATAAACACCATTTGAATAATCATTTTCTGGTACTGCTGGGTTAGAGTATAGGTATTTTACATATATATTCTGATTTCCAGCTGAGTCTATAATTTGCGAAAATATTTTTTCACCAGACCCAGATTCTAAGAATTCAACATCAGCCATGGCATTTTTAAAATCATAATCAGATGATCCAATAAAGTCATAGCTTTCATGTAGAGGATTTACATACTTAAATTCAAAATAAACTGTGCTTTTCATCTCAACAATAAACTCAGAATTAGGAAATTCTTTCGTAGCACTATAACTTATCTCATAGGATGCTACTAGAGTATCAGGTCTTAGGATATCTGGATCATTTTTAGTGATTGTATAACCTAAACCTGTAATCGCAGGAGTATTTACTTCTGCTGGGAAAATTTCTATAGGCTCTAAAGGACTATCTTGTGGTGTAGATTGATTTTTATTTGAATTTTTAAGCATATCATATACACGATCTTTTTCAGCCTGATTGAATTTTTCACGTTCATCAAATAAACTCATCATTTTTTTTTCTAAAGCTTTGACTTCTTTACGCATATCACTACATACGCTGTAACTTTCTGCAATGGAGATATCCAATTGTCTGTTTTTCAAATGAGCTGCTGCAAGTTTATCAATATCTTCATCAGTTAATTTAACATTGTCAGCTTCATCAGATAATTTAATATCAGGAATAATCTCATCGACCATAGCTTCGGCAGTTTCTTCAAAGTCCAGTCCGCTGCTTAATAATGTTATACCACCCGTTCGCATTACTTTTTCAGATTTTGTATGGTCATTTGGGTTAAAATGATTGACTAAGCCTATCATTTCACCTAAAACTTTAATATTAGATGTAGCTTCTAATATATTTTCAGCACCTGATTTTGCAACATCAGCAGCTGATTTAGCAGTATCATAAGTAAAATATGCCATTCTTATAAGTGATTTAACAATATTTGCACGATGTTTAGTTACCAAAGCTTTTTTATACTCTATTTGCTCTAATCTAGATTTTCGCTCCATTTCTAAAATTAGCTCAAGGTAAAGAATTTCATCACCAATTCCCTCAATTTCAGTATCCAATTTAACTGCTTCTTGTACTTCATAGCTCCTAGATTCAATTGGAATATTATCATCGAAATCAGAATACTTCATCCAGTCACGTTCGAAAACTTCCATGTTTATTTCGCCTTTTTCATCAAACAGATTATCTGCCCAAACACTAGTAATAGACCCTAGGATTAATAGACCGGCAATCAAAAATGATATCAGCCGCTTATTTATAAAGCCTTGTCTCATGGTTACCCCCCCTTGTAGTGAGATTTAAGAAACAACTTGGATACATGTTTTTTTTGAATAAATAGTATTGTTTTAATACTATTATTTTTCCGTTACCCTTTAGTGCTTTACTTAATCACATAATAGTAAATTATCTAATAGGCTTAGCTTTGATAAAACATTTCGTTAGAGGGTATAAACAAAGTAAGATGTAAAGTTTTTTAGTTTAAAATATCTTGAAATCCCATTACAACTTAGTTCTTGAAGATGGTGTAGTATATAAAGGAGGTATTTATGAGTATAGGAGCTTTTTCTGTTAGTTTAAATGTAAAAGATATTAAAAGATCAAAAGTATTTTATGAAAAATTAGGCTTTAAAACTTTTGGCGGAGAAATTGATCAAAATTGGTTAATTATGAAGAATGACGATTGTGTTATAGGATTATTCCAAGAGATGTTTGACAAGAATATTTTAACTTTTAATCCTGGATGGAATGCAGATGCAGAGGAATTAGAAACATTTAAAGACATACGAGTTTTTCAAGAAGACCTTCGTGAAAAAGGGATAGAATTTGAATCAGAGGTTGATGTAGAATCAAAAGGTCCAGGAAGTTTTATGATCGTAGACCCAGATGGAAATCTAATTCTTATAGATCAGCATGTTTAAGATTAAGATCCTTAACAATGTAATCAAAAATTATGGATTAAAGCTAAGATAGTTAAAAAAGAGGAGAAAATTATGAGTAGAATAGTTCATTTTTAAATTCATGTAGACTATATGAAAAGGGCCAAAAAGTTCTAAGGAGATAGTAGTTATTATAAAAAAATCATATAAATTAAAAGAGGTGGTATAAATGGAAGTTAAAAAGATTTTAATAGGAACACTAGGGGGTACAGCCCTAGGTGTTGGTTTTGGTGGAATAAAAGGATTAGAAAAAGGCTTAGACCTAGGAATCAAAATGGGATTTGTTGCAGGGATGACAATTGGAGTCATAGGCACTACAATTTTTGTAGTGGGAAAGAAAAAGATTAAAAGAAAATGTGCTTAAATACAGAAGAATAAAATCAGATATAATTTAATAGCTCCAAACGATAGAATGATTTTTTAGGATATTTTATCGTTTGGAGATTTTTAAAGTTAGAACTTATTTGAGGGCATATTGAGAATATGAAAATAAGACTTAGTAGGCTATAATATAAATATAAGTAAGTAAAGGAGAATATAAAATGACTAAAAAATTAAAGGCTGCAATGCTAGGATTTGGAAATGCGGGACAGGCATTTGCAAGATTGCTTATGGATAAGCATGATGAAATAATAGATAAATACAAATGTGATATTCAAGTAGTTGCTATTTCTACAAATAGTAGAGGCAGTATTGTAAATGAAGCTGGTATTGATTTAAAATCAGCGCTATCTGATTTGGAAAAACTAAGTCATTTTGATGAGAATAGAGATGATTATTCCAAATATAACTCAATGGAAATTGCTAATTCGGTAGATTATGATGTGATTATTGAATTAACACCACTTGAAATTTTTACTGGTCAACCTGCTATAGACCATATTAAAACAGCTTTTAATAGAAAAAAACATGCAATTACTGCAAATAAAGGTCCGATTGCATGGGCATATGAGGAATTGAAAGATCTAGCTAAAAAACAAGGTGTTTTATTTTATTACGAAACTACTGTAATGGATGGTACGCCTATTTTTAATCTTGTTGAAGAAACCTTAGAATTTTGCAAGGTAACTGAGATAAATGGGATATTAAATTCCACAACAAATTATGTATTAGAAGAAATAGCAAAGGGAAAAGAGTATGATGATGTAATTGTAGAGGGGAAAAAGAGAGGCTTTATTGAGGCTAATCCAGCTATGGATATTGAAGGATGGGATGCTGCTGCTAAGACAGCTGTACTCTTAAATGTACTTATGGGGGCAAATATAACACCAAAAGATATAGAGAGAAAAGGAATTGAAGATATTAATCTTAAACAACTAGAAGATGCTTCGAAGAGAGGAAATGTAATAAAGCTTATTTGTCATGGATCTATACAAGATGGCAAGGTGATTGGAAGGGTTCAACCTAAAGAAATAGGAATGGATAGTATATACTCAAATATAAAGGGAACATCATCAATAGTAACCATAACTACTGATTTAATGGGAGCTGTTTCTATAGTAGAGCATGAACCAGAAATTCAACAAACAGCCTATGGGGTATTTGGGGATCTTATAAGAGTTATTAAAACATTAGATAATCAACAAAGAGAGGGATAAGATGTGTACAGGAATAAAAATAGATTATAATGATGGTTGTGTGATGGGAAGGACAATGGATTATGAAGTTCCTGTAGATTACAATGTACTTTATTTACCAAGGGATTATAATTATTGCAATGATTTATTGGGGAATCCATTATATTCAAAATATAAAGCTTTAGGAGTATGTTTTAGAAATAAGGATCCACTAAAAGATGGAGTAAACGAACATGGATTAGTAGGTATTACTAATACTTTTACAGGGTTTAATCTTTATGATAATAAAATTGAGCCTGGGAAAGTTAATATTTCTAGTTTAAATTACTTTAATTATGCTTTGACAAATTATAGATCAGTAGAAGAATTGATAGAAAACTTACCAAATATTCATATCTCAAGTAAGGACTATAACGGTGAAAATGTAATATCACCGGATTTTCATTTTATGTTTGCCGATTCTACCAAGAGATGCATTGTGGTTGAGCCTAAAAAGAAAGAATTAGTATATTTTGAGAATCCATATAATGTGATGACGAATTCACCAGGGTTTGATTCACATATAAGAAGACTAAATAAATTTTTAGAATTGGATAATCTTGATGACTTTAATGCTTCAAAAAATTTGCCAGGAGGCTATGATCCTTTATCTAGGTTCATAAAGGCTTTCTATTTAACAAAAATGAATGAAAAAGCAAATAACTCTGATGAAGCATTTTCATATTTTTATAATATTTTGGGTACAATGGTTATGCCAGTGGGATTTGTTAGAAACAAAACTTACAATGAGACTACCTATACTAGATATACTTGTTCTTATGATACAAAAGAAAAGCTATTAACTGTAAAATCGCATCTAAATCCAGCAGTCTATAAATTGGGATTTGAGGAGATTGAGGATAAGGATAAAAGGCAAGCTTTTTTCTTAGATCCAGGTTTTATAACACAAGAGATAAAGTAAAGGAAGAGTATTTATTATCTAAATATATTATTTAGTCATAAAAAGTGTGAATATTCAGGAGGGTGTTTAAAATGTGGACAAGACCAGATATTAAAAATTATGCTAAAAATTTTCTGCGTAAGTATTACTGGAAGGCATTTGTAGTATGTCTTATTGCGACTTTACTTAGTGGTGGTGGCAGTAGTAAAAGTAATAGCAACAATAACAGTAATAATGATACAACCTACTATGGTAATGATTACAATGTGATAGAAGAATTTGAGAAAGATCTGCCATTTGAATTTAATAATCCAGTTTTTAATTTTGCAACAAGAAATTTTAGATCGCCTTTATTTATGATAGGTGGGGGATTGTTATCATTAATGATAGTTGCTTCTATAGTACTCTTAATAACAATAGGTTTTGCTATTGAAGTAGGTCAAAGTAGATTTTTCTTAAGAGGATTTGAAGATGATGTTAGTATTGGGAAACTGTTTTCTACATTTAATTCTGAGGAATACTTACCCATAGTAAAAACCCAATTTTTAAGAGGTCTCTATAACTTATTGTGGGCTTTCTTACTAATAATACCAGGAATAGTAAAACATTATGAATATAGGTTTGTTCCATATATTTTAGCTGAAAAACCCAATCTATCTGCAAATGATGTAATTTCAAGAAGTAGAGAAATTACAAGAGGACACAAGATGGATATGTTTGTACTAGACTTATCATTTATTGGTTGGTACCTATTAGGAGGACTTTTCTTTGGGATAGGAGTATTTTTCGTAGATCCATATTCCGAAGCTACGTATGCTAGATTATATAATATATTATCTGGTAAAGACCAAGATAGTGAATTTAACATGGTATAAATTAGAAAATATACAACTCTAGAAAGTGGAGTTCTCATCGAAAAATCCGAATTAACGGATATGATTAATAAATAGAATACAGAAAAACATCCTAGTTCAATTTAATTATAAATCAGGGTGTTTTTGATATTTGGTATATTTGTTTATAGGTTGAATGTATCATTCAAATTGAATAATTAGCATCAGTTCAACTGTGTTTATATAAGTAGGGATCAGATAGAGAATTTTGATTATCTGTTTAACTCTAGATATGATACAATTAAACTTGGAAGTTTTATATAATTAAAAACAAAGGTGGTAATATAGATGTTAGAATTAATAGATTTGAATCTTAATTTAGAAGGAGATAATGGTAAAGTCAGCGTTCTAAATAATATAAATCTAAGTTTGGAAAAGAAGAAGATATATGTAATGACTGGGCCTAATGGTGGCGGAAAATCTTCTATTGCAAAAGTTATTATGGGGATCTATCCATTGACTTCTGGGAAAATTTTGATGGATGGAATAGACATAACAGAAAAGACCATCACAGAACGAGCTAGACTTGGTATTGGTTATGCAATGCAGCAGCCTGCGAGATTTAAAGGAATGAAGGTAAGGGATATGCTTACTTTAGCAGCTGGAGATAACACTGAGAGTAGTCTCTGTGATCTTTTGTTTGATGTGGGTCTATGTGCTCAGGATTATTTAGATCGTGAAATAAATGCTAGCTTTTCTGGCGGAGAATTAAAGCGCTTAGAGATTGCAAGCGTACTTGCAAGAAAATTAAAGCTTGTATTATTTGACGAGCCAGAAGCAGGTATAGATTTATGGAGTTTTAAAAAACTAACAGAGACATTTGAAGATTTAAATATAAAGTATGATACAACCATTGTAATTATATCTCACCAGGAGAGAATTTTGAAATTAGCAGATCAGGTTATTATGGTAGAAAATGGAGAAATAAGTGAAATTACCGATAAAGGAAAGATATTAGATGAAATTGAAATGTTAGACAACAGTTGTCGTTGTCGTCAAGCTTGTGAAATAAGGGGGAAGTCAAATGCCATTGAGTGTAATAGATAAGAAAATTTTAGAAGAAGTTGCAGATCTACATGAAATACCTATAGGCGCATATAATATTAGGAAAAATGGCGAAGGAGCAGGACGAAACACTACAGCTAATATAGATATAATAACAAAAAAAGACAAACCAGGGATTGACGTTATAATTAAGCCCGGAACTAAAAATGAAAGTGTTCATATTCCAGTTATTCTATCTAAAGATATTAATGATATGGTCTACAATACATTTGATGTAGGAGCTGATTCAGATGTGCTAATTGTGGCTGGCTGTGGTATTCACAACTCAAGTTGCAATACCTCCCAACATGATGGTATCCATGAGTTTTTTGTGCGCAAAGGTGCAAAAATGAAGTATGTGGAAAAACACTATGGCGAGGGAAATGGAAGTGGAGATATAGTTTTAAATCCTAAGACTATAATAAATGTAGAAGAAGGCGGAGTTGTTGAACTTGAAATGATTCAGATTAAGGGCGTTGACAAGACCAAAAGAGATACAACTGTTGTTTTAGCAAAAGATGCTCGACTTGTTGTCACTGAGAGATTGCTTACAACTAATGATCAATACGCGGAATCCAATATTAAAGTGGAATTAAGAGGAGAAAACTCAACGGCACAAATAATTTCTCGTTCAGTAGCTCAAGACGATTCTAATCAAGTTTTCCATTTGATTATGAGAGGATATGCTAACTGCCGTGGCCATATACAGTGTGATTCTATTATTATGGATAATGGTCATGTATCTTCAATACCAGAAGTATCAGCCTACCACTCTGATGCTCAACTTATTCATGAAGCAGCGATAGGGAGAATAGCCTCTGAACAGTTAATAAAGCTTATGACATTGGGGCTAACAGAAGAAGAAGCAGAAGATACAATTTTGCAGGGATTTTTAAAATAGAGGATTCAATATTTACTACAGTAAATTAGATTTTAAACTTAGAATAAAATACCTTAGTTTAGTTTGATTTGAATCAGGGTATTTATGTTTTTCTTAAATACCGTTTTAGACTATTCTAAGGATGTGCATTCTAGGACGTTTGCAAAGAATTCCATTTTATGATATGCTTAGATAGTAGAAATTTGTAGAGTAAACTTACAACTTCATAAATTGCAATGCTTAATTCTTTTTTAAGAAGCGAGGGTTATAGGTTAACCTTGTAGGCCAGAAAGGGATCGTATCATTGAATTATAAGACTATGGTTCTCCATAGCCTTTTTGTATGTTTTTTTTTAAAATGGTAGGATTAAATTTTTAATAAATATAATTTGTATGTATTACTAGTTTTCACATAAGTGAAAACACTAAATATAAAAGGATGGTGTTTTGTTTGAAGAGAATAATAGGTATTATACTAATTGCATCTATGTTAGCAATAACAGTAGTAGGGTGCTCAGGAGATTCAGGAACAGCAACAACTAAAGAAGTAAATTTTGCAGATGCAGGTTGGGATAGCAACAAGCTCCACAATGCTATAGCAGGATTAGTAGCTGAAGAACTATGGGACTATGAGATAAAAGAAACTCCAGGTTCATCAACTGTACTTCATGAAGGCCTTTTAAAAGGCGAAGTAGATGTTCATATGGAAGTTTGGACTGATAACTTAGCAACATATAGTGAGGATTTAGCAGCAGGGAAACTTCAAGAATTAGGTACAAACTTTGATGATAACAATCAAGGTGTTTATGTTCCTAGATATGTAATTGAGGGAGATGCTGAAAGAGGAATAGTAGCATCAGCACCAGATTTAAAATCAATTCAAGATTTAAAGAATTATCCAGATGTATTTAAAGATGAAGAAAATGCTGGTATGGGCAGAATGTATGGAGCTATTCCAGGATGGCAAGTTGATGAAATACTTTATAAAAAATTCATGTATTTAGGAATGGAAGAGAACTTTATATACTTCAGACCAGGTTCAGATGCAGCGCTTTCAACTGCTATAACTTCAGCATATGAAAAAGGTGAACCTATTGCAGCATACTATTGGGAACCAACCTGGTTACTAGGTCTTTATGATATGGTGCTTTTAGAAGATGAGCCTTTTGATCAAGAAACTTATTTAGAAGGAAAAACTGCCATGCCATCAGTAGATGTAACTGTAGGAGTAAGTAATGAATTCGGAGATGCTGAAGAGAATAAAGAATTTATAGATTTTTTAAGTAATTATGAAACATCAAGTGCACTTACTTCAGAAGGATTAGGATATATGCAAGAATCAGGATCAGATTATAAGGAAACAGCTAAATGGTTCCTTAATGAGCACCCTGAATTATTAGATGCATGGTTAACCCCAGAAGATGCTGAAGCTATGAAAACAGCATTAAATCAATAGTAGGGGGAATTGAATATGAATTGGTTATATGAGTTTCCTTTTGAAATACCAATGGATCTTAAGGCGATAGACGCTTCAGTAAGAGCGTTCAGTGTTGAATATGATGGTTTCTTTAGCGTTATTAGAGGTGGTCTAGTTAATTTAGTTAGCTTTTTTAATAATGTATTAGATATGATTCCTTGGGCCGTTTTCATATTATTAGTATTTTTAGCAGGTTGGAGAGTATCTAGAAAAATTAGTAAAGGTCTACTCTTTGCAGTTTTGCTTTTATTTATAGGTGCGGTGGGATTTTGGAGCTTAATGAATGAAACATTAGCTATAATACTAGCTTCTGTATTGATTTCATTATTAATAGGGTTCCCTATTGGGATATTTATATCTACGGGAGATAGAGCAAATAATATTATGAGGCCCATATTAGACACTATGCAGACTATGCCGGTATTTGTATACCTTATCCCAGCAATGTTATTTTTTGGACTGGGTAAAGCTCCAGCAGTAATAGCTACAACAATCTATGCAATAGTGCCTATGATAAGACTTACAAATCTTGGGATAAGACAAATTGATGGAGAAATAGTAGAAGCATCTAAAGCATTTGGTTCTACAAAACTTCAGTCTTTAATTAAAGTACAAATTCCTCAAGCGCTGCCAACAATTATGACTGGTGTAAATCAAACATTAATGATGGCGATATCCATGGTAGTTACAACATCAATGATTGGTGCTACAGGTCTTGGAATGGAAGTCCTTATAGCTGTTAATCGTGTTGAGATAGGTAGAGGATTGGTATCGGGTACTTCGGTAGTAATAATTGCAGTTGTACTAGATAGATTAACTCAAGGTCTAGTTAAGCGTAGTGAGGTGAAAACTGATGGATAACAATAAAGTAAAGATTATAGAAAAAAGAGAACAAGAGAAGAAAGATATAGATAATAGAGAAACACTCCTTGAGGTCAGAAACTTATCAAAGCTTTATGGAAATGAGAAAAAAGAAGCAATAAAGCTTAAGGAATCTGGGCTTACCAAGGATGAAGTTTATGCAGAGACTAAAACTACAATCGCTCTGTGGGATGTATGTTTGGAAGTTAAAAATAAAGAAATATTTGTAATAATCGGTCTTTCAGGTTCAGGTAAATCAACGCTAGTTAGATGTTTTAATATGCTTAACAAACCCACATCTGGGAGTATTTTTTATGATGGTAAAGATATAAGTAAATATAATAATAAAGAACTTATGGATTATAGAAGAAATAAAATATCTATGGTTTTCCAAAGTTTTGGCCTTATGAGTCATAGAAATGTACTTGGGAACGTGGAATATGGATTAGAAGTAAAGGGAGTTAATAAGCAAGAAAGATATAAAAAAGCAATGGAAATGATATCTATGGTGGGACTAGATGGTGTAGAGATGGAACCTATAAGTAATCTTTCAGGTGGTATGAAACAAAGGGTTGGAATCGCGAGAGCTCTAGCAAATGATCCTGAGGTACTTCTTATGGATGAACCTTTTTCTGCACTGGATCCATTAGTTAGAAAAGATATGCAGTTTGAGCTTTTAAATATACAGAGACAACTAGATAAAACTATCATATTTATAACACATGATATAAATGAAGCATTTAAACTTGGAGATAGAGTAGCTATAATGAAGGATGGAGAAGTTATACAGGTGGATACTCCAGAGAGAATGACATCAAATCCTAAGACTGAATACGTTAAAAGGTTTATAGACAGTGCAGATAAAACTCAAGTAATATCTGTAAAGAATGTAATGATAACACCAAATAGTATTGTAAGACTTAGAGACAATCCAAAAATAGCTATAAAAACAATGAGAGAAAGCGAAGTATCCAGTGCATATGTAATATCTCAAAAAACAAAATTTGAAGGTGTTATAACTCTTGATGATGCTCTAAGAGCTCAAAAAGAAGGGCTTGAACTTTCAGATATATTGATTAGAGATATATTAACTACAAGCCCAGATGCGCTTTTAACTGATATAATCGCAGATGCAACAGAATCAAAATTCCCACTTGCTGTAGTAGATGAAGAAAACAACCTAAAGGGAATAGTTTCAAAAGTACACGTATTATCATCAATGCAATAAAAATAGTAAATAATACAAGGTGGATTACATCTGGTTGACTTTAAAAAGTTTTAGCTATATAATAAATGTGAATTACAAATTAAAACAAGATGGGAGCTAGGTTAAATCTAGCTGAGAGTAAGCTATAAATGCTTAGACCTGTAACCTGATCTGGATAATGCCAGCGGAGGAAAATATTGATCTGATTATGATATTTTTGCACTCTTTGTCCATATTGGAACAGAGAGTGTTTTTATTTGTAAAATTTTAGGAGGGATAGAAATGATAAATGTTAATTTAAGTTTACAAGTTCTACCAGTAGTACCAGACAAACAAATTTATGATGTAGTAGATAAAGTAATTGAACTTATTCAGGAATCAGGAGTTAAATATGAAGTTGGTCCTATGGAAACTACGATGGAGGGAGAGCTTGATGTTCTTTTTGAAATCGTTAAAAAAGCTCAGGATATTTGCATAAATGAAGGAGCAGAAAGAGTGGTATCCGTGGTTAAGATTGACTATAAACCAGAGGGTGTGACAATGGATGAAAAAATCCATAAATATAGAGGATAGAATAATTCCATTAAGTTTTTTTTCTTTTTTAGTCTTAATTTGGGAAATTGTGGCAAGATTTGAAGTAGTGCCCACATATATTTTACCAGCACCAACAAAGATAATAAAAACACTATTTTTAAATTTGCCAATATTAAAAGAACATATAATAGTTACCACAATGGAGGCATTAGTTGGTTTTGTAATAGCTATTATATTTGCGATAACTATTTGTATTATTATGGATAGTATTCCTATAGTTAAAACGACAATCTATCCATTAATAATAACATCTCAGACCGTACCAATAATTACAATAGCACCTTTATTTGCTATTTGGTTTGGATTTGGGTATTTTCCTAAAATAATTATAGTAGTATTAGTATGTTTTTTTCCAATAACCATAAGTTTGTTGGAAGGTTTAAGCTCAGTTGAAGAAGATCTTTTGAATTTGATTAAATCTATGGGTGCAACTAAACTTCAACTTTATAAAATGGTTAAGTTACCAGCTGCCTTGCCTAGCTTTTTTTCTGGATTAAAAATCTCAGCGACCTATAGTATTATGGGAGCTACCATAGGAGAATGGGTTGGAGGTAAGAACGGCCTTGGAGTATATATGCTAAGGGTAAAACATTCATTTGCTACAGATAAAGTTTTTGCTGCAATTATTATAATCACATTATTAAGTATAGGAATGCTTAAAATAATAAGTTTTATAGAAAAAAGATCTATGCCATGGATATACAATCAAAATCAAAATGAAAGAATTTGGGAGGAATAATAATGTTAAAAAAAAGTATAAGTTTAATTTTAGTTTTAGTTTTAATAATGGCGATTTTTGGAGGGTGTACAGCTTCTCAAACACCACAAGAGGAAGATAATGTTGAATTAGAAAAAATAACTGTTATATTGGATTGGGTACCAAATACAAACCATACTGGTCTGTATGTTGCATTAGAAAATGGATATTATGAAGAAGAAGGATTAGAAGTTGAAATAATTCAACCAACAGCAGGTGGTAGTGCAGATCTTATAGCAGCAGGACAAGGAGAATTTGGAATTAGTTATCAAGAACAAGTAACATATGCAAGAACAGCTGCAGATCCATTACCAGTTGTTGCTATAGCAGCTATAATCCAACATAACACTTCAGGTTTTGGATCTCCAGTGGATAAAAATATTGTAACACCAAAAGATTTCGAAGGTAAGAAATATGGCGGTTGGGGATCTCCAATGGAAGAAGCTATGTTAAAAGGATTAATGACTAAAGAAGGTGCAGATTTTAATAAATTGGAAATGGTAGATATTCAGGAATCGGATTTCTTTACAAGTGTAGAAAACTATGTAGATTTTACTTGGATTTATTATGGTTGGGATGGAGTAGCTGCAGAACTTAGAAATTACGATATTAACTTTATTAAATTGCAAGATGTAGAACCAGCTCTAGATTTTTATACACCAGTTCTAATCGCAAGTGAATCTTTACTAGAAGAAAATCCAGAACTTGCAAAACGGTTCTTAAATGCAACTTCTAAAGGATATAATTTTTCAATAGATAAACCCGAAGAAGCAGCTAAAATTTTGATAAAATATGTACCAGAATTAGATGAGGAAATGGTAATAGCTAGCCAAGAATACCTAGCAAAGGAATATAAAGCTGAAGCAAATAGCTGGGGAGAAATGAAAGCAGAAATATGGGAAACATACGGTAACTGGATGTTTGAAAACAATTTATTAGAAAAACAATTAAAAGTTGATGAAGCATTTACAAATGAATTTTTACCACAAGAGTAGATTATGAAAAAGGTAGAAATTAATAATATATCAAAAAGTTTTGGCAACTTGCATACTTTAGATAATATTTCTTTAAGCCTTGAAGAAAATCAATTTGTAACAATACTTGGTCCTAGTGGCAGTGGAAAGAGTACTTTATTTAATATTGTAGCAGGTCTTTCAATGCCAGATAAGGGAGAAATATTAATAGAAGGGGAAGTATATACAGGAAAAACAGGAAGAGTAAGTTATATGCATCAAAAAGATCTGCTTTTGCCTTGGAAAAACATATTAGAAAATGTATGTGTGCCTTTAATATTAAAGGGTGCCTCGAAAAAAGAGGCTCAGGAAGAAGCATTAAAGCATTTCAAATTATTTGGATTGGATGGATTTGAAAAAAATTATCCAAATCAACTTTCAGGAGGTATGAAACAGCGTGCTTCTCTTTTAAGAACATATTTATTTTCTAACGATATCATGCTTCTTGATGAACCATTTGGTGGATTAGATGCAATCACAAAACGTAAGATGCAAGGCTGGCTTTTAGAAGTATTTAAAAATCTTAAGGCTTCAATATTATTTATTACGCATGATATAGATGAAGCTATTTTTTTATCAGACAAAGTATATGTTTTTTCAGAAAGGCCTGCCTTTGTTAAAGAGATATTTAATATAAATATAGATAGACCAAGAGATAAGGATACATTTACTAGTGAAGCTTTTAATGATATGAAAAAAGAGATATTAGATTTATTATAGGAGGAAAAACATACATGGCTATTTTTGACAAAGAAGCAAGTGCTTATGACAGTTGGTATACAACAAAATTAGGAGAATTTGTAGATAAAGTAGAAACAGATTTAGCTTTTTCTCTTTTCAAACCTACTCCAGGAATGAAAATACTGGATGTAGGATGTGGAACAGGTAACTTTAGTATAAAACTAGCCGAAATGGGATGTAAAGTTATTGGTATAGATAAATCAGAGGAAATGCTTTATATAGCAAGAGAAAAGGCTAAAAGTAAAGGCTTAGATATTGATTTTCATATTATGGATGTTTATGATATTGAGTTTTCCGATGAAAGTTTTGATGCGGTATTTTCAATGGCTGCATTTGAATTTATTAAGGAACCTCAAAAAGCTTATGGTGAAATGTATAGAGTGTTAAAAAATGCAGGATCTCTTTTAATTGGTACAATTAATAAAGATAGTAAATGGGGAGAACTTTATCTTTCAAAAGCATTTCAAGAAAACAGTGTGTTTAAATACGCAGATTTCAAAACTATGGATGATCTAAAGTCATGGAATGCTGAAAAAATTGTAGGAAGTGGAGAGTGTTTGTTTATTCCACCTAATGCAGAAGAAAAAGATATAAGCCTTTTGCTTGAAAAACAATTTTCATCAAGCGAAAACGGTGGATATATATGTGCCTTATGGGAAAAATAGTATAATTTTTTGAAACACAGCAAAAAAAGAACCTCAATTAGTAGGTTCTTTTTTTTGAGGATAAATATATAATCATTTCTTTAAGTTTTGTTTTTTGATAGTATATAAATAACAAAAGTATATCTTATCCCTTATAAGCCAGTACAAATTATTATGTTAAGAGAAACACTTTAGCCTTAAATCAGAGGGAGGAAATAGTAAATGAATATAGAGCATCATTCATTTTATAGTTCGAAATTAGGAAGAGAGATGGAGTTTAAGAGTTATGGACATACAGGTAAGCCTGTGGTAGTATTCCCTTCATCCGGAGGAAGGTTTTTTGAATATGAAGACTTTGGAATGATTGAAGCCTGCAAGCAATTCATTGAAAGTGGCGTAATTCGGATATATACAGTTGATGGAATTGATAATGAGACTTGGCTTAATAAAGAAAGAGCTGTTTCAGATATAGCTAACCATCATAACGCATATGATGCATATATTATAGATGAACTAGTTCCATTTGTTCGTGAAAATAATAATTATAATGGTGGGATGATTGCAACAGGATGTAGCATGGGTGGATATCATAGTGCAAACTTTTATTTTAGACATCCAGATGTATTTGATACAGTAATAGCTTTAAGTGGAATTTACGATGCTAGATTTTTTGTAGGGGAGAATCTAGGGGATTTTAATGTTTATACCAATTCACCAGTAGATTATTTAGCTCAGCTTAAGGATAATCATTATTTAGATGCCTACAGAAACGGTAATATAATTATCTGTACAGGTCAAGGCGCATGGGAAGAAGATGCTATTAAGGATACAAAAGCATTAGAACAAGTGCTGAAATCTAAAAATATACCTGCATGGATAGATTATTGGGGTCAAGATGTAAACCACGACTGGGAGTGGTGGAAAATTCAAATGCCATATTTCTTATCAAAATTGCAAGAACAAGATAAGCTTAAATAATAATAAATAAACTCATCGAATCTAGATGAGTTTATTTTTATTTTAAGAATCTCTAAAAGGTAATTGATTTCAACTAGTGGTAAATAAAAGTTTATAGCTATATAATATAGTCAATACTATAATACATTAGGATGGTGAAAAAATGAGAAATAGCGTTTTAGATGGAATAATGGGATTATGTGTTGCAGATGCATTGGGAGTACCAGTTGAATTTATGGAAAGAGATTCACTTAGAAGAAACCCTGTAGTAGATATGAGAGCCTATGGTACATACAATCAACCAGCAGGAACTTGGTCAGATGATACAAGTATGACACTTTGCCTTTTAGACAGCCTCTCTAATGGACTAGATTATGAAGATATAATGATGAAATTTTTAGCTTGGTTTAATAAAGGAGAGTATTCGCCTTTTGGTCAAGCATTTGATATAGGAAATAGTACAAGAAAAGCATTGATGCGCTTTGAACAAGGTACTCCTCCACTAGAATGTGGTGGAAATACCCTACGTGACAATGGTAATGGATCACTTATGAGAATACTACCAATTGTATTTTATCTTAGAGTCAAATATGGAAGAGATTTTGTTGGAAATGATGAGGCCTTTCAAATTATACATAATATTTCAGGCTTAACACATGCCCATAAAAGAAGTCAAATTGCATGTGGCATCTATATTTCAATAGCATCAGAGATTTTAGAAAAGAAAGACTTATATGAAGCTATAGAATTAGGTATATCTAAAGCGATGGAGTATTATAGAAATCAAGATGGATTCATGGATGAGTTGCATCATTATATGAGAATTGAAAGAAAAGACTTCAAGAATACTAATGTAGATAAAATAAAAAGCAGTGGATATGTAGTAGAGACTCTTGAAGCTGCTATTTGGTGTTTATTAAATACGACAAACTACAAAGACTGTGTTTTAAAAGCAGTGAATCTAGGAGAAGACACAGACACAGTTGCAGCAGTGGCCGGTGGCTTAGCAGGGCTATATTATGGATATAGTGAGATACCAATGGAGTGGTTGGAGATTATAGTAAAGAAAAAATATGTGGAGAAGTTGTGTGATGGATTAGGGGGAATTATCTAAAATAGAGAAGGATGAAAATGGAAAAACCATTTATGCCCAATACCTTTACAAATTTCCTATTTCATCATATATTACTAATAAAGACAAAAAAAGAAGGTAAGAGAAAAAATGATATTAAACCAAACTTTTGAGAGAGACAAAAAGAAAATACTTAAAAAACTGTTTTTTATAGTTTTTGGGAACTTGCTTTGTGCTATAGCATTTAATGCATTTTTTATACCTAGCCAATTGTTAAGTGGAGGGGTAGGCGGACTTGCATTAATGGTTCGTTATTTGTGGGATGTGCCTACTGGTATAACTGTGCTTTTAATAAATATACCAATATTTATTTTAGGTGCAAAGATGGTGGATAGAGAATTCATCATTTATGCTTTCATATCTATGCTTGTGTTTTCAAGCTTACTAACTGTAACTACAGATATCAGCAAATACTTTGTTATCGATGATATAATTCTTGGAGCTATATTTGGAGGAGTTTTAAATGGTCTTGGAATGGGTCTGATGTTTAGAAACAGGACTTGTCAGGGTGGTCTAGATATTATTGCAACAATACTTAAGCAAAAACGGAATTTAAATATTAGTACTGGTTTAATGACCTTAAATACTATCATTGTGTCCCTTTCTTCTATTTTATTTGGTTTTAAATCTGCTATGTATACAATAATTGCAATGTATGTTGGTTATCAAGTTCTTGATAAGGTTCAAATGGGATTTAATGTTAGAAAAAATGTTTTTATTATATCTGATAAATCAGAGGAGTTAGCTAGTCAAATTCTTACTAATTTACATAGAGGAGTTACTTTACTAGAAGGAACTGGTGCATATACTAAACAGGGTAAAAAAGTTATTTATTGTATAGTTACATCGAATGAAATTGTTAAATTGAAAGTGCTGGTAGATAAGATAGATCCTGGTGCATTTCTAACTATAAATGATGTAGTTGAGGTTAGGGGTAGTGGTTTTCAGAATGAGGGTATATAATTTGAAAATTTTCTGTAAAAATGATATGGTTTATTATAGCAAATAATTAGATGGAGAGGTATTTCTTATGGGCGTAAGAGTAATGACTGATAGTACTAGCTATATTGATAAAGATCTTAGAGAATCTTTAGATATAGAGATATTATCTCTACTTATTTCTTTTGAAGATGAAAGTATAAAAGAAACTGAAATAGATAACAAGGTTTTTTATCAGATGATGGAACGAAAAGGCATCCCAGTATCTTCTCAACCTGTTTTAGGCGAGATGTATCAGAGAATGTTAGATATCGTGAGTAAAGGCGATGATTTGGTTTGTGTTTTTATATCAGCTGAAATGAGTGGTACTTTTAATAGTGCATGTAAAGTTAGTGAAGAAGTCATGAAGGATTGTAAAGATTCTAAAATAGTTGTGTTAGATTCAAGATCTAATTCTATGCAACTTGGATTTGCAGCAATTACAGCAGCTAGAGCAGCTAAAGAAGGAAAAAGCATAGATGAAGTTGTAGAATTAGTTGAGCGCAATATTAAAAGAAGTAGGTTCTTATTTATTCCTGACAACTTAGAATACCTTAAAAAGGGTGGAAGAATAGGCGGTGCAGCTGCTTTGTTTGGGAAAATGCTCCAAATTATACCAGTTTTAACAGTGAAATCTGGAAAGACTGCTATACTTGAAAAAGTAAGAACTAAAACTAAAGCTATAAAGGTGATTTTTAATAGATTATTAAAAGACAATCTTGAGTTTAAAATTAAAGAAATAGTTGTTCATCATATAAATTGTTATGAACAAGCTAAGGAATTAGCCGATAAATTAAAAGATAAATTTGACATGGAAATATCGATAGTAGACATTGGACCTATAATCGGTATGCATGTAGGACCAGGTGCCATAGGCATTGCTTATTATACTGAGGAAGAAATTTCAAACTAAGAATTAGCTTAAAGATAATTTGACAAATCCATTTTACTGTTGTACAATAGCAGAAATACATATTACAGCGATGAAGAAAAATAGTAATCAATGATTATCTTAAAGAGAGCAAGTGGCTGGTGAGAACTTGTAGATAAACTGATGAATCCATTTCAGAGCTATTTACGAAGAGTGAATTCGTATACCTTACGTTACAAGGTTTTGAGTGAACAGATGTAAATTCGTCTGTTAATTTGGGTGGCAACGCGGTAGATACCTCTCGTCCCTTATTTTTAATAATAAGAGATGAGAGTTTTTAGTTTTTTGGACAATTTAATAGTAGGCGATGAAGAAAAATAGTAATCAATGATTATCTTAAAGAGAGCAAGTGGCTGGTGAGAACTTGTAGATAAACTGATGAATCCATTTCAGAGCTATTTACGAAGAGTAAATTTGTATACCTTACGTTACAAGGATTTGAGTGAACAGATGCAAATTTGTCTGTTAATTTGGGTGGCAACGCGGTAGATACCTCTCGTCCCTTATTTTTAATAATAAGTGGCGAGATTTTTTTATTTAAAATTTAGAGGAGGAATAAAAGATGAGAGTACTAGCAAATGACGGAATGGACAAAAATGCAATGGAAATTTTAAAAAAGGATGGCATATTAGTAGATTCAAATCATTATGAAAAAGAGGAATTATATAATATTATTAAAGATTTCGATATTTTAATAGTAAGATCAGCTACTAAAGCAGATAGGGAATTTATTGACGCAGCTAAAAAAGCAAGACTTAAGCTTATTATTAGAGCTGGGGTTGGTTTGGATAATATAGATATCCCTTATGCAGTTAAGAATGGAATAGAAGTTAGAAACACTCCTAATTCAAGCAGCAATTCAGTTGCAGAACTTGTCCTTGGACATATGATTGGACTTGCTAGGTATATTACTATTGCTAATATTACGCTTAGAGAAGGTAAATGGAATAAAAAAGCATATACTGGAACTGAACTTAGTGGCAAGACATTTGGCATTATTGGATTTGGGAGAATTGGAAAAGCTTTGGCTAACAAGGCAAGTGCCCTAGGTATGAATGTAATATATTATGATAAATACTATAAGAACGATGATAAATACAAGTATGTTGATTTTGAAGAGCTTTTAAAGAATGCAGACTTTATATCTTTACATGTTCCAGGTGTAGATAAAGCAATTATAGGGGAAGCAGAAATAAAACTGATGAAAGATGGTGTATTCCTTATAAATGCAGCACGGGGTGGAGTAATAGATGAAAATGCTCTACTTGAAGCACTAAATACTGACAAGGTTGCTGGAGCTGGTATTGATGTATTTATACAGGAACCAAAACCAAATCAAGACTTATGCAACCATCCAAAAGTATCAGTTACACCACATATTGGAGCAGCTACACAAGAAGCCCAGATGAGAATTGGTGGAGAGATTGTAGATATTATTATGGATTTCTATAACAATACAAATGAGATTGCAATTTAAAGATATTAATATGATAATAGGACCTTTGAGCTTAAAGATATTAAGTTTAAAGGTCCTTTTAATGAAGGATTAATACTTATTTAAATATTAAACAGATTATTTAAGGATTCGTATAAATCAGGATGAGTAAAGATTCCATGTCTTAATTTATAACAGCTTTCATAAAGCCTTCTGTAAGGTTTTGTTCTAAGGCTTTGCAAATATTTTTATTTAAAATTTTAATGCTTTTTAATAGTTTCTATAATATAATCTCTTCTCATATTTGTTTCTTTGAAGCACTTATTGTTAATTACCCAAGCAAGGATAGCTTAAAAGTTGTTATGATATACAGCGCTAACAATCAGTTCGTATTTGTAATTCGTTGTGTTAATCAAGCGTATAAGTTATACTGAAAAAAGAAGATGATTTTATGGGAAATTGAAATAATTATAAATAATAGCCGATATAGTTAGTAATCTAAAGTAAAAACCAATTGGAGGTGAGACCATGAAGTTGAATAAGAAAAATGATCATATAAAAGTTGAGAGTTTGTCACTTGTTGATAAAAAGCAATATGTACATGACAAAATAGAGGAAGGATTGCCCCAACTGAGGATTATATTTCTTTGTTTAGTTTTTTTATATGGAGCATTTGGATATTTAGATTATCTGATGATTGATGATTATATGAAGCAATTCTTAATTATTCGTTTTATTATTGTTATTCCATTATTTATTTTGTTTTTAGCACTTTCTTTTAGCAAGATAATTTATCGGATAGCACAGCCATTTATAACCCTTTGCCTTATTGTGGGTGGTGTGGGTATAGCCTATATGCTTATAATATATCCTAGCAATTTTAGCTATTATGGTGGATTGTTTATGGTAATTTTTTCTGGTTACTTTTTATTGAGGTTAAATACTAGTTATGCATTAACTGGAAATATAATCATTCTGTTGTCTTATATTGTTGGATTTATTACGATTAATAAGACAATAGATTTTGATACAATTATGGTGATATCTTTTTTTGCGGGAGCAAATATAATAGGCGCAGTAGGCAATTTTCAATTGGAGATAATGGGTCGATCTAGATATATGCAGGAGAAGGAAATTAAAAGCCAAAATAAACAACTTGAAGAGTTGGTTCTCACTCAGCATAATGAACTTCTACAAATTGAAAAAGCATTTGAATCGACTAGTGATGCTATGGCAATCTTTAATCCTAATGGAGAACTTATTGATTACAATGGAGCTTTTATTAGGATGTTAGAAGCCTCTGATACCACTGAAACAGTGTTTTTTCATAAGTTAGATGATATTATATTGGATGTAATCAATGGAAAACATTGGAACGGAGAGAAAACTTTTTCAGTGGATGATAGCTTAGATAAGACAGTATTGATTCAGGCTGATTCAGTATATGAAAATGATAAAATCATTGGCGCTGTAATGACTTTCAAAGATATCACGGATAGGAAAACCGCAGAAGAACAGATAAAGTATATAGGTTCACATGATCATTTGACTGGCCTTTTCAACCGATATTGGTTTGATGAGAAATTACGAAAATTAGATACACTGGATAAATTGCCACTTAGTCTAATAATGGCAGACCTTAATGGATTGAAGCTCTTAAATGATACTTATGGTCATGCAATCGGAGATGAGTTTCTTAAATCTGCTGCTGGGATTTTTAAGTTGGTATGCCGTAAAAAAGATATAGTTGCCCGTTGGGGTGGGGATGAGTTTGTAATTTTATTGCCAAATACTTCATATGATGAAGCATCATTAATAGCTGATAGAATTTTACAGGAAAGTTCTCAGGTACAATGTGAAGGTGTTCCTGTTTCAATGACTTTGGGTGTATCCTGCAAAGTAAGTGAGGAAGAGGATATTTCTATTATGATGAAATTAGCTGAAGATAAAATGTATAGACAGAAGCTAACTGATAGTCGTAGTGCCAAAAGCGCTATATTAAATGCACTTAACAAGGCTATGCAGGTAAAGAGCTTTGAAACTGAGGCACATTCGGGAAATATGCATAAATTTGCTAGAAGGTTGGGAATAAGACTGGGATTGTCTGCAGATGAATTATCTAGACTAGATTTGGTAATAAGACTTCACGATATAGGGAAGATAAATATTCCTGCAGAAATTCTTGGTAAAAAAGGACCATTAACGGCTGATGAATGGGTTATAATGAAAAGACATACTGAAATTGGTTATCGTATAGTTCAGGCAACTGAAGAGTTTGCTCATGTTGCTCAAGAGATTCTTTCTCACCATGAAAAATGGGACGGAACAGGATACCCACAAAATCTAAAGGGAGAAGAAATTCCATATCTTTCTCGAATTGCAAATGTTGTTGATTCTTATGAAGTGATGCTAAACGGAAGACCTTATAAAAAGCCTATGTCAGAAGAAGAGATTATCGCTGAATTAAGACGATGTTCTGGTACTCAATTCGACCCAAATTTAGTAGAAGTTTTTCTTCAAGAAATTAGTGAAATTGGAATAGATATATAAAATATGTAACTAAAGATATTGAAAGGATGTTTAAATGAATAAACAATTGGTTTTAACGGAAAAACCTTCTGTTGGTAGAGATATCGCAAGGGTTTTAAATTGTAGAAAAAAAGGAAATGGGTATTTTGAAGGAGATAAGTATATAGTTACATGGGCTCTTGGTCATTTGGTTACATTAGCTGATCCGGAGAAATATGGTAAAAAGTACGAAAAATGGAATATGGAAGACCTTCCAATGTTACCTGAACCTATGAAACTTGAAGTTATTAAGCAAACTAGCAAACAATTTTATGCTGTAAAAGAGCAAATGCTTAGAAAAGATGTTAATGGAATAATAATTGCGACTGACGCTGGGCGTGAGGGTGAGCTTGTTGCACGCTGGATTATAGAGATGGCTAAGGTAAAGAAACCTATAAAAAGGCTTTGGATTTCTTCAGTTACTGATAATGCTATTAGGGAAGGTTTTAATAAACTTAAAGATGGTAGGGAATATGAAAATCTTTATCATGCTGCAGTTGCAAGATCAGAAGCTGATTGGGTTGTGGGGCTTAATGGAACAAGGGCACTTACTGTTAAATATAATGCTCGATTATCCTGTGGTAGAGTTCAAACTCCAACATTGGCTATGATAGAAAAAAGAGAAGAAGAGATTAGAAAATTTAGACCTGTTGACTATTATGGGTTAATTGCAGACACAAAAAATCTAAATTTTACGTGGCATGATAAAAAATCAAATACCACCAGAAGTTTTAATCAAGATGAGATTAAAAAGATTTTCAGCTCTATAAAAGGGAAAGATATTGAAGTAGTAGAAGTAGATAAAAAACTTAAAAAATCTTACGCACCGGGGCTATATGATTTAACAGAATTACAAAGAGATGCTAATAGAATTTTTAGTTTCTCGGCAAAAGAGACTCTATCTTTAATGCAGAGATTATATGAAAGTCATAAAATACTAACATATCCAAGGACAGATTCTAAGTATATATCTGATGATATTGTTCCAACACTAAAAGACAGAATAAAAGCTTCAGCTATTGGAGATTATAGGCCGATTGGCTCAAAAATAATTGCAAGCGGAATAAAGGCGAATAGATCTTTTGTTGATAATGCAAAGGTATCAGATCACCATGCAATTATACCAACCGAAGAAAAAGTAATATACTCAAATTTAAGTGATAGTGAGAAGAAGATATATAACTTAGTAATAAAGAGATTTTTAGCTGTTTTATCACCAGCGTATGAATATGAACAAACTACCATAAAAGCAAAAATAGAAAAAGAAGAGTTTATAGCTAAGGGTAAGAGAATTATTAACCTAGGATGGAAAGAAATATACACAAAAGAAGACCTTGATGAGGATAGTGAAGAAGACCAAACACTTCCAAAGATAAGTAAAGGGGATAAATTAAAGGTAGATAGACTTAGAGAAACTAGTGGGAAAACAAATCCTCCAGCGCCATTTAATGAAGGGACACTACTTCAGGCTATGGAAAATCCAGTTAAGTATATGACAGAAGATGATAAGGATTTAAAAAAAATAATTGGTGAAACAGGTGGGATAGGAACAGTAGCAACCCGTGCAGATATAATTGAAAAACTATTTAACTCATTTTCAATGGAGAAGCGTGGTAAGGATATTTATACTACTTCGAAGGGACGACAGCTTTTAAATATAGTGCCTGAAGAATTAAAATCTCCTACTTTGACTGCAGAATGGGAACAAAAACTAGAACAAATAGCAAAGGGTAAACTCAAAAAAGATAAATTTGTAAATGAAATGAAAGATTATTCAAAGAAGCTAGTTAAAGAAATAAAAAATAGTGACAAGACGTTTAAACATGATAATCTTTCAAAGACCAAGTGTCCAGAATGTGGGAAATTTATGCTGGAAGTTAAAGGGAAAAAAAGTAAGATGTATGTCTGCCAAGACAGAGATTGTGGGTACAGACAATCTATTTCAATTATTTCAAATGCCAGATGTCCTAAGTGTAAAAAGAAGATGGAAATTAGGGGAAGCGGTGAAGATAAAATTTTCTCATGTCAATGTGGATATAGAGAAAAACTATCTCATTTTAATGAGAGAAAAGCAAAAGAAAAAGATAAAATGTCTAAAAAAGACGTGAGCCAATTTATAAAGCAACAAAAAAAGGAAGCTAATGAACCGTTAAATACAGATTTAGCAGATGCGTTATCAAAACTGAAATTTTAAAGAGAGTGTAATTTACACTCTCTTTATTTACTTAGATTGATTAGGATTTTCTAATTTAGATAGTTTTTCTTTAACTTTTGGGTAGGCTTTTTCTAAACGCTTGTGAACAAAGTGCTTTTCTTTGAGTAATTTATCATATTTTTCCTTAAGTGCGGGAATATCTAAATCTTTTTCCATTGAAGCCTCAAATTCAGCCTTTGAATCTTGAATTTTATTTTGGATGCTTTCTTTAGCCTTCATGGTTGTAGTTACTCTTTTATAGATTCCTTCACCAATTTCATCTGAATATAAACGTAGTCTCTCTGACATTTCTTCGAGTAGATGAAAGCGTTTATTGATTTTAAGAATACCTAATATTGTTACAATGAAATCAGCTATAAAATATGAAAGTAATAATATCAATAAGTAATTCCCAATTTTATTATCAAAAATGGATATAAATTTGGCGATGGATGGTTGGACAATATGTATCATAAATACTGCTCCCAAGCCCCACATAATTGAAAAAGATAAGCATACATATCCCTTTAGATTAAAAGGTTTATCGCTATAATCCCACCATTTATCATGAAACACCTTTTCCAATATAAATCCTGTGACAAACTCTAAAGTAGATGTAAAGAAAATTGAACCTACAAATAAAAATACTAGGTTATTAGCAAAGGGCTCAAAAAAGTAGAGGAGTGCAATCATACCAAAGCCATATATTGGGCATACAGGACCATTTAAGAATCCTCTATTAACAAAATTACCTTTTGTTAGTGCATGGTATGCAACTTCTATCCACCAGCCTAAAAAAGCATATATAATAAAAAACCATAAATAATTTGTAAATGAATATTCCATATAAATCCTCCTGTAGTTAAAATTGACTTACTGGATAAATTATAGCTCAAAAATCAACTAGTTACAAATGTATTGTTTGAGTTATTGGACTAATGGTAAAAATACAATAAAAGGGATGATATAGATGTTAAGTGATATTTATTATGGGCAGAGAAAATTCTTTGATGATGGTCATACTTTAACTTATGACTTTAGACTTTCTCAGCTTAAAAAGCTTAAAAATGTTATTAAAGAAAATGAAAATGCAATAATGCATAGCATTAAACTTGATTTAGCTAAACCGGAATTTGAAGGTTACACCTCTGAAATAGGGATAGTGTATGAGGAACTAAATAATGCGATTAAAAATTTAAAGAATTGGATGAAACCAAAGAGAGTATCCACACCAATTTATTTGAGCTTTGCCAAAAGCCTTATATATTCTCAACCAAAGGGAGTAGTTTTAATTATTAGTCCCTGGAATTATCCATTTCAACTGATGATGTCACCCTTAATTGGGGCAATTGCTGCTGGAAATTGTGCTATATTAAAGCCTTCAAGCCAATCTAAAAATACTCAACAGATTATTTTGAAGATTTTAGGTGAGAATTTCGACAGCGCTTATATTGCAGTTGTCGAAGGGTCAGGTTCAGTTACCAATCCTCTAATAGAACAACATAGATTGGATCATATATTTTTTACTGGAAGTATTGAAGCAGGTAAGGAGATAATGGGTATGGCAGCTAAAGAGCTTATACCAGTAACATTAGAACTAGGTGGAAAGAGTCCGACTATAGTTCATGATGATGCAGATATTGATTCGGCTGCTAAAAGAATAACCTGGGCTAAGTTTTTTAACCTAGGTCAAACTTGTCTTGCCCCTGACTATATATTAGTTCATTCGAAGGTAAAGACTGAGCTAATTACTAGGATAAAGTATTATATTCAAGAATTTTACGGAAATAAAGAAAAGAGCTCTGAGAATTCAGGCAAGATTATTAATGAGAAGAGATTCGATAAATTAGTGAGCTATTTGGAACAGGGGAGTATTATACAAGGCGGAAATTACAATAGAGATAATCTATTTATTGAACCAACTTTAATAGATGAGGTTGATATGCAAGATAGCATTATGAAAGAAGAAATATTTGGACCAATACTTCCTATATTAACCTATAATAATATTGAGGACACAATAGAGATTATTAGGAAAAACAGGTATCCATTGGCATTATATCTTTTTACAAGAGATGACTCTATTAAGAAGTATATAGTAGAGAATATTGAATTTGGTGGAGGATGTATCAATCACGCGCTTAGTCATGTAGTAAATCCCAACTTACCATTTGGAGGAATTGCATATAGTGGAAGTGGAAGATATCATTCAAAGTATACCTTTGATCTTTTTTCATATGAAAAAAGTATATTTGAACCATCTATTAGCTGGGAACCAAATTTAAAATATCCACCATATAAAGAAAGTCAATTGAAAATTGTAAAAAAAATTATGAAATAACTCTCCTAAAATGGAGAGTTTTTCTTATATTTAGGTACTAAACAAAGAATAATTAATAAAAAACTTTATTATAGTAATTAGATACCTTGCTAATGCGTAGAAGATATGATATAAATAGAAAATAGTATTTAAATATATCAAAGTAATGAGGGAGAGATTAAATGAAAAAATCAATTAGTATGTTTGTTTTATTAATCGGGCTTAGTGCATTAATGCTTACAGGTTGTGCAGGAACTGATTCAGGACAGGAAGTAGAAGGGAAAAACAGGTTAGAGCAAATTATTGAAAGAGGATACATAGAAGTTGCTACTGAACCGTATTTTGCACCTTATGAATTTATAGACCCTAGCAAAGAGGGTAATGAACAATATGTCGGTAGTGATATTGAGTTTGCACAATATATAGCTGATGAGCTTGATGTAGAGCTTAGAATAGTACCACTTGAATTTGCTGCAGTGTTAAGCAGTATTACCGAAGGGAAATATGACCTTGCTATATCTGCATTATCATATACCCCTGCAAGGGCTGAGGCAATGAATATGTCGAAGGGATATTATTATCCAAAGGATGCCGCAGGACATGGATTGTTGATTCGAAAAGCTGATTCAGATAGTATTATGGGTCCTAATGATATAGCTGACAGAGTAATAGTTGCACAAAGTGGATCTTTACAAGAACTCTTCGTAAATGAGCAAGTTCCAGAATACAAGGAATTTAAAAGAGTTTCAGCTACAACCGATGGCTTCTTGATGGTTCAAGAAAACAAAGCTGATGTTTGCGTAGCATCTATACCAATGGCACAACTTTATATAGATGCTAATCCTGATGCGGAACTTATGGTAGTACCTGGTTTTGAATTTACTATGGATGAAGAGACTTCAGGTACACGAATTGGAATTGCTAAGGGTGAAGATGAGCTTACTGAGAGACTTAATGAGATAATTGACGAGGTTAAGGAATCTGGAGTATTTGATGAATGGCATACAAAGTATACAGAATATGCAAAGACCTTGGGCCTATAAATTGGCTTAAGTTGAATAAAATACGGGCCCAATTTAAAGTGAGGCGGCCCGTTTTGTTTGTTTAAAAATATATTAAAGGAGTATTGCAAATGATAGATACAATATTACAGTTATGGGCAAAATATGATTATGTATATATAAATGGACTAGTTGGTACTTTATGGCTTGCTGCGATAACAGTTTTATTTGCGACTGTAATAGGAACAGTTATTGCTATTATGAAACTTTCAAAGATTTGGATTTTTGATAAAATAACCTCTTTATACATTGGAATTTTAAGGGGGACTCCAATATTATTGCAATTATACTTTTTTTGGCTTTTACTACCCAAAGTATCTGTTTTTGATCTCTCCGATACCGCATGTATAGTTATAGCATTAATAATTAATGCAAGTGCATATGTAGCAGAGGTTATTAGAGCAGGTATCCAGGCAGTAGATAAAGGACAAACTGAAGCAGCAAAGAGCTTAGGCTTGAGCAATACAAATATGATGAGGAAAATTATACTTCCGCAGGCTGTAAAAAATATATTACCTGCCTTAGGGAATGAATACATAACAATGGTTAAACAGACCTCTCTTGCTTCAGTATTTTTTGTGCAGGAATTGATGACTTCTTATAGGACTGTTCAATCCGCAACATTTTTGGCAATACCCTCATTGATTATAGTAGGTATAATATATCTTTTATTAACTACTGTACTGACTAAGGGACTTAGCATTTTTGAGAGGAGGTTGCAAAGAAATGATTAATAGTAAAGAACTTATTCATGTGGAAAACCTAGATAAATCCTTTGGTGATTTAAAGGTACTTAAAAATATCACGGAAACTATTCACGAGGGAGAAGTAGTTTCGATTATAGGTCCTTCTGGAAGTGGTAAGAGCACTTTTTTGAGATGTTTAAATCTACTAGAAAAGCCAAATAGTGGAAGAGTTCTCTTTAAAGGAATAGATTTAGCCGATAAAAAGATTAATGTTGATAGACATAGACAAAAAATTGGAATGGTGTTTCAGCTATTTAATGTTTTTCCGCATTTAACCGTTCTTGAAAACATTACCCTTGCACCTACACTGGAGAGGAAAATTCCAAAGAAGTTAGCCGAGACCCAAGCTGTGGAGTTATTAAACAGGGTAGGGTTATTGGATAAAAAAGATGAATATCCAACCAAATTATCGGGTGGGCAAAAGCAAAGATTAGCTATAGTCAGAGCTCTTGCAATGGAACCAGATGTCATTCTATTTGATGAACCTACAAGTGCACTGGATCCTGAAATGGTAAAAGAAGTTTTGGATGTAATAAAAGCATTGGTAGAGTCGGGAATGACAATTGTAATAGTAACTCATGAAATGGGTTTTGCAAAAGAGGTAAGTGACAGGGTATTATTTATGGCAGATGGCGAAATTGTAGAACAAGGTAGTCCTAATGAGTTGTTTAATAATCCTAAAAATCCCCGTACTATTGAATTTTTAAGTAAGGTATTGTAAAAAGGAGAGATTAGATGAATACACTGGAATATATTACAAAGATATTGGAAGATAGGGAAGACATGCTTATTAATACTAGCAATAAGATATGGAAATATGCAGAGCTTTCATACCAAGAATTTAATTCACAGGCTTTGCTATGTGAGGTGCTCAAGGAAGAGGGATTTGATGTGGAAGTAGGGGTGGCTCAGATGCCTACTGCTTTTGTTGCAAGCTTTGGAGAAGGAGGTCCTGTGTTTGGGTTTTTAGGAGAGTATGATGCTCTGGATACCTTAAGCCAAGAAGCGGGAATTACAATAAGGAAACCTCTTGAAGAAGGAGGAGCTGGGCATGGCTGTGGTCACAATGTTTTGGGAGTAGGCTCTTTAGGTGCAGCGATTGCATGTAAGGAATATCTAAAGAAGAACAATCTAGAAGGTACTGTAAAATACTTTGGTTGTCCAGCTGAGGAAGGGGCAGGTTCCAAGCAATTTATGGCTAGAGCGGGAGTTTTTGAAGGTGTTGATTTTGTATATACTTGGCACCCATCTGATATAAATAATGTTCAATCGGATAGTACTGTTGCGATTATGGGTGCGAATTTTTCATTTAAAGGAATTACTTCTCATGCGGGCAGTACACCACATTTAGGTAGGAGCGCTCTTGATTCAGCAGAATTAATGAGCGTGGGAGTCAACTATTTAAGGGAACATATAATAGATCAAGCTAGAATTCATTATGCATATTCAGATGTGGGGGGCACTGCACCAAATGTCGTACAAGATAGAGCTAAAGTTAAATACGAAGTGAGAGCACCAAAAGTTAAGCAGGTAAATGAGCTTTTTGAAAGAGTTGTTAATGTAGCAAAAGGTGCAGCACTTATGACTGGAACTGTTATGGATTATGAGATTACCATGGCCTTTTCTGATTATATTCCAAATAAGGCATTAGCAGAAATAGGAGATGAGGCGTTAAAAGAGGTTGGTCCCCCAAGATGGGATGATGAAGATTATTTTCTTGCAAAATCTTATCTAACCAGTTTTAATGAAGATACCCAAGAGCTCGCAAGAGAAAAAATAGAACTAAGATATGGTGAGGACAAGGTCGAAGAAATATTTGGAAAGCCTCTTGATCCTATTATTCATTCTTTTGATAAAAATAATAAATCTTATCAATCAGGTTCCACTGATGTTGGAGATGTAGGCTATACAGTCCCAACTTTAAATTTTCAAGTTGCTACAGCTTGTATTGGAAATGTGGGACATACTTGGCAAATGACTGGACAAGCAGGAAGCAGAATTGCAACAAAGGGAATGTTTATAGCAGCAAAAGCTATGGCGCTAGCAGCTATTAAAACTTTCGAAAGACCAGATGTTATAGTGAAAGCAAAAGAAATCGTAGCCAAGCAAAATGGTGGAGTATATAATTGTCCACTTCCTGATTCGGTAACACCACCTATTGGGAAATACTAGGAAATAGTGTTTGAATATTTTTATTGTGTGTATATGTATTAAGTAAAGTATTTTTCTGGAGGTGGTTATATGTTTACGTTAGGTAGAAAAGTAGATATACATTATCCAACTAATAGATTGATAGCAATAATTGCAATTCTAATTACAGGGGTGGGTTATTTCTTGACACGAGACTTTTCTATTGCTTGGAAAATGGGTGCAAGTGTGTTCTTAACGTGGGCATTAACAAGAGAGATTGATCCTAAAAGAGAGTATGCAGCTTTTGTTTCGGTTTTTTTTGCACTTTCGAGTTTATTAGTAGTTTTTAAAGTAGATTTGTTGGTGGTGTTTTTTTTGCTTTTAGCACTAAGGTATGTAAGCAAAATAACTGGGAATGAAAATACAATATTAGATATGCTTACCTTGTTTGGAATTGCAGTATTTTTATCTTACAGTGGGAAGACAAGTGTCTATATTTTAGTTTTACTTTTTGCTTTGTTTTTTAATATGAGAAATAGGAAAAGTAGCAAGATGGATCTAATTTTTTTCATATTAAGTATAGTAGCTCTGCTTGCACAAATTTTTATTCTGGAAGGATATATATTACCAATACCTTTATTGTCAGGAAATTGGATAATGAATACATGCGCCATAAGCTTACTTGTTTTTATAATATTTATTATAATTGATAAAGATAAAAGTATCCTGGATGACAAAGGAGAAATAGTTAACTCAAACCAGATATTAAATGCACAGATATTCTTTGCTACAACTATGAGTCTTTTATTTCTTTTAACAAGGGTTGAAATTGGTAATGTAATTGTATATTTTGCTAGTATGTGGGGATACATTTTTTATGGAGCAATTTCAATGTTAAAAAATAAAAAATCCAGGTAAAACCTGGATTAAATTTTGTCTATTTTTGCTGCCATGATAAAATCATTGTCGTCTAAGCCGCCTATCTTGTGTGTATAAAGAGTAACGATTACTTTGCCCCAAGATACTGTTAGAGTTGGATGATGACCTTCTTCTTCTGCAATAAATGTAATTTTATTTGCAAAATCCATTGCCTCTCTAAAGTTCTTAAATTTAAATGATTTTTCTATTTTCTTATCATCTAGGCTTTTCCATCCGTCTACAGCTTTAAGATATTCTTCTATTTCTGACTTTATAAGTGGAATTCCACCAACTTGACAAGGAATACAATTTTGATTTGCTAATTCAGTCATAGTATACACCTCCATTCTTACTAAGGAGATACCCTATAATGGTAAAGTTATTCTTTTATACAAATATAATCTCTTATAGGGAGTATTTTTAATATATAGAGATAGTAGTCTGAGATTATGCTATAATTAAATAGATTATTCTAATTATAAAATAAGGAGTGTTAATATGTCTCAAAAAATAGAAACTAGAATAGAAAATGTTAAATTTAGGCTTGCAGAACCCGAAGATGTAGGACTTGTTCTTAGATTTATAAAAGAATTAGCTGATTATGAAAAACTGCTTCATGAAGTTGTTGCAACTGAAGAAATATTAATGGAGACAATTTTTGAAAAAAAAGCTGCTGAGGTAGTTATTGCTGAATACAATGATGAGCCAATTGGATTTGCTTTGTTTTTCCATAATTTTTCTACATTCTTAGGTAGACCAGGCTTATACTTAGAGGATCTTTATGTAAGACCTGAAATGAGAGGGAAGGGAATAGGGAAACTTCTTTTAGCTTACTTGGCTAAATTAGCAAGGGATAGAAACTGTGGAAGACTGGAGTGGTGGTGCATTGATTGGAATACTCCATCAATAGATTTTTATAAAAGCTTGGGTGCAATTCCAATGGATGAGTGGACAGTTTATAGAGTTACAGATAAGGCTCTTGTAGACTTGGCTGATGAATTTTAATTGGAGGTAAAGATTTGAAACTATATTTAACTAGACATGGAGAAACTGAGTGGAATGTTGAGAAAAGACTACAAGGATGGGGAGATTCTCCGCTTACGGAAAATGGAGTGGCAAGAGCACATTCATTTAAAGAACTTGTAGCAGATGTTAAATTTGATAAAATTTATGCAAGTGATCAAAAAAGGGCTGTAGACACAGCAAATATAATTAAAAACAACCGAGAGATAAAGGTAATAGAACTTCCAGAATTAAGAGAATTGGCGTTTGGAGATTGGGAAGGAAGAACTGTAGCTGATATTAAATCAACAGAATCTGAGCTTTTTGATATTTATTTGAACGACCCATTGCTATATAAGCCAAATTCTGGTGAAACTATTTCTGAACTTTTTAAAAGAGCTGAGAAAGCTCTTGATAAGATTGTTGAAAATGAGGGGGAAAATGTTTTAGTAGTATCGCATGGCGTTACTATAAGAGCTATAATTACTTTACTTAAGAACTTGGGCATTGATGATTACAAAGAAATACCTGTTTATCCTGGAGCATCACTAAATATTTTTGAAAAAAGTGAAAATGGTTGGGTTGGTATAGTTGAGGGAGATATTTCCCATTTTAATGATACAATAGAAGAATAAGTATAAATTTTTATAGTATAGATAGTTATTTAGGAGGATTGTTTAGATGAAGGTAGACTGGAATGTTAAGTATCTTACCGTAGCTGCATATTCTTTTATAGTAATAGCTTTAAGCATAGTTTTCTATTTAATAACTTCACAATTAACAATGTTTACAGCTCAAATCCACATTTTCTATCAAACCATGCTACCTATAATTATAGGAGCGTCTATGGCTTACCTATTTAATTTTATTTTAGAGAAGGTGGAAGGTAAAATAATAACACCCGCAACTAAAGGCAAGATTAAATTAAAGAAAAAGAGAGCTATTAGTATGCTGATAACCTATGCAATTGTCTTTACATTATTGTACATATTTACTTTGGTTTTATTTCCACAGTTAGTGACATCTGTTGTTAAATTTGTAAATGAGGTTACAGATAACTTTGATGAGATTTCATTGATGGTCACTAACTTTATAGCTAGGATAAATTTAAGACCAGATTATATGGAATATGTAACTGAATGGTGGCAGGGTATACTAGAGCAGGCTTTTGAATTTTTAAAGGGATTAGTACCTATTATAGGAAATATTGTAAGGATTCTATTTTCGAGTATTTGGAATATAGTATTAGGAATTGTAGTGTCGGTATATTTGCTGTTTGAGAAAGAAAAATTCAAGGCACAAATAAAAAAAATAACATATGCTGTTTTTTCAAAGAAAAGAGCAGATCGAACAGTAGAATTAACAAAACGGGCAGATACAATATTTGGAAGGTTTTTAAGTGGAAAGATTTTGGACTCATTAATAATTGGGATTTTAACCTATATAGTTTTGATAACTTTTGGGATACCATTTCCAATATTGGTTTCATTTATTATTGGTATAACAAATATAATACCATTCTTTGGCCCATTTATTGGAGGTGTTCCTTCGTTTTTTATAATATTAATTATCTCACCAATAAAAGCTCTATGGTTTATATTAATTATAGTTGTAATTCAGCAAATTGATGGAAATATTATAGGACCTAAAATTCTTGGGGATTCTCTTGGAGTATCGGCATTTTGGATTCTTTTTTCACTTTTGATTGCTGGAAAATTTTTAGGCTTGATAGGGCTTATAATAGGAGTTCCATTATTTGTATTTATCTATTCGATTATTAAAGATAATGTGGAAACTAAGTTGGCAAAAAGAGGTCTACCTATTGAAACAAAGCATTATATATAATTGATTATCCAAGTAAAAGGTGTTTTATTAGAAGAATTGGATGAAAAAATATCATTTTAGGGCCAGAGTATTTCATAACCTTTTTAATAAAAGCTCTGTGTTTTTCATCATAGCAGTGAATTTTACAAGATGAACAGAAAGTTTTTTCTAGTATTACAGGACAATTTAGGATTCTTGATTTACAATAGTTTTTAAGTTCCTCAATTTCTGTAGTGGTATATTGCTCTCTATGATTTTTGTTTTTATAGAAGATATCAATCATTGTTGTCAAAATTGAAATTTCCTTTTTAATTTTAATTTGTTTAGAATCTTCATTCATTGTATTTTCACTCCTTAGTCTATTATTACGATTTAATTATAGCATAAAGGAAATATAAAGTTAATTAATGGAAGAATTAAAAAAATAACACTTAACTAAGAGTTGAGTGTTATTTTTTTGCTGAAAATGTTAACGGATAATTCAAATAATAGAGAATATATCAAATATTTAATAAACATATATATTATTTTCGAGAATATTATGGTATACTTAAAAAAAGTTCGTTTATTATTTAACAAGGGGTGATAGTGTGCAAGCAACAATTTTAAAAAAGGAATCGTTTGATAAACTAAGAGATTATATTGAAACAGTTGAAAAAAACGAGACATCTTTAATTCAAGTACTCCACGAAGCTCAACATATCTTTGGCTATTTACCAAAAGAGGTTCAGCTTTTTGTTGGAGAACAGTTGGATATACCAGCGTCTAAGATTTACGGAGTAGTTAGTTTTTATTCGTTTTTCACTATGGAACCAAAAGGAAAGTATGTTATAAACATTTGCATGGGGACCGCTTGTTTTGTGAGGGGTGCCGAAGCTATCGTAAAGCAGTTTGAGAAGACTTTAAATATCAAGACTGGCGAAACAACGGGTAATGGGATTTTTACAATTGATTGTTTACGATGTGTAGGGGCTTGCGGACTAGCGCCAGTAGTAATGGTTAATGATGATGTATATGGGAAAGTTACAGTAGAAGACATACCTAAAATAATTGCAAAATACTCTGAGTAAAGGAGGCGTACCTATGAATAAAATAAAGTCATTTAAAGAACTTATGGAAAAGCAGGCAGAGTTTATGCCTATGATGGAATTAAGAAAAGAAATGATTGGAGATAGTGAGTATAAAGAACTATTAGTATGTGGAGGCACCGGATGTATGTCTTCAGAAAGTGAGAAGCTACTTCAAAATTTAAAGTATGAAATAGAAAAGAATGGATTATCTGATAAAGTAAAGGCTTCTATCACAGGTTGTTTTGGTTTTTGCGAAAAGGGACCGATTGTTAAAGTATTTCCTGAAGATGTATTTTATACTGAAGTAACTCCAGATGATGCAGAAGAAATTATAAGACGACATATAATTGATGGGAAACAAGTGGAAAGACTTCTATATGAAGAGCCTACATTGCATAAAAAGGTTCATACACAGCATGAAATGGGTTTTTATAAAAAACAATTAAGAATAGCACTTAGAAACTGCGGACTTATAAATCCTGAATTAATTGAAGAATATATTGCTAATAGGGGGTATGAATCGCTTGGTAGATGTCTTACAGAAATGAGCGAGACGGAAGTGATTGATGAGCTTAAGCTTTCTGGATTAAGAGGAAGAGGAGGCGGAGGATTTCCTACTGGCTTAAAATGGCAGTTTGCTAATAAAGCTTTTTCTTATGTAAAATATGTTATTTGTAATGCAGATGAGGGAGACCCAGGTGCTTTTATGGATAGATCAATTCTTGAAGGAGATCCTCATTCAGTAATTGAAGCTATGACAATAAACGGATATGCAATTGGTGCTCATACTGGTTTTGTTTATATAAGAGCAGAGTATCCTTTAGCGATAAAAAGACTAAAGACTGCTTTAAAACAGGCTGAACAGGCAGGATTTATTGGTAATAATATTTTAGGAACTGATTTTAGTTTTCATATAGAGATTAAATATGGAGCAGGTGCTTTCGTTTGTGGGGAGGAAACTGCATTAATTCACTCTATAGAAGGTGGTAGAGGAGAACCAACTACAAAACCACCATTTCCTGCTGAAAGTGGACTTTGGGGGAAACCAACTAGTGTAAATAATGTTGAAACCTTTGCCAATATCCCTGCAATATTTTTAAACGGTGCTAATTGGTTTAATAAAATAGGAAGTGAAACTTCAAAAGGAACAAAGGTCTTTGCATTAGCTGGTAAAATTAATAATGTTGGACTTGTAGAGGTTCCTATGGGTATAACCCTTAGAGAAATAATATACGACATTGGTGGCGGAATTAAAGATGGAAAAGCATTTAAAGCTGTACAAACTGGTGGTCCTTCTGGAGGATGTATAACCGCTGATCAACTTGATGTAAAAATAGATTATGAGTCACTTGCTTCCATTGGATCAATGATGGGCTCTGGTGGGATGATAGTAATAGATGAAGATAACTGTATAGTAGATATAGCTAAATTTTATCTTCAGTTTACAGTAGAAGAATCTTGTGGTAAGTGTACTCCTTGTAGAGTTGGAAATAAGAGATTATTCGAGATGCTAACTAATATAACAGAAGGTAAGGGAACTGTTGAAGATTTAGAAAAGATGGAAGAACTCGCAGAGACAATAAAGATAACTTCGCTTTGTGGGTTAGGCCAAACTGCTCCAAACCCAGTTTTATCAACTATGAAATACTTTAATGAAGAATATCTCGCACATGTAGTAGACCATATTTGTCCAGCTGGGGTTTGTCAAGCATTGCTTAGATATGAAATTAGTGCTGATAAGTGTATTGGATGTACTCGTTGTGCAAAAGTTTGCCCAGTATCTTGTATAAGTGGAAAAGTTAAGGAAGCTCATGAAATAGATCAAAATCTTTGTATAAAATGTGGTGCTTGCTATGATGTATGTCCTGTAAATGCAATTACTAAAGGATAAGGAGTGATACGGCGTGATAAATTTAACGATTAATGGAAAACCAGTGCAGGTGCCGGAAGGCTCTACAATACTTGAGGCTGCAAAAATAGTAAATGTAAAAATACCTACACTTTGTCATCTAGATCTTCACGATATAAAAATGGTTAATAAAACTGCAAGTTGTAGAGTATGTGTTGTTGAGGTTGAAGGTAGGAAGACTTTAGCTCCTGCATGTGCAACTCCTGTAGCTGAGGGGATGGTTGTTAAAACTGATACTAAAAAGGCTGTTAAAGCAAGAAGAACTGTAGTAGAACTTCTTCTTTCGGATCATCCTAAGGATTGTCTTATTTGCGAAAAAAATCTAAATTGTGAATTACAGGCACTAGCTGCTGATTTAGGTATTAGACATATAAAATATGAAGGAGAACTTTCGGAGTACCCAATTGATACAAGTAGCTTTTCAATAGTAAGAAATATGACTAAGTGCATAATGTGTAGAAGATGCGAAACAATGTGTAATGAGGTTCAAAGTGTGCATGTACTATCAGCAGTCGGTAGGGGCTTTGATACTGTTATGGGGACTGCGTTTGACTTACCTATGCATGAAACTACTTGTACATTTTGTGGTCAATGCTTGGCAGTTTGTCCTACAGCAGCATTAACCGAAGTTAACAATGTGCCTAGGGTTTGGAAAGCAATAAATGATGAGAAAAAATATGTAGTTGTTCAAACGGCACCAGCTGTAAGAGTTGCACTAGGTGAAGAATTTGGTATGGAACCAGGTACAGTTGTTACTGGGAAAATGGTAGCTGCTCTAAGAAGCATAGGTTTTGACAAGGTATTTGATACTGATTTTGCTGCAGATTTAACAATAATGGAAGAAGCTTCTGAGTTGGTTCATAGAATGAATCATAGTGGTAAACTTCCAATGCTTACAAGTTGTTGCCCAGGGTGGGTTAAGTTCTTTGAACACCAGTTTAGCGATATGCTAGATATCCCATCAAGTTGTAAATCTCCGCATGAGATGTTTGGTGCTATTGCAAAGTCTTACTTAGCAGAGAAAATGGGTGTTAAACCTGAGAATATGATTGTAGTATCTATAATGCCATGTGTTGCAAAAAAATATGAGGCAGCAAGACCTGAGCTTGGACATGGTGGTACCAAAGATGTTGATATAGTAATAACTACTAGAGAACTAGCAAAGATGATAAATGAAGCTGGTATAGATTTCAATACATTAGAGGATCAGGAATATGACAACCCATTAGGGGAATCTTCAGGAGCTTCAGTAATATTTGGAGCAACAGGTGGAGTTATAGAAGCTGCACTTAGAACAGCTTATGAATGGTTAACTAATGAGACTCTAGAAAATGTAGAGTTCGAAGATCTTCGTGGTTTGGAGGGAACTAAAGAAGCTACAGTAAATATCAATGGCAATGATATTAGAATTGCTGTTACACATGGACTTGGGAATGCTAGAAAGTTACTAGAAAAAATTAGAAACGGAGAAGCTAATTATCATGCGATTGAAATTATGGCTTGTCCAGGTGGATGTGTAGGGGGCGGTGGCCAGCCTTATCACCACGGAGATTTAGAGATACTTAAAAAACGAATAGAAGGTATATATAGTGAAGATAGAAGTAAAACAATTAGAAAATCTCATGAGAATCCTATGATTAAGAAGTTGTACAAAGACTATCTAGGCGAACCATATGGAGAAAAAGCACATGAATTACTTCATACAAAATATGTAGCGAGACAAAAAATGTAATTGAAATATAAAAAATACTCGTCGTTTTGATGTGACCCCCAAAATCGACGAGTATTTTTTATTAGTATCTAGTCTTAACTATTTCCTTCTCCAATTCTTCAATTTCCTCAAGTGTATCCTGACTTAATTTGGCAAACAACTCATTTCTTGCGATTATTGCCTCATCTTGTCTATCTGCTTTCTTTTTTCTAAGCAGATTTTTATTCCAGCTTACTTTATGATTTTCATAATATACGTCATAATCAACAATTCGTGTTCCATCTTCCAAATGCTCTAACCCAAATAAAATTCTCTTTAACTCAGCAGGTTCTTCAAAAGTGAAAAAACGAACTCTATACACTTGAACTGAGAGTAGAGCTTTTGGATAATCCTTAGACCAAGATTCTCCAAGAACCAAACCTATATCCAAATCTTCAAATACTTCCATCATCCTGTCATAATGTAATTTATATGCCCCATATATATCATAAATCCTAATTTCTATTTCATTCCAATCTTTGTTATCTATTCCAATATTCAAATAACTGAGGGCCTGCATTCTAAGTTCACTTTTTATTTTGCCGTATTCTCCTTTTACCAGTAGGAAATTATCGTTAAAGTCATTTAAAATAATACCTTTGCTAAGCGGTTTTTTAGTTAAACCAATAATTATAGAATCGCTTTTATCATGTGAGATATATTGGTTATAGGATATTAATTCTCCACCTATATCTTTTTGAATTTCTTTTAGTACCCTATTAAGATCTCCGCTAGCTCTCATTATTATAAAATTAGCACTAGGTTGAACTGTTTCAATCATATTATTAGCATTGTTAGTAACAAGCTTACTTAGGACACATATAGGCTCTTGTAATATAAGAAATGCTCTAATTGGAGTATTTTCATCACTCGTGTTCGCCAGTGCATTTGCTATAAAAATAACGGTTTGATATTCTTTACTACGGTCTTGAATTACTTGTATGTCCATCTCTTCTGCTTCTAAATTCGTTACAAGGAAATCTACTAAAGTATTTATTTTTTTGCTAGTTATATAAAGTGATCTTGAACCATTTCTAATTAAGGATACCATAATCTATTCCTCCTATATTCCAATTTTATTTTTATTAAGTCTCGCTTCATTAGTACCTAAAGGATAATTCAAACAAGTTATTTCTAAAGTTTCAAGATTAATAATATTTATAGAATTTACACCATTTAAAGATATATATAAATCAGAAAATACGCTTTGAGGCACTATATCATGACCAAATAGATATATATCTGCGGGGGTTGTTTTTATATAATCAGGGTAGTGAGAAAATAAAAGTTTAAGACTATTTATACTAATTTCTCCAACATTTTCATATAACTTCATTCTACCTTTATTCTTATTTATAAAGTCGTAATCGTCGTGATTTCCAAGTGTAAGATAAATATTTTCAGTATTTGATGAGTTTAAAATCTTCAAAAGTTTTTTAACTTCATGTTTGTACTTAGTTAATAAACTAGGTTTAAATTCGCATTTTATATTATCTGCTAAATCTCCAGTATGAATGATATATTGAGGGTTAATAAGCTTGATAATCCGTTTCAATTCTGGATAAAATTGGCTAGGCGTATCTGAAATATGAAGTAACAGAGGATTCTTATTTAAAACTAATGAGTTATTAATATCTATTCTCCCTCTAAGTGAATCGAATAATTTATTAAATTTTTGCATATAAGAACCTCCTTTGCTTAATTATACACCAAATGATATTATTGAAACATAAGAATTAATTAGATGCTACGTCGAAAATTGAAAACATATCTGAAATGCAAGGTATAGGTATTTAAAATTGATAAAAAGGAGAAAACTATGAAGATAAAAGTGCTGACAGACAACAATACGATTATAGATAGATACTATCTTGGTGAACCGGGATTGTCATTTATTGTAGAGGTAAATGAAAAGAAAATTTTGTTTGACATGGGATATTCTGATGTCTTTATAAGAAATGCTTTCAAGATGGGGGAGACATTAAGAGATATTGACAAGGTAGTCTTTTCACACGGACACATGGATCACACATGGGGTCTCGACCCATACATACGTCTTATGTCCGAATGGGAGACTGAAAAAATTATATATAAAAAGCCAAGCCTTGTTGCACATAAGGAGCTATTTTTGAACCGGAGGTTCGAGGGGTTTAATGAAATCGGAAGCCTCGTATCGGAAGATAAAGCTTCTAGGCATTTTGACATGAATCTTACAAATAAATCGGTTAAATTGGCTGAAGGATTGTGGTTTCTCGGAGAGATAGAGAGAAAGTATGATTTTGAGGGCAAAATGGCAATTGGAGAGGTTTTACGAAATGGTGCATGGAAGCCTGATTTAGTGACAGATGACACTGCGATGGCTTATGAAGCAGATGGAGGGATAGTGGTAATAACGGGATGTTCACATTCTGGGATATGCAATATAATCGAGCAGGCAAAAAAAGTAACTGGAATTGAGAAAATAGTGGGAGTAATAGGGGGATTTCATCTAATGGATGGGGAGTCCATGCAAGTTGTTGAAACTGGAAAATATTTCGAAAGAAATGGAATTGAAGAAGTTTATGCTTGTCATTGTACATGTCTTGCTGCAAAAATCAAACTGTCAAAATATACAAGAATAAAAGAAATTGGGTCTGGCATGACTATTAATAAGTGGTGAAATTAATTGGAAATAAGTATAGACATAAGTAAAACTCTGCCGGGAGATGATATATATGATTAACGCATATAATAAAAATATTTTGAATGAAATAAGTATGCCAATATTTTGTTTTGAAAATGAGAAAGTTGTTTGGGTCAATAATCGAGGTAGGGAGATACTACACATAAAAGACGTTATGGAATTGAAGGAAAAGAATTTTTTGAAGTATCTTCACAATAGACAGGTTGATGGCAAATCTTTGAGAGAGGTAGTTTTGGAAATTGGAGATGCTTTTGATGGGAAAATATCTAAAAACGGAATAAATGTGGCATTAAATATTAAGGGAATAAGGGTGGAAGTTTTAATAAAAATTGTTCCCATTCAAAGCGAATATGCAAACAGTGGGATCGTTATATTTTCTAGTTTGCGAAGGCAAGGAGATGTTCTGGTTAGAAGAAATACTGAACGTTTTTATGCAGATATGTTTAAACAGGTTTCTTCACCAATTATTATATGCGACACCAACAATAGAGTGGTAGAAATGAATAAAGCATTCAATGATTTGTTCGGATATTCACGTGAAGAAGCTATAGATAAATATTGTTATGACTTGATTGCTCTCCCAGGGGAAGCGTTGAGTTTGATGAAAATAAACGAGATGATTCGTAAAAAAGGAATCCAGAATAAAAGTTTAAAATTGGTTGACAAATGGGGAACCGTTATAGATGTAAAGTTTACAGGCCATCCTATTCTTGAAAACGGAAAAGTTATAGGAACCTACAGAATTTATGAGGATTTAAAAAAAGAAAACGACATAAGAAACGAGCTTATTCTTCAAAAAACTTATTATGAGGAGCTTTTCAATACATCGACCGATGCCTTGGTTCTTCTTACAAAAGAAGGTGACAGGGTTGTTTATTTCAATGAAGCCTTCGGAATACTTTTCGGATATTCCCTAGTAGAAGCCAAAGGGAAACTTATTGGTGAGCTTGTCGCCTATGGTGACAGAATGGATGAATCGAATGAAATGATTCAAAAGGCTAAGAACTTAAAGCAAATAACGAAAAATACAATCCGCTACCATAAGGATGGAACTCCAATTTTAGTAGAACTTATCGCGAATCCTATTTCTAAAGACGGCGAATTTTTGGGCATTTATGTAGTTTACAAAGATTTGACAGTAGAAAGCAAGATGAAGAGGGAACTAGAGATTCAGTCGCAGTATTTCAATAAATTATTTGAAAGCTCCATAGATGCAACCGTATTTTTGGATGTAAATCAAAATATTCTAGATATCAACAATGCTTTTGCTGATTTATTCGGATATGAAGTGGATGAATGCAAAGGGATTAATATAGATGACCTAATAGTTTCTAAGGAATATCGTGAAGAGTCTAGCAGATTATTAAATGAAAGTCTAGCAGAAAAACCTGTAAATAACGAAACGAAGCGCATGAAAAAAGGCGGAGAGATTATCGATGTTGAGGCATCAGGTCATGCAATAAAAATTGAGGACAAATTAATTGGGATTCTTGTGAATTACAGAGATATCAGAGAACGAAAGGGTATGATGAAGGCTCTTGATGAACAGAGGGCGTATTTTAAGCAGTTGTTTGATAATTCTCCAGAAGCAATTGTTATTATTGATACCAATGATAGAGTGTTGGATGTAAACAAGGGTTTTTGTAAAATATTTGGATATGAGAAGATGGAGACACTTGGGGAATATATAAATGATTTAATTGCACCAGACAGTCTTTTATTAGAAGCGGAGAGTTTGTCAGCTAAGGTGATAGGGGGAGGCGTTGTAAAATTCGAAACTAAACGCAAAACCAAGACCAAACAATTGATAGATGTGGACATTTTGGCTTATCCTATCAAATTAAACCAAGAGCATGTAGGTGGTTATGCAATTTATTCGGATATAACTGAAAAGAAACGTGTTGAAAAGGAAATTGAATTTTTGGCTTATAGAGATAGCTTGACGGGACTTTTTAACCGCAGGGTTTTTTACGACAAACTTAGGGATAAAATTAATTACATGGGGATAGATGAGAAGCTTGCTGTTTGTTATATCGATCTTGATGGATTCAAAAAGGTAAATGATAATATGGGACATAATATTGGAGATGAGCTGCTTCGCTATGTCGCGAAAAACATTGAAGATAGCGTAGATAGTGAAGACGTTGTAGCCAGAATGGGCGGAGACGAATTTGTTATTTTTACTAAATTTGTTTACTATGAAGAAATTGGCGCCAAAATGGAAGCAATTATAGAAAGATTGAATAACGGTCTTAGAATTTTTGATTACAGCATAAAAATATCTCTGAGTATAGGAGTGGCAATATATCCAGACCATGGTACAGAAGTGGAGATAATAATCAAGAAAGCGGATACTGCAATGTATAGGGCTAAAAGGGATGGTCCGGGCGGTTATCTAATATACACAAATGAAATGGGGGAAAAAGACAAGTACTTGTACGAAATTGAAAATAGACTCAAAATGGCTCTTTCGAATAGTGAAATAGAAATGCATTATCAACCTATTTTATCCGGGGATGGAACCGTTAAAGGGTGTGAAGCTTTGATGAGGTGGGAAAATAGTGCTCTCGGAAAAATTTCTCCAAGTATTTTTATTCCTATAGCTGAAAACAGCGGAGAAATTCATCAATTGGGAATTTACGCTTTCAATCAAGCGTTGATAGTATTTAAAAAATGGCAAAAAAAATTCGGTAATAGTTTGTTTATGTCGATAAACATTTCTGCTAAACAAATTGAGAAAGAAAACATTGTCGATTTAATCTCTGAGATTTTGAATAATCATGGGCTTACGGGGAAGTGCATTCATTTGGAGATTACTGAAAGTTGTTCAACTGAGAATGTTATAAATTTGAAAGATAAGCTTTCAAAACTTAAAGAAATGGGGTTTTTAATCTCGATTGACGATTTTGGTACAGGTTATTCATCTTTTAGGCAATTAAGAGATTCTTATATTGATTTTATCAAAATCGACAGAAGTTTTGTGAAGGATATAGACAAGAAAGTTGATAATAGAGCTATAGTGAAAGCTATGGTTGCATTGGGAAAAAGCATAGGTGCGAAAATCATAGCGGAAGGTGTAGAAACAAAGGAAGAGCTTGAAATAATGAAGCGATTGGGATGTTACATGTATCAGGGATATTTTTTAAAGCGGCCTGCGGATGAGGAAACAATCGAAGCATTTATTGAAGACAGGAAGCAGTTATTGAAAGGAATTCCGGATTTTTGTGAAGAAAACTCTACAAGTAACCCAAGCTCATAAAGAATTTATAAATGTTGGAACAGGATAGAAATAATACAGAACAATATAGGGTTTAAAAAGGAGAAAATATGAAGTGTTTTGAATATGGGGAGATAGAAAAAAATCATCTTAAAGAAGCAGATACAAATATGAAAGAACTTATCCATGGTCTTGGCCATATTAATAGAGAAGTAAATCCAGATATTTTTTCTGCTTTGATTGACAGTATTATAGGACAACAAATATCTACTAAAGCGGCTACTACCGTAAAAGCTAAGATTAGATTATTAGTTGATGAAATAACTCCAAAATCAATTTATGAACTCTCATTAGAGGATATAAAGCTATGTGGGATGTCCTATAGAAAAGCTGAGTATATAAAAGATGCTGCTGATTCATTCTTAAATGGTGACCTCCATTCTAAAGATTTAAGAGCTATGAATGATAAAGAGGTAATTGATAGTTTAGTTTCAATTCGTGGAGTAGGAAAATGGACTGCAGAGATGCTCTTAATATTTTCGCTAAATAGAAAAAATATATTAAGCTATGATGATTTGGGTATAAGAAGAGGACTGATGAAAGTATATAATTTAGACTCGTTAACTAAAGAATTTTTTAATGAGTTAAAGATTAAATACTCACCATATGCATCAATTGCTTCCTTGTATATATGGGAAGCTGCAAGTACAAAATAAAGGAGGATGTAATAATGAAAAAAATAGCTTTTTTTGCATTTAAAGGAGAAGAAATGTGTTTTGTACATTTGTTACTCAATGCAATTGATTTACATGAAAAAGGAATTGTTGCCAAGATTATTATGGAGGGTGAAGCTGTAAAATTAATTCGACCTTTAGAAGAATCTAATAACCAGCTTTATAAAAAAGCTAAGGATTTAGGATTATTTGATTGTATATGTAAAGCTTGTTCAGCAAAACTTGGAGTGCTTGAGTTTAATGAAACCGTGGGTATCCCAATTAAAGGGAATTTGCAAGGTCATCCTGCAATGTATGATTATTTAAATGATGGATATGAGATAATAACGCTTTAACTATTAATCTTAAAATTTGCACCCTTTAGGGTGCTTATTTTAATTGAAATATTTTGATTATACAGAAGATTCATGTTATAATTACGAGGTATAGTGTTATAAATAAGTAAAAATATTGCTATAATAAACAGATTATTATTTTCTTACACAAAATTCTAGTTAGGGGGAATAGATATTGAAAGCTTATGCAACAGATAAACTCAGAAATGTAGCTTTATTAGGACACAGTAGCAATGGGAAAACTACTTTAACAGAAGCAATGTTATTTGCAACAGGTGTGACTACAAGACAAGGAAAAGTAACAGAAGGAAATACAGTATCTGACTTTGATAAGCAAGAGATTTCAAGAGAAGTATCTATTGGAGTTTCTGTAATACCTATAGAATGGAACAACTTAAAATTCAACATTCTTGATACTCCAGGTTATTTTGACTTTATCGGAGAAATGTATGGAGCTAAAAGAGCAAGCGAAGGATCGGTAGTACTCATAGATGCATCTTCTGGTATAGAAGTTGGAACTGAAAAGGCTTGGAAAAATGTTGAAAAATACTCTACACCAAGAATAATATTTTTAAATAAAATGGATAAAGAAGATATAGATTTTGATAAATTGATAGACCAATTTCAAACTGAATTAGGTGATAAGATAATACCATTTGCATTGCCAATCGGAGCTGGGGAATCTTTTAAGGGATTTGTTAGTGTAATAGATGAAAAAGCATATGAGTATAGTGGTAAAACAAGAAAAGAAGTTGAATTGACTGATGAACAACGAGTTCGAGTTGATGAAATAAAAGAAACATTGATGGAAAGAATTGCAGAAACAAGTGAAGAATTGATGGAAAGATACTTTGAAGGAGAAGGATTCACCAGAGAAGAAATAGATAAAGGAATTAAAAAAGGTGTTTCAACTGGAGACTTAGTACCACTTATTGTTGGATCAGCTGAAAAAACGATTGCAGCAGATTTTTTGTTAGAGCTTATTGGGAAATACATTCCTTCTCCAGCTGATGTAGGATCTGTAAAAGGTACTCATGACGGCGAAGAAGTTGAAAGGAAAGTTGATGTATCAGAACCTTTTTCAGCAGTTGTATTTAAAACTATTATTGACCCATTTGTAGGGAAGTTGACTATGTTTAAAGTAGTTTCTGGAAAATTGACTAAGGACACGGATCTTTACAATGCTACAAAAGAAGAGTCAGAAAAATTGGTAAGTTTGTTTTTATTGAGGGGTAAAAATCAGATTGAAGTTTCAGAAATTCAGGCTGGAGATATTGGTGCTACATCTAAATTATCACATACTCAGACTGGAGATACCTTATGCGATAAAAATAATCAGACGCTTTACGATACAATAAGTTATCCGCAACCAACATTGTTTAAAGCCGTGGAGCCTAAAAGCAAAGGTGATGAAGAAAAAATTGGAACATCTTTAAATAAGATGATAGATGAGGATCCAACTTTTGTAATAGAAAGAAATACAGAGACCAAACAATTACTTATTGGTGGTCAGGGAAGCGTTCAACTTACTGTTATAGTTGATAAATTGAAGCAAAACTTTGGAGTTGAAGTAGTTCTAAAAAGCCCTAAAATAGCTTATAGAGAAACTATTAAAGGGAGTTCAACAGTTCAAGGAAAACATAAGAAACAATCTGGTGGAGCAGGACAATATGGGGATGTTCATATGAAGTTTGAACCATCAGAAGAAGAGTTTGAATTTTCTCAAGAGATTTTTGGCGGATCTGTACCTAGAAACTATTGGCCAGCTGTAGAAAAAGGTGTAAGAGACTCTTTAGAGCAAGGGGTTTTAGCAGGGTGCCCAGTCGTTAACATAAAAGCAACTTTATTTGATGGTTCTTATCATGACGTCGATTCAAATGAGATGGCGTTTAAGATAGCAGCTCAAATTGCATTTAGGAAGGGTATGGAAGCGGCTAAGCCAATTTTATTAGAGCCGATTATGAAGGTAGAGGTATCAATACCGAACGACTATATGGGCGATGTAATGGGTGATATGAATAAACGTAGAGGAAGAATTTTAGGAATGGAACAACAAAGTGATGGAACCCAAAGGATTACGGCTGAAGCTCCTCATTCCGAATTATTTGAATATGCAATAGACTTAAGAGCTATGACTCAAGCTAAAGGAAGCTTTACTATGGAGTTTTCAAAATACGAAGAGGTTCCTATGATGGTAGCTGAAAAAATAGTAGCTGATTATAAGGCAGAAAGAGAGAATAATTAATTTAAAATTATTTTACAAGTAAAAAACACTAGCTTTCTAAGCTAGTGTTTTCTAATAGTATGTAGCTTAGTGATCAAATGAACATTATTATAGAAGAATACTTAGTAAAGAAAGGAAAGTGCTATGTTATTTGAAGATATTATAATATTAGACCATAATTTCGAATTGCAAACGGGAATGAACTTGATAACAAACGGAGATAAAATAACTTATATTGGCAAGGAACTTCCTGATAATTATGAGGGAGATATATATAATGGGAAAAACAAAGTAATTTTACCTGGATTTTTTAATACTCACTGTCATATACCTATGACTCTACTCCGAGGTTATGGAGAAGGTTTGCCACTACAAAGGTGGCTTTTTGAGAAAATGTTTCCGTTTGAGGCTAAATTGACACCTGAAGATTGCTATTGGGGAAGTTTATTAGGTGCAATGGAGATGATAAAAAGTGGTGTAGTTTCATATACTGATATGTATTTTAATATTGAAAATATAGTACTCGCGACTAAAGCAAGTGGATTAAAAGCTAATATATCACATGGAACATCTGAAAATAGTAATATTTCAAATTTCAAGGATCTAATTGCTTATAAGGACACGGAGAGAATGATAGAAATGTTGAGAAATGAAAATGATAGTATAAAAATAGATATTGGGTTGCATGCTGAATACACATCAAATGAAAGTTTAATTAGACAAGTAGCTGAATATGCTAAAGACAAAAATTTGATAGTTCATACTCATGTATCTGAGACTAAGAGTGAACATGAGAATTGTAAAGAAAAGTATGGACTTAGTCCATTAGCGTATTTTGAAAAATGTGGTTTATTAGAAAATCCTGTTATAGCTGCACATTGTGTATGGATAGAAGAAGAAGATTTTAATATTATTAAGCGTAATAAAGTGACACCAGTTCATTGTGTATCGAGTAATTTGAAATTGGGTAGTGGCTTTGCTCCAATAAAACAAATGTTGGATAAGGGTATTCAGCTAGGACTTGGAACTGATGGTGCTTCATCTAATAATAATCTTAATATGCTTGAAGAAATTCATCTTGCATCCTTAGTAAATAAAGGAGTTAACCGAGATCCTCAATTTATGTCGCCAAAAGAAATAATAAGGATTGCTACTTTAAATGGGGCATTATCTCAAGGTAGAGGAGATACAGGATGTATCAAAATGGGCAATAAAGCTGATATTATTGTATTTGACATGGATAAACCTCATTTGCAACCTGTTTTTGATGTGTTGTCAAATATAGTCTATTCTGCTAGTGCAGAAGATATTTGTTTAACTATGATTGATGGGGAAATAGTATACAAAGATGGTGTGTTTACAAATGTTGATAGTGAAAAGATTATATATCAAGCGAATATAATAAAAGACAGAATATTATCAGAACTTAGCTAGGTGAACTATTAGAGAGGAGAACCCATTTGATAAGAAAAGATGAAGATTTGGCTTTTATGTTGAGATATGAAAATGTTGCATGGTATGAAAATGGTGCTGTTAAGATATTGGATAGAAGGATATATCCAACTAAGACAGAATTTGTAACTTGTAAAACACATCAAGAAGTAGCTCAAGCAATTGCAGATATGGTTACTCAGAGTGCTGGTCCATATACTGCAGCGGGTATGGGGATGGCATTAGCTGCACATGAGTGTAAGGACATGAAGGAACAAGATATGTTAGAATATCTTGAAAAAGCAGCATATACACTGTCTCATGCCAGACCAACTACCACAAATAGAATGGTTTTAGTTACTGATGGTTGCCTTATTGCAGCTAAATCAGCTATAGCGGTTGGTTCTAAAGTAGATAAAGCTATATTTAATAGAACAATTGATTCACTTAACAGAAGATACTCTACCATAGAGATAGTAGGGGAACATTTGGTAAATATGTTTCCTGATAAAGGTAATATAATGACACAATGCTTTGGGGAAACTATAGTTGGTATGATGCTTAGGGTTGCAAAGAAAAGAAATAAGGATATTAAACTTTTTATTCCAGAGACAAGACCGTATTTTCAAGGAGCAAGGCTTACTGCAAGCGTTGCTTATGGACAAGGATTTGATACTACTGTTATAACAGATAACATGCCAGCTTTTACAATGGCAACAAAGAAAATAGATTTATTTACTTCTGCTGCAGATGTAATTTGCATGGATGGGCATGTAGTAAATAAAATTGGAACTTATCAACTAGCAATTGTAGCTAAGTACCATGGAGTTCCATACTTTGTAACTGGAATTCCAGATCAGGCACATCAGACTATTTCATCCGTAACTATAGAGGAAAGGGATCCAGACCTGGTTTTAGAAGCTAGGGGAGTAAAAAATACTTTAGAGGGAGTAAAGGGTTACTATCCATCATTTGATATAACACCACCCCATTTAGTAAGTGGGGTTGTAACTGATAAGGGAATATTTGTTCCATATGACTTACACAGATACTTTGATTCAGAGACAAAAGAGTATTATTAATAAACTTTGCTATATAGAAAGAGGTACTAAAATGAAGATGATCAAGGAAAGAGAATTAGTTGTTGATTATGGTAAAAAGATGTTAACTAGGGGTTTAACAACTGGCTCAGGTGGTAATATTAGTATCTACAATAGAGAATTAGGATTGATAGCAATTAGTCCAAGTGGGCTGAATTATTTTGAGACAAGAGTAGAAGACATTTTAATTATAGATATAGATGGAAATGTGGTTGAAGGTAGTATAAAACCATCTAGTGAAATTGGTATGCATTTAGCATTCTATAAAAATAGGGAGGATGCAAATGCTATAGTCCATACCCATTCAAAATATGCAACTGCAGTTTCTTGTATGGGATGGGAATTAAAACCTGTGCATTATTTGATTGGATTAGCTGGAACTAGCATTAAATGTGCCAAGTATGCTACATATGGTTCCACTGAATTAGCTCAAAACGCAATCCAGGCAATTGAAGGTAGAAATGCTGTATTACTCGGTAACCATGGGCTGATAGCGCTAAGTTCAGATGTTTCAAAGGCATTTTCTATCGCAGAACATTTAGAGTTTGTTTCAGAAATATATTGTATTACCAAGTCTTTAGGAGAACCTAATATATTGTCAAATGACCAAATGGATGATGTTATGAAGAAATTTAACACATACAACTATAAATGAAATAGAAAGATATACAATCTATTTAAAAGATTTCCAAAAGAACAATTAAGCTAAGGTAATTTAATAAAAAGAATAATAATTAATAAAAAATATATTTACAAGATTTCAGATTATGGTATAATGATTATGACGAATACGAAAAGGCGTTCTTTTTGTAAACTGTCAAACGATAAAAGCAAACCTAGCGAAAGCTAGGGACGCAAAGCTATAGGGCCTTCAAAGGCAGCCAGCTACCGAAAGGAGAGTTTAACTTGAAAAGAATAGTAAGTCTTTTTATGGTATTTGTTTTTTTAACTGTATTTTCGCCAGCTGCATTAGCTGATTCAGGTTTTGATGTAGATATTTTTAATAACTCGCAAATCAGAGTTCAGAGTGAAGATTTCGGGCAAGATATGAGAGTTATGGTAGAAAAAAGCGGTGAAAAGTATTATTATAGCCTAAATAATTCTCAGGAATTATTACCTGTTCAACTTGGGAATGGATCATATACTGTAAAAATACTTAAGAATATTGATGGAAATAGATATAAAGTATTAAAAACTTCTAATTTAAAATTAGATAATACTGGTAATGATGTATATATATCTTCAAGTCAACCTGTTTATTGGGAAGAAGATGGCTTGAAAACTTTAGCAAATTCGTTAATGAAAGATGCATTTACAAACGAAGATAAAGTAAAGGCGGCTTATACTTATATTACCGAAAATATAAGCTATGATGTAGATAAAATAAAAAGAATAGATACTTCATATGTACCATGTGTAAGTTCTACAATAAATTCTAAAACAGGAATTTGTTACGATTATTCAGCACTTTTTGCCGGTTTGTTAAGATCACAAGGAATACCTACTAAACTAGTAAAAGGATATGGTAAATTCTCAAATGAATACCATGCATGGAATGAAGTTTATGTAAATGATAAATGGCAAGTAGTAGATACAACATATGATGCTGCTGCTGTGAAAGCAGGAGTTAAATTAACTATGTATAAGGAACTTAAAGATTATCAAAAAATAAGAGAGTATTAAATTAAGCCCTAGGGCTTAATTTTTAGTATGGAAGGGCAAAGAAAGTCAAAGTCTAATTAATAGAGGTTGTGAAGGTATGTCTGCAATAAGTAATATTATTGAACAATTTTTAAAAGAGCTGATTCAAGAAGCAAATGGAATGGTAGAAATCCAGAGAAATGAGCTAGCAAGTAAATTTGAGTGTGCTCCTTCGCAGATAAATTACGTACTGAGTACTCGGTTTACTCCATATAAAGGATATTATATTGAGAGTAGAAGAGGTGGCGGTGGGTATATTAAAATCATAAAAGTAAATCTTCAAGATGATTTGAACATGAAGAATATTATAAGAGATATTCTTTCTGATGGTATTACTGAGATGAAGGCTTGTGAAGTTATAGAGGTATTACTTGAAGAAGAAATAATAACAAAAAGAGAATCTGAAATTATCAAAGCATCGATAAGTGATAGGGCGTTAAATTGCCTGACAACTGAAAAAAACTCAATTAGAGCATCTATATTAAGAAATGTTTTGTTAATTTTGGTAGGCTAGGAAGAGGCGATAAATATGCTATGTGAATCTTGTAAAAAAAGACAAGCGACATTACACTATACAAGTGTAATAAACGGAGTAGTTGAGGAATATCATTTATGTGAAGTTTGCGCTGCTGGAATCCAAAAAGGTATAATGGAGAATTTCCCTGTTCACAAGTTGTTTGAAGGTTTGAATTTGGATGTTAAGTGCCCAAATTGCAGTCTATCTTACGAAAAGTTCAGAGCAACTGGTAAACTTGGATGTTCTGAATGCTATGATGCTTTTGGTGTGGAATTGAAAAGTGTTATAAAGGGTATACATGGGCATACTAAACACAGTGGAAAGATGCCTAAAAGAGGAATTACTAGAATTAAAAAAGAAATTAATATTGAGGAATTAACAGAGCAGCTTGAGGATGCAGTAAAATTAGAAGAGTTTGAAAAAGCTGCTGATTTAAGAGATGAGATAAAAAGATTAAAAAGTAATCTATAGATCTAGGAAAGAGTGAGTGATATGGTTATGTGGCTTAATTCTAATGAGTATGATGATGTAGTGGTAAGTACAAGGCTTCGTGTAGCTAGAAATTTGGAAAGAACTACTTTCCCTGTTTTCGCTTCAGAAGAAGAATCAAAAGAAGTTTTAAATAAGGTTCGCGATGCTATGGACTTAATTTTCAAAGAAAATGAATACAGTTTTCATAAATTGGATGATATGGAACAAAGAGAGCGAAGTAGATATATGGAGGATCATTTAATAAGTCCAGGGTTAGTTGAAAAGAGCAGTAATGGTAGTTTCTTTTTAAGAAATGATGAAAAGGTTACTATTATGATTAATGAGGAAGATCATATTAGATTGCAGGTTTTACTACCTGGTTTTGATATTATACAGGGTTGGGAACTTTGTTCTCAGATTGATGATATGTTAGAATCTAAGTTAGATTTTGCATATCATAGAGAATATGGCTATTTGACGACTTGTCCTACAAATACGGGAACTGGACTAAGGGCTTCAGTTATGCTTCACCTTCCAGGAGTCACTGCTACTGGGAATATAAGCAGTATTATTAATGCATTGAAAAAAGCTGGTTTAACTATAAGGGGTATTTATGGTGAGGGGACTGAAGCAGTAGGAGATTTATATCAGGTTTCTAACCAATTGACCTTAGGGGAGACGGAAGATGAGATAATTGAAAAACTCAATAGAGTAGTATGTCAATTAATTAAGAGAGAAAAAAGTACTAGGGCATTTTTATTAGAAAAAAGACATGTTGAATTTGAAGATAGAGTATTTAGAGCGAAGGGGTTACTTTCAAATGCGAGGGTTATTTCTTCAAAAGAGGCACTAAAAAACCTTTCTACTATAAAGTTAGGGATTGATTCTGGAATTCTAGCTGATTTAAAAGGCAAGGAACTTATTGACCTTATGATATCTATTAGACCTGGGAATGTTCAATCTATAGAAGATAAAGTTATGAATAAAGTAGAAAGAGATGTTAAAAGAGCAACCGTTTTAAGAGAATATTTTAATTAATGGAGGTATAGTATGGGAATGAATGGACGATTTACTGAAAGAGCACAAAAAGCTATCTTGCTATCTCAAGAAGAGGCAAAGAAGTTTAATCATAATTATGTTGGTACGGAACATTTGTTATTAGGATTAATAGCTGAAGAACAGGGAATTGCAGCAACTACTTTAGTAGAGTTGGGGATTACCCTTGAAAAGGCTAGGAAACAAGTTTATGAATCTGTTGGAATGGGAGAAGAAAAGGTTGAATTGGTAGGATTTACACCAAGAAGCAAGCGGGTATTTGAAATAGCTTCAAGTGAGGCTAGGAATATGGGACATAACTATGTAAGTACAGAACATCTCCTTCTAGGGTTGATAACAGAAGGAGAAGGTATAGCTGTTACTATTTTGAGGCGAATGGGTATGGAACCTGCTATTGTAGCTGAAAAAATCATACAGAGAATTACAGAGGCAACAAGTAAGCAACAAGCTATGCCTAAACAAAAAAAAGAGCCTTCTAGTCTTGAAAAATATACTATTGATTTAAATAAGCTTGCAAAAGATGGTGGTATAGATCCTGTTATAGGAAGAGCAAAAGAGATTGAGAGAGTAATTGAGGTTTTGAGTAGACGAACTAAAAACAATCCAGTCTTAATTGGTGAGCCGGGTGTAGGAAAAACTGCGATTATTGAGGGGTTAGCCCAAAAAATAGTAGAGGGAGATATTCCAGAAATCATTAAAGATAAAAGGATAGTTACTCTTGATTTACCGGGGCTTATTGCTGGAGCTAAATATAGAGGAGAATTTGAAGAGCGACTCAAATCAGTTATGAAAGAACTAAAAGATGCAGGGGATGTAATTCTCTTTATTGATGAGATTCATACTATTGTTGGCGCAGGTGCAGCCGAAGGAGCAATTGATGCATCTAACATACTAAAGCCAACATTAGCAAGGGGAGAGCTTCAGGTTATAGGTGCTACAACAACTGATGAATATCGAAAACACATAGAAAAAGATACAGCCTTAGAGAGAAGACTCCAACCTATTATGGTGCAGGAGCCAAGTGTAGAGGAAACTATAAAGATATTAGAAGGACTAAGAGATAGATATGAAGCGCATCATGGGGTAAAGATTCTAGATGATGCGATTCTTGCAGCAGCAGAATTATCTAAGAGATATATAGCTGATAGATTTTTACCTGATAAAGCTATAGATTTAATAGATGAGGCTGCGTCGAAAATAAGGGTTCACACCTATGTAGAACCTACGGAATTAAAAAAATTAGAAGAAAGACATGAAGAATTACAAAAAGAAAAAGAGGAAGCAATAAATACTCAAAATTTTGAAAAAGCAGCTAGTATAAGAGATGAAGAAAAAAGCATAAGAGAAGAAATAGAGAATAATAAAATAAAATGGCAAAAACAAAAGCAAAAAAATAATTTATTGGTAGGTTATGATGAAATTGCTGAAGTAGTTTCAAATATGACAGGTGTACCTGTTAAGAGGATGACTACTGGAGAAAGCGAAAGGTTGCTAAATTTGGAGGATATTCTTCATGAAAGGGTTGTTGGGCAAGAGCCAGCGGTAAAAGCTGTATCAGCGGCTGTTAGAAGAGCTAGAGTTGGTTTAAAAGACCCTAATAAACCAATAGGTAGTTTTATTTTTGTAGGGCCGACAGGTGTTGGAAAAACATATCTTGCAAAGGCACTTGCAGAGGCTTTATTTGGTGATGAGGATGCTATGGTAAGAATGGATATGAGTGAATATATGGAGAAGCATTCTGTGTCTAGGCTTGTTGGTTCCCCTCCTGGATATGTTGGATATGATGAGGGCGGTCAACTTACTGAAGCTATAAGAAGAAAGCCATACTCTGTAGTTTTATTTGATGAGATAGAAAAAGCACATCCTGACGTATTTAATATGCTACTTCAAATTTTAGATGAAGGAAGACTTACTGATTCTAAAGGTAAGACTGTTGATTTTAAAAACACGGTAATAATAATGACTTCAAATGCTGGGGCAACTTCAATTAAAAAACAAAATGTATTAGGTTTTTCTGCTAGTAATAATGAGGAAGTAGAAGAATATGAGAGAATGAAAGAAATAATTACTGGAGAACTTAAAAGGACGTTTAGGCCAGAATTTTTGAATAGATTAGATGAAGTAATAGTATTCCATGGACTTAAAGAAGAACAAATTATCCAAATTGTAGATATAATGGTTAAAGATCTTGAAAAAAGAATGGAAAAAGCTGGAGTTCACATTAAAATTTCTGAAGATACTAAGAAATATATATCTAAACAAGGTTTTGATACTGTATTTGGGGCAAGACCACTTGAAAGAACAATTAGAAAAATGATAGAAGATCAGCTTGCTGAAGAAATATTAAAAGGCACAGTATCCAGAGATGAAAAGTTACTAGTAGAATATGATGGAGAGAAACTTATCTTTAAGAAAGAATAATCGAATGACAAATTGACTCTCTAGGGGGATATATTATTGGCAAAGAAAATAAAATCTAACAGATGCAATGTTTGTGGATATGAAATGGTAGGTTTTATGGGGAGATGCCCTGAGTGTGGTAGTTTCGGATCATTTGAACCTATTGAGAAAGATGAAAATTTTTCGAAAAAAAATTCAGGGGTTAAACTTGATTGTATAGATCTTAATAAAGTTAAATCACAAAACAGTGAGAGAGTTATAACTGGGATAAACGAGTTTGATAGGGTTATGGGTAGTGGGATTGTAAAAGATTCAGTTACAATCTTAACTGCAAGACCTGGGGCTGGTAAATCGACATTACTTCTTCAGGTTTCAAATGCACTTGCTAAGAAGGGATACAGTGTATTGTATGCATCTGGAGAAGAATCCGCCTCGCAAATTAAATCAAGAGCAGATAGGATACTTCCTGTGATAGAAGATAATTTGAAAGTAGTTTCTCACAACAATATGGATAGTATCTTAGATACTATTCGTGATTTAGATGCACAATTTATAATTATAGATAGCATTCAGGCATTTACTTTAGATGCATTTCCTACTTCGAGGGCTGGTTCGCCAACACAAACAATGGAATGTGCATATGAACTTGTTAAACTTGCAAAAAATAAAGAAAATCCTAAAATGATTTTTATAGTTGGGCAAATGACTAAAGAAGATGAATTAGCGGGATTAAGAGCACTCGAACATTTAGTAGATACTGTATTATTAATTGAAGGAGAAAGTGGAGAAGAACTTAGAAGTTTATTAACCACTAAGAATAGATATGGTTCTACTGGGGAGATGGGTTTTTTTAATATGACTGAAGAAGGTATGATTTCAATTGATAATCCATCGGAGTATTTTATGACTAAAAGATCGAGAGAACAAACTGTATCAGGTAGTTCTTTAACAGTTGTAAGAGAAGGAACACGACCAATATTGCTTGAAATTGAATCTCTTGTATCACCTTCATTTACACCATTTCCTTCTAGAATTGGGGAAGCTATGAAAAGAGAACAATTAAATACACTTGTTTCAATACTTGAACAAAGAGGCGAGATTCCTCTTTATGATAAAAATATAGTTATTAAAACAACTGGTGGTATAAAGTTAAAAGAGCAAGCTTCAAATTTAGCTGTAATAACAAGTATTGTTTCATCAATATACGATAAACCTTTACCTGATGATACCATATTTTTGGCAGATGTTGGATTAACGGGTGAATTAAAAAGAATACCTGCATTAGAAACAAGACTTAGAGAGGCCGATAGAATGGGTATTAAAACAGCATATATATCGGAAAGTCAAGATATAAAAATAAAACTAAACTCTCTTCAATTAGTAAAAAAGAGACTTTTAAAAGATGTATTAAAAACAGTGTTTTAAAAAGATGTACTTGATTAAAATCAAGTACATCTTTTTTTATAAAAAAAGAACAATCTTTTTTTGCTTTTCCTCACAAAGAACTTTGAGTTTCAAAGAAATTCACCTTATAATAGTAAAAACTTCTCTACTTCATTCCATAAACTCCTAATGCTTTGGTTCTCTCCAATTCTTTCTTTATAGTATCTGATAATTGAAAGTCAAGAGTGTTTGCAAGTGCTGTTAAAAAATAAATATAAGCACCAATTTCCTGTTCCAGTACTTCTTTACAATTTGGGCAGATATCCCCGGTTATATGAGAATCAACTTTCCCAACCATATCTTCTAAGGATATAGACTCAAAGTCTTGTTTTTTTGCGTGTAATTCAATACAGCCACATGATGTAACGGACTTAGCGATAGCACGGTTAATACGAGAGTTGTACTCTTGCAACTTAGTCATTATATCTAAAATGCTCTTATGCCTGACTAATGAGAGATTAACTTCGTCCTGTAAGTTGTCAATTATGTTGTTTTGATCCTTGTTGATATTCATATATACCTCCCTTGTTAAGTTCTAATTTCATTATACTTTTAAGAACTGATTTATGTCAAATCAATATATTTTCCTAATATATACATGATTTTATCATTTTAAAAATTAGTTGACAGAAAATGTAATACTATGATAAAATATAAACTTTACATATCACCTGTAGTAGGTTATAATATATAAAATAAGGATATAATATGGGGAGGTATTTGATATGTTTAAAGTTGGAGATAAAATAGTTTATCCAATGCACGGTGCAGGTGTGATTGAAAAAATTGAAGTAAAAGAAATACTTGGAGAAGAAAGAGAGTATTTTACTATTAAAATGCCTATAGGAGATATGAAAGTAATGGTTCCAGTGGCAAATGTGGAAGAGGTTGGAGTTAGAGAAATAATTACAAAAGAAGAAGTTACGGAAGTTATGGAAATACTTGAAGGCCACAAAACTAAAATGCCACAAAATTGGAATAGAAGATATCGTGCTAATATGGAAAGAATTAAAACTGGTGATGTGCTTGAAATAGCTTCAGTTGTAAGAAATCTGACCTTGCTTGATAACGAAAAGGGCCTCTCAACTGGAGAAAGAAAAATGCTTAGTAATGCCAAGCAGATGCTTCTATCAGAGTTGGTGTTGGTATGTGATGAGGATATGGAAAGCATTGAAGAAAAAGTAAGTGCTGCTATTCTTGAGAATGAAGGTTTTGAAGAAGAATTCGATGAAGATAATTAAAGCTAGTAATTATTGCTCAAACTGGTTATAATTAAAAGGATGGGTTCAGGAGGTGGAAACAGTGGTAAAAAAAGTTATGAGAGGTCTTATAGTAGCCTTCGGGATGCTTATAGGATTATTTGTTTTTAGCTTTATTCGAGATTCAAAGTTAATTGTACTAACTGGAGTTTTAGAGATTGTTGCTTTTATTGCTTCTATGGTATTATTTGGAATTATATTTTTTATTCTTTCTTCTTTTATTATAAATAGAGGTCAAAAAGTTGCAGCAGTTATTGAAAATGAACTCCAAAGGTTTTCAATTCAGAATATTGCACTCGGAGCTATAGGGTTAATATTTGGTTTGTTAATAGCATATTTGATTAGTCAACCACTTTATCGAATTGAAATTCCATATGTGGGTGTAGTATTATCTATGGTTTTATATTTATTGTTTGGATATTTGGGGATCACAATACCAAATAGAAAAATCGAAGATATAACCACTTCATTGGGAAATATTTCAGGAAACATTATGAATTCTAGGAAATCTTCTAAAGAAAAAACTAAGGTAGCAGCTAGCTGTCCTAAAATATTAGATACAAGTGTTATAATTGATGGTAGAGTTGCGGATATAATAAAAACAGGATTTATAGAAGGTCCCTTGGTTATTCCTGTGTTTGTACTAGAAGAGCTTCAACATATTGCTGATTCATCCGATGGACTTAAGAGGAATAGAGGTAGAAGAGGTTTAGATATATTAAATAGAATACAAAATGAATTAGATACAGAAATTATAATTCATGAAAAGAAATTTGAAGACATATCTGAAGTAGATTCTAAATTACTTAAGCTTACTCAAATGTTAAAAGGTAAGATTATAACAAATGATTATAATTTAAATAAAGTTGCAGAAGTTCAAAGAATTGAAGTTTTAAATATTAATGAGCTTGCAAATGCTGTAAAACCAGTTGTTTTACCTGGAGAAGAGATGGTTGTCCAAGTGGTAAGAGATGGAAAGGAATCAGGCCAAGGACTTGCTTATTTAGATGATGGGACTATGATAGTTGTTGAATCTGGTAGAAAGTATATTGGAGAGACTATTGATGTTATTGTAACATCTGTACTCCAAACTTCTGCTGGAAGAATGATATTTGCAAAACCAAAGGTTTTATTTGACAGTGCTGTCTAGGACCCTTTACTGGGACTTTATAAGTATAGCAGCTTATATTTTGAGGTGGTTGAATGTATAAAGGGAAGTTTGTTTCTATTATCATAGCAGCAGCAGGGATGAGTAATAGAATGGGAAGTAAAATAAATAAGCAGTTTTTACTCATAGATAATAAGCCGATTTTAGCTCACAGTATAGAAGCTTTTAATAGGCTTAAGTGTGTTGATGAAATCATAGTTGTTTCAAAGGAAGAGGAAGTTGAATACTGTAGGAAAGAGATTGTATATAGGTATGGATTTAATAAAGTTTCAAAAATAGTAAAAGGTGGAAAAGAGAGACAAGATTCAATATATAATGGAATTCTTTCCTTAAATAGTAATGTAGATATAGTGCTGACTCATGATGGTGCAAGACCATTTATTAGAAAAGAAGCTATAATAAAAGGAATTGAAGGAGCTATCAAGTATGGCGCTTGTGTTATTGGGGTACCGTTAAAGGACACGATAAAAGTTGTAGAGGATAATGATATTGTTCATCATACTCCAAATAGATCTCTTTTATGGGCAGCGCAAACACCTCAATGTTTTCAGATAGATTTATTAAAAAAAGGTTATGAATATGCTATGTCTGAAGGGATTGTAGGGACAGATGATAGCTCCCTAGTTGAGAAAAATGGATATCCAGTGAAAATGTTAATGGGGAACTATGACAATATCAAAATAACGACTCCGGAGGATCTTATAATCGCAGAGTCTTTTTTAAAACAAAAGGACAGATATATTGAACAATTGCATCTTGCAAGGAGAAAAATATGAAAATAGGTATGGGATATGATGTTCACGCTTTAGTAGAGAATCGTAAGTTTATAATTGGAGGAGTCGATATAGCTTATACTATGGGTTTATTGGGACACTCCGATGCAGATGTATTAGTCCATAGTATCATGGATTCGATATTAGGTGCTTTAGGTGAGGGTGATATAGGAAAACACTTTCCTGATACTGAAGAGGAGTACAAAGATATTTCAAGTATGATATTGTTAAAAAGAGTCTATGATATAATGAAAAATAAGGGTTATAAAATAGGAAATATTGATGCTACTATAGTAGCTCAAATGCCTAAAATGGCTCCATTTATAGAACAAATGAGAACGAATGTAGCTGAAGTTCTGCATTGTGAAATAGAAGATATTAATATAAAGGCAACTACAACTGAGTGGCTAGGCTTTGAAGGAAGAGAAGAAGGGATAGCTTCATATAGCGTTTGTCTATTAGAGAAAGAGATTGACAAGATTTAAAAATTTGTGTAAACTTATCAATATTAGCAACGAAGGGAAATAGTAATAAAAAATGGCCTAAGAGAGGGAATCAATAGCTGAAAGATTTCTGACCCGCTTTTTTACGAACCTAACCTGGAGCATTTAAAGATAATTTAAACGGTGGAACCGTTAAAATCAATGAGTGAACTTTTAAAGTTTATTAGAGTGGTACCGCGGAATTTAACCTTTCGTCTCTTGTTGAGATGAGAGGTTTTTTGTATTATAAGAAAATAGATGGGGTGAAATGAATGAAAATGTCAAAGATGTATATGCCTACCTTAAGAGAAATTCCATCAGAGGCTGAAATACCTAGTCATCAATTAATGCTTAGAGCAGGTATGATTAGAAAATTAGTTAGTGGAGTTTATTCTTATTTACCATTAGGATATAGGGCTATTAAAAAAGTTGAACAGATTGTAAGAGAAGAAATGGACCGTGCTGATTCTCAGGAGCTTCTTATGTCGGCAATTCAACCAAGAGAGTTATGGGAAGAATCAGGTAGATGGGCCAATTTTGGTCCTGAAATGTGGAAATTAAAAGATAGGAACAATAGAGAATTTTGCTTAGGGCCTACTCATGAAGAATATTTTACAAATTTAATTAAGGATGAGATTAAATCTTATAAACAGCTTCCACTTAATCTATATCAAATTCAAACTAAGTATAGAGATGAAAAAAGACCAAGATTTGGTTTGATGAGATGTAGAGAATTTATAATGAAAGATGCTTATAGCTTTGATGTTGATGAAGAAGCCATGAAGGTTGCATATCAAAAAATGTGGGATGCATACGATAAAATATTTACTAGGCTTAAGCTTAATTATAAAGTAGTAGAAGGTGACACGGGTGCGATGGGTGGAAAAGTATCTCATGAGTTTATGGCAGTTAGTGATATTGGTGAGGGTGTGCTAGCTTATTGTAAGAATTGTGAATACGCAGCTACAGATGAAAAGGCAAAGGTTGTTTATAAATCAACTGAATCAACTGAAGTTTTAAAAAACACAGAAGAAGTTTATACACCTAATATGAAGACTATTGATGAATTATGTGAATTTCTAGATATAACAGGAGATAAATGTGGAAAGGCATTGGTTTATAATGCAAATGGAGAAACTGTAGTTGTTATTATACCAGGGAATAGAGAACTCAATGAAACTAAATTAGCTAATTACCTGGGTATTGCATCACATGAATTAATTATGGCGGAGGAAGATGTTATAAAAGATATATCTCATTCTAATAAAGGTTTTACTGGGCCAATTGGGCTTAAAGAAGGAGTAAAGATATTAGTAGATAAGAGTATTACAGGGATTAATAATATAGTAGTTGGTGGTAACAAAACTGATTATCATATAATAAATGCAAATTTTGGAAGAGACTTTACAGGAGAGGTAGTAGAGGATCTAATGATGATTGAAGAGGGAGACTTATGCCCTGTATGCGGCCAGCCTATATATCTTCAAAGAGGCATTGAAGTTGGGAATATATTCCAATTAGGCACTAAATACAGTGGAAGTTTATCTGCAAATTTCTTAGATGAAAATGGTAAAGCACAGTTATTTTATATGGGGAGTTATGGTGTTGGCGTTTCAAGAACAGTAGCAGCAGTAATAGAGCAATATCATGACGATAAAGGTATTGTTTGGCCATTTGTAATAGCTCCATACCATGTTATAGTTACTGTTATGAATATTAAGAAAGAGGAACAAGTAGAATTAGGTGAGAGTATTTATAATAGTTTGATAGAGCGTGGCATAGAAACGCTGCTTGATAATAGAAATGAAAGAGCAGGCGTTAAGTTTAATGATAGAGAGCTTATAGGTATACCAGTACAAATTACAGTTGGTAAAAGGGCTGATGAAGGTATTGTAGAGTTTTCTCTAAGAAAAGGCGGAGAAAAGCTAGAGATAAAAACTGAAGAAATTGATTCGCTAATCCAAAAAGCTTTTGATGAAGAGGGGTTTTCTTTATAGAAAGTGGACTCAAGCTATATTTTGGGTATATTAAAAGAGAGTAATTAATCGGAGGTGTTTTAAATGAAAGATGTTAGAGTTAGATTCGCACCAAGTCCTACGGGATATTTGCATATAGGTGGACTTAGAACTGCACTTTACAATTATTTGTTTTCAAAAAAGAACAATGGGAAATTTATTTTAAGGATAGAAGATACTGATCAAACAAGATTTGTTGAAGGTGCAATTGAAAATCTAATAGATTCACTGCATTGGGCAGGTATAGATTATGATGAAGGCGTATTTATAGAAGATGGGAAAGTTGTAGAGAAAGGTGAATTCGGACCATATATACAGTCAAAGAGGCTTCATTTATATAAAAAATATGTAGATGAATTGATTGAAAATGATTATGCTTATTATTGTTTTTGCTCTAAAGAACGATTAGAGTCTGTTAGAGAAGAACAAAAAATGAAAGGTATGGTTCCTAAATATGATGGGTTTTGTAGGAATGTATCACTAGAGGATGCAAAAAAAAGAATAGAAGCAGGAGAAGAATATGTAGTAAGACTTAAATTACCTATTGATAGAGATATCCATTTTAATGATTTGGTAAGAGGAGATATTACTATTAACACTAATGATATAGATGATCAAGTACTTTTAAAATCAGATGGTTTTCCTACCTACCATTTGGCAGTGGTGGTAGATGATTACCTTATGGGAATTACTCATATAGTTAGGGGCGAAGAGTGGCTTCCATCAACACCTAAGCATGTTTATATGTACGAAGCATTCGGATGGGAAAAACCTATTTATGTCCATTTACCCACTGTTTTAAATCATGAGAGAAAGAAACTATCAAAAAGACAAGGCGATGTTTCTGTAGATGATTTTAAAACAAAGGGATATTTACCTGAAGGACTAGTAAACTACCTGGCTCTTGTTGGATGGAGTCCAGATGATAATGAAGAGTTATTGACTATGGACCAAATGATAGAAAAGTTCTCTTTTGACAGAGTATCTAAGACAGGAGGAATTTTTGATAAAGATAAATTAGACTGGGTCAATGGTCATTATATTAGAGATTCATTGCTTTCAAGGATAAAAGACTTATCTATACCATATTTGGTGGAGGCTGGATTTATAACAAATGATTTTGCAAAAGAAAATCCAGAGTGGATGGATATATTAATAGATACAATAAAGGAAAGTTTAGCAACAGTATCTGAAATAACTGATAAGACTAGCTTTATTTTTGATGAAAAACTGGAAATAGAAGAAGATGCTATGACTGAATTTCTAAATGATGAATCTACAGATATTCTTATGAATGCAATTATAGAAGAGGCAAATGAGTTTGAAAGTTTAAATTATGATGATGCCAAAGGATTTATGAAGAAAATTCAAAAACGGACTGGGATAAAAGGCAAAAATTTATTTATGCCTGTAAGGGTGGCTTTAACTGGAACTGCCCATGGTCCAGAGTTAGTAAATGTTATTTATTTATTAGGTAAAGAAAAAATGATTTCAAGGGCAAAGCATATATTAGAAGCAAATCAATAGTATTGTATAAAAGAGCTCATTAATGTAAAATAAGGTTAATATCTAAGCAGGATAATAAACTTAAAGAGACGTTTATAACAAGAAGATTTGTTAGCATTAGATCAAGAATCGTCTCTGATTTATTTGAGACGATTCTTATTTAAGGCTATAGAGGGAGGAAAATATGAAACTATATAACACTTTAACTAGGAAAAAAGAAGAGTTTGTACCAATAAAAAAGGGTGAGGTAAGCATGTATAATTGTGGTCCTACTGTGTATAATTTTATACATGTCGGAAATGCAAGACCACTTGTTACATTTGATACACTTAGAAGATTTTTTATTTATTTAGGATATGATGTAAAATTCGTTGTAAATTTTACGGATATAGATGACAAGTTAATAAATAAAGCAAAAGATGAAAATACTACGGTAAAGGACATTGCAGATAGATACATAAAAGCCTTTAAGGAAGATGCGCAAGCGCTTAATATATATGAATACAAGACAATACACCCAAAAGCAACTGATTATATTCATCAGATGGTAGAATTTATTAGTGCACTAGAAGAAAAGGGTGCTGCTTATGAAGTTGATGGTAATGTTTATTTTAGTATAGCAAGTGCTAAAAATTATGGAAAATTGAGCAAAATGAATATTGATGAACTTCAAAGTGGTTCGAGAATTAATATTAATGAAGACAAAAAGAATCCTATGGATTTTGTTTTGTGGAAAAAGGAAAAGCCCGGAGAACCCTCTTGGGATAGTCCTTGGGGAAAAGGTAGACCAGGTTGGCATATAGAGTGTTCAGTTATGGCTAAGAGTATTCTAGGCGAGACAATTGATATACACTCTGGTGGTGAAGATCTTCAATTTCCACATCATGAAAATGAAATTGCTCAGTCCGAGACACTTTCTGGAAAACCATTTGCAAATTATTGGCTGCATAATGGTATGCTAACAGTGGATAATCAAAAGATGTCAAAATCGCTTGGTAATTTTTTTACTATTAAAGAAATAGCTGAAGAATACGATTTAGAGGTGCTTAGATTCTTCTTGTTATCTGCACACTATAGAACACCTATTAACTTTAGTAGAGAAGTAATGGATCAGAATAGGAATGCTCTTGAAAGATTGTATAATGCTAAGAATAGCTTAGAGTACTTTTTATCCTTAGATCTTAAACCAGAGGATGCCAAGGATACAGATTTATATGAAAGTTTAAATAATTATAGAGAACAATTTGTTGCCAGTATGAGCGATGATTTAAATACTGCAGATGCAATTGCTGATATATTTGAACTAGTGAAATTTATAAATTTAAAAATAGACGAAGACTCTCCTAAAGAATTTGTTGAAGAAGCTTATAAATTATTTATGGAACTTTGCAAAGTTATTGGGATTCTTTCAAAGGATGATGAAATTTTAGAAGAAGATATACTAAGATTGATAGAGGAAAGAACTACCGCAAGAAAAGATAAAGATTTTGCTCGTTCAGATGAAATAAGGGATGAGTTATTGGAAAAAGGGATAGTCCTAGAAGACACAAGAGACGGTGTAAAATGGAAGAAAGCATAGAAAAGAATAGCTTTATTGATAGTTTAAGAGGTGGTTTAGGAGACGAGAATTTAAAAATGATGTCACCTCTTACACTTGCATATATAGGAGATGCAGTTTATGAACTATATGTTAGAACTATGATTTTATCTAGAGAAGAAAATGTAAATAAGCTTCACAAAAAAGCTGTAAAATATGTTAAAGCAAATGCTCAAGCGGATACTCTTAAAAGGCTAGAAGAGGTTTTAACAGATGAAGAAAAATCAATTGTTCGCAGAGGCAGAAATGCTAAAATAAATACTTCGCCCAAGAATGCAGACTTATCAGAATACAAGAGAGCAACAGGATTTGAGTCTTTACTTGGATTTTTGTTTTTATCAAAGAATGACAAGAGACTAATAGAATTATTAGAGATAGCACATAAAATACCGGAGGAGGTGAGTATATGAAGGTTAAATTAATGAGATATACCCCTGATGGAGAGAAATTAATAGCTTCTGCAGCAAAACTTTGTTATTCTTCTGTTGGCATTGAAGAAATTGAAGAATCTTTGGATGAAAATAAAGTTGAATCATTTCTAAATCTTTTGGTTAAAATGGGACACGAAAGTCCAATTGAACATATAAGCTTTACTTTTGGAATTGAAGGAGTATCTAGGACTTTGACTCATCAGTTGGTTAGACATAGAATTGGGTCTTATTCTCAGCAATCTCAAAGATATGTTAAACTTAATCAATTTGAATATATTATTCCTCCTCATATAAAAATGGATAAAGAGGCAGAAAAGATTTTTATTCAAACAATGGAAACGTCACAAAAAGCATATGATAGCCTTGTAGATATTTTATATAATAAGCATTATTCGAACTATCTTGATTGTGGATTAGCTGAAAAAGAAGCAAAGTCAAAGTCTGAAAAAGAAGCGATTGAAGATGCTAGATATGTATTTCCAAATGCTTGTGAGACTAAGATAGTGGCTACTATGAATGCCAGAAGTCTTATGAATTTTTTTTCACTAAGAACTTGCAACAGAGCTCAGTGGGAAATAAGAAATCTAGCTATAGAGATGCTAAAAGAAGTTAAAAAGGTTTATCCTAGCCTATTTAGAAATGCAGGGCCGGGGTGCTTGAGGGGAGCATGTCCTGAAGGCGTTATGACTTGTGGTAAAATGGTAGAAGTTAGAGAGTTTTTTAAGACGGTTTAAACTAAAGGAGATTATTATGAATGAAATATATGTTGCAGGAAGAAATCCTGTACTTGAATTATTAAAAACTGATAAACAAATTGATAAGCTTTATATCTTAAAAGGAGATTTAAAGGGGTCAATACAAAAGATAATAGGAATTGCAAAAGATAGAAAAATAGTAATGCAACAGGTTGATAAGGTTAAATTAGATTCTATGTCAGATGGGAATGCTCATCAGGGAGTAGTTGCACTAGTGACAGGGTATGAATATTCGAGTGTTTCTGAAATTTTAAAACTGGCATCTGATAAAGGTGAAAGTCCATTTTTAGTTGTTCTAGATGGTATTGAAGATACTCATAATCTGGGTGCGATAGCTAGAACTGCTGAGTGTGCAGGAGTTCATGGTATTATTATACCCAAGAGAAGAGCAGCTATGGTAAATCAAACTGTTTATAAAAGCTCAGCAGGAGCTGTGGAGCATATTAAAATTGCTCAAGTTACAAATATTTCTCAAACGATTGATGATTTGAAAAAAGCTGGGATATGGTTATATGGAGCCGATGCGGATAGTGAGCAAGAGTATTACAAAACAAAGTTAACTGGACCTATTGCACTTGTAATAGGAAATGAAGGTAAGGGAGTATCTAAAATAATTAAAGAAAAGTGTGACTTTCTAGTTAAGATACCAATGAAAGGGGAAATAGGATCTTTAAATGCTTCTAATGCAGCCTCGATACTAATTTATGAGGTAGTCAGACAGTCAAATGAAGAATAAGAACAAAACAACAGAGTATTTATTTGTAGATGGGTATAATATAATAAATGCTTGGGATAAATTAAAAGAGCTTTCGAAAGAAAACTTAGAAGAAGCTAGAAATGAGTTGCTTGAGATACTAGCCGAGTATAAGCATTATTCAGGTATAGAAGTATATGTGATATTTGATGCATATGCAGTAAAAGGAAGTGTCAGGAGTGAAGAGTGCTTTAAGGGAGTTTATGTTGTTTATACCAAGGAGAATGAGTTAGCGGATCATTATATAGAGCGAGTTTTAGATGAAATTGGTAGGGATTTTAATATCAGAGTTGCCACTTCTGATTGGGTAGAGCAGCAGATAGTTCTTTCAAGAGGAGGAACTCGAGTATCAGCTAGAGAATTAGAGTCAGAAGTAGAATATTTTAAAAATACCGTAAAAAGAAAGATTAAAAAAGCTAACTTGAAGAATAGCACAGGATTAGGTAAACTTGAAGATAGCTTAGTTAATAGATTAAAAGATTGGGATAAAAACATCTAAGTGTTCAATGCATCAAGGAGGTTTGTAATGGTCTTTTCAGGTATTAGCTTAGAGATTAGAGAAAAATACAATATAAAACCTGATGAGCAAGTAGTCATCTTAGCTAATTCAGGAAATCTAGAAGCGTTAGAGTATTTAATAATAAAGTACAAATCTTTAGTTAAATCAAAAGTATTTACTTATTATATAGTTGGAGCAGATAGAGATGATATAATTCAAGAGGGTATGATAGGACTTTATAAAGCTATAAAGAGCTTTGATGAAAAAAAATCGAGCTCTTTTAAAAACTTTGCAGATATGTGTGTAACTAGCCAGATAATTACAGCTATAAAGACAGCTAGCAGACAAAAGCATATGCCTTTAAATAAATCTATTTCCTTAAATAAACCGCTTTATGGAGAAAATTCAAATAGTAGTATTATAGATAGTATTGAGTCAGCATCTTCTAAAGATCCTATGGATATATTTATAAGCAAAGAAGACTTAGATTTAATGGAAAAAAAGATTCAGGGAATGTTAAGCTCATTAGAAAGAAATGTGCTAACTAATTATCTGGAGGGGAAAAGTTATGAAGAAATTGGATTTGATCTTAGTATAAATCCTAAGTCTATCGACAATGCAATTCAAAGAATAAAAAGAAAAGTTGAAAGATATGTTATCAACAGAGTATGAGTATTGACAATAATTAGAATCAATAGTACAATATCATATTGTAAGCCCACGTAGCTCAGTAGGTAGAGCACTTGCATGGTAAGCAAGAGGTCACCGGTTCAAATCCGGTCGCGGGCTCCATAGAGAATTAGAGACACACGGGAGAGTTTACTAAACTATTATCTTTAAGGAGGAATAAAAAATGGGTAAGCAAAAATTTGAAAGAACAAAACCACACGTTAATGTTGGAACAATAGGACACGTAGACCACGGTAAAACTACATTAACAGCAGCAATAACACTTGTATTAAACAAGAAATTTGGAACAGGCGAGTTTATAGACTACGCACATATTGACAAGGCACCAGAAGAGAGAGAAAGAGGAATAACAATTTCAACATCTCACGTAGAGTACGAAACAGCAAATAGACACTACGCACATGTAGACTGCCCAGGCCATGCTGACTATGTAAAAAACATGATTACAGGAGCAGCACAAATGGATGGAGCGATTTTAGTAGTATCAGCAGCAGATGGTCCAATGCCACAAACAAGAGAACATATACTATTATCAAGGCAAGTAGGAGTACCAAAAATAGTAGTATTCTTAAATAAAGAAGACCAAGTAGATGATCCAGAACTAATAGAGCTAGTAGAGATGGAAGTAAGAGAACTATTAAGCGAATATGATTTCGATGGAGACAATACACCAATAGTAGTAGGATCAGCATTAAAAGCTCTAGAAGAGCCAGAAGGCCCATGGGCAGATAAAATAATGGCACTAATGGATGCAGTAGATGAGTACATTCCAAAACCAGAAAGAGAAATCGACAAACCATTCTTAATGCCAGTAGAGGATGTATTCTCAATTACAGGAAGAGGAACAGTAGCAACAGGAAGAGTAGAACGAGGAGTAGTAAAAACAGGAGACAACGTACAAATAGTAGGACTTACAGAAGAACCAAGAACAGTAGTAGTAACAGGAGTAGAAATGTTCAAGAAATTGCTAGATGAAGCACAAGCAGGAGATAACATCGGAGTACTATTAAGAGGAGTACAAAGAGACGATATCCAAAGAGGTCAAGTACTAGCAAAACCAGGAAGTATAAAACCACATACAAAATTCGAGTCAGAAGTATTTGTACTAAGTAAAGAAGAGGGTGGAAGACATACGCCATTCTTTAATGGATACAGACCACAATTCTACTTTAGAACAACAGATGTAACAGGAGATATCCAGTTAGAAGAAGGAGTAGAAATGGTAATGCCAGGAGACAACGCAAGATTTACAATTGAGCTAATCACACCAATAGCAATGGATGAAGGATTAAGATTTGCTATAAGAGAAGGTGGAAGAACAGTAGGAGCTGGCGTTGTAACTAAAGTTTCTGAGTAAAATATAGATATATATTAAAAAAAATAAAAGACTGGGTCTTTTCGACTGGTCTTTTTATTCTCTAACTAGTTATAATTGGAGGATTTATAAGAGAATTATTTATTGACATGAAATATGATTTATGATAGTTTATATAAGTAGTGTTTTAAAATGGGATATTGTGCCCAAAGAATATATTTATATAGATAGCTTCGCTAAAGAATTAGGAGGTGTGATAAATGAGAGATAGAGTCACATTAGCGTGTACAGAATGCAAACAAAGAAATTATACTACAAAAAAGAATAAAAAGAATACGACTGAGAGAATTGAATTGAATAAATACTGTAAATTCTGTAAAAAACACACTGCTCACAAGGAAACAAAATAATCTAAATAAGGAAGTGAAACTATGGCAGGCGCAGGAACTGTAAAATCCAGAGATAGATTGGCTGTTTACTTTAGAGGTGTAAAATCGGAATTGAAGAAGGTTATATGGCCAAGTAAAAAAGAACTAATGAATTATACAGGAGTTGTAATATTTGTAAGTTCTTTAGTAGCTATGATAGTCTATATTCTTGATGCATTTATACGTGGTGGATTATCGCTGATAATATCGTAATACAAGGGAGGGAAGGGACACTTGAGTCCCTATTATATGACGGATATGGAAATAAGTAGAGAAGAGAGAGCCAAGGATGCTAAGTGGTATGTAGTTCATACTTATTCTGGTCATGAAAACAAAGTAAAGGCTAACCTTGAAAAAATGGTAGAAAACAGAGGCATGATAGACGATATATTTGAAGTAGCTGTCCCAACAGAAGAATATATTGACACAAAGTCCGGGAAAAAGGTACTGAAAGAACGAAAAATGTTTCCGGGCTATGTTCTCGTTAAGATGATTATAAATGATGAATCATGGTATATGGTAAGAAATACTAGAGGAGTAACAGGATTTGTCGGGCCATCTTCTAAACCCATACCGCTTTCAGACAAGGAAGTAGTAGCGCTAGGTGTACAAAAGAATATAGCTATGCCTTCTGTTGACTATAAGTCAAAGGATCCAATAAAAGTTACATCTGGGCCTTTTGAAAACTTCATCGGAATTATTGATACTATAAATATCGAGAAAAGAAAAGTTAAGGTTTTTGTCTCAATGTTTGGAAGAGAAACTCTTGTAGAGTTAGAAATTGATCAGATAGAAAAAGTTTAATATTTAAGAAGTATAATTTAGTTTTATAAGCAATGATGCTTTATAAATAGTAGTAAGTGGGAGGGATTTTCCCGCTAAACCACATTGAAATGAGGAGGTGGAATTATGGCTAAAAAAGTCATAGCTCTAGTTAAATTACAAATACCAGCTGGAAAAGCGACACCAGCTCCACCTGTAGGAACAGCATTAGGACCTCACGGAGTAAATATTATGCAATTTACTAAAGAGTTTAATGCAAAAACTGCAGATCAACCAGGAATGATAATACCAGTAGTTTTAACAGTTTATCAAGACAGATCTTTTTCTTTTATCACAAAGACACCACCAGTGCCAGTGTTAATTAAAAAAGCTGTAGGAATTGAATCAGGCTCAGGGGAACCAAATAAGAAAAAAGTTGCTACATTAACCAAGGCTGATATGAGACAAATTGCAGAGGTTAAAATGCCAGACTTAAATGCAGGATCAGTAGAGGCTGCTATGAGAATGGTAGCAGGAACTGCTAGAAGTATGGGAGTAGAAGTAGAAAAATAATTATTAGTGGGAGGATATTCCGTTAATACCACAAGGAGGTTTATTAGTATGCCAAAAAGAGGTAAGAATTATCAAGATAGTATGAAGATTTTGGATAGAACTAAACTCTATGATACAGTAGAAGCTATAGAATTAGTTCAACAAACAGCAAAAGCTAAGTTTGATGAAACTATAGAACTTTCTGTAAGACTTGGTGTAGACCCAAGACATGCAGACCAACAAGTTAGAGGCGCAGTAGTATTGCCACATGGTACAGGTAAAACTAGAACTGTATTAGTAATAGCTAAAGGCGATAAAGTTAAAGAAGCTGAAGACGCTGGAGCAGATTTTGTAGGTGGAGAAGAAATGGTTACTAAAATCCAAACAGAAGGATGGATGGATTTTGATGTAGTAGTTGCTACACCTGATATGATGGGCGTTGTTGGTAAGATTGGTAGAGTGTTAGGACCAAAAGGACTTATGCCAAACCCAAAATCTGGTACAGTTACATTTGATATTGAAAAAGCTGTTAATGATATTAAAGCCGGTAAAGTTGAGTATAGAGTAGATAAAGCTAGTATTGTAAATGTTCCAATAGGGAAAGCTTCTTTTGGATCACAAAAGCTTAAAGAAAACTTCGTTGCGCTTACAGATGCTTTAATAAAAGCTAGACCAGCTGCAGCTAAAGGTAGATACATGAAAACCGTTACACTATCAAGCACAATGGGCCCTGGAATTAAAATTAATCCAGCAAAAATCAGCGAGTAGTTGACAAAGCTTTATTGTACTGGTATAATCAATTTGTTAATAAAATAAAGAACTGCAGACAGTAGGAGCCGACAGGCTTAATATCCTACCGAGGTTAGAAACGACTAAGAAATTTTAGGGTCTCTACGTGTCTGCGTGGAGGCCTTTATTTTTACTTAAAACACAGGAGGTGAACAGCAGATGAAGGAACAAACCCTTCAAGCTAAAACAAGTGTTATAGATGAAATCAAAGAAAAAATCAAGTCAGCACAAGCTATGGTTTTAGTTGATTACAGAGGACTAGATGTAGCTCAACTTACAGAGTTGAGAAAGATGTATAGAGAAGCTGGAGTCGAGTATAAAGTATACAAAAATACTATGATGAAGTTTGCATTTAAAGATTTAGGTTATGAGGAATTTAATGAGTTTCTTAAAGGACCATCAGCAATTGCATTTGGTGTAAATGATCCAGTTGCTGCAGCAAAAGTAACCGCAGAATTCTCTAAGAAGAATGAAAAGCTAGAGATAAAAGCGGGTATTGTAGATGGAAATATAATTGATATTGAAGGAGTTAAAAGCTTAGCAGAACTTCCATCAAGAGAAGTTCTTGTAGCTCAAGTACTAGGAGGCTTAAATGCTCCAATTCAAGGATTCGCAAATGTACTTCAAGGTACAATTAGAAGTTTGGCAATAGTATTAAATGCAATAGCAGAGAAAGAGGCAGCTTAAAAAAATAAAATGATATTTTGGAGGGATTTATAAATGGCAAGTGAAAAAGTATTAAATCTAATAGAAGAAGTTAAAGGATTAACAGTATTGGAATTATCTGAACTAGTTAAAGCTTTAGAAGAAGAGTTCGGCGTAAGTGCATCAGCACCTATGGCAGCAGCAGCTCCAGCAGCAGCGGCAGCAGCAGTAGAAGAAGAACAAACTGAATTTGATGTAATCTTATCTGCAGTTGGACAAGAAAAAATCAAAGTAATTAAAGCAGTAAGAGAAATAACTGGATTAGGATTAAAAGAAGCAAAAGAATTAGTAGATAATGCACCAAAAGCAGTTAAAGAAGCAGCATCTAAAGATGAAGCAGCAACTATGAAAGCTAAACTTGAAGAAGTTGGAGCTACTGTAGAAGTTAAATAATTAAATGATAAAAAAGCTTTCAAATAGAGAGCTTTTTTTTTTCTCATTTTAGAAAAAACAAATTTGACGTAAATAAAGGCTTATGATATAATAATATATTGCATACTAATGTTTATAATGGGATTGTTATGAAGGTAATTAGATTGCGTTATAAACATAGGACTGACGAGTTGATACTACCAAAAGCTAGGGCTTTTGGCTATTTTAGTTTAATGAGGGGTGAAGTTTTAATGGTACATCCTGTAACATTTGGTAAGCGGGTCAGGATGAGTTACTCCCGCATCGATGAAGTATTAGATCTTCCTGATCTGATAGAAGTACAGAAATCGTCATACGATTGGTTCTTATCAGAAGGTTTAAGAGAGGTTTTTGACGACATATCACCTATCCAAGATTATACAGGCAATCTTATTTTGGAGTTTGTAGATTATCATATTGAGGATCAGATTAAATATGATGAAAACGAAGCAAGGGAAAGAGATGCTAATTATTCTGCGCCTTTAAAAGTTAAGGTGAGATTAATAAACAAGGAGACTGGAGAAGTTAAAGAACAAGAAGTATTTATGGGCGACATGCCACTTATGACTGAAAAAGGAACATTTATCATAAATGGTGCTGAGAGAGTTGTCGTAAGTCAGCTAGTACGTTCTCCCGGGGTTTATTTTGTTGAGTCAATAGACAAAACAGGAAAGAGTCTTTTTTCTTCTACTTTAATTCCAAACAGAGGTGCGTGGCTTGAATACGAAACTGATTCTAATGATATTGTTTATGTAAGAATTGACAGAACTAGAAAAGTTCCAATTACTACATTGATGAGAGCATTAAAGATATCATCAGATAGTGAGATCATTGAGGTGTTGGGTGAATCAGAGCATATTTTATCCACCATTGAGAAGGATACTACTAAGACGGAAGAAGAAGCACTAATCGAAATATACAAAAGATTAAGACCAGGAGAACCACCGACAGTTGATAGTGCAAAAAGTCTTTTGAACAATCTGTTTTTTGATCCTAGAAGATATGATTTAGCTAAGGTTGGTAGGTATAAGTTTAATAAAAAATTATCACTGTACAATAGAATTACTGGAAACAAAGCGGCTCATGACATAATTAATCCTTTAACAGGTGAAATATTTGTTGAAAAAGGAGAAAAAATTACTAGAGATAAAGCTATTGAGATTGAAAATAGCGGAATAAATACAGTAAAACTATTAGTTGAAGATAATAAGGAAATCAAAGTACTAGGAAACAATTTTGTAAATGGGGCTGCTTTTAATCTGGATTTCTCACTTGTAGAGTTTGGGTTAAAAGAAAAAGTTTATTATCCTCTTATGAAAGAGTTAATAGAATTATATCCTGATACTGAGGAATTAAAAGCAGCAATAAAAGAGCGAATTAAGGAATTATCTCCAAAACATATTATTATAGATGATATTATTGCAAGTATTAACTACGAATTTAATCTATTTAGTAAAATTGGAATAACGGATGATATAGATCATTTAGGAAATAGAAGATTAAGAAGTGTTGGTGAACTACTTCAAAACCAGTTTAGAATTGGATTGGCTAGAATGGAAAGAGTAGTTAGAGAAAGAATGACTATACAAGATATAGAAGTTGCAACACCACAAGCGTTAATAAACATAAGACCAGTTGTTGCATCAATAAAAGAGTTCTTTGGAAGCAGTCAGTTATCACAGTTTATGGACCAGACAAATCCACTAGCAGAACTTACACATAAAAGAAGAATGTCTGCATTAGGACCTGGTGGTTTAAGCAGAGATAGAGCAGGCTTTGAAGTTAGAGATGTTCACAACTCACATTATGGTAGAATGTGCCCTATTGAAACACCTGAGGGACCTAATATTGGATTGATAACATCTTTGACAACTTATGCGAGAATTAATGAATATGGTTTTATTGAAGCGCCATATAGAAAAGTTGAAAAAGGACATGTAACTGGTAAAATAGATTATGTTACAGCAGATATTGAAGATGAACTTGTTATAGCTCAGTCTAACGAAAAATTAGATGGGAATAATACTTTTATTAATAATAGGATAGTCGCCAGAGGAAAGATGGGGGTTGTCGATATATTCCATCCAGATGATATTGAGTATATGGATGTTTCTCCCAAACAAATAGTATCAGTTGGTACTGCTATGATACCATTCCTTGAGAATGATGATGCTAACAGAGCGCTGATGGGAGCTAACATGCAAAGACAGGCCGTGCCATTACTAAAGACAGAATCCCCTGTAATTGGTACAGGTATTGAGTATAAAGCAGCTAAAGATTCTGGAGTAGTAATTGTAGCTAAAGCTGATGGAATAATTGAAAAAGTATCAGCAGATGAAATAACTGTTAGAAGAGATATTGATTCACAAGTTGATAGATATAAATTGTTAAAATTCAAAAGATCAAACCAAGGTACAAGTATAAATCAAAGACCAATTGTTAAGCAAGGAGAAAGAATTAAAAAGTCTGATATTATTGCTGATGGGCCAAGTACTGAATTAGGTGAAATAGCTTTAGGTAAAAACCTATTGATAGCATTTATGACTTGGGAAGGTTACAATTACGAGGATGCAATTTTGCTTAATGAAAGATTGGTAATTGAGGATGTGTTAACTTCTGTTCATATTGAAGAATATGAGTCTGAGGCAAGAGATACAAAACTTGGAGCAGAAGAAATTACTAGAGATATTCCCAATGTTGGAGAAGAAATGCTTAAAGATCTAAATGAATTAGGAGTAATAAGGATCGGAGCTGAAGTTAAATCTGGAGATATACTTGTTGGGAAAGTTACGCCAAAAGGTGAAACGGAATTAACAGCAGAAGAAAGACTACTTCGTGCAATATTTGGAGAGAAAGCTCGTGAAGTAAGAGATACTTCTTTAAGAGTTCCTCATGGTGAAACTGGAATAATAGTTGATGTAAGGACTTATTCTAGAGAAAATGGAGATGAGCTTGCTCCTGGTGTAAACCAAATGGTTAGAGCTTATGTTGCAACTAAGAGAAAAATAAATGTTGGAGACAAGATGTGTGGTAGACATGGTAATAAAGGTGTAATATCTAGAATATTGCCAGAAGAAGACATGCCATATATGCCAGATGGAACACCTGTAGATGTTGTTCTTAATCCACTTGGAGTACCTTCAAGGATGAATCTAGGACAAGTGCTAGAAGTACATCTAGGCTTGGCAGCAAAAAAACTAGGTATTCATATTACAACACCGGTATTTGACGGAGCAAACGAAGAAGACATAATGGATGCACTTAGAAGAGCTGAGTATCCTGAAAATGGCAAGATTGAACTTAGAGATGGAAGGACAGGAGACTCATTTGCAAATCCTGTAACTGTTGGATATATGTATATGCTAAAACTTCATCATCTAGTTGACGATAAAATTCATGCTAGATCAACAGGACCTTATTCCCTAGTAACACAACAACCATTAGGTGGTAAAGCTCAATTTGGTGGACAAAGATTCGGCGAGATGGAAGTTTGGGCATTAGAAGCTTATGGTGCTGCTCATACTCTACAAGAAATTTTAACTGTGAAATCTGATGATATAGTTGGAAGAGTAAAAACTTATGAAGCTATTGTCAAAGGCGAGAATATTCCTGAGCCAGGGATACCAGAATCTTTCAAGGTTTTAATCAAAGAATTGCAGAGTTTGGCACTTGATATAAAAGTAATAGGCGAAGAAATCGGTGAAATAGAGCTTAAAGAGTCTATAGATGATGATATTGCGAGCTTTGATTTAATAAGTGAAAGCACGACTCGAGAAAAAATATTTGTTGATGACTCAGGAGAAGACTTTGATGATGACTTACCAGGGAAAAGATCTAGAATCAAAGAAAAATTAGTAATGGATGTTCCTGAAGGATTCTCAATTAAAGAAAAAGATGAAGATATATCGGAGTTAGATTTAGTAACTGAAGATGATTCAGATGATGAGACAATAGATTAATAGTTATTACTTTAAGATGAAAGGAGAGAACGCTCCTTGTTTGAACAAAATACTTTTGATTCAATAAAAATTGGGCTAGCCTCACCAGAAAAGATAAGACAATGGTCTAAAGGAGAGGTTAAAAAACCTGAAACCATTAATTACAGAACACTAAAGCCTGAAAAGGAAGGGTTATTCTGTGAGAAAATATTTGGACCAACAAAAGACTGGGAATGTCATTGTGGTAAGTACAAGAGAGTTAGATATAAAGGTGTAGTATGTGATAGATGTGGGGTAGAGGTTACTAAGGCAAAGGTAAGACGAGAAAGACTTGGTCATATAGAACTTGCAGCACCAGTATCTCACATATGGTATTTTAAAGGTATACCTAGTAGAATGGGACTTATACTTGATATGAGCCCAAGAGCACTAGAAAAAATACTGTACTTTGCATCCTATGTAGTTATAGAACCTGGCGATACATCTATGTATGAAAAACAACTTTTAACAGAAACCGAATACAGAGATGCAGTGGATAAATATCATAATAAATTTAAAGCTAAAATGGGTGCTGAAGCCATAAGAGATCTTTTAGGAAAGATAGATGTTGAGAAAGAATCCGTTGAACTAAGGACTCAGTTAAAAGATGCTTCAGGACAGAAAAAAATCCGAATTACAAGAAGATTAGAGGTTATTGAGGCCTTTAGACTTTCTGGGAATAAACCTGAGTGGATGGTTTTAGATGTTATACCAGTAATACCTCCTGATTTAAGACCAATGGTTCAACTAGATGGTGGTAGGTTTGCAACATCGGATTTAAATGATTTGTATAGAAGGGTTATTAATAGAAATAACCGATTAAAAAGATTACTTGATCTAGGAGCACCCGATATCATTGTTAGAAATGAAAAAAGAATGCTTCAGGAAGCTGTAGATGCTCTTATCGATAACGGCAGAAGAGGAAGACCAGTTACAGGTCCTGGTAACAGACCGCTTAAGTCTTTATCGGATATGCTAAAAGGTAAACAAGGAAGATTTAGACAAAACTTACTAGGCAAAAGGGTAGACTATTCAGGGCGTTCTGTTATTGTTGTAGGGCCTGAATTGAAGTTTTACCAATGTGGACTTCCTAAAACTATGGCACTAGAACTTTTCAAACCATTTGTTATGAAAAAACTTGTATCAGAGGGACATGCTCATAATATTAAATCTGCAAAGAGAATGGTGGAGAGAGTAAAATCTCAAGTTTGGGATGTATTAGAAGAAGTTATAAAGGACCACCCTGTATTACTAAACAGGGCACCTACGTTACACAGATTAGGAATTCAAGCTTTTGAGCCTGTCTTAGTAGAGGGTAAAGCTATAAAACTTCATCCACTTGTATGTACTGCTTACAATGCAGATTTTGATGGAGACCAAATGGCAGTCCATGTTCCGCTTTCTACCGAAGCACAAGCAGAAGCAAGATTATTGATGTTGTCTACTAACAACATATTGGCACCAAAAGATGGTAAGCCAATAACAACACCTTCTCAGGATATGGTATTAGGGAGTTATTATTTAACTGTTGATAGACCAGGAGAAATTGGTGAAGGCAAGATGTTTAAGGATTACGATGAAATGTTGCATGCCTATGCAAATGGGGATGTGGGTATTCATGCAAGAGTAAAAGTTAGACTAAAATCAGATAAAAACGATAGAGGACATATTGTAGAAAGTACTGTTGGTAGATTTATATTTAATGAGCATATACCTCAAGACTTGGGTTTCGTAAACAGAGACGAAAGACCATTTGATCTTGAAATTGACAAATATGTAGATAAAAAGACTCTAGGTGTTATAATCGATAAATGTTTTAGAAGACATGGAAACTCTGTAACAGCAGATATATTAGACCATATTAAGACTATGGGCTTTAAATACTCAACTGTTGGTGCGATTTCAATATCGATGGCAGATGTTATCATTCCACCTGAAAAATACACTCTCGTAAAATTAGCAGAAGAAAAAGTTGATGGATTAGAGAAGTCTTATAGAAGAGGTCTTATTTCTGATGAAGAGAGATATGAAAGAGTAATAGAGACTTGGAATGATACTACAGAAGATGTAACAAATGTATTAATGAAAAACCTAGATCCGATGAATAATATATATGTAATGGCTATATCTGGAGCAAGGGGTAGTAAAAACCAGATTAGACAGCTTGGTGGGATGCGTGGTCTTATGGCCAGTGCTTCTGGAAGGACTATAGAAGTTCCAATAAAGGCAAACTTTAGAGAAGGACTTTCTGTATTAGAGTTCTTTATATCAACGCATGGTTCTAGAAAGGGACTTGCAGATACAGCACTAAGAACAGCTGACTCAGGTTATTTAACAAGAAGACTTGTGGATGTAAGTCAAGATGTAATTGTTAGAGAAAAAGATTGTGGTACAGATCAATATTTCTTAGTAAAAGAATATGCAGATGGCAAGGAAGTTTTAGAAGAATTAAAAGATAGATTAGATGGAAGATTTTCATTTGAAGATATATTAAATCCAGAAACAGGGGAAGTAATTGTTAAAGCTAACCAAATGATTACTGATAAACAAGCAGAATTTATAGAAGCAATTGGTATAAAAGAAGTAAAGGTAAGATCAGTATTAGGATGTAAAGCTAAATTTGGAGTTTGTGCTCATTGTTATGGAAGAAACCTTGCAACAGGTAAAGAGGTAAATATTGGTGAAGCAGTTGGAATAATAGCAGCTCAATCAATTGGAGAACCAGGAACACAGCTTACGATGAGAACTTTCCATACAGGAGGAGTTGCAGCAGCGGTCGATATAACTCAAGGTTTGCCAAGGGTTGAAGAGCTTTTTGAAGCAAGAAAACCAAAAGGACTAGCAGTTATATCCGAGCTTGATGGAGTTGTAAGTATAAGCGATAATAAACGTAAAAAAGAGATAACAATAACTTCTGAAAGTGGAGAAACTGCAGTATATAATATAGTCTTTGGTTCTAGAATAAAAGTTAAGCCTGGAGATGTTATAGAAGCAGGTGATGAACTAACAGAGGGCTCTGTAAATCCTCACGATATCTTGAAAATAAAAGGTATGAAGGGTGTACAAAACTATATTGTAAAAGAGGTTCAAAGAGTTTATAGATTACAAGGTGTAGATATAAATGATAAGCACATTGAGATAATTGTAAGACAGATGCTTTCTAAAGTTAAAATAGAGAGTTCAGGAGACACTGCAATGCTTCCGGGTAGTTTGGTTAATGCGAGTGATTTTGAAAAAGCTAATATTAAAGCTAAAGAAGAAGGATTGATTCCTGCTGTAGGAATGATGATTTTACTTGGAATTACTAAGGCGTCACTTGCAACTGATTCTTTCTTATCAGCAGCTTCATTCCAAGAAACAACTAGAGTTTTGACCGAAGCGGCGATAAAAGGTAAAGAAGATTTCTTAGTGGGATTAAAAGAAAATGTTATAATAGGAAAATTGATTCCTGCAGGAACAGGTATGAGAAGATATAACAATGTAGAAATAATTAATGAAGAGCCAGATGATACGGATGATGTTGAGTTTAGTGAAGATAAACAAGAAATAGAGAAACCAATGGATGTAAACCTTGAAGTTTAAGGTTAAAAATTAGTTGACACTGAAAACCTCAAGTGTTAAAATATTGTAGTGTGCAAACTTTGGAAGATCTTGATGGCATAGAGATTATGTGTTCTAGTGATCACATAATCTCTAGCATGTTTTAAGAAGGAGAAAAGTATGCTTATAAAATTGAGTCAAAACGAGAAAGTAGTAGGAGCAAAACAGGTAAAAAGAGCCCTATCTAATTCGGAAGTAGAAGTAGTATTTATAGCTTTAGATGCTGATAGAAACGTAACTGATGAAATAGTTGAACTCTCTAAAGAAAAAGAAGTTCACATTCAGTATGTAGAAAAAATGCAAGACTTGGGTGAAGCCTGTGGGATTGATATTAATGCAGCAGTGGCTGCGTTATTAAATAAAAATTAGAAGGAGGTGCCTTAATGCCAACTATCAACCAACTCATAAAAAAGGGCAGAAAAAAGGTGGTATACAAATCAAAATCACCAGCTCTTGGAGTAAATCTTAACACACTTAAAAAGAGGGAAACTGAATCTCATTCACCCCAAAAAAGAGGTGTATGTGTTGCTGTAAGAACTGTAACCCCTAAGAAGCCTAACTCAGCGCTAAGAAAAGTTGCAAGAGTAAGACTTACAAACGGATTAGAAGTAGCAGCTTATATACCAGGAATAGGACACAATTTGCAAGAGCATAGTGTTGTATTAATAAGAGGTGGAAGAGTAAAAGACCTTCCGGGTGTTAGATATCATATTGTGAGAGGTACTTTAGATACTGCTGGTGTCGATAAAAGACAACAATCAAGATCTAAATATGGTGCTAAGAGACCAAAGGTTAAGAAGTAAGAATCAGTGCTTGAAATGCTAAATAATACTTTAATATAGATGCATTTTGAGGCACAACGGCTAAGGCCGAGTACCAATGAATTTACTCTATATAGTAAGGAGGGAAGAAAAGTGCCTAGAAAAGGACATATACCAAAAAGAGAAGTAATGCCAGATCCAATTTATAATGATGTGGTAGTAACAAAATTAGTTAATTCAATAATGTTAGATGGTAAAAAAGGAATTGCACAAAATATTGTATACGGCGCATTTGACTTCATTGCAGAAAAAACAGGTGAAGATCCATTAGAGATTTTCTACAAAGCAATGAATAATATTATGCCAGTATTAGAGGTAAAAGCTAGAAGAATCGGTGGTGCAAACTATCAGGTTCCAATAGAGGTAAGAACAGATAGAAAAGAAACTCTTGGTTTGAGATGGTTAGTTAACTTTTCAAGAAAAAGAGGAGAAAAGACTATGGTAGAAAAACTTGCTAAAGAACTTATGGATGCAGCTAATGGATTGGGAGCAAGTGTTAAGAAAAGAGAAGAAACACATAAAATGGCTGAAGCAAATAAGGCTTTTGCACACTACAGATTCTAGTAGAACATTTTTAATGTGCAATTGGGATTTAAGAGAAGTATGTAAGGAGGAAAAATTGTGCCAAGAAAAGTATCACTTGAGAAAACTAGAAATATCGGCATAATGGCTCATATTGATGCAGGAAAAACAACCACAACAGAAAGAATTTTATTTTATACAGGTAAAATACACAAAGTAGGCGAGACCCATGAAGGTGGAGCCCAAATGGACTGGATGGAGCAAGAGCAAGAAAGAGGTATTACAATAACCTCTGCTGCTACTACTGCTATGTGGGATGATCATAGAATTAATATAATAGACACTCCAGGACATGTTGATTTCACCGTAGAGGTAGAAAGATCACTTCGTGTCCTTGATGGAGCAGTTGCGTTATTCTGTGCTAAAGGTGGAGTAGAGCCTCAATCTGAGACTGTTTGGAGACAAGCTGATAAGTATCATGTACCAAGAATGGCTTTTGTTAATAAAATGGATATACTTGGAGCCGATTACTATCGTGGAATTAGTATGATGAAGGATAGATTAAAAGCTAATCCTGTTCCCATACAATTACCTATAGGTAAAGAAGATTATTTTCTAGGGATGGTTGACCTTGTTGAAATGAATGCTAGAATTTATAAAGATGAACTAGGCCAAGAAATAGAGATAACTGATATACCCGAAGATATGATGGATTTAGCTTTAGAGTATAGAGAAAAATTGATTGAATCTATTTCTGAACAAGATGAAAATTTAATGTTGAAATATCTTGAAGGTGAAGAATTAACTCTTGAAGAAATAAAAGCTGGAATAAGAAAAGCAACTATTGCTGTAAAAATTACACCTGTTTTATGCGGAACAGCATATAAAAATAAAGGCGTTCAAACTTTACTAGATGCAGTAATTGATTATCTTCCATCACCTTTGGACGTACCTTCAATAGCTGGTATAGATCCAGATACAGAAGAGGTAGAACTAAGACATGCAGATGATAGTGAACCATTTTCTGCTTTAGCGTTTAAAATAGTTACAGACCCTTTTGTAGGAAAATTATGTTATTTTAGAGTATACTCAGGAAGTTTAAAAGCTGGTAGTTATGTATATAATTCATCAAAAGGGAAAAGAGAAAGAATCGGTCGAATCCTTTTAATGCATGCAAATAAAAGAGAAGAAGTTGAAGAAGTATTTTCTGGAGATATTGCTGCAGCGGTAGGATTTAAAGACACTTCAACAGGAGACACTTTATGTGACGATTCTGATCAAATAATTTTAGAAAAAATGGAATTCCCAGAGCCGGTTATTCACGTAGCTATTGAGCCGAAGACAAAAGCAAGTCAAGAAAAAATGTCAATTGCTTTGTCGAAATTGGCTGAAGAAGATCCAACTTTTAGGACTTACACTGATCCAGACACTGGACAGACAATAATTGCAGGAATGGGCGAATTGCACCTTGAGATTATCGTAGATAGACTCTTAAGAGAGTTTAAGGTTGAAGCTAATGTTGGTAATCCGCAGGTTGCTTATAAAGAGTCAATTTCTACTTCCGCGCAAGCTGAAGGAAAATACGTAAAACAGTCTGGTGGTAAAGGACAATATGGACATGTTAAATTGAAGATTGATCCTCAAGAGCCAGGAAAAGGATATGAATTCGTAAATGCAATAGTTGGTGGATCAGTTCCTAGAGAATATATAAATGCAATTAATGGTGGAATTATTGAAGCGCTTCAATCAGGTATTCTTGGAGGATACCCTGTATTAGATGTAAAGGTAACTCTTTATGATGGTTCTTATCATGATGTCGATTCAAATGAGATGGCATTCAAGATTGCAGGTTCCATGGGCGTAAGAGAAGCTATAAGAAAAGCAGGACCAAGGTTATTGGAACCAATGATGAAAGTTGAGGTAACAGTACCTGAAGAGTATATGGGTGATGTTATTGGGGATATTAACTCTAGACGGGGAAAAATAGAAGGCATGGAACTTTTGAGTGGAGCGCAAATTATCAGATCATTTGTACCTCTTGGAGAAATGTTTGGATATGCGACAGATTTAAGATCTAATACTCAAGGTAGAGGGCTTTATTCAATGCAATTCGATCATTATGAACCAGTGCCAAATAGTATTTCTGAAAAAGTATTAGGAAATAAATAATTGTTTTTAAGGGAGGAATAAAAAATGGGTAAGCAAAAATTTGAAAGAACAAAACCACACGTTAATGTTGGAACAATAGGACACGTAGACCACGGTAAAACTACATTAACAGCAGCAATAACACTTGTATTAAACAAGAAATTTGGAACAGGCGAGTTTATAGACTACGCACATATTGACAAGGCACCAGAAGAGAGAGAAAGAGGAATAACAATTTCAACATCTCACGTAGAGTACGAAACAGCAAATAGACACTACGCACATGTAGACTGCCCAGGCCATGCTGACTATGTAAAAAACATGATTACAGGAGCAGCACAAATGGATGGAGCGATTTTAGTAGTATCAGCAGCAGATGGTCCAATGCCACAAACAAGAGAACATATACTATTATCAAGGCAAGTAGGAGTACCAAAAATAGTAGTATTCTTAAATAAAGAAGACCAAGTAGATGATCCAGAACTAATAGAGCTAGTAGAGATGGAAGTAAGAGAACTATTAAGCGAATATGATTTCGATGGAGACAATACACCAATAGTAGTAGGATCAGCATTAAAAGCTCTAGAAGAGCCAGAAGGCCCATGGGCAGATAAAATAATGGCACTAATGGATGCAGTAGATGAGTACATTCCAAAACCAGAAAGAGAAATCGACAAACCATTCTTAATGCCAGTAGAGGATGTATTCTCAATTACAGGAAGAGGAACAGTAGCAACAGGAAGAGTAGAACGAGGAGTAGTAAAAACAGGAGACAACGTACAAATAGTAGGACTTACAGAAGAACCAAGAACAGTAGTAGTAACAGGAGTAGAAATGTTCAAGAAATTGCTAGATGAAGCACAAGCAGGAGATAACATCGGAGTACTATTAAGAGGAGTACAAAGAGACGATATCCAAAGAGGTCAAGTACTAGCAAAACCAGGAAGTATAAAACCACATACAAAATTCGAGTCAGAAGTATTTGTACTAAGTAAAGAAGAGGGTGGAAGACATACGCCATTCTTTAATGGATACAGACCACAATTCTACTTTAGAACAACAGATGTAACAGGAGATATCCAGTTAGAAGAAGGAGTAGAAATGGTAATGCCAGGAGACAACGCAAGATTTACAATTGAGCTAATCACACCAATAGCAATGGATGAAGGATTAAGATTTGCTATAAGAGAAGGTGGAAGAACAGTAGGAGCTGGCGTTGTAACTAAAGTTTCTGAGTAAAATATAGATATATATTAAAAAAATAAAAGACATAAAGAACTACACCAAAAGAAGGAGAATTCTCCTTCTTTTAGTGTCTATATAAAACATAATTTTATAATAAAAAAAAGCATAGAAATACAATAAAAAGCTTGTATTCTAGACGAATTTATTATAAACTATAGTAGTGTTTAAAATTATGACATTGCGATGATGCAAAAGGTTGCTGATTTATCAGGTAATTTTTGCTGAGAATGTCCGGTTTAAAATCGGGCGACTAAGATGCTTATTCTTTAAAAAAATAGAATACACCCGGAAGAGTGTATCGGCATCTCTAGTTGCATGTATGATGTTAGCATGCGATAGAAGGAGGGAAATTAAATGGCAAATAAGCAAAAGATTAGAATTAGGTTAAAAGCTTACGATCATGAATTATTAGATTCTTCAGCTCAAAGAATTGTTGAAACAGCAAAAAGAACAGGCGCTGATGTATCTGGACCAGTACCATTACCAACAGAAAAAGAGATTATTACAATTTTAAGAGCTGTTCATAAGTACAAGGATTCTAGAGAGCAATTTGAGCAAAGAACTCACAAGAGATTAATAGACATATTAAACCCTAATCAAAAAACTGTAGATTCACTTATGAAGTTAAATTTACCTGCAGGAGTAGATATAGAAATAAAACTATAATAATTTATATGATTGCAAAATGCAATCCACTATAAAGTCGGAGGTGTAACAATGAAGAATATGATGGGTAGAAAAGTAGGCATGACTCAAATTTTTACTGAAGATGGAACAGTTATTCCTGTTTCAGTTGTTCAGGCGGGACCTCTTTTCGTAGTACAAAAGAAAACTATCGAAAATGACGGTTACAGTGCAGTTCAAGTTGGATTCGGAGATGTTAAGGAAAGAAGAGTTATTAAGCCTAAAAAAGGTCATTTTGACAAAGCAGGTGTTGTATACACTAAGTTCTTGAAAGAATTCTTAGTAGAGAATGTAGATGATTATGAGATAGGACAAGAAATTAAAGTTGATGTCTTTGCTGAAGGAGACAAGGTAGATGTTACTGGTACATCTAAAGGTAAAGGAACACAGGGCGTAATAAAAAGACATGGTTTTGCTAGAGGTAGAGAAACTCATGGTTCTAAGTTCCATAGGATGCCAGGTGGTTTGTCAGCTGGTACTTATCCAGGAAGAGTTTTTAAAAATCATAAAATGATGGGTAGAATGGGTAATGAAAAAGTTACTACTCAAAACCTTGAGGTAGTAAAAGTAGATGTAGATAAGAATCTTATTCTTATTAAAGGTGCGATACCAGGACCTAAAAAAGGACTTATCATTATAAAAGCAACAGTTAAAAAGCAATAATCCACGCGGAAAGGAGGATGCAAAATGCCTAAAGTTAATGTGTATAATATGCAAGGTGAAGTCGTAGAAGAAATGGAATTGAATGATACCATTTTCGGAATTGAAATAAATGAACATGCGGTTTATGAAGTAGTTAAAAATCAACTTGCTAATAAGAGACAAGGAACTCAATCTGCTAAAACAAGAGCAGAGGTAAGAGGTGGAGGACGAAAGCCTTGGAGACAAAAAGGAACTGGTCGTGCTAGACAAGGTTCTACAAGGTCACCACAATGGAAAGGTGGCGGAGTTGTATTCGCACCAAAACCAAGAGACTATAGTTACAGTGTTCCTAAAAAAGTAAAAAGATTAGCACTTAAATCAGCTTTAACAGCAAAGGTAAATGACAATGAAATAATTATAGTTGATGAATTTAAACTAGCTGCACCTAAGACAAAAGAAATGAAAAAAATACTTTCAAATCTTAATGCGGATAGAAAAGCGCTTATTGTAACAGATGTAAAAAATGTAGATGTAATAAGATCTGCAAATAATATGCCTTATATAGCAACAACAATTGTTAATACATTGAATGTATATGATATCTTAAAGTATAATTCATTTATTATAACGAAAGAAGCTGTTAAAAAAGTGGAGGAGGTGTATATATAATGCGTAATCCACACGATATAATTATAAAACCAATAATCACGGAAAAAAGCATGGATGATATGACATTTGGAAAATACACATTTGCCGTTGATAAAAGAGTTAACAAATCCGAAGTTAAAAAAGCTGTTGAAACTATCTTTGGTGTAAAGGTAGCGAAAGTAAACACTATGAATATGCTTGGGAAAATGAAGAAACAAGGTTTGCACAGTGGTCGTAGACCAAGCTGGAAAAAAGCTATTGTTAAATTAACAGATGACTCCAAGAAGATTGAATTCTTCGAAGGAATGGAATAATTAGGTAGATAAAAGGAGGGAAAACCAATGGGTATAAGGAAATACAAACCTACTTCCCCTGCTAGAAGACAAATGACTGTTTCAACTTTTGAAGAAATCACTAAAACGGAGCCAGAAAAATCATTAGTGGTTAGTTTAAATAAGAGCAGTGGTAGAAACTCACAGGGTAGAATAACAATTCGTCACAGAGGCGGCGGAGCGAAAAAGAAGTACAGAATAATTGATTTTAAAAGAAATAAGGATGGCATACCTGGAAAGGTTGCTGCAATAGAGTATGATCCAAATAGAACTGCAAACATAGCATTGATTTTCTATGCTGACGGTGAAAAAAGATATATTATTGCACCTTATAAAATGAAAGTTGGCGATATGATTGAGTCTGGAGAAAATGCAGATATTAAAATCGGTAATGCGCTTAAATTAAAAGATATGCCAGTAGGTACAACTGTACACAATGTAGAATTAAAGCCAGGAAAAGGCGCGCAATTAGTTCGTTCAGCTGGTGCAGAAGCACAATTAATGGCAAAAGAAGGAAAATATGCACAACTTAAATTGCCATCAGGTGAATTTAGATTAGTTTCAATTGATTGTAGAGCTACTATTGGGCAAGTAGGAAATATTGACCATGAGCTTATTACAATTGGTAAAGCTGGAAAATCAAGACATATGGGAATTAGACCAACAGTTAGAGGTAGTGCAATGAACCCAGTAGACCATCCACACGGTGGTGGAGAAGGTAGAGCTCCTATTGGAATGCCAGCACCATCTACTCCATGGGGTAAACCAGCTCTTGGATATAAGACTAGAAAGAAAAATAAGAAATCAAATAGATTTATTGTAAGAGGCAGAACAAAATAGTTGCTTAAAAGGAGGAAATAAATTATGGGTAGATCCCTTAAAAAAGGACCATTTATTGATGATCATCTACTTAAAAAGGTAGAAGAATTAAATAAAACAAATGATAAAAAAGTCATAAAAACCTGGTCACGTCGTTCAACTATTTTCCCTGAAATGGTAGGGCATACTATTGCTGTTCATGACGGTAGGAAACATGTGCCGGTATATTGTACAGAAGATATGGTTGGCCATAAATTGGGAGAATTTGTATTAACCAGAACTTTTAGAAGTCATGTTAACAAAAGCGAAAAGTCATCTGCTGTAAGAAAGTAAAATGAGGGAGGTAAGAATCATGGAAGCTAATGCTATAGCTAAATACGTTAGGATTTCACCACTAAAAGTAAATTTCATATGTGCTGAAATCAGAGGCAAGCAAGTAGATGAGGCTCTTTCACTTTTAAAATTTACACCAAAAAAAGGTGCTAAAGCGCTAGAGAAAGTCTTAAATTCTGCAGTTGCAAATGCTGAAAATAACTTTAATCTTGATAGAGAGAATCTTTATGTATCAGAAGCTTATGCTAATGAAGGCCCAAGGATGAAGAGATTCAGACCAAAGGCAAGAGGAATGGCATATCCGATAATTAAAAGAAGTAGTCATATCGGAATTGTTGTTAAAGAACGCGAGTAAAAAAGGAGGGATAGTTAATGGGTCAAAAAGTTAACCCACATGGCCTTAGGGTAGGTGTAATTAAAGATTGGGATTCAAAATGGTATGCCGATAAAAAGACTTTTGGTGATTTATTAGTAGAAGATTTTAGAATTCGTGAGTTTATAAAGAAAAAATTATTTATATCTGGAATTTCTAAAGTTGAAATAGAAAGAGCTGCTAGTAAAATTAAAGTATCAGTTTTTACTGCAAAACCTGGGATGGTAATAGGTAGAGGCGGATCAGGAGTTGAAGAATTACGACTTGACATTGAAAAACTAACTAAAAAAAGTGTTGTTATAAATGTTGAAGAAATTAAAATGGTTGAGCTTGATGCACAATTAGTAGCTGAAAATATAGCATCTCAACTTGAGAGAAGAGTTACATTCAGAAGAGCTATGAAACAAGCACTTCAAAGAACTATGAGATTCGGAGCAAAAGGTATTAAAACACAAGTTGCAGGAAGACTTGGTGGAGCAGATATGGCTAGAACTGAAGGTTATAGCGAAGGAACTATTCCACTACAAACATTAAGAGCTGACATTGACTATGGTTTTGCAGAAGCAAATACAACTTATGGAAAGCTAGGAGTTAAAGTTTGGATTTATAAAGGAGAAGTACTTCCTACAAAAAAAGTAGATTATAGGAAAAATGAGGAAGCACAAGCAAAATAGATTATGTCGTAGGAAGGAGGAATATTAATATGTTAATGCCTAAAAGAGTAAAATACCGTAGAGTTCATAGAGGTAGAATGAAGGGAAAAGCACTTCGTGGTAATACTATTACTTATGGAGAGTACGGATTACAAGCTTTAGAACCAATTTGGATGACATCAAACCAGATAGAGTCTGCCAGAAGAGCTATGACTAGATATGTAAAAAGAGGCGGAAATATCTGGATTAAAGTATTCCCTGATAAGCCAGTTACTAAAAAACCAGCTGAAACTCGTATGGGTTCAGGTAAAGGGTCACCGGAATATTGGGTAGCAGTTGTAAAACCAGGCAGAGTAATATTTGAAATGGGTGGTGTATCAGAAGAAGATGCTAGAGAAGCGATGAGACTAGCTGCACACAAACTACCTATTAAAACAAAATTTATAAAAAGAGAAGAAACGCAAGATAAGGGTGGTGAAGCTAATGAAAGCTAAAGAAATTCGCCAAATGTCAGAGCAAGAATTGAATAGCAAATTATTAGATCTTAAATCAGAACTTTTTAACTTGAGATTTCAATTGGCTACAGGTCAATTAGATAACCCTTTAAAGATAAGTTCAGTAAGAAAAAGTATTGCACGCGTAAAAACAATTGCACGAGAAAGAGAATTATCTATAAGGAAGGAGGTTTAATCCCTAATGGAAAGAGGAAATCGTAAAGTAAGAACAGGTATTGTCGTAAGTGACAAGATGGATAAAACTGTTGTTGTTTCAATTGAAACTTTTATCACTCATCCACTTTACAAAAAACAATCAAAAAGAACTACGAAATTTAAAGCTCATGACGAAAATAATGAATGCGGCATAGGTGATAAAGTTCAAATTATGGAGACTAGACCACTTAGTAAAGATAAAAGATGGAGAATTACCGGAATTTTAGAAAAAGCAAAATAGAGCTAGAGGCGAAGGGAGGTATTCTAACATGATTCAAACTGAGAGTCGCATGAGAGTAGCTGATAATTCAGGAGCAAAAGAAGTATTAGTAATCAGAGTGCTTGGAGGTACAAATAAACAGTACGCCGCTGTTGGAGATGTAGTTGTATGTACGGTCAAAAGTGCAACACCTGGCGGGGTTGTAAAAAAAGGACAAGTTGTTAAAGCAGTTGTTGTAAGAACTAAAGCAGGCGTTAGAAGACAAGATGGTTCATATATCAAATTTGACGATAATGCAGCTGTTATTATAAAAGACGATAAAAATCCAGTAGGTACTCGTATTTTTGGGCCAGTAACTAGGGAACTAAGAAGTGGTAACTATATGAAGATTATATCCTTAGCACCGGAAGTACTATAGGAGGAGGTGTAGAGTATGCATGTAAAAAAAGGAGATACAGTAGTTGTTGTATCAGGTAAAGATAGAGGCAAAATTGGTAAAATTATGTTAGCAGTTCCTAAAGATAATAGAGTAGTCGTTGAAGGCGTCAACATGATTACTAAACATAGAAAACCACAAGGGCCAACAAAACCAGGAGGAATCCTAAAGTATGAGGGACCAATAAATGTATCAAAAGTTATGATGTACTGCCCAAAAGATAAAATGGGAGTTAGAGTTAGTACAAGAATAGAAAAAGATGGAAGTAAAACTAGAGTATGCAAAAAATGCGGAGAAGTATTAGATAAATAATCACTTGAGAAAGGAGGTAATGGAATGACTTCCAGATTAAAGATAAAGTACCAAGATGAAGTAGTTAAAGACATGATGGAAAAATTCAATTACGATAGTGTAATGCAAGTTCCAAAGGTTGAAAAAGTTGTAATAAACATGGGAGTAGGAGAAGCAAGAGACAATCCAAAAGCGCTTGAATCAGCATTAAAAGAACTTCAAATTATAACTGGACAAAAACCTCTTGTAACACAAGCAAAAAAATCCATAGCGAACTTTAAATTAAGGGAAGGTATGAAGATTGGTGCGAAGGTTACACTTAGAGGAGATAGAATGTATGACTTCTTAGATAAATTAATGAATATTGCCCTACCAAGAGTAAGAGACTTTAGAGGTGTTAGTGAAACATCATTTGATGGCAGGGGGAATTATGCCCTTGGAATCAAAGAACAACTTATTTTTCCTGAGATAGAATACGATATGGTAGACTCCATTAGAGGACTTGATATTGTAATCGTTACTACAGCACTAACAGACGAAGAAGCTAGAGTGTTCTTAGAAAAAATGGGAATGCCCTTTAAAAAATAATAAGGAGGGGAAAGCATGGCAAAGAAATCAATGATTGCTAAACAACAAAGAAAGCAAAAGTTTAGCACACAAGAATATAATAGATGTAAAATATGTGGTAGACCTCATGCTTATTTAAGGAAATATGGAGTATGTCGTATCTGTTTCCGCGAATTAGCTTATAAAGGTCAAATACCTGGCGTTAGAAAAGCTAGCTGGTAATCTTAAGATTATGAAAGGAGGTAACAATTATGATGACAGACCCAATCGCGGATATGTTAACCAGAATTAGAAATGCAAACAATGCTAAACATGATTCTGTCGATGTTCCCGCTTCAAATATAAAGAAGGAAGTTGCTAAGATTCTTTTAAATGAAGGGTTTATTAAGGGCTTTGATGTAATCGAAGATGCAAAACAAGGCATTATTAGAATAGATTTAAAATATGGTAAGAATAGTGAAAAAGTAATCAGTGGTATTAAAAGAATATCTAAACCAGGATTAAAAGTATATGTAAAGAATAACGAAATCCCAAGAGTGCTTGGTGGATTAGGAATTGCAGTTTTATCTACTTCTAAAGGTATGATGACTGATAAACAAGCGCGTAGTGAAAATGTGGGTGGAGAAGTAGTTTGTTACGTATGGTAATAAATTACTAGATTAATGGAACAGGAGGTGCACTCATGTCAAGAATAGGTTTAAAACCAATTACTATACCAAGTGGAGTTGAAGTAAAAGTAAATGAAGATAATTTGGTAGAGGTAAAGGGACCAAAAGGTCAACTATCACAACAAATTAGTCCAGAGATGGCTATAACTATAGAAGATGGCGTATTAAGTGTTGCGAGACCATCAGAAATCAAGAAACACAAATCCTTACACGGACTATCTAGAACATTGATATGGAATATGGTTGAAGGTGTAACTGAAGGTTACTCCAAGACATTAGATATAGTCGGAACAGGATATAGAGCTGCAAAGCAAGGGAATAAATTAGTTCTTACATTAGGTTATTCACACCCAATAGAATTGGATGATCCTAATGGAATTGAAGTTGAAGTTCCTGCAGCAAATAAAATAATTGTCAAAGGAATTAACAAACAATTAGTGGGAAATTATGCTTCGAAAATCAGAGATTATAGAAAACCAGAGCCATATAAAGGTAAAGGGATTAAATATACTGATGAAATTGTTAGACGAAAAGTAGGGAAAACAGGTAAGTAGAAGGGAGTGAACAAATTTGCTAAAGAAAATTGATAAAAATAAGACTAGACAAGTTAGACATACTAGAGTAAGGCAAAGAGTAACGGGCACTCCTGTAAAGCCAAGATTAAACATCTATAGAAGTGGAAGTCATATCTACGCACAAATTATTGATGATATCGCAGGCAATACATTGGCAGCAGCTTCTACTTTGGACAAATCTTTAAACCTTACTTCTACTAAAAATAAAGAAGCAGCTAAAGCAGTTGGAATTGCAATAGCTAAAATAGCTCTTGATAAAGGAATCGAGGAGGTTGTTTTCGATAGAGGAGGCTACCTATACCACGGAAGAGTAAAAGAGCTTGCTGATGGAGCAAGAGAAGCTGGACTTAAATTTTAATAAAAGGAGGGGAATAAATGAATCGTTTATTTATAGATTCTAGTGAATTTGATTTAAAAGAAAGAGTAGTTAATATAAATCGTGTTACTAAAGTTGTTAAAGGCGGTAGAAACTTTAGATTTAGTGCATTAGTAGTCGTTGGAGATGAAAATGGACATGTTGGAGTTGGAATGGCTAAGGCTCTAGAAGTACCTGAGGCTATAAGAAAAGCTATTCAAGATGCAAAAAAACATATAGTTGAAGTGCCTTTAGTTGGAACAACTATCCCTCATGAAATTACAGGCGTTTATGGAGCAGGACGAGTTCTGCTTAAACCATCTAAAGAAGGTACTGGAGTAATTGCAGGTGGTGCTGTTCGTGCTGTATGTGAGTTAGTTGGTATTAGAGATATTAGAACAAAATCACTTGGATCTAATAATCCTAGAAATGTTGTTAATGCAACTATGGAAGCTCTTCAAGGATTAAAGAAGGTTGAGGATGTTGCACGACTTAGAGGAAAAACAGTAGAAGAAATACTAGGTTAAGGGGGGAGAAAAATGACTATGCTTAAAATCAAGTTGGTTAAAAGTCCCATCGGTAGACCTGCTACACATAGAAAAACAGTCGAAGCCCTTGGATTAAGGAGAATTGGTCACGTAGTGGAAAAGAATGATACCCCTCAAATTAGAGGTATGATACATCAAATAGACTACATGGTTGAGGTTATAGACTAATAAAGGAGGTGTACGGATTGAAACTAAATGATTTAAAACCAAATGCTGGAGGCGGAAGTAAAGCCAGAAAAAGACTTGGTAGAGGAATTGGTTCTGGAACTGGAAAAACATCAGGTAAAGGACATAAGGGCCAAAATGCAAGATCTGGTGGAGGAGTTAGACCTGGATTTGAAGGAGGGCAAATGCCTTTATTCAGAAGAACTCCAAAGAGAGGTTTTACAAATATATTCGCAAAAGAATTCGCAATAGTTAATATTGAAGATTTAAATAGATTTGAAACTGACACAGTTATAACACCTGAGTTATTATACCAAGAGGGTGTAGTTAAACAAGGGAAAGCCAAAGATGGACTTAAGGTTCTTGGAGATGGAGAATTAACTGTTAAATTAACAGTACAAGCTCATAAATTTAGCAAAACTGCTGCTGAGAAGATAGAAGCTGCAGGAGGAAAGGTTGAGGTGATTTAAATGCTTTCAACTTTGAGAGATGCTTGGAAGATTCCCGACCTAAGAAAAAAGATGACATTTACTATTTTGATGCTATTAGTAGTTAGATTAGGAGCTGCTGTACCTGTTCCTTTTATGAATAAAGAGATTATTGGGAGCATATTCAACTCTAGTCAAGGAGGGGTGCTACAATTTCTTGATATGATGGCTGGAGGAACATTTAGTAGTTATAGTATATTTGCTGCAAATATTTATCCATATATCACGGCATCAATAATACTTCAACTTTTAACTATTGCTATTCCTAAGTTAGAGGAATTAGCAAGAGAAGGAGAAGAAGGTAAAAAGAAAATTAATAGATATACAAGATACGGAGCGATTGCATTAGCAGCTATACAAGCTATCGGATATACTTTCGGGTTATTCAGAAGTGCTTTGGAGACTACTAATAGTATGCAAACCGTAATAGTAATCTTATCGATAGTCGCTGGAACTGCATTTCTTATGTGGATTGGAGAATTAATTACTGAAAAAGGAATTGGAAATGGTATATCACTTTTAATTTTCATAGGTATAATATCTAGACTTCCTCATGATTTAATTACTAACTTCAAACTTGTAAGCATTGGACAATTGAGTATTATATCTGTGTTATTATTTGGAATAATAATGCTTCTTATAATTGCTTTTGTAGTAGCATTGCAACAGGGTGAAAGAAGAATACCAGTTCAATATGCAAAGAGAGTTGTCGGTAGAAAAATGTATGGTGGACAAAGCACTCATATTCCTATTAAGGTTTTGATGGCTGGTGTTATTCCAGTAATCTTTGCATCATCATTACTTGCATTGCCTCAAACTGTAGCACTCTTTTCGCAAGGTGGAGTGACTCAGTGGATAGAAAAATACCTATCACCGGCTGGAGCAGTTGGTATATGGATATACACAGTACTAAATATTATTCTTATAGTATTCTTCACATATTTTTATACTGCAGTTCAGTTTAATACTGTGGAATACTCAAAGAATCTGCAACAAAATGGAGGTTTTGTTCCTGGAATTAGACCTGGAAGACCAACTTCTGACCATTTAAACAAAGTAGTTAATAGAATAACTTTTGTAGGAGGAATGTCTTTAGCGATTTTAGCTACTGCACCTGTACTTTTATCTAAATGGTTTAACATGGATATAAATTTTGGGGGAACTGCTATAATAATAGTTGTAGGGGTTGCACTTGAAACAGTTAAGCAAATAGAATCTCAGATGTTGATGAGACATTACAAAGGATTTTTAAAATAAACTATAGGAGATGATAAAAATGAGATTAGTATTACTAGGTCCTCCAGGAGCAGGTAAAGGTACTCAGGCATCAGCTATAGTGGATAAATACAATATTCCACATATATCTACGGGGGATATTTTCAGAGCTAACATAAAAGAAGGAACAGAGCTTGGGAAAGAAGCAAAAGGTTATATGGATAAGGGTATTCTAGTTCCAGATGAATTAGTAGTTTCTATAGTAAAAGATAGATTAACTAAGGATGATTGTAAAGAGGGTTTTCTATTAGATGGATTCCCTAGAACAGTTAATCAAGCTGAAGCATTAGATTCTGAACTTCGCAAAATGGATATAAAACTAGATAGAGTTATTAACATAAACGCATCTGCCGAAATTTTAATAGAACGAGCAGTTGGAAGAAGAATTTGCAAGGAATGTGGTGCAACATATCATATAAAATTCAATCCTCCTAAAGTAGAAGGAATCTGCGATAAAGATGGAGAAATGCTTTATCAAAGAGATGATGATAATAAAGAAACTGTATCAACAAGGATAAAAGTTTATATGGAGCAAACAGAGCCCTTAATTGCTTATTACAAGGAGCAAGACTTATTACTCGATGTAGATGGTACAAAATCCATTGATGCAATATTTGAAACCATTTCCAAAGCACTCGATAAAATAGTATAAGGATATATCCTTATTAAGCAACTTAAAGAGGTGAATACAATGGATTCGACTAGTGACATAACCATCGGACAGGTGGTGAAGTCAAAAGCTGGCCGTGATAAAGGAAGAGTTTTCTTAATTTACGATATAACAGATGACCAGTATGTTTTTGTGGTAGATGGGGATTTGAGGAAGCTTGATAGTCCAAAGAAGAAAAAAATAAAGCACTTGATCGTTTTTAATACTGTTATACCTGAATTCAAAGAAAAGGTAGAGAATAGCGTAAAGATAAATAACTCATATATAAGAAAAATTTTAGAGCCTTTCAATAAGAGTTTCTAAATTTGAGTTGAACAGGAGGTTCGAAATCCAATGGCTAAAGAAGATGTTATAGAGGTCGAAGGTAAGGTAGTTGATGCATTACCAAATGCCATATTTAAAGTTAAGCTTGAGAACGGACATGAAATTTTAGCTCATATTTCCGGGAAACTTAGGATGAATTATATTAGAATACTTCCGGGAGATACCGTAACAGTTGAACTATCGCCTTACGATTTGACAAAAGGCAGGATAACCTGGCGAAACAAGTAGCAATAGGAGGGATTATTATGAAAGTTAGACCATCTGTAAAGAAGATGTGTGAAAAATGTAAAATTATTAAACGAAAAGGAAGAGTAATGGTCATCTGTGAAAATCCTAAACATAAACAAAAACAAGGTTAAAGGTAAGGGTTAATTGATGATTTATAATAGGAGGTGTAGACTTTAATGGCAAGGATTGCAGGAGTAGACTTACCAAGAGATAAAAGAGTTGAAATTGGATTGACATATATATTCGGTATTGGTAGACCAAGATCAATAGAAATTCTTAATAAAGCTGGTGTTGATTTAAACACTCGAGTAAAAGACTTAACTGAATCAGAAGTATCAAATTTAAGGGCAGTAATTGATACTTATCATGTTGAAGGTGATTTAAGAAGAGACGTTGCTTTAAATATCAAAAGACTAAAAGAAATCAACTGCTATAGAGGGATTAGACATAAGAGAGGACTTCCAGTAAGAGGTCAAAGAACGAAAACTAATGCAAGGACAAGAAAAGGTCCTAGAAGAATAGTATCTAAGAAAAAATAGGTAAAGGAGGGGAACTACATGGCACCGAAAAAAGGTAAAGCAACACGTGTTAGAAGAAGAGAGCGTAAGAATATTGAAAGAGGACAAGCACATATTTCTTCTACATTTAATAATACAATGGTAACTTTAACTGATGTTTCAGGAAATGTTATTGCTTGGGCTAGCGCTGGGCAATTAGGCTTTAGAGGTTCAAGAAAATCCACTCCTTATGCCGCTCAACAAGCAGCAGAAGAAGCAGCTAAAAAAGCTATGGAACATGGCCTTAAGGTAGTTGAAGTATTTGTAAAAGGACCAGGGTCAGGGAGAGAAGCAGCTATAAGATCACTACAAGCATCAGGACTTGAAGTTAGTATGATCAAAGATGTTACTCCGATTCCACACAATGGATGTAGACCACCGAAAAGAAGAAGAGTTTAATAGGAGGTGTAAATAGATATGGCAAGATATACAGGGCCAGTTTGTCGATTGTGTCGTCGAGAGGGAATAAAACTATTTCTAAAAGGAGATAGATGTTATACAGATAAATGTGCGATGAACAAAAGAGCATTTGCTCCCGGACAACACGGACAATCAAGAAAAAAAGTAACTGAATATGGTAAACAGTTAAGAGAAAAACAAAAAGTACGTAGATTCTACGGTTTATCTGAATCTCAAATGCATAAATATTTTGAAATGGCAGATAAAATGAAAGGTGTAACAGGCGACAATCTATTTAGAATATTAGAATCAAGACTTGACAACGTAGTTTATAGAATGGGTTTTGCTTCATCAAGAGCAGAAGCTAGACAATTAGTAATTCACGGTCATTTCAATCTAAATGGAAGTAAAGCAGATATTCCTTCATTACTTACAACTGTTGGAGATGTAATTGAAGTAAAAGGGAAAAGTCGTTTAAGCGAAAAATTTAAAACATTAGTAGAAAATCACAATGGAAACACACCTCCATGGATTAGTATAGATTTAGAAAACTTAAGAGGAACTAAAATAGCTGAGTCAACCAGAGAAGATATTGACATCCCAGTAGAAGAGCATTTAGTTGTAGAGCTATATTCGAAATAATCGATATAGTTGTATTAGTTGCCCTCGTCCGTTAAAAATTTAAAAATCAAGGAGGGTTATGCTTAATGATAGAAATAGAAAAACCTAGAATTGAGATCATAGATTTAAGTGAAGATGGAAGCTATGGGAAGTTTGTAGTAGAGCCACTTGAGAGAGGTTATGGTACAACACTTGGTAACTCTTTAAGAAGAGTTTTGCTTTCATCATTACCAGGTGCCGCGATATCATCAGTAAAAATCCAAGGAGTACTTCATGAATTTACAACTATTCCAGGAGTGCTTGAAGATGTACCTGAAATGATCCTTAATATAAAGGAAATCGCAGCAAAAATGTATACTGATGAACCAGTTACTATAATTATAGATGTAGAAGGACCTAAAACTGTCACAGCTGGAGATATAGCTACTGGAATGGAAGTTGAAATTGTAAATAAAGATCAGTATATTGCTACCGTAAATGAAGATGGAAAGCTTTATATTGAATTAGAATTAATAAAAGGTAGAGGATATTCAGTAGCTGAAAAGAACAAAAAAGAGGGGCAAGTTGTTGGTGTGATACCTGTAGACTCATCCTTTACACCTGTAAGCAAAGTTAATTATCAAGTTGAGAATACTAGAGTTGGTCAAATTACAGATTATGACAAACTAGTACTTGAAGTGTGGACTAATGGAACTATGGGTGCTGATGAAGCAACCTCATTAGGAGCAAAGATATTAACAGAGCATCTTAATCTATTCATTGAATTGACAGATCATGTAAATGATGTAGAGATAATGGTAGAAAAAGAAGAGGACAAAAAAGAAAAAGTACTTGAGATGACTGTAGAGGATTTAGACTTATCAGTTAGAAGTTATAACTGTTTAAAGAGAGCCGCAATAAATACCGTTGAAGAGCTCACTCAAAAAACTGAAGACGATATGATGAAAGTTAGAAACCTTGGGAAGAAATCATTAGAGGAAGTTGAAAAGAAACTTGCTGATCTTGGATTAGGTTTAAAATCGTCTGAAGAGTAGAATTTTGCAAAAGGAGGGATAAATGTGACAACACTAAGAAAACTTGGTCGTCCCACTGCTCATAGAAAAGCAATGTTGAGAAATCAAGTAACTTCATTATTAAGGGAAGAAAAGATAGAAACTACAGTAACTAGAGCAAAAGAAACTAAGCGAATGGCAGAAAAAATGATAACTCTTGCAAAAAGAGGAGATTTGCATGCTAGACGTCAAGCTTTGGCTTATGTATACGATGAAACTGTAGTGAAAAAATTATTTGATGAAATAGGTCCTAAGTATGCTGATAGAAATGGTGGATATACCAGAGTATTAAAACTAGGTCCTCGCCGTGGTGACGGAGCAGAAATTGCAATACTAGAATTGGTGTAAATCCAGAGGGATTAAGTTGAAACTTAGTCCCTTTAGCTTTAGCAAAGAAATTTTTTATCAGATATTTTAAGTGAGATTTCTTTGAAACTCAGAACAATAAATTTTATATATAGAAAAAAGTAGAACTTTCCTAGTCATTACAAAAAAAGTGCCCACTTTTTTAAAATTGTAATAAAGTGATTCATATGTTATATTAACTATGAATAATAATAAAGTTGAGGTATTAAAATGGAAAATGAAACAATGATTAAAATTGAAAATGTGAGCTATGAGTATAAGTCATATGTAGATGATAGCATTCAATTAGCTGTTAAAGATTTGAATTTGGATATAAAAAGAGGAGAATTCTTTGTTATATTAGGGCATAATGGTTCAGGTAAATCTACATTAGCTAAGATGATAAATGGTCTTATATTGCCATCACGAGGAGACATATTTGTAAATGGTATGAATACTCGAGATGAAGAAAAAATTTGGGATATAAGATCTACTGCAGGAATGGTATTTCAAAATCCAGATAATCAAATAGTCGCGACTATTGTTGAAGAAGATGTGGCTTTTGGACCAGAAAACTTAGGGATACCACCTCTTGAAATAAGAAGACGAGTAGACGAGGCTCTCGAAATAGTTGAGATGACAGAGTATAAGAATCATGCACCTCACCTATTATCAGGAGGTCAAAAACAGAGAGTTGCAATTGCAGGTATACTTGCTATGGAGCCTGATTGTATAATTTTTGATGAGCCTACGGCAATGCTTGATCCATCAGGAAGATTAGAAGTTATCCAGACCATTAAGAAACTTAATAAAGAAAAAAATAAAACTATTATTCTTATAACTCATTATATGGATGAGGCTGTAGAAGCAGATAGAGTTATGGTCCTTGACCATGGTATAGCTGTTCTTTTAGGCGCGCCTAAAGAAATATTTAGACAAGTTGAAAAGTTAAAATCAATCGGTCTAGATGTGCCACAAGTAACAGAATTAGTTTACGAGTTAAATAAAGAAGGGTATCATTTTAAAGATGATATTTTATCTGTCGAGGAGCTGGTGGAAATATTATGATAATCCAGTTAAAAGGTTTAAGTTATGTATACAATCCAGGAACTCCATTTGAAAAAAAAGCATTAGATGATATTTCATTAGATATAGATGAAGGTGAATTTATTGGGCTAATAGGTCATACTGGTTCAGGCAAATCAACACTAGTGCAACACTTAAATGGATTGATGAAACCCACTGCTGGCGAAATAATAATAGATGGGCAGAGTCTTTCAGATAAAACTACTAAGATGAAGAAAATTAGGCAAAAAGTTGGGTTAGTTTTTCAATACCCTGAACATCAATTGTTTGAAGAAACCATATACAAAGATATTGCATTTGGGCCAAAAAATCTTGGACTATCAGAAGAAGAAATAGATTCAAGAGTTAAAAGAGCGATGGAATTAGTCGGCCTCGACTTTGAAGAACTTAAAGAGAGATCTCCATTTGAATTATCTGGAGGACAAAAAAGAAGAGTTGCCATTGCTGGAGTTATTGCAATGAAACCAAAGGTTCTTATTTTAGATGAGCCAACTGCAGGGCTTGACCCACAAGGTAGAGATGAAATTTTGGATGAAATAAAAAAGCTATATGAAAAAGAAAATATAACGACAATACTCGTATCTCATAGTATGGAGGATATAGCTAGACTTGTAAATAGAACTATTGTAATGCACAAGGGCAAGATTGCTATGGATGGAACTACCAGAGAAGTTTTTTCGAGATCAGAAGAACTAGAAAAAATGGGTCTAGGTATACCTCAAATTACTCAATTTATGAAGAAATTTAAAGAAAAAGGGCATATAGTACGAGAAGATGTTTTAACAATAGATGAAGCAAAAGATGTAATACTAGAGTATCTAAGGAGAAAAGATAATGCTTAAAGATATAACAATAGGCCAATATTTTCCAGGCACATCTATTATTCATAAATTAGATCCAAGAATAAAAATTATAGTTGTAGCATTATTTATAGCTTCGCTATTTTTTGTCGTGAACTTTACTCCATATATTTTTATAGTATTGTTTATTGGGGCTGTAATCTATGTAGCAAGATTGCCATTGAAATTTATAATAAAAGGATTAAAACCACTTGTGTTTATAATTCTCATAACTTTTGCAATAAACTTATTTTTAACAAAAGGCGAAGTATTAATAGAGCTAGGTCCTTTAGCGATAACAAAAGAGGGTTTAAGGCAATCTGTGTTTATGGCATTAAGACTGATATTTCTTATTACAGGAACATCACTTTTAACCTTAACGACTTCACCTATAGCACTTACAGATGGTATAGAAAGACTTCTTTCTCCATTTAAAAAAGTTGGACTTCCAGCTCATGAACTTGCTATGATGATGACAATTGCACTTAGATTTATACCTACACTACTTGAAGAGACTGATAAGATTATGAAGGCTCAAATGGCGAGAGGAGCAGATTTTGAATCAGGTAATATTCTAAGTAGAGCTAAAAATTTGGTTCCATTACTTGTACCTCTTTTTATAAATGCATTTAGAAGAGCGGATGAATTAGCAACAGCAATGGAAGCTAGGTGCTATAGAGGAGGAGAAGGTAGAACTAGATTAAATGAATTAAAACTGAGATCTAGAGATTATATAACATTAGCTGTTACGATTGTTTTTTTTGGAGCAATAATATCAACAAGATATATTGGATAAATAAAAATAGAGCAAGATGGAGTAAAATCCAACTTGACATTGATGAGTACTTGTATTAAAATGTATAAGAGTGTTTAAGAAGGAGTCCGGAAACTTTTTACTAGACACCTATATAAATGTCTTTGTAAGGAGGGAAACAAATGAAAAGCTATATGGCAAATGCCAATAACGTTGAAAGAAAATGGTTAATAATAGACGCTGAAAATAGAGTTTTGGGAAGAATGGCTACTGAGATTGCAACAATTCTTAGAGGTAAGAACAAACCTACTTTCACACCACATGTAGATACTGGAGATTTTGTTATCGTAATAAACGCAGGTAAAGTTAAATTAACAGGTAAAAAATTAATGCAAAAGAAATACAGCTATCATACAGGTTATCCAGGAGGATTAAAACAAATTCCATATCATACTTTGATGGAAAAAAATCCAGAAAAGATAATTGAACTTGCAGTAAAAGGAATGTTACCTAAAAATAGTTTAGGTAGAGCGATGTATAAGAAGCTTAAAGTTTATAGCGGAGCAGAGCATGGACACGAAGCACAAAAACCAGAATTATACGAATTTTAATTTAGATAAGAAGGGAGGACTGTAAATGGCAGTGACACAATTTATCGGAACTGGAAGAAGAAAGACTTCAGTTGCAAGAGTTAGATTATTACCTGGTAATGGTAAAATTACTATTAACAATAGAGATATAGATGAATTTTTTAATTACGAGACACTTAAAGTAATTTCAAAAGAATCTTTGACTTTAACAGAGACTACAGATAAATACGATGTATTTGTAAATGTACATGGTGGAGGGTTTACAGGTCAAGCAGGAGCTATCAGACATGGTATAGCAAGAGCATTAATAGCATCAGATGGGGAATTAAGACCTCTACTTAAAAAAGCGGGACATCTAACAAGAGACCCAAGAATGAAAGAAAGAAAGAAATACGGTCTTAAAAAAGCAAGAAAGAGTCCACAATTTAGCAAGAGATAATCAAAATGCACTTCGTTTATACGAAGTGCATTTTTTTAATTTATGTGTAAATTTATTTTATAACATTTTAAAAATAGAGTTATAGAAAAAGCCTTGCATTTATTAAAGAAGGAGCTTAGATATTGTAGCTGCTTTCTTGGAAAATCCTGAGTTTCTTCTCCAAAATTATTTTTATACTTTTTAATACCTATTTACTTATTGAGTTAGATCTTTCTGAGCATCTTTAAGTAGCGCAATAATTGATAGATTTTGTGGACAGGCTTTTTCACAAAGTCCACATTCAATGCACTCCAGAGCGCTTCCATTATTATCTAATAGATTTTTATAAGATTTTTTAGATTCATCAACTGTATTATATACTGATTTATTATTATATAATTCAAAAATATTTGGAATCTTAACACCTGATGGACATGGCATACAATAATTGCAACTAGTACAACCTACTTTTAGTTTAGATTTATAAATTATTTCTGCTCTGTCTATTAATTCTAAATCTTCTTTATCTAAAATATCTGGTTTGGATGTAATTGTTATATTTTCTTTAAGTTGATCAAGAGTAGACATGCCGCTTAAAACCACTGATATCCCATGAAGTGAATACAAATATTTAAGCGCCCATTCTGGAGTACTTCTTCTAATTTTAGATTCATTCCATATTTGATTTATTTCCTTGGGAGAATTTGCAAGTTTTCCACCCTTTAGTGGTTCCATGATTACTACATCTATTCCTTTAGATCTTGCATATTCTAATCCCTTTAAACCTGCTTGATAATATTTATCCGTATAGTTTAATTGTATCTGACAAAAATCCCAAGGGTACGAATCTATTATTTCTTCAAAAACTTCGTATTCATCATGGAAGGAAAATCCAATATAATGAATTTTTTTATCGGATTTTGCTTTTTCAATAAACTTTTGAAAATTTATATTTTTTATTTTATTAAAAGTTTTTTTGCTTAGCGCATGTAAAAGGTAAAAATCAACATAGTTCGTCTTTAAATTCACAAGTTGTTCATCTAAATAATGCATAAAATCTTCATGCTTTTCTACGAGCCAAACAGGATTTTTTGTTGCCAAGTAGAACTCTTTTCTATCATGTTTTTCAAAGAAATCGCCAACGAGTTCCTCTGATTTACCACCATGATAAGGATAAGCTGTATCAAAATAGTTGATACCATTTTCTAAAGCATAATCCAAAATTTCAAAAGCTTTCTCCCTATCAATTTGCGAGGGATCATTATTAATGATTGGAAATCTCATACAACCTAGTCCTAATAGTGAAACTTTTAACTTGTCATTGGTAATATAACGGTATTGCATATTTAAACCTCCTTATTGTATAATTAAAGCATGCTATCCCAAACCTTTATATTTAGCTTTTTATAAAGATATTTATAATAGTTTAATATATGTTTTAAAGGGTAGAAAAGATGTAGTATTTCGATTATATCACAAATATTAGGAAGGAGTGATTAGATGGACGCAAAGAAAACCCCGTTATATGATGAACATGTAAAGTTAGGGGGAGATGTTGTTGACTATGCAGGTTGGTTTCTTCCAGTACAATATGAAGGTCTTGTACCGGAGCATGAAGCTGTCAGAAATGCGGTAGGATTGTTTGATGTATCTCATATGGGAGAAATTACAGTAAAAGGTAAGGATGCTCTTGCTTATGTAAATTCACTAATGACAAACGATATAGCTTCAATAGTTGACAATCAAATAATTTATACTTTTATGTGTAATGAGTCTGGCGGTGCAGTTGATGATTTATTAGTTTATCGATATGCGCAAGATTTCTTTTATTTAGTTGTAAATGCAGGAAATATAGACAAGGACTGGAAATGGATACAAGATCATAAAAAAGATTTTGAAGTAGAACTAGAAAATATCTCTGATGAAGTTGGAGAGGTTGCAATTCAAGGACCTTTAGCAGAAAAAACACTTCAAAAATTAACAGATTTTGATTTATCATCAATCAAATTTTTCCACTTAAATAGAAATGTAGATATCGCTGGAGTTAATTGCATGGTTTCTAGAACTGGATACACTGGAGAAGATGGTTTTGAAGTGTATAGTGACAATGAAGGTATTGTTAAGGTATGGAATGCAATATTAGAAGCAGGTAAAGAAGAGGGTATTAAACCAACTGGACTTGGATGTAGAGATACACTTCGTTTTGAAGCTTCACTTCCTCTTTATGGACATGAAATGGATTATGTTATTACTCCGTTGGAAGCAGGTTTTAAATATTTTGTAAAATTAGATAAAGAATCAGATTTTATAGGTAAAGAAGCTCTTAATAAACAGTGGAATGAAGGTTTAAAAAGAAAGCTTGCTGGTATAGAATTGATTGATAGAGGAATTGCAAGAGAAGGATATGAAGTATACAAAGATGGAGAAAAAATAGGCCATATTACAACTGGATACAAAAGTCCTACATTAGGAAAAGTAATTGGTAATGCATTGATTAAAATTGAATTTACAGAGTTGGGAACTGAAGTAGATGTAAAAATTAGAAATAAATTTGCAAAAGCTAAGGTAATTAGCAAGAAGTTTCTTAAAAAATAAAAATTTGGAGGTAATATTGATGAAAGTAGCTAAAGGATTACATTACACTAAGGAACATGAATGGGTTAAGGTAGATGGAGACACAGTATTTGTAGGTATTTCAGATTTTGCTCAGCATCATCTAGGAGATATAGTTTATGTTGAACTTCCAGAAGTTGGAGATGAATTTGAAAAAGAAGAAGCATTTGCAGCTGTTGAGTCAGTAAAAGCTGCTTCAGATATTTATTTGCCAGTTGGTGGAAAAATAGTTGAGATTAATGAAGAATTAATGGATGATCCAGCTTTACTAAATATAGATGCATTTGAAAACTGGTTAGTAAAAATTGAGATGGCCGACAAAGCAGAACTTGAAGAATTAATGACTAGTGAGGATTACGAGAAGTTTTTAGCTGAGGAGGAATAATATGCACCCATATTTACCAGCAACGCCTGAAGATATAAAGGAGATGTTAGAATCAATTGGTCTAGAAAGTCTTGATCAATTGTTTGATGATATTCCTAAAGATGTTTACTTTAATAGAGAACTAGATATGCCAAAGGCAAAAAGCGAATTGGAAGTTACAACTTATTTAAAAGGTTTAGCTAACAAGAACTGTTCACTTAGTAATCTTACTAGTTTTCTTGGAGCAGGAGCATATGATCATTATATACCATCAATAGTAGACCATATTATTTCGAGAAGTGAGTTTTATACATCATATACTCCTTATCAACCAGAAATAAGTCAAGGTACTTTACAGTATATTTTTGAATTTCAAACTTTAATAGCTAATTTAACAGGAATGGATGCTGCAAACGCTTCGCTATATGATGGTGGAACAGCAATAGTAGAGGCTGCACTAATGGCATCTGCCTATTCTAAAAAAGATGAAATAATTATTTCTAAATCTGTAAAACCAGATGCTAGGAGAATTCTTCATACCTATGCGCATGCACAAAACTTAAAAGTAATAGAAGTAGATATTAAAGATGGAGCAACAGATATAGAAGCGTTAAAGGGCTTAGTAACTGATGATACAGCTGCGGTAATTGTTCAGAGTCCAAACTTCTTTGGAATAATTGAAGATCTAAAAGCATTAGGAGAAGTTGCTCACAAAGGTAAAAAAACAACCTTTGTAGCTTCTGTTGATCCGATCTCATTGGGAATATTAAAAAAACCAGGAGATTTGGGAGTAGATGTAGTAGTTGGAGAAGGTCAAGCAATGGGAATGACTTTAAGTTTTGGAGGCCCATATTTAGGATTTATGGCAGTTAATAAAGCTTATATAAGAAAAATTCCTGGAAGAATAGTTGGTCAAACTGAAGATCTAGATGGTAAAAGATCATTTGTATTGACGTTGACAGCTAGAGAGCAACATATAAGAAGAGAAAAAGCTACATCAAATATTTGTTCTAATCAGGGACTTAATGCTCTTGCTGCTACTGTTTATATGGTAACTCTTGGTAAAGAGGGTTTAAGAGAAGTGGCAGAACAAAGTGCTAAAAAAGCTCATTATGCATTTGAGCAAATGACAAAATCAGGTAAGTATAAACCGTTATTTAATAAGCCATTCTTTAAAGAATTTGCTGTAACATCAGATGTAGACTCTGCTAAATTAAACGATGAATTAAGAAAAGTGGATATTCTCGGAGGTTACGACTTAGGCAAATCATATCCCCAATTTGAAGGTGGAGTTCTCTATGCAGTAACTGAAAAGAGAACAAAAGAAGAGATTGACAAGCTTACCAGTGTAATGGAGGGGATATAATGAGAAACTATGAGAAATTAATATTCGAACTTTCAAAGCCAGGTAGAAAGGCTTATATGTTACCACCTCTTGATATTGAAGATAAAGAGATTAAAGATTTGATACCAGCAGAATTTGTGAATGACGAGGAATTAAATTTACCAGAATTATTTGAGGTAGATGTTATAAGACATTATACAAATTTATCTAATAAGAATTATGGATTAGATACAGGATTCTATCCACTTGGATCTTGTACAATGAAATATAATCCAAAAATAAATGAAGACACTGCAAGATATGATGGATTTGCTAATATTCATCCATTACAACCAGAAGATTGTATACAAGGTTCGCTACAGTTGATGTCTGAACTTGAAAAATCACTTTGTGAAATTGCAGGAATGGACAGAATGACTCTACAACCTGCAGCTGGCGCTCATGGTGAGCTTACAGGAATAATGCTAGTAAAAGCTTATCATGAAGATAGAGGAGACGAGAAGAGAAACAAGATTATAGTACCTGACTCAGCACATGGTACAAACCCAGCAACTGCAGCAATGGCTGGTTACAAAATAGTGGAGATTAAATCTACAAAAGATGGTTTGGTAGATTTAGAAGCACTTAAAGCAGCTGTTGGAGATGATACTGCTGGATTAATGTTAACAAATCCAAATACTTTAGGGCTATTTGATAGAGGAATAAAAGAAATTGCTCAGATAGTACATGATGCAGGTGGATTATTGTATTACGATGGAGCTAATATGAATGCTATTATGGGGCATGCAAGACCTGGAGATATGGGTTTTGACGTAGTTCATTATAATATTCACAAGACATTTTCAACTCCACATGGTGGTGGAGGACCTGGTTCAGGGCCAGTAGGGGTTAAAAATATTTTGGTAGATTATTTACCAGTGCCTATGGTTAATAAAAAAGGTGAAAAATATTTCTTAGATTATGATTATCCAAAAACAATTGGGAAAGTTAAAGATTTCTATGGACATTTTGGAATAATGGTTAGAGCATACACTTATATCCTTACAATGGGTAGCGATGGAATAAAGAGAGCTTCTACAATGGCAGTTCTTAATGCTAATTATATTATGAGTAAACTTAAAGATTATTATAACTTGCCAATAGATACACAATATATGCACGAGGTTGTTTTTGGAGGATTAAAAGGATCTAGTTTAAGTGAAGTTACAACTCTAGATATTGCTAAGAGATTGTTAGATCTTGGATACCATCCACCAACAATATACTTCCCATTAATTATCAATCAAGCATTGATGATTGAACCAACTGAAACAGAGAGTAAAGAAACATTAGATGAATTTATAGAAGCTATGATTCAAATAGCAAAAGAAGCTGAGTCGGATCCACAATTAGTTAAATCAGCTCCACACAACACTCTAGTTAGAAGACCTGATGAAGTTAAAGCAGCTCGTGACATCAACGTTAAATACGAAGGGTAGGGGTGATTGTTTGACAAAGAGAATAGCTATAATCGGTGCTGGACCGGGAGGCTATGTTGCGGCTATTAAAGCTGCACAATTGGAAGCAGAAGTAATTTTAATTGAGAATAGAGAAATAGGAGGCACCTGTCTTAATAGAGGGTGCATTCCTACTAAAACTTATTTTAGAAATGCTGAAATAATGTCTTCTTTAAAGAATTCTGAGAAATTCGGAATTAAAGTAGAAGGATATAGTTTAGATGGGAAAGCATTATTAGAAAGAAAAAATAATGTCGTTAATGACCTTGTAACTGGAATAGAAAAGCTAATTGCTTCTTATCCAAATATAGAATTAATAAATGGTAAAGCGTCATTTAAAGACAATAGAACCCTTTTAGTTCAATTAAATGATGGTGGAACTAAGGAAATAAGTGCAGATAATATAATAATTGCAACGGGCTCAAATTCACAAATGACTGAGACAAAGGGCGTAGATTTAAAAGGTGTAATTACTTCAGATGATATTTTAGAATTAGACCATATACCTGAAACTCTGATTGTAGTTGGTGGAGGGGTAATAGGACTTGAATTTGCAAGTATATATCAGGAACTAGGATCAAATGTTATTCTGCTTGCTTCTAGAATATTAAAAGATGCAGACAAAGAGATTTCTAAAAGAATGACGCCAATTTTAAAGAAACAAGGTATAGAAACTTATGTTAATATAAGAGCTAAAGAAATTTCTGAGTTTAATGGGAAATTAAAGGTCGTTGCTAAATATAAGGACAAAGATGAAGAAATTGAAGTTGTCGGAGATTATGTCTTAATAGCTTCAGGAAGAGCTCCTTTTATTGATGGGTTAAATCTTGAAGTCGCAGGTGTAGAATGTGCTGCTAAGGGAATTAAGGTTGATGATAATTATGAAACTAGTGTCCCTGGAATATATGCAATAGGAGATGTTAATTCTAAGGGGATTCAGCTCGCACATGTAGCATCCGCTCAGGCTGAGTATGTTGTAGAAACTATAATGGGTCACAAGGCAGATGTAGTCTTAGAATATTGGCCAGCTTGTTGCTTTACTATGACAGAGGTTGCTCAAGTAGGTTATACGGAAGAGCAACTGAAGGAAAAAGAAGTAGACTATCGAACGAGTAAGTTTATGTTTTCTGCGAATGGGAAAGCACTTTCTCTTGGAGAAACAGATGGAATCGTAAAGATAATTGCTTCAAATAAAGACAATAAAATATTAGGTGTTCATATTTTAGGACCTCATGCGAATGATTTAATTCATGAAGGAGCTTTAGCAATTTCAAACAATTTGGATGTAGCCGCTATAAAAAGAACCATTCATGCTCATCCTACATTATCTGAAGCATTTTTTGAAGCAACACTTGGATTAGACGATGCAGCAATTCATATAGCACCTAAAAAGAAAAGAAGAAAATAATACTAGACGACGAGTTAACTCGTCGTCTTTTAAATATGAGGGGCGAAGTAATGGCTAAATATAGAAAAACACTGCTTTATATAAGCTTTGTAATTTTTATTGTTTTAGGGATTCTTGTTTTTAAGAGTGATAGGGGTATTATATTTGATGTATGGATTTTAAATTGGATAAAAGAGAGTTTAAGTATAAGAGTAGTTTCATTTATGGGATTAGTTTCATTTTTGGGATCGGAAACATTCCTATTCCCAATTATGGCAATGGTCATTTCCTATTTCTTAATAAAAAAATCATATTATATATCTGTTTTACTTCTAGCATCTTCATTAGGTAGCTTTATAGTTAATTATTTATTAAAAGCAATATTCCAAAGAACAAGACCACTAGAGTACTTTTTAGTAGAACAAGCTGGTCTTAGCTATCCTAGTGGGCATACTATGGTTTCAACAACTATGTTTCTAACATTTGCATATATATATTCAAGAGGGAAATCTGAGACCAAGAAAAAATATGCATACACTTTAGCTCTTATTTATATTCTTTTGATGGGAATAAGCCGAGTATCTTTAGGAGTACATTGGCCAACTGATATAATCGGAGGATTATTGGGTGGTTATATTTTTTATGAGTTGCTTATATTAAAAATTCCAAAAAAAATTCTTAAAAAGCGTTGATTTTGCTAATTAAGAGTTTTTTCAAGTTTTTTTAAATCTAGAATTTTAAATCTATTTTTATAGAAGTCAATAAGTCCATCCTGTTTCATTTTTATTAATTCACGCGATAATGATGGTCTTGGAATATTTAGTAATTCAGCCATTTTTTTTCTACTATACGGCAAAAGAAGTGAAGATGTTTTTTGTCTTGCGTATTCAAGTAACAATATATTTACGATTTTTTTTCTGGTAGTATCAAGGGATAGATTTGTAATTCTGTCATTTAACATATGAATTCTTTTAGAAAGAACTCCAGCAAAATTTTCTATTACAATAGGATTTTTGCTGAGTAGTTGTGAAAGCTCTTTTCTAGGGATGAATAAAATTGTACTTTTAGTGGTGGAGATAACATTTGCGGGATATTCTTTTTTATTGGAAAAAACAAGTGATTCAGCAAATATATTTCCAGCTGAAAAATGGCTTATAGTTACAATTTTACCAGAAGTGAAGGGTTTGTGGATTTCAACCTCCCCGCAAAGAATAAGTGATAAACTATTACAAGGATCACCTTCAAGCGCTATGATTTCTCCAACAGAGTATTCTTTTTTAAAGATATTTACTCCATCTATTAATTTCTTAATTTCTTCTTCATTTAATCCATTGAATAGAATAGAATTTTTTAACAACTCCAATGATAATTCCATAGATATACCTCCTTAACCTATTATTCATTATACCCATTGGCAGGGAACTAATTCAGACAAAAAATAGTGTTAATTTAAAGAATTTGGGTATAGTAATAAAATAGACTCAAAGGAGATGCACGATGAATAATATACTATTAATAAATAGAATAAATCCCAAAGATTATACTGGAAATAAAGTAAAGGTTTTTTTTCTTATTGGAGAAATAAATAATGCATCTATTAAACAAAATCTTATGGATTTGCTAGACGATTCTAGAGTTGTTGATAAATCAGAAATTGTATATAAATATAATGGAGTTGAATTAGGAATTTTAGTTCAATCAATACCAATTATATTGAAATTATTAGCGGATTCAAATATCAGCGTTTATGGAGTTTATGCTATTTATAATCCATAAAATCTATAAGAAAAATAATTTAAGTAGTAATGTTGATAGTGTTTTGGTATAATAATTAAATGTAATGATTACAAATAATTTAATCTGTGATTAGTTATATGTATTTAGGGTAAAATATGTTAAGATAAAAAAACTATAAACTTGGAGGTAATAAAATGAATGAAAAATTAATGAAAGCTTTAAATGATCAATTTAACTATGAAATGTTATCGGGATATTATTATGTGGGAATGGCAGCATATTGTGAATCAGAAAATATGAGGGGTATGGCTCATTTTTTAAATGAACAAGCAAAAGAAGAATATCTTCATTCCATGAAATTTTATACTTTTATAAATGATATGGGTGGTAGAGTAACTGTTCAAGCGATACCGGAACCTAAAAACGATTACAAGTCATTCTTAGAAGTATTTGAAATGGCTTTACATCATGAAAAAAGTGTTACTTCTAGAATATATGATTTATTAGATATGGCAAAAGAAGAGAGTAATTATCCAACAACAGGTTTTCTTCAGTGGTTTGTAGAAGAACAATTAGAAGAAGAAAATAATATGCAAGACATTATATTTAAACTTAAAGGAGTTAAAGATCACTTCCAAGGCCTTATGATGATAGACAAAGAATTAGGCTCAAGAGTACCAGTTACAAGTGCAGTAGTTGAAGCAGAATAGAATTAAAACAATATAAAATATTTAATAAAAGCAACAGATAAAGGAATAATAAAGCACTATGCCTTTATCTGTTTTATTTTTTTGTGAAAAAAAACTCAAATAAGCTTGACTATTATATCTATATATTCTAATATATAGATATAGCGATATAAAGGAGGGATTAGATGAAGATTGATCCAAAGGGAATGGAAGATAAAGCTTCATTGCTAAAGCTTTTAGCTCATCCTATTAGATTATGTATATTAAGAGGTCTTACAAAAGACGGAGAAAACAATGTTTCTTTTATGCAAGATTGTCTGGATGTACCTCAATCTACATTGTCCCAACACCTTTCAAAACTTAGATTAGCTGGAATAGTCAAGAATGAAAGAAGAGGCACTGAAATATTTTATTCAGTGGTAAATGAGGAAGTTATAAGTATAATAAATTTATTGTTTGATCAAGAGGAGGAGTTAAATTGACAAAAAAAGTGGTAATTGTTGGTGGTGTAGCTGGAGGGGCAACTGCTCTGACAAGACTAAGAAGACTAGATGAAAAAGCGGAAATTGTGATGTTAGAAAGAGGGGAATATATCTCATTTGCTAACTGTGGACTTCCTTATTATATTGGAGGGACCATCGAAGATAGAGAGAAGCTTGTAGTACACAGTCCTGAAGCAATTATGGAAAAATACGGTGTGGTTGTAAGGAATATGTCTGAGGTAATAAAAATAAATAAAGAAGAAAAATATGTTGAAGTTAAAAATATAAAGACAGGTGAGACTTATAACGAAAGTTATGATTATTTATTACTTTCAACAGGTTCAACTCCAATAAAGCCACCAATACCTGGAATAGATTCTCCAAATATTTTTAGTTTGTGGAATATTCCTGATGTTGATGCAATAAAAGCATATGTTGATGAGAAAAAACCTAAGAGAGCAATCGTTGTTGGTGGAGGTTTTATAGGAATAGAAATGGCTGAGAACTTACATGACTTAGGGATGGAAGTTTCTATAGTTGAAATGTCAGATCAAGTTATGGCACCTATAGACTTTGAGATGGCTGAAATAGTTCATGAGCATTTAAGAGCTAAGGGTGTTCATCTTCATATCAAAGATGGCGTTAGTAAGTTTGAGTATGAAAATGGGACGACTAAGATAACACTTCAATCTGGGAAAGAAGTAAGTGGAGATATTGTTATTCTTTCAATTGGAATAAGACCTAATGGTGAATTGGCAAAAGATTCAGGGTTAGTTCAAAATCAGCGTGGGGGAATAGTAGTAGATAAATATTTAAAAACATCTGATGATTCAATTTATGCAATTGGTGATGTTATTGAAGTAGAAGACTTTGTTAATAAAATCCAAACTATGATTCCACTTGCAGGCCCTGCAAATAAGCAAGGTAGAATAGTTGCTAATAATATACTTGGTGAATATAAAGAAGAGTACAAGGGAACACAAGGAACTAGTATTGCTAAAGTGTTTGATTTAGCTGTAGCAAGTACTGGTGTAAATGAGAAAACTTTAATTAGACTAGGTAAAGAGTACAAAAAGGACTATAATTTAGCACTTATTCATGTAAACTCAAGTGCCGAATACTATCCAGGCGCTCTTCCAATGACTATAAAACTTTTATTTAATCTTGAAGGGAAAATTTTAGGTTCACAAATAGTTGGATACGAAGGTGTTGACAAAAGAATAGATGTAATAGCTACAGCAATTAGATTTAATGGAACAGTTCAAGATTTAATTGAATTAGAATTAGCATATGCACCTCCTTATTCTTCAGCTAAAGACCCAGTAAATATGGTAGGTTTTGTTGCAGATAACTTAATGAAAAATATGACTGATCAAATTCTTTGTCAAGAGCTTGTAGAATTAGATCCTAAAGATTATGTTATTTTAGATATTAGGAAGCAAGTAGAAAGAGACTTAGGAACAATTGAGGGATCATTGCATATTCCTATTGAAGAACTTCGTACTAGAATAAATGAACTGGATAAATCTACGAATTATATAATTCTTTGTTCAATCGGATTAAGGGGATATTTATCAGATCGAATCTTAAAAGATAATGGTTTTAAATCTAGAAATTTAGTGGGTGGTTTTAAAACATATAAAACACTTTATATGAAAAGCGAAACACCTACAGAATCTAGTCCTCAATCATTTTCAGATTCGGGGGTATCAAACGCAACTGTGGGAAAGTAGTAACCTCGGCTGGAGAAACTATAAAGCTTAATGCTTGTGGTTTATCTTGCCCGGGGCCAATAATAAAAGTATCTGAGAAAATGAAGACTCTAAAGGATGGGGAGGTACTTGAAGTATCTTCTACAGACCCTGGTTTTACGAGTGATATAAGAGCATGGTGTAACAATACAGGAAATACATTTATCTGTGATGAAAAAACGGATAATAAATGGGTAGTAGAACTTCAAAAAGGCCAAGCACAAAAATTAGCACAAGAACAACAATTAGGTTTAGTCCAAAATCAAGTTCCACTTAAAAAAGAAAAAACAATGGTTGTTTTTAGTGGAGATTTAGATAAAGCTATTGCATCATTTATAATTGCAAATGGAGCAAGGGCTATGGAAAATGAAGTTACTATGTTCTTTACATTTTGGGGATTAAATATTTTAAGAAGACCAGAACCGATAAGTGTACAAAAAGATTTTATGGCAAATATGTTTAGTAAAATGATGCCTAGAGGAAGTAAAAAATTAAGTTTATCTAAAATGAACATGGCAGGAATGGGTCCTAAGATGATAAGAAAAATTATGGATAAACATAATATTTCTTCTTTAGAGGAACTTATGAAAATAGGAATAGATTCTGGGATAAGAATTGTAGCTTGTCAGATGTCAATGGATTTAATGGGAATTACTAAAGAAGAACTGATTGATGGTATTGAAATTGGTGGTGTTGCAACTTATTTAGATGCTGCTGATGGGTCAAATGTTAACCTTTTTATATAGACTCTAATAGAATAATAATGTATAATAATATAAAAGATGGAATCATTCCATCTTTTATATTAGCTTATAAGATAAAAAATGAAACTATTTTAAAGGAGGATTTACTATGAATGCTATGACACAAGATAATTTAAGATCAGCTTTTGGTGGAGAGAGTCAAGCTCATATGAGATACAGAATTTGGGCTAACAAAGCTAAAAAAGACGGTTTCCCAACAGTAGCTAGGTTATTTATGGCAACATCAGATGCAGAACAAGTTCATGCAACTCTTCATTTTACAGCGTTAAAAGATATTGCTGGAGATTTTTCAGTTATATCAGGTGGTGGATTTGGTTTAGGAACTACTTCGGAAAATCTAGCTGGCGGTATTGCAGGAGAGATGTTTGAAGTATCACAAATGTATCCAGCATATCTAAGTGTAGCAGAAATGCAAGGAGAAAAAGAAGCAGTTAGAGCAATGAAATATGCTGTAGCGGCAGAACGAGTTCATGCAGACCGTTACATAGAAGCTAAAAAAGCTGTAGATGTAGGAAACGATTTAGAAGTAAAAGTGATTGAATTATGTCCAGTATGTGGATATATAACTCTTACTGGCGAAGAAGATAATTGCCCAATTTGCCAAGCTAAAAGATCAGTATTTGTTGCTTATTAATTGGACGCCCAGATGGGCGTCTATATTTATTTCTACAATAGAAATTCATATTGTAAATGTTGAATATTCTTAAATAGGGAGAAAAAAGATGCTTATAGAAACTTTATTAATTTCTTTGATAGTAGGGAAAATAAGAGGCGGCAAAATAAAAAACTTGATTAACATTCCAATTGACGGTTGGGTTTTTATTATAGTAGGCTTCCTTATCTCTTATTTATCAGTATTCTTGATATCTAGAGGTAATCAATTATTATATGAAGGATTAGTTTATATACAATCAATTTCCTTGATTTTAATAATAATTGGTATATTATATAAAGTTGTTGGTTTTGATAGAATCGTATTAGCTTTCGGCTTTTTATTAAATACTATACCCATAGCCCTAAATAATGGCAAAATGCCAGTTGATGGGAATGCTTTAATTGAACTAGGCTTAAATACTCAGTTTATGCTTCTTAAAGATAATCTAATAGTTACTCATTCACTTATTGATACTTCAACAAAAATGAGTTTTCTATCAGATGTTATTTCTTTACTATATATTTTTCCCAAAGTAAGTAGTATAGGAGATTTATTTATTTCACTTGGAATTTTTCTGATTATTCAAAAGAATATAAAGATTTATCAATCGTTGCAGTAAAACTTGATTAGATGTAAAATAAGAGTGTAAGAGAAAGGTGAGACTATAAATGAAACGCTCATTATTTTTTATTGTACTTGTATTAACACTTATTGGTTTGAGTTTTATTATAGTTGATTCATATATAGCTTTTGCACCAAGTGTTGTGGAAGCGGAAGTTGAAAATGAAGAACCTGTATTAGAATTAGAAGAGGTAGTTATTGAACCTCCAAAACCAACAGAGCTTGAAATATTAGCTGTGGGAGATATTATGTTTCATATCCCACAGATAAATGGTGCAAGATTATCAGATGGTAGATTTGATTTTAACCCTTCTTTTAAATATATAAAGCCGTATATAGAAGTGGCTGATATTGCAATTGCAAATCTGGAGACCGTTATTGGTGGGAATGAAAAGGGATTTAAAGGTTTTCCTAGATTTAATAGTCCTGTGGAAAGTTTAGATGCATTGAAAACAGCTGGATTCGATGTTTTAGTTACAGCCAATAATCATGCTCTTGACGGTGGGAAAAACGGAATTATAAATACTATTAATGAAATAGAAAAACGAGATTTGAATCACATTGGAACTAGCAAAGAAGATAGAAAACCATTTATAATTGTAGAAAAAGAAAAAGTAAAGATTGCTTTACTTTCATATACCTATGGATTAAATGGATTAGATTCTTTATTAAATAATGAAGATAAATCTAGAATGATAAATTTGATAGATATAGAAACTATACAAAAAGATATAGCAATGTTAAATAACGAAGATGTAGATTTTACAATAGCTTATATTCACTGGGGTAATGAGTATAATAGAGAACCCTCAGATTCTCAAAAAAAATTGGCAAGTTCTTTAGCTGGCTTAGGAGTAGATTTAATTCTAGGAAGTCACCCACATGTTATTCAAACTTCTGAAAACATAAAATCAGAAACTGGTTCTAGTTATGTTATATATTCTATGGGCAATTTTATTTCAAATCAGAGTTACCAAACTATGGGAGTAAGCTATGCAGAAGATGGGGTAATGCTTGAAATAAAAATAATAAAGGATAATGAAACAGGTGTGACTAGCTTGGAAAAGATAAATTATGAACCTACTTGGATTTACAGAGAGTTAAAAAATAATAAGTATACACATTATATACTTCCTATTGAAAAAGCCTTAAATGGTGAACTAGATATAGAACTATCGCAAAGCGTAATTGAAAGAATGAAAAAATCGGAAATGGATACATTAAATACAATTAACAATAGATAATTACTAACAAATTTAAATTCTTTAATGTATAATATAGATAAGACATATTAAAAGGCGTGGTGTATTTGCAATTTATGAGCGATTTCTTTATTAATATCAGAATAAGAGATGTTATTGACATTTTAATAGTTGCAGTTGTTTTATATAAGCTTTTTACATTGATTAAAGAAACTCGAGCTGAGCAATTAATCAAAGGTATTGGGATACTATTGGTTTTGACTAAGTTAAGCGAATGGCTACAACTTTATACAATAAATTGGATTCTTGGAAATGCGATGACTGTTGGAACATTAGCAATATTAATTGTATTTCAGCCTGAATTAAGAAGAGGTCTTGAATACATAGGTAGGAGTAGATTTTTTTCTAAATCTCTTATTGAAATTCGAGGAGAAAACATTTCGAGAGTAGTAGATGAAATAGTTGAAGCTACTGCTTCATTATCGCGTCAAAAAATAGGTGCTTTGATTGTGATTGAGAGACAAACAGGACTTAATGAAGTTGTGGAAACTGGAACAAAGATAGGTGGACTTGTTACTAGTGATTTGCTAATTAATATATTTATTCCAAACACGCCACTTCATGACGGAGCGGTGATAATAAAAGACGATATTATTAAGGCAGCAGCTTGCTTCTTACCTTTAACAGATAGCTCAACAGTTAGTAAAGAATTAGGAACAAGGCATAGAGCTGCAATTGGAATTTCTGAAAGGTCTGATAGTTTGGCTATAATAGTTTCTGAAGAAACAGGAGCTATATCTATTGCAGAAAATGGTAGTATTTCAAGATACTTAGATTCAAAGACTTTAAAGCAAATCCTTCTAGATAGGTATAAACCTAAGAAGGAAGATCAACTCTTCACGAGAAGATGGAGGACTAAAGATGATAAAAAAGAAGAGTGATATAACTGCTAAGATAGTAACTCTTATAATAGCAATTTTCTTATGGAGCTATGTAATGGGTGAAACAAACCCTGTGTCTACGACTGAATATCGAAATATAAATGTTAATTATACTAATGCTTCTGAATTAGATAGGCAAGCCCTTGTAATAATGGGGCCTGATGAGGTTAAAGTAAATGTAAGATTAACTGGAAAGAGATCAGATATAGATAAGTTTAATGTAAGTAGCATACTTGCACAGGTTGATTTAAGTGGCTATAGTGAAGGTGAAGTAAAGGTACCAATAACAGTTGGACTCCTTGATCAAGCTACTGGAGTTTCTGTACTTAGCTATGAACCAAAAGAAGTATTATTTAATTTCGATAAAATTATTACTAAAGATATTCCAGTTGAAGTAAATTTATCAGGAGACTTGGAATCAGGGTATGTAACCGGAGATATAACGATTAAACCACAAAAAATAATGGTTAGTGGACCAAGAACATGGATTAATGAAGTAGAAAAAGCTGTGGGGGAAATAGATTTATCCAAAGGTAAAAATGATATAAGTATAACTGTACCTGTAAAAATAGTAGATAGTACCGGAGAAGAGGTACGAGGTATTGATAAAGAACAAGCTGTGGTAGATGTAATATTGCCAGTTTTTAATACAAAAGTAGTTCCCGTGGAATTAGCTACAATAAATGAGTTGCCAGAAGACTATGCAATTACTAACATTGAAATAGAACCTTCAAATATAGTTTTAAAAGGGAAAGATGGTTTAGACAGTGTAACGAAAATTTATACCAGAGAAGTTGATATATCGACCTTAATAGATAATGAATCGATAGAAATAGAGCTTCAATTACCAGAGGGTGTTAGTTTACTCGATGGGGATCAGAAGATAGTGCTTAGTTATAAGGTGGAGCAAATAGTTGATAAAGCTGTTAGCTTTTCTGGTGATAAAATTGAAGTGTTAAATTTAGATAATAACTATAAACTGGAAGGAAACTACCTTGATCAAAACTATATAGTTAGTATAAATGGTTTTAAATCAATATTAGATCCTATTACGATTGAAGATCTTAAGCCAAAAATTGATTTAAAAGATTTAGGTGTTGGAGTACATGAGGTTTTTGTAATTTGGGATGATAATCCAGACTATAAAATAAAGTCGTTGAATCCTCAAATTCTTAGCGTAGAAATTGTTGAAATATAGGGGGACGTTATGGGGAAAAAATATGTTCTGGCAATAAATCCAGGGTCTACATCTACAAAAGTGTCATTATTTGAAGATGAGCAAGAAGTCAAATCTAAAAAATTAGATCATAAGTTACAAGATTTAGAGGGCTTTGAACAAGTTTCTAACCAATATGAATATCGTTTAGAAATAATTTTGGATTGGCTTAAACAAGAAAGTATTACAACAAGTATGTTAGTTGCAGTGGTTGGAAGAGGTGGTTTGCTAAGGTCAATGCCAAGTGGTACTTATATTGTTACAGAAGAGATGGTTAAGGATTTGAAAAATGGAGTCCAAGGTCAACATGCTTCAAATTTAGGTGGATTATTAGCAAAGGGAATAGCAGATATAGAAAATATACCAGCATATATAGTTGATCCAGTAGCAGTTGATGAGTTTGAAGATATTGCTAGGATTTCAGGTTTGAAAGTAATTACTAGAAAATCTTTGGTTCATGCATTAAATATAAAAGCAGTTTGTCACAGGTATACGAAAAAATATAATAAAATGTTAAATGAAACAAATCTTATAGTTGCACATCTTGGTGGAGGAATAACGGTTTCCCCTATCAAGAATGGTAAAATAATAGATGCAAACAATGCAAATCAGATGGGTCCATTTTCGCCAGAAAGAGCAGGGGGACTTCCTGTTGGAGATATAGTGAAAATGTGTTTTTCTGGAGATTATACTGAAACAGAAATGAAAAAGAAATTGCAAGGTAAGGGCGGTTTAATGTCCTATTTAGGTACATTTGATGCTAGAGATGTTTTAAAAATGATTGAAGAGAATGATAAATACGCTAAATTAATATATGATGCAATGGCTTATCAGATAGGGAAAGAAATAGGTCAATGTGCTGCTGTTTTAAAAGGCGAAGTTGAAGCAATCATTATTACTGGTGGTTTGGCATATTCAGAGTATTTAATTCATTATATAAAGCAGATGGTGGAATTTGTCGCACCAGTTATTGTATATCCTGGTGAGGATGAAATGGAAGCTTTAAACTTAGGTGCAAAGAGAGTTTTAGAGGGCATTGAAAAATACAAAATATACGAAGATGAGGTGGAATAATGGTAAAGGATTTTAACGAATTATATGAGTTAGCTTTAAAAAGGGGTCCAAAGAAAATAGCCGTCGCAGTAGCTCAGGATGAGGATGTATTAGAAGCTGTTAAAGCTGGATGCGAGAAAAATCTTATAGAACCAATTTTAGTTGGGGATCAGGATGCTATAGAAAAAATCGCAAAGAGCATTAACTTTAAATTAGATGGCTTAGAAATAATCGATGAAAAAGATATTAAACAAGCTGCTAGAATCGCGACAGAGCTAGTAAGCAGTGGCAAAGCGGGTATTCTAATGAAAGGATTAGTTGATACGTCAATAATAATGAAAGCTGTCTTAGATCACGATATAGGTCTTAGAACAGATAGCATTATAAGCCATGTTGCAGTGTTTGAAGTTTCGACTTATCACAAAATTTTTATAGTAACTGATGCAGCAATGATTATTGCGCCAACACTTGAACAAAAGAAACAAATTGCAGAAAATGCAATCTCACTAGCTCATTCATTAGATATAGAGATGCCAAAAGTTGCAATTATAGCTGCGAAAGAAAAAGTATCTGATAAAATGGAAGCAACAGTTCATGCTAAAGAACTTGCGGATATGAATAAACGAGGAGAAATACAAGGAGCTATTATAGATGGACCTTTTGCACTTGATAATGCTGTAAGTTATGAATCTGCTAAAATAAAGGGTATAGATAGTGTTGTAGCAGGGGATGCTGATATACTTCTTATGCCAGATATTGAAGCTGGAAATGTATTGTATAAAGCGCTTAGTTTTTTAGCTAACGCTAAATCTGCAGGACTAATAGTAGGGACTAAAAATCCAATTGTTCTAACTTCAAGAGCAGACAGTGCAGAAACAAAACTTAATTCAATAGTACTAGCAACACTAATGGCTAAATAGGGAGGAATTTATGAAGGATATAGAATTATTAATTATAAATCCAGGCTCAACTTCCACAAAAATAGCAGTATATAAAAATGAAGATTTGTTATTTGAACACACTTTAAGGCATGATGTAGAAGAATTAGAGCCATTTAAAAAAGTTTACGATCAGTATAAGTTTCGTAAAGATATTATAGTGGATTTTCTTAAATCAAAGGATATTGATTTAAAGGAATTAGACGGAGTTGTTGGCAGAGGTGGACTTCTTAAACCTATAGAAGGTGGAACTTATGAAGTCAATGATAAAATGTTAGAAGATTTAAAAGCGGGACTTGGTGGGGAACATGCTGCTAATTTAGGTGGTATACTTGCATATGAAATAGCAAAAGAATCAGATGGTAGATCTTTTATAGTTGACCCAGTAGTGGTTGACGAAATGCAGGATGTCGCTAGAATATCAGGACTAAAGGAAATTGAAAGAAAAAGTATTTTTCATGCACTGAATCAAAAAGCAGTGGCTAGAAGATTTGCCAAAGAATTAGGGAAAAAATATGAAGATTTGAACTTAATAGTAGCACATTTAGGAGGTGGTGTTTCAGTAGGAGCACATCAGAAAGGTCATGTAATTGATGTAAATAATGCCTTAGATGGAGAAGGTGCTTTTTCACCAGAGAGGTCCGGTGGGTTGCCTGTTGGCGATATGGTTAAATTGTGTTTTTCAGGTAAATATACCCTAGATGAAGTTAAAAAGATGTTAAAGGGCTCTGGAGGGTTGGTTTCTTATTTAGGAACGAATGATGGAAGAGAAGTCGTTAAAAGCATAAATTCAGGAGATGAATATGCAAAGCTTATTTATAAAGCGATGGCATATCAGGTAGGTAAAGATATTGGAGCGTGTGCAGCAGTTTTGCATGGAGAGGTTGATCAGATAATTATAACTGGTGGAATAGCTTATGATAAAATGTTTACTAGTTGGGTAAAAGAAATGATTGAATTTATAGCAAGAGTTACAATATACCCAGGAGAAGATGAACTTCAAGCTTTAGTTGAAGGCGGCCTTAGAATATTTCGTGGTGAAGAAATGCCAAAGACATATAGTTAGGAGATAAAGATGATCTTAGATGACAAAAGAGTAAGGATAGTAATTGGTCATTATGGAAGTGGAAAGACAGAATTTAGCGTGAATTATGCTGTAAAACTAGCTGAATTAGGGAAGAAAGTGGCATTAGTTGATTTAGATGTAGTAAATTTATATTTTAGAAGTAGGGAAAAAGAGAGTATCTTAGAAAAAAAAGGAATTCGAGTAATAGGAAGTTCTATAAAGGGAACAGGTGTTGATTTACCAGCCATATCAGGAGCAGTAGAAACTCCTTTGCAAGATGAAAGTTATGATGCTGTTTTTGATATTGGTGGGGATCCAGCAGGTGCGAGAGTTCTTGGAAGATATGTAGATTTTTTAGAAAAAGACGATTATGATATGTTTTTTGTTTTAAATGCATATAGACCAGAGACTCAAAATTTGGAAGCGGTTAAAAGCTATATTAGAAAGATTGAAGATACAGCTAGAGCGCATGTTACAGGTATTGTAAACAATACGCATATGCTTAAGAGCACAACGGTTGAAGATGTTATAAATGGTTATAATTTAGCAAAAAAAGTATCTGATGATACTGGTTTGCCAATTATATATAATGTTTGTTTAGAATCTTTGGTAGAGGAGCTACCTAAAGAAATAAAGGCAAACGCTTTCCCAATAAAACTTTATATGCGGGAAGAATGGATGTTATAAAAAAGGAGGATATAGAATATGGCAAAGGTTCAAGGTAGGGTAACATTCAAAGAAGATATTTGTAAAGGCTGCGGTCTATGCGTTCCTGTATGTCCTGTGAAAATAATTTCACTGAACACACATAAAATGAACAAAAAAGGCTATCATCCAGCAGGTGTTGAAGAAATGGATAAATGTATTGCATGTGGAAATTGTGCAACAATGTGTCCAGATGTAGTTATAACAGTTGAGAGATTATAAATAAAGGAGGTTTTTAATATGGCAAAAGTTCTTATGAAAGGGAATGAAGTAGTTGGAGCAGCGGCAATAGCAGCAGGTTGTAGATATTTTTTCGGATATCCAATAACTCCTCAGAGTGAAGTCCCTGAGTATATGTCTAGGGAATTACCTAAAGTTGGAGGGGTTTTTGTTCAAGCTGAATCAGAAGTAGCAGCAATTAATATGGTATATGGTGCCTCAGGATCAGGAGCTAGAGTTATGACTTCATCTTCAAGTCCTGGAATTGCATTAAAACAAGAAGGTATTTCATATTGTGCCGGAGCAGAACTACCTTGCGTTATTGTAGATATGATGAGAGGTGGACCTGGACTTGGTGATATCCAAGCAGCACAAGGAGACTATTTTATGTCCACTAGAGGTGGAGGAAACGGCGATTATAGATTATTAGTTTTAGCACCATCTGATGTTCAAGAATTAGCTGATTTAGTTATGGAAGGTTTTGATCTTGCTGATGAATACAGAACACCAGTAGTTATACTTGGTGACGGTATGATTGGTCAAATGATGGAGCCTGTTGAATTTACACATCCGATGAGAACAGACTTACCAGTTAAAGAATGGGCTACTACAGGATCAAAAGGTAAGAGACAAAATAATGTAATTAACTCTTTGTACTTACAACCAGAAGAATTAGAAGAACATAATGTAAAACTTCAAGCGAAGTTTGCTAGGATGCGAGAAAATGAAAAAAAAGTAGAGACATATAATATTGAAGATGCAGATTTAGTAATAAGTGCTTATGGAACAACAGCTAGAATAGTGAAAACTGCTATAACTAAGTTAGAAAAAGAAGGATATAAGATAGGTTTAATTAGACCAATAAGTTTATATCCATTCCCAAATGAACCATATGAGAAGATCAACCCAGAATGTAAGGGTGTTTTAACAGTGGAAATGAGTGCAGGACAAATGATAGATGACGTCAAAATATCACTTAATGGTAGTCTTCCTACTTATTTTTATGGAAGAACAGGTGGAATGGTTCCAGAACCTGATGAAATAGTTAATAAGGTAAAAGAGATATTAGGAGGTGGAAAATAATGGCTATAGTTTTTGAAAAAACAAGAGGTTTAACTGATAAAGAAACCCATTATTGTCCAGGTTGTACACACGGAATAATCCATAGACTTGTAGCTGAGGCAATGGAAGAGCTTGGAGTTTTAGATGATGCAATAGGAGTTGCTCCAGTAGGTTGTTCAGTTTTGGCATATGAATATTTTAACTGTGACATGCAAGAAGCAGCACACGGAAGAGCACCTGCAGTTGCTACGGGCATTAAAAGAGTACATCCAAATAACTTTGTATTCACATATCAAGGAGATGGAGACTTAGCTTCAATAGGAACCGCAGAAATTGTTCATGCAGCACATAGAGGAGAGAAATTCTCTACAATATTCGTAAATAATGCAATTTATGGTATGACAGGTGGTCAGATGGCACCAACAACTTTGGTTGGTCAAAAAACAACTACATCACCACTAGGTAGAGATGAAGGAACTCAAGGAAGACCAATAAAAATTTCAGAAATGTTAGCTACTATACACGGAGCTGCATTTGTAGAGCGAGTTTCTGTAGATACTCCAGCAAATATCAGAAAAGCCAAAAAAGCAATTAAAGAATGTTTCAAAGTACAGTTAGAAGGAACAGGCTTTGGTATAGTAGAAGTTCTTTCTACATGCCCAACTAACTGGGGATTTACACCTGTAGAAGCTACTAAGTGGTTAGCAGATAATATGATTCCTTATTATCCTTTAGGAAACTTTAGAAAGCCAGAGGAGGTAGAATAGATATGGATGAAAAATTAATTATTGCTGGATTTGGAGGACAAGGAGTTATGGCAATGGGCCAGCTCTTAACATATTCTGGAATGATAGAAGGTAAAAATGTATCATGGTTACCTTCTTATGGACCTGAGATGAGAGGTGGGACAGCAAATTGTAATGTTAATATATCTACTGCACCAGTAGCATCTCCAATAGTTGTAGAAGCAACAACAGCTATAGTATTAAATCTGCCATCACTTGATAAATTTGAAGCTAGCGTAATTCCAGGTGGGAATCTTTTAATTAATTCATCATTGATTGAAAGAAAAGCAGAGAGAGATGATGTAACTGCTTATTATATACCAGCAAATGATATAGCTATGGAAGTAGGTAGCATAAGAGCAGCAAATATGGTTTTACTAGGTGCACTTATAGAAATTACAGGTGTAATAAAAGTAGAATCTGTAACCGAAGCATTTGGGAAAGTCTTTGGAGAGGCTAAAGCACATCTTCTTCCAATGAATATGGAAGCTTTAAAAAGAGGTTCTGAATTGATTAAAGAACAAATGAAGGTAAATGTGTAGTTAGTTATAAATAAGGGATTTAATTAAGGCATGAAAAATGGGGTTAGTATATTTATACTGACTCCATTTTTTGAATTACATGTGATATTACACTGATTTTAGTATTAGCTTTTCATGAAATTCTGGGAGGTATAAATTTCATTTCAGTGAAAATAGTTTTTATAATATTATAAATGGGGTAATAGATTCAATGAATATATGATAAATTAATTATATAGAAATAAAAAAGGAGAGAAAAAATGTTAGATATTGAGCAAATACAACCCAAAAAAGTATTTAAATGGTTCCATAGTTTAAATCAAATACCAAGATGTTCAGGTTATGAAAAACAGGTAAGTGACTTTCTTGTAAATTTCGCTAAAGAGCGAGATTTAGAAGTTTATCAAGACAAGGCACTTAATGTTATTATTAAAAAGCCAGGAACACAAGGTTATGAAAATCTAGACGCGATTATTATTCAAGGTCATATGGATATGGTATGTGTAAAAGGTAAAAATAGTCAACATGATTTTACAAAAGATCCTATCGAAATGATATTAGAAGGGGATTTTTTAAGAGCAAATGATACTACGCTTGGAGCTGATGACGGCATTGCTGTTGCTTTTGGATTAGCAATATTAGATTCTGACGATTTAAAACATCCACCACTTGAAGTTCTTATAACTACAAGTGAAGAAACAGGTATGGATGGAGTTCATGCACTTGAAAACACACATTTACAAGGAAAGACGCTATTAAATATTGACTCTGAAGAAGAAGGCATATTTTTAGTTAGTTGTGCTGGTGGCGGAACTAAAATTACTAAATTCAAAATTCTAAAAGAAGAAGCAAACAAAGAAGCTTTAGAGATAAAAATATCAGGATTAAAAGGTGGACATTCTGGTATGGAAATTATAAAGCAAAGAGGAAATGCAATTAAGTTTATGGGGAGAGTGTTAGATACTGTTAGAAGAAGCGTAGATATAACTCTTACCGAGATTTCTGGTGGAAGCAAGCATAATGCAATCCCTAATCTAGCTGTTGCTAGTTTTATAACTGGTGATATCAATGAGTCCAAAAAAATTATTGAAGAATTCACAGAAAAGCTTAAAGAAGAGTATAGAGTAGAAGAGCCAAACCTAACAATCGAAGTTTCAGATATAAAAGTGGAAAGAACTTATTCTAATGAATTATCTGAAAGTCTAATTGATTATATTATGATGGTTCCAGATGGTGTTATGTATATGTCACAAGATATCAAAGGGCTTGTACAAACAAGTTTGAATAATGCGATTATCGAAGAAAAGGATGGTTTTATTGAAATTGTAGCATCTGTTAGATCAGCATCAAGCAGTTCACTTAGAGAAGTATTGAATATTCTTGAAATCGTAGCTAAACGAACAGGTTCTAAGATAGAAGAAGTTGGGAATTATCCAGCATGGCAATATGAAGAGAATTCAAAAATAAGAGAAAAAGCTTTAGAAGTTTATAAAGAACTTTTTAATAAAGAACCTGAAGTAAGCGCAATCCACGCAGGTCTTGAATGTGGTCTATTAAAAGAGATACTTCCTGATACTGATATGATTAGTTTTGGACCAAATTTATTTGATGTTCATACTGAAAAAGAGCACATAAGTATATCTTCAGGCGAAAGAGTATGGAAGTTTCTTGTAGCTTTACTTGAAAGTTTAAAATAAGGAATTTCTGATATAATTTAAATATAAAAAATCAAGCATTGGAGGATTATACCCAATGCTTGATTTTTTATTTGAAGTTTATAGGTAGCTATGCTATCTATAAGGACAAGTATTATCAGATTGTTCTAAGAGTCGAAGACATATGGAAATGTTATGATGTATAAAAAAATTTTAATAAATTGAATGTCCATAATAGAGAAGAAAATCATCTTTAAGCTATGCTATAATTTAAACATAGACGAAAAAAGATTTTTTGTTTTAGGAATTTAGGAAAAATCATAGGTAAAGTTGCTCACTAAGGAAAAGACTTCAAGAGGGATTATGCTATAAATTTCAAAGGAGTTGTTAGAAGATGACAAAATTGACAAAGGATGAAATGTGGAAAGCTGTATCAGAAAACAATATCAATTATGATGGAATGTTTTTCTATGCTGTTAAGTCAACAGGTATTTATTGTCGTCCTTCGTGTAAATCCAAAGTGCCTAAGCGCACAAATGTGTTATTTTTTGATAATGCAAATCAAGCAGAAACCGCCGGATTTCGTCCATGTAAAAGATGTCGTAGTGATATTTTAAAGTATCAGCCTATAAAGGATATTGCTAAAAGAACTAAAAATCTTATTGATGATATGTTTCACTTAAAATATGAATTGAATGAAGAAATTAGTCAACTTGGAATTACACAGCACCGTTTAAGAGAAATATTCAAAGAGGAATATGGTGTTACACTGACAAAATATATTAGTAATTTACAACTTGAAGAAGGAAAGCGACTACTAGTTGAAACCGATGAAAAAATTATCGATATTGCATATTCTATAGGCTTTGGTAGTTTGTCATCCTTTTATAGATTTTTTAAGAAGCAGACTGGGAAATCACCTGCGGTATATAGAAAGGAGAGTCTTAAATGACAAATTTTGCTATTTATGATTTTGAATTTGGAAAGATAAAGATCAGCTATTCAGATACTGCAATAACTTTTATAAAACGAGTTGATGAAATTGAAGATATAGGGAAAACATCTGAAATATCAAATATGGCTTTTGAACAGCTAAAAGAATATTTTAAGGGTAAACGTATGTGCTTTGATTTTCCTTATGAACTCCAAGGAACTGAATTCCAGATAAAAGTATGGAAGGAACTTTGCAATATACCTTATGGGCAAACGAGCACTTATAAGCAGGTAGCAACTGCAATAGGGAATGCAAAAGCAAGCCGCGCTGTTGGTATGGCAAATAATAAAAATCCTCTAATGATAGTAGTACCATGTCATCGTGTAGTAGGAACAAATAATAAATTGAAAGGCTATGTAGGAGGAATCGAGCTAAAAAAAGTTTTGCTTGATCTTGAAAAATATAATGAGGATACAATAGCGAGTGATTAAATAAATGAATATGAATCAATTATATTCTAATCCCGCTTGTGTATAAAGAATATATAAGTCTGAAAAATAGATTCAAATCCTTAAATAATTGAATGAAAATTTTGGCAACAAAGAACTTCATAAAATTTGTTGTTGACATGAAGGTAGAGAAGAAAATGTATAATATGATAAGGATATAGTCATAGTGTATATTAAGTATTGTGGGCAAATGCTAGTGATAAATATCGTGGTATATTAGAAGGTGTAGAAGATGCTGATTCATGGGCAACTGATGGCCATAAATGGCTAAATGTTACTTACGATATTGGTTACGCATTTGTCAAACAGACCAAAGAACATAAAGCTTCTATGTCTATGAGGGCTAGTTATCTAACGCACGATGAAGAGGTGAGGGATCAATTTGATTGGAATCCTGAATGGTCGAGAAGAGGTCGTGGTGTATCAACATATGCAGCAATCAGGCAATTTGGTACTACAGGTATTTATGATTTGATAGATAGTTCCTGTAACTCTGCTTATTTACTCGTCGAAAGAATGGGGAAAATGGAGGGTGTAACTGTTATGTCATTACCACGAATCACCCAAGGGCTTGTTCATTTTCAACATCACCATGATCATGTATCTGAAGCTGACCATGATGCATTTACAGATATGGTAATTGAAGCTATTAATGATACTGGGAAATTGTTTGTTGGTGGTACTAATTCGAAATATAAGCGTTGCATGAGAGTTTCAGTATGTGGATGGCAAACTGACATTGATGACGTTAAACTATCTCTAAAGGCTATTCAACAGGCATTAGACTTGACTAAGTAGAGAATATAAAGTTTGAATTATTGGAATTCAATGATTAAATCAAGAGAATTATAGTATTATGGTTGAGTTTTTACTATATTATTATTCATCGCTAAATAATTTGCAATTAACAAAAGTCGAACTTGAGGGTGTGTAACAAAGTTATTTCTCAACTAATAACTATAGTCATTAAAAAAATTGCAGAAAACTGCCACCACAAATATATTATGGTGGCAGTTTTAAATTATTAAAAGCTAAAGTCAATAATACTACATATTTAGATTTTTGTAGTTTTTTCCATATGGGTATGATAATCTTAAATAGACCGACCATCCGTCGGTCCATATAAGGGGGAAGAATATTTTGAATATTAACAAGGTAGACATGAAAAATATAGAAGATATGTATAGAGATAAAAATATTAGTCTAACATCGCCAATGGATGATATGTATGAATTAGGGATTATTCCTTCTTGTGATTTTTTTGAAATTGAAGATGAAGAGGGTATTTGTGGATTTTTTGCTACGAACAATGAAAATATCATGCTACAGTTTTACGTTAAAGATAAAAATAGAGAAGATATTTCAACAATTTTTGATGAAGTTATTAAGCAAAATGGAATAAAGAAAGCGTTATGCTGTTCTAACGACCCTATATTTTATTCCTTGTGTGAAAATAAATCTACAAATATTGTTACAAATGATTATATGTTTCATGAAGACAAAGTTGTTATTAAACATATGCCATTCGATGGTATTATTATGGATTCTGCTATTATAAATGAATTGGATGAAATTATGTTGTATTTCAAAGGGATAGGAATGGCTGATGAATGGTTATTATATTATATTAAACAGCGAATTAACCAAGGAGAACTTATACTCTTTAGATATAATGGTGAGATTATAGGAACTGGCGAGACAAGGCCAAGTGTTAGTAGTGAAGGTTATGCTAATATAGGTATGACTGTATCAACAGAGTATAGAAAACGCGGTTTAGGGAGCTATATAGTATCAACTATTAGAAAGATTACTAATGAAAGAGGCTATAAAGCTATTTGTTCTACAGATAAAACGAACATAGCATCTATGCATACGATTTGTAAATCTGGATTTGTGCAGTATCATACAATTGACGAAATAAATTTTTAAGGGGTAGGATAGTTGTACGTAGAGAACATGATTTGATAAAAGGGGGATTTAACACGACTACTAGAGAGAAAATAATAATGACTGCGAATAAACTTTTTTTATCAGAGGGATTTGCGAATGTTTCTATAAAAAGAATAACAGACAACGTAGGCATAGGCAAAACTACATTTTACCATCACTTTAAGACTAAAGAAAATTTGATAGAGATATATCTAGAAGATATGGTTAAGCAATTTTCAAATAATATTAATGCAGAACTTAAAAATAGTAGAATGACGACTATTCAAAAACTTGATAGATTATTTGAAATGCTCATATCTTCTAAACTTGAAAATACAGAGTTTAATACGCAGATACTTAATAGTTTTAAAAGCTATTATTCTATCAGCAATTATGTGTATTTAGAGACAATGGAAAAGTTTTCCTTGATATACTTTGCACCTATTTTTTCAAACGTAATTGAAGCTGGAAAATTATTTGATGATCGACATGATGTTGATAAAATTAGTAGAATGATCCTTAGAATATCTTTTGTTTTTTCAAAAGAGAATGTAGCAGTGTTAACGGCAAATCAAGGCATGGATAAAGATCATATTAAATCGGAGCTTATGTCTTATGCTTATTCATATCGTATGATGATAGAAAGGCTATTAGGACTTCCTGACAACAGTCTTAAGCAAATAGGTATCAGCAATTATCTATATAACGAAGAATATAATAACAGTAAAAAACCATTTTAAGATAGGAGTGACCTAAGTTGAATAAAGGAGTAAACCTAAGAGAATTAGGATTAAATGAAAAATTAAGAAAAGAATATGAAGAACATTATAAAAAATATTATTTAGGGAGAGTCTCCGTAGAGCATAAAAATTCATACAAAGTTTTGACTGAAAATGGAGAAGTAATGAGTAGGATATCAGGAAAACTTGGTTATCAAGCCAACTTAAAGTCAGACTACCCAGCCGTAGGAGACTGGGTAGTATTAGATAGAGAAGATAATTATAATGGAGATGCAATCATTCATGCAATATTAACAAGGAAAAGTGCCTTTTCTAGGAAAATAGCTGGGAAAACAAGTGATGAACAGATTATTGCAACAAATGTAGATACCTTATTTATATGTATGGCATTAAACAATGATTATAATATTAGAAGATTAGAAAGATATATAAGTTTAGCTTGGGATAGCGGAGCTACACCTGTAATTATTTTAACAAAGGCTGATTTATGTGAAGATATAGATATAAAACTTCTTGAAGTGCAACAAGTAGCATTAGGCATTGATGTTCTCGTTGTAAGTGCGATATCTAAAGAAGGTATTAATGATATGCTAGCATATATAAAACCTATGGAAACTATCGCATTTATAGGATCATCTGGAATCGGAAAGTCTACTTTAATAAATGTGCTATTAGGCGATGAAAAGCAAAAGGTTAATGAAATAAGAAGTGATGAAAAGGGAAGACATACCACGACTTATCGAGAACTTATTAAACTTCCTTCCGGTGGGATTGTGATAGATACTCCTGGAATGAGAGAAATTCAGATATATAGTGCAGACCTTGATGCGTCTTTTAATGATATAGAAGAGCTAGCAAAATCATGTAACTTCACAGATTGTAGTCATGAAAGTGAACCTAAATGTGCAGTAAAGCAAGCAGTTAAAGAAGGGATGCTGACAGAAGAAAGACTAAGAAGTTATAAAAAATTAAAAAAAGAATTAGCGTATTTTGAAGATAAAAAAATGCTAAGCGCAAAACAGTTAGAAAAGAAAAAGATTATTCAAATGACTGGAAGTTTAGATGGGATTAAGAAGATAAAAAATAGATAAACATGTTAATAGCATAGCAATTGTTAGTTATGTCAGTTTTATTAGATATTATAATGTAATATCTAATATTTAAAAAGTTAATTAAGGGGAAATCATGATAAATGTATTCTATTCAAAAACTAGTAGAGGTTGTCAAATGAATTTCGTTTAACACAATATGGCATCAAGGGATCAACTATATAGTGAGGATATATTATCAATCAAAAAAACCAACAAGCTGACTTGTTGGTTTTAAATATATGGCTTAATATTAAGCTTAACTCATCTCTTTTTTTAATTGTTCCATAAGTGTTTTTACTGGTATTATACTATCTAATAAATAACCATTTTTACCTATAAATACTAAGCCATTATCTACATCGCCTTTTACAGAAGTAATCAAGGCATCTGTAATGCAATAAGGAGTAGTCTTTGGATTACAACCTGATAAGCATCTATAGCAGTGTTTTATATCTTGCCTTTCTTTGCTAATTCTTTTGATAAATGGGTTTATTATAGCTTGACCGGGCATACCTACAGGGCTATCTATATAATCAATATCTTCTTTTTTTGCAGCTAGATATTCATTTTTAAAAGCTATATCAGCATCGCATTCGTCAGTTGCAACAAATCTGGTACCCATTTGTACTCCATCTGCTCCTAAATCTAAAAATTCTTTGATACCGTACCCATCATAAATTCCACCAGCAACTACTATCGGAATTTTTGGACCTTCATCGGGTTGGAATGGTTTCATAGCTTCCATTACTTCTTTTAGCAATGTCTTTAAATCTTTTTCACTACCGTCAGCTAATTCTTCTTTAGAAAAACCTAAATGTCCTCCTGCTAGTGGCCCTTCTAATATTATAAGATCAGGTAAACGATTGTATCTTTTCATCCATAATTTGGTGATTACTGCAGCAGCCTTACCTGATGAAACTATAGGTGCTATTTTAGTTAAGCTACCTTTTACTAATTCCGGTAAATCTTTTGGCAAACCTGCTCCAGAAATTATCAAATCTATTTTTTCTTCAACTGCTGTTTTAACCATATCAGCATAATTTTCAATTGCAACCATAAGGTTTACTCCAATAATTCCATTAGGACTTAGATTTCTAGCTCTTTGGATTTCTTTTTTAAGTGCTCTTATGTTAGCATCTTTTGTTTTGGTATAAAAATCCTCTTCTCTAAATCCAATCTGTACTCCTGAGATTACACCAATACCTCCGTTATTTGCTACTGCCGATGCAAGTCCACTAAGAGATACACCAACGCCCATGCCTCCTTGAATAATTGGAAGAGTTGTGATTTTATCTCCAATTTTTAACTGTTTCATTTTTATTATTCATCCTCCTTTTTTTCTTCTATTGCAAACATAAATTCACCTTCTGCAACGAGTTCATCAGATACATATGCTTTTCCATAACCAATCCCAATCTTGCCTCTTAGTTTGGTAATTTCAACTTCCATTCTAAGTTGATCTCCAGGTTGTACTATTTTTTTAAATCTGAATTTATTGATACCTGCAAAATATGCTGTGTTTCCCTTAAAACTATCCATAGATAATAAAATAACTGCTCCAACTTGTGCCATAGTTTCAATTATTAAAACGCCAGGCATAACAGGATTATCTGGGAAATGGCCTGCAAAAAACGGTTCATTTATAGTTACAGACTTATATCCTACACCACTTTTGCCATCTTCAAGAACTTCGACCTTATCGACAAATAAAAATGGTTGTCTATGAGGAATTATCTTCATAATTTGCGATATATTATAAGTTTTCAATGATTTGTCACCTCCAGTTTAGTATGAAAATAAATAAAATATTGATTAAATTTGGTTTTTCATTTATACTGATATTAAGTTTGCATGTACCTATAGTCAATCATAATTGAAAAACATCCACTTTGCAAACTAAAATTATTGGGATTGATTATAACATTTTTATTTAGTAAATATGGAGGTGGTTAATTGAATAAAATATCAGTTGGGATTACAGGGATTGGCAGTTTCGTACCCGATAATATCCTCACTAACGATGACCTGTCAAGGATTGTGGATACAAATGATGAATGGATTGTATCTAGAACGGGGATTAGGGAAAGAAGAATAGCAGATAAAGAATCTGCAACCTCTGACTTAGCAACTATTGCGGCACAAAGATCTTTAGATGATGCCAAAATAAGTGCAGAAGATTTAGATTTGATTGTTGTTGCTACTGCAACACCAGATTACTTATTCCCATCTACAGCAGCAATGGTACAGAAAAACCTAGGTGCGAAAAAGGCAGCTGCTTTTGATATTAGTGTTGGTTGTTCAGGTTTTAATTATGGACTTATCGTAGGTGCCAATTTTATACAAACAGGAATGTATAAAAAAGTATTGGTGATAGGTGCAGAAACTCTGTCAAAGGTAGTAGATTGGGAAGATAGAAATACGTGTGTGTTGTTTGGAGATGGAGCAGGAGCGTGTGTGTTGGAACCATGTGACGAAAGTTTTGGAATACTTTCTTCAGAGCTTGGGTCAGATGGTGTCAATGGAGATGTTTTAATTATTCCTGCAGGTGGATCGAAGATACCTGCATCAAAGGAATCCGTTGAACAAAAGCTTCATACCATTAGGATGGATGGTAAGGAAGTATTTAAGTTTGCAGTACGAGTAATGGAAAAATCTTCTTTGGAGGTCTTGAAAAGAGCAGGACTAGAAAAAGAGGATATAGATTTTTTAGTTCCTCATCAGGCAAACACGAGAATTATCGATGCAGCAATGAAAAAATTGAAGTTAAGTAGAGAAAAAATACAAGTAAATCTTGATAGGTACGGAAATACTTCCGCTGCCTCAATTCCTGTTGCTCTAGATGAAGCTGTAAGAGAAAATAAAATAAAAAAAGGCGACAATGTTTTATTAGTTGCATTTGGCGCTGGATTATCTTGGGCTTCTTTAGTTATAAAATGGAATAAGGAGGCTAGAGATGTATAATTCAAGATTATTAGAACTTCTTAATATAAAATATCCAATTATTCAAGGTGGAATGGCATGGGTTGCAACAAGCGAATTAGCAGCAGCTGTATCAGAAGCTGGCGGACTTGGAATAGTTGCAGCAGGAAATGCACCAGGAAGTGTTATAAGAGAAGAAATAAGAAAAGTAAAGACAATGACAAATAAATCATTTGGCGTAAATATAATGTTATTATCTCCATTTGTAGATGAGATAGTCGATATTGTATGTGAAGAAGGAGTGCCAGTAGTTACGACAGGAGCTGGTAATCCAGGTAAATATTTAGAAAGATTTAAACAACATAATATAAAGGTTATCCCGGTAGTGCCAAGTGTAGCTTTAGCTAAAAGATTGGAAAAGCAAGGTGTGGATGCTTTAATTGCAGAGGGTACTGAAGCGGGAGGTCATATTGGAGAATTAACAACAATGGCACTTGTACCTCAAGTAGTTGATGCAGTTAATATTCCAGTTATTGCAGCTGGTGGTATTGGAGATGGCAGAGGATTTTTAGCGGCACTAGCACTAGGAGCAGAAGGAGTTCAATTGGGAACTAGATTTGTGTGTTCTATAGAAGCTAAAGTTCATGATAATTATAAAGAAAAGATATTATCTTCAAAAGATAGAGATGCAATTGTAACGGGAAGAACTACAGGACATCCTGTAAGAGTAATAAAGAATAGATTTACAAAAGAATTTTTGGAATTAGAAAAACAGAATACTCCACCTGAAGTACTTGAAAGAGAAGGTGCGGGGAAACTTAGATTGGCAGTAGTTGATGGAGATGTGGATAATGGTTCTATAATGTCTGGGCAAATAGCAGGAATGATAATTGATATAAAAAGTTGCAAAGATATATTAGTAGATATTATAAATGAAGCTGATACCCTACTTCAAACCCTAAATAAAAGTAAAGGGGTTGAATAGGATGAATAAAAAAGCCTTTTTATTTCCAGGTCAAGGTGCTCAGCATATAGGTATGGGAATGGATTTTTATAATCAAATTAAAGAAGCTAAAATGGTTTTTGAAGAAGCTGATGACACATTAAAGTCTGATTTAAGTGGATTAATATTTAATGGAAATGAAGAAGAACTTAAAAAAACTGAGAATACTCAACCTGCAATTTTAACTGCAAGTATTGCAATGCTAAGAGCACTTGAAAAAGAAGGAATAGATTGTGATTATACAGCAGGATTAAGCCTAGGAGAGTATAGCTCATTAGTAAAAAGCAAATCAATCTTATTTAGTGATGCACTTACAATAGTAAGGCAACGAGGTCGATTTATGCAAGAAGCAGTACCGCAGGGTTTAGGTGGGATGATGGCACTACTAGGATTATCTAGAGATAAATTACCAGAGTTACTATTGAAAACTAAAGATTATGGAATTGTTGAGGTTGCTAATTACAATAGCCCAGATCAAATTGTTATATCGGGTGAGTTAAAGGGCTTAAGCAGAGCTAGTAAAATAGCATTAGAATTAGGAGCTAAAAAGTGCGTAGAACTTCCGGTTAGTGCACCCTTTCACTCATCACTTTTAAAACCAGCTGGCGAGAGACTAAAGAGTGAACTAGAGAAGATACAAATAGCTAGTTTCGAAAAGAGAGTAGTAACAAATGTTGATGGACAAGTTATTTTAGATAAATCAGACCTAATTCAAAAGCTAGTAGACCAAGTTTCTAATTCAGTAATGTGGCAACAGTCAATAGAATATATGATAGATGATGGAGTAGATACATTTATTGAAATAGGACCAGGAAAGTCACTTACAGGATTTGTAAAGCGGATAGGGAAATCTTTAAAAAGAGATGTAAAAGCTATTTCTATGTCAGACGTAGACAGTTTCCACAATGTTCTAGAATCTATAAATAAGGGGGCATAGAGATGGATAAAAAGATTGCATTGATAACAGGTGCTAGCAGAGGGATTGGCAAAGAAATTGCACTCGCACTAGCAAAAGAAGGATACGATATTGCTTTGAGCTATAATAGCAATAAAGAAATGGCAGAATTAGTTCGTTCTGAAATAGAAGTATTAGGTTCAAAGGCAATTGCTATAAAAGCGGATGTAAGCTCTAAAGAAGAAGTTGATAATATGATAAAGCTTATAGCAGATGAACTTGGAACTGTGGATATTTTAGTAAATAATGCTGGAATAACTAAGGATAATTTACTTATCAGAATGAGTGAAGAGGATTGGGATGATGTTATAACAGTAAATTTAAAATCTGCTTTTCTAACTACTAAAGCTGTAGCTCGATCTATGATGAAAAAAAGATATGGTAAAATAATAAACTTATCTTCAGTAGTAGGAATTATGGGGAATGCAGGTCAGGCAAACTATTCAGCATCAAAAGCTGGATTAATTGGATTTACTAAGTCAATTGCTAAAGAGTTAGCCGGGCGAGGTATTAGAGTAAATGCCATAGCACCAGGATTTGTATCAACAGATATGACAAATGCTCTTTCTGATGAAGTAAGAGAAAACATGATAAAGGAAATACCACTTGGATATTTTGCGAGTCCAAAAGAAATTAGTGATTTAGTAGTTTTTTTAGCAAGTGAAAAATCTGACTATATAACTGGTCAGGTAATAGAAATAGATGGTGGAATGAATATATAAAAAATAAACATAAAATTAAAGGAGGAAACAAAAATGGTAATGGTATTTGATAAAGTAAAAGAAATTATTGCAGAACAATTGGATGTAGATGTAGAGGTAATTAAAGCGGAGACTTCTCTAATGAAGGATTTAGAGGCAGATTCACTTGATGCAGTTGAAATTATGATGGCTCTAGAAGATGAGTTCGAAATCGAAGTTCCTGATGATGTTGCTGAAGGATTTAAGAATATTGGAGAGATAGTTAAGTACGTAGAATCAAAAATAGCATAAGTAAAAGAGAGGTGTCTAGATGAAAAGAGTTGTTGTAACAGGTCTTGGAGCCATATCACCTTTAGGAAATACTAAGGATGAGCTATGGGATGGATTAATAAATGGGAAGTGTGGAATAGGTTATATAACTAAGTTTGACCCTATAGATCATGATGTAAAGATTGCAGCTGAGGTAAAGAATTTTGATCCTGCATTGTATATGGAGAAAAAAGAAGCTAAGAGAATGGACTTATTTTCACAATATGCAGTAGCAGCTTCTAAACAGGCTATTGAGGATGGAAATGTAAATCTAGGAGAGTTAGATTTAGAGAGAATAGGAACAATTATTGGATCAGGGATAGGTGGTATAGCTACATTAGAAGCAGAAAAAGAAAAAATGGAATTGAAAGGACCAGGAAGAATAAGTCCATTGTTTATTCCTATGATGATAACAAATATGGCAGCTGGCCAGGTATCTATGAATTTAGGTTTGAAGGGTTCATCTATGACAATAACTACAGCTTGTGCATCAGCAACGCACGCAATAGGTGAAGCCTTCAGAAGTATAAAATTTGGATATCAAGATATGATAGTTACAGGAGGAACTGAAAGTTCAATAACCAAGCTTTCAGTTGCTGGATTTACTGCCATGAAAGCACTATCAACTAGAAATGAGTCTCCCCAAACTTCAAGTAGACCATTTGATAAAGAACGAGACGGATTTATTATGGGAGAGGGCTCAGGTATAATAATACTAGAGGAATTGGAACACGCTCTAAAAAGGGGTGCAAAGATATATGCAGAGTTAGTAGGATATGGCTCAACCTCGGATGCATTCCATATTACTCAACCAGATCCTGAGGCTAAAGGAGCTAGTAAATCAATGCAACTAGCTATATCTGAAGCAGGGATACAAAAAGAAGAAGTAGATTATATCAATGCACATGGTACAAGTACTTATTTCAATGATAAGCTTGAATCTCTTGCAATTGAAACTGTATTTGGTGAATATGCAAAAGATATAAATATAAGTTCAACAAAGTCAATGACAGGACATTTGCTTGGAGCAGCAGGTGGAGTAGAGGCAATAGCAACCGTATTATCTATAAAGAATAATATAATACCACCTACAATAAATTATAATACTCCTGATGAAGAGTGCAGACTTAATTATACTCCTAATAAAGCTGTTAATAGAGAAGTTGATTATGCAATGTCAAATTCCTTGGGATTTGGCGGACATAATGCAAGTATATTATTTAAAAAGTATTAATATAGAAACAAAGAAAGTCACTAATGAAATATTTAGTGGCTTTTATTGTTCTAGTCTTTCCATTTTATGCTATAATTATAAGTATTAAACGGAGGATAATATGAAGATACTTATGCCGAATTATGTTAATATTATTATTGAAAAATTAATAAAAAATGGGTTTAGAGCCTATTTAGTTGGAGGTAGTGTAAGGGATACGCTCTTGAATAAACAACCAAATGATTATGATATAACTACATCAGCTACACCAAAACAAATAATTGAACTATTTAGTGAGTTTAAAACATTAGAGATAGGCAAAGAATTTGGAACCATTGTTATTATACAAGATGAAGGTGGAGTAGAAGTAACATCCTTTAGGCAGGATAATATATATGAAGATGGTAGAAGGCCAAGTAGTGTAGTATTTACAGAAGATTTAATGCTAGATTTAAAACGAAGAGATTTTACGATTAATTCGATGGCATACAATGAGGATGAGGGTTTAATTGATCCATTTGATGGGTTTAAGGATTTAAAAAAGAAGTTAATTAGGACAGTGGGAAATCCAATCGAGAGACTCAGTGAAGATTATCTTAGAATTTTAAGAGCAGTTAGGTTTGCTTGCCAATTAGATTTTTTAATAGATTTAGAGACATCTAATGCTTGTAGCAAACTTTCATCTAACTTAGCTATTATCAGTACTGAAAGGATTAGAGATGAGTTATTTAAAATCTTATTATCAGAGAAGCCTTCAAGAGGTTTTTTGTTGATGAGAGAAATGGGAATTTTAAAACAAGTTATACCAGAACTTATGCCTGCAATTGGGTTTGACCAGAGAAATCCTTATCACGATAGATCAGTGTTTCAACACACCCTTAAAGTTATGGACAATACACCTAAGATTCTTAATGTAAGACTTGCCGCTTTATTGCATGATATTGGTAAACCTTATACATTTACAATGGACACTAAAGGAATAGGGCACTTTTATGGTCATGATAAAGCAAGTGCTAAAATTGGAAGAGAAATATTACTGAGATTAAACTGTTCTACTGACTTAATGGAGTCAACATTAAATCTAATTAAAGAACACATGGTTCATCACCCAGATTTAAAGAGAAAAGGGTTAAAGAGGCAGCTACAAAGAATTGGAGAGGAACAAATAGAAAATCTTATATATTTACAGATAGCAGATAGATTAAGTAAAAGTGGTGCTAAAGATATTTCAAGTCTAGAGGCTAAAAGAAGAGAAGTAAGGTCAATACTAGAATCTAAAGAACCATTTTCAAGAAAACACTTGGCAATTGATGGAGAGGATTTAATTAATTTAGGCTTTAAAGAGGGTAGAATTATTGGAGAGATTCTTGATTTTTTATTAAACTGTGTGATAGATGATTCAAGTTTAAATACAAAGAAAAAACTTAAGGAGATTGTTAAAAATAAATATCCGCTACAATATTAAAAAAGAGGGAGGAAGCTAAGTGGGCAAATTATTTGGAACCGATGGAGTAAGAGGTGTTGCAAACCTAGAATTGACACCAGAACTAGCTTTTAAAATTGGAAGGGCAGTTGGGGAAGTTTTAACTAACAAAGATAAAGGAGTAGTTGTAGTAGGAAAGGACACCAGAGCTTCAGGGGATATGCTAGAAGCGGCTTTAACTGCAGGGTTAACATCTATAGGATTAAGTGTAATGCAACTAGGAATAATTCCGACACCAGCTGTAGCCTATTTAACCAGAAAATATAGTGCAGTTGCAGGAGTTGTAATATCGGCATCTCATAATCCAGGAGAGTATAATGGAATAAAAATATTTAATAGCAAAGGTTTAAAACTTGCAGATGCTATTGAAGAAAAAATAGAAAGTATAATACTAAATGATGAAGAAATATCGGAAAGACCTATTAAAGAACATATTGGACGGGTATATATAAATGAGAATGGTAAAAGAGATTATATAGAATTCTTAAAAGGGACTATAAATACAGATTTATCTGGCATGAAAATAGCAATGGATTGCGGAAATGGTGCTCTTTTTGAAATAGGTCCAATCCTGTTACAAGAACTAGGAGCTGATGTAGAAACTATAAATATAACGCCAGATGGAATGAATATTAACAAAGCTTGTGGCTCAACAAAACCAGAGCTAGTACAACAACTAGTAATTGAAATAGGTGCAGATTTAGGTGTTGCTTTTGATGGAGATGCTGATAGAATTATTGCAGTTGATGAGACAGGTAAGATAATAAATGGGGACCATATTTTGGCTATATGTGGAAGACATTTAAAAGGTAAAGGAAAACTCTACAAAGATAAAGTTGTTGGAACTGTAATGACAAATATTGGTCTAGATATTTTTTTAAAAGAAAATGGACTTGGAATCGAAAAAACAGCCGTTGGAGATAGATATATTCTTGAAAAGATGATAGAAGAAGGTTATACTCTAGGTGGAGAGCAGTCTGGTCATATAATATTTCTTGAGCATAATACAACAGGAGATGGGATGGCAACAGCACTTCAAATATTAGAGATAATGAAGGAAACTAAAAGCAAGGCATCAGACTTAAATAGTATTATGTCAGATTACCCACAAGTACTAGTTAATGCAAGAGTTGATAACAGATATAAGACTAGATTTATGGAAGTACCTGAAATAAAAGCAGAGGTGTTAAAGCTTGAAGAGATGTTCCACGGCAAAGGAAGAGTTCTTATTAGACCATCTGGAACAGAACCATTAGTTCGAGTTATGATTGAGGGAAAAGATCAAGAATGGATTAATCAAAAAGCAATTGAATTAGCAAATTTTATAGAGTCCAAAATAGGAATAAAATAAGTTTAAAATAAAATGGAGGTGTGTTTATGAATTATAAAATAGTAGCAGATAGCAGTTGTGATTTGAATTCGGATCTTGAAAAGTATATGGATGTTACCTTAGTTCCTTTTAAAATCGACATAGATGAAAAATCTTTTGTGGATAATGAAAGTATTGATATGAGTGATTTATACCGAACTATGAAAGCTAGCCCAAATCCAATTAGATCATCCTGCCCATCTCCAGGAGACTTTAAGGAGCAGTATGCAGATGCAGATAATATTTTTGTAGTTACAATAGCAAAAGAATTATCAGCAACCTACAATAGCGCAATCTTAGCAAAAGAGATGATATTAGAAGAGTTTAAGGATAAGTTTGTTCATGTATTTGATTCAAAAGGTGCAAGCGTAACAGAGACATTGACAGCTATGAAAACACAAGAAAGCATAGAAATGGGACTTTCTTCAGAAGAAATAGTGAAAAGAGTTGAAGGGTATATTGATGAGTTAAAAACATTTTTCATTTCAGAAGATTTAAGTAATCTTATAAAAAATGGGAGAATTTCAAAAACAAAGGGTTTAATCGCAAATTTATTAAATATTAAGCCTATAATGAGAGCAAATGATGATGGAGCTATTGAACCTGTAGAAAAAATCAGAGGAAGTAAAAAAGCGTTTAAGAGGCTTGGAGAGATAATTGGAGAAAGAGGATCTAAGTTTGAAGAAAAAATATTGGCTATATCTCATGCTAATGCTTTAGATAAAGCGCTAGAATTAAGAGAAGACCTAAAAAGATATAATTTTAAAGATATTATAGTTGTTGAAACAACAGGTTTGTCAGCAGTATATGTTAATGATGGTGGAATTATAATTGCATTTTAGTATGATTAGTAAAATTTTATAAAAAATAGGAAAGAAAGTTAAAAAAAGATTTGACAAATTTTCTAGTGATGCTATAATAATTAAGTGAGTGATTTTACATCACTCTTATATGCGGGAATGGCGGAATTGGCAGACGCGCTAGACTTAGGATCTAGTGTCATTGACGTGGGGGTTCAAGTCCTCTTTCCCGCACCAACTCAAACCAGTGGTCAAAACCATTGGTTTTTTATATAATATAGGATTCTATTGACATTTATGATATAATTATTTGATGGAGATTTAAATGTGTCATTAGAAAAAATTATTTAGGAGGTTCATTGATGAAGGCAGTTTTTGAGAAAAAAGAAAAAAATACGGTTTATTTTAATATGGAGATTTCTACACAGGATTTTGAAAAAGCAGTTCAAGAAGTTTATTTAAAAACAAGAGGTAGATTTAATATCCCAGGATTTAGAAAAGGAAAAGTTCCAAGAAAGATTATTGAAATGAATTATGGTGAAGAAGTATTTTTTGAAGACGCAGTAAACATTATACTTCCTAATGCATATGATAGTGCGATAGAGGAATTAAAACTTGAACCAGTTGACAACCCAGAAGTAGATGTAGAGACTATTGAAAAGGGCGAACCTGTAAAAGTTAAATTTAGTGTTGAGGTTAAACCGGAAGTTAAATTAGGAGACTATAGCACGATTGAACTTGAAAAAGTTGACTATTCTGTAACGGATGAAATGATCACAGCTCAGCTTGAAAAAGATAGAGATATGAATTCAAGAATGGTTGATGCTTCAGATAGAGAAGTAAAAATAGGTGATACCATAACTATGGATTTTGAAGGATTTTTAGATGGTGAAGCTTTTGAAGGTGGGAAAGCAGAAGGCTATACTCTAGAGATTGGTGGAGGTCAGTTTATACCTGGTTTTGAGGAAGGCTTAATTGGAAAGAAAAAAGACGAAGAAGTAAAATTAGATATAACATTCCCAGAAGAATATCATGAGGAATCGCTTAAAGGGAAACCAGTAGTATTTGAAGTTGCTATAAAAGAAATAAAAACTAAAGAATTGCCTGAGTTGGATGATGAATTTGCAAAAGATATTAGTGAATTTGATACACTAGATGAATACAAAGAGAGTATTAAAAAAGAGTTAGAAGAATCTTTAAAGAATCAAGAAAAAGTAGAGACTGAAAATAAGGTAGTTGACAAAGTAGTTGAAATGTCAGAATTAGAAGTACCAGAAGCTATGATAAAATCTCAAGTTGATACCGAAATCAAAGATTTTGAATATAGAATAAAAGCACAAGGCTTTGAAATGGATAAATATCTTGAGTTAACTGGGACAACAAAGTCTGACCTTGAGCTTAACTTTAGGCCAATGGCTGAAAAAAGAGTTAAAGCAGATTTGGTTTTAGAAGCAATAGCAGCTGCGGAAAAAATTGAAGCTACTGAAGAAGATATAGATAAAGAATTAGATAAGCTAGCAGAACAATACAATAATGATAAAAAAAATAATAAAGAAAAATTTATTAAAGATATGAAAAAAGGAGATCTAGGTTTCCTTAAGGTTGGGATAACTAATACTAAAGTGTTAGATATGCTTATGGAGAATGTAAAATTTGTATAAATAAAGGGAGGGTTATTATGGCATTAGTTCCAATAGTTGTTGAACAAACAAACAGGGGAGAAAGGTCATATGACATATACTCGAGACTTTTAAAAGATAGAATAATTTTAATGGGCTCAGAAGTAAATGATACAGTGGCTGATCTTATAGTGGCACAGTTATTATTTTTAGAAGCTGATGATCCGGAAAAGGACATCCAGCTATATATAAATAGTCCAGGAGGCTCAGTGAGTGCTGGATTTGCTATATTTGATACAATTCAGTATATTAAGCCAGATGTGGCAACAATATGTGTAGGTAGAGCAGCAAGTATGGGTGCTTTTTTATTGGCAGCTGGAACAAAAGGTAAGAGATTTGCATTACCTAATGCGGATATAATGATACATCAACCACTTGGTGGCACTCAAGGCCAGGCCGAAGATATTAGAATACAAGCTGAAAAAATTATTGAGATAAGAGAAAGAATAAACAGAATACTCTCAGAAAGAACTGGTCAACCGATTGAAAGAATTGCTAAAGACACTGATAGAGATTACTACATGAATGCTGAGCAAGCAGTAGAGTATGGTATAATTGACCAAGTTATGGAGAGAAAGAAATAGAGGTGATTCCATGGCGAAAAACGAAGAAAAACAATTAAAATGTTCATTTTGTGGCAAACCACAAGATCAAGTTAAGAGACTGATTGCAGGACCTAATGTCTTTATTTGCAATGAGTGTATTGAGTTGTGTCAAGAAATTATAGAAGAAGAATTTGAAGAGTATATAGAAGATTATGAGATGACTAGTATACCTAAGCCATCTTCCATAAAGTTAAATCTTGATGATTATGTGATTCAACAGGAAAAGGCAAAGAAAAACCTTTCAGTTGCCGTATATAATCATTATAAGAGAATAAACAGCAAAAAATCGACAAATGATGATGTTGAATTACAAAAGAGTAATATATTAATGATAGGGCCAACTGGCTCAGGTAAAACATTATTGGCGCAAACATTAGCAAAAATTTTAAATGTTCCTTTTGCAATTGCGGATGCAACTTCATTAACTGAAGCGGGATATGTAGGTGAAGATGTTGAGAATATAATTTTAAAGCTTATTCAAGCAGCAGATTATGATATTGAAAGAGCTGAAAAAGGAATAATTTATATAGATGAAATCGATAAAGTAGCAAGAAAATCAGAGAACCCTTCGATAACAAGAGATGTAAGTGGAGAAGGAGTGCAACAAGCTCTTCTTAAGATTTTAGAAGGTACTGTTGCAAATGTACCGCCACAAGGTGGTAGAAAGCATCCACATCAAGAGTTTATTCAAATCGATACTACAAATATACTATTTATTGTAGGAGGAGCTTTTGATGGATTAGATAAAATAATCCAAGCTAGAGTAGGTAAGAAAACTATGGGTTTTGGAGCCGATGTAAAATCTCAAAAGAGAACTATGAGTGAATTACTAAAGCAAATTCAACCTGAAGACCTTATTAGATATGGTCTTATACCGGAGTTCGTAGGTAGATTACCAGTTCTTGCAGCGCTTGAAGAATTAGATGAAGATGCCTTAATAAGAATACTAACTGAACCTAAAAATGCATTAGTAAAACAGTATCAACAACTGTTTGATATGGATGATATTAAGTTAGAATTTGAAGAAGATGCTCTTGTAGAAGTAGCTAAAAGAGCAATAGAAAGAAAAACTGGCGCAAGAGGTTTAAGAAGTATTATAGAAGAGAAAATGCTTGATATAATGTATGAAATGCCAAATAGAGATGATGTTGAGAAGTGTATAATAACTAAGGATACAATCACTGATGGCAAAGAACCTACTTTGGTTTTAGTCAGCAAAAAAAGCACTACGACAAAGAAAAAACGCAGTAATGAATCTGCATCATAAGGGCTCACAGCTGTGAGCTTTTATTTTGCATTAGAGGAGGGATATTTTGAATAATCCTTATGAAATTACAGAAAAGAAATTACCACTAATACCACTACGTGGGATATCAATATTTCCACATATGGTAATTCACTTCGATGTAGGAAGAGATAAATCTGTGCAAGCTTTAGAAAAATCAATGATGGATGACTCTATGATATTGCTTTGCACTCAAATAAATTCAAAGATAGAAGAACCTACAGTCAATGATTTTTATAAAGTTGGAACAATAGCTAAAGTGAAGCAAATGCTAAAACTCCCAGGAGGAAGTATAAGAGTTTTAGTAGAAGGTATCAATCGAGGAGAAGTTGTTGAAATTACAAGTGAAGAACCTTATTTTGAAGCGTTAACTAAAGAGTATAGTTATGATAGTTTAGAGCTTGAAATTAGTCAAGATATTGAAGCGGCTATGAGACTAGTTACTCTTGATTTAGAGGAGTATATTAATTTAAATATAAAAGTATCATCAGAAGTATTATATACAATATCAGATATTGAAGATCCAGGAAGATTAGCTGATGTAATAGCTTCATATATATTTTTAAAGCAAGAAGATGATCAGAGAATTCTTGAAACATTTGATTTTTATGAAAGATTAGAATTACTTCATGAGATACTTCAGAAAGAGATAGAACTCCTTCGAATTGAAGATAGAATTAATCAAAAGGTAAGAAAGCAAATAAACAAAGTTCAAAAGGAATATTATCTAAAAGAGCAGCTTAAAGCAATTCAGAAAGAATTAGGAGAAGATGACAGCCTTTTAGGTGAAATTGAAGAATATCAGAAAAAAATTAACAAAATGAAGATGCCAAAGGAAGTTAAAGAAAAAGCTTTAAAAGAGGTAGATCGGTTAGAAAAGACATCAGCTCATTCAGCAGAGGTTAGTGTTATTAGAACTTATTTAGACTGGATTGTAGATCTTCCCTGGGATAAAGAAACAAAAGAAAAAATAGATATAAAAAATGCAAGAAAGGTTCTTGATGATGATCATTATGGACTTGAAGATGTAAAAGAGAGAATACTAGAATTTATAGCTATAAGAAAGTTAACTAATTCTATAAAAGGACCTATTCTTTGCCTAGTGGGACCTCCAGGAGTTGGTAAAACTTCTATTGCTAAATCAATAGCAACATCTCTAAATAGAAAATTTGTAAGAATGTCTTTAGGCGGAGTAAGAGATGAAGCGGAGATTAGAGGGCATAGAAGAACCTATGTTGGCGCAATGCCTGGAAGAATAATAAGTTCAATTAAAAAGGCAGGCTCTAAAAACCCAGTATTCTTATTTGATGAAATAGATAAGCTTGCAAGTGACTTTAGAGGAGACCCTGCGAGCGCGCTTTTGGAAGTATTGGATCCTGAGCAAAATTCGACATTTACAGATCATTTTTTAGATGCTCCTTTTGATTTATCAAAGGTGTTATTCATAACAACTGCAAATACTACTGCAACTATACCACCGGCACTTTTGGATAGGATGGAAATTATTAGGATAAGCGGTTATACAGAGGAAGAAAAGCTAGAGATTGCTAAAAGATATTTGTTGCCAAAGCAGTTAAAAGAACATGGACTTACACCTATACAAGTACAGATATCTGAATCAGCAATAAAGTCAATTATAAGCTATTATACAAGAGAAGCTGGGGTTAGAAATTTAGAAAGAAACCTTGCAAATGTATGTAGAAAAGCTGCTAAGAAAATTATAGAGTTTGATAAAAAGACAGTTAAAATAAATGCTGGAAGTATAACAAATTATCTTGGTGTTAAAAAATTTCGTTATGATATGATGGAGGAAAATAATCAAGTTGGTGTAGCTACTGGGCTTGCTTGGACTGCTGTAGGAGGAGAAACTCTTTCTATAGAAGTGACCTCAATGAAAGGTACAGGAAAAACCCAATTAACAGGGCAACTTGGAGATGTGATGAAGGAATCTGCAATGGCAGGGATTAGTTATATAAGAGCAAATGCGGATGATTTAAAAATATCACCTGATTTTTATAAAGATATTGATATTCATATACATGTACCAGAAGGAGCTATTCCAAAGGATGGTCCTTCAGCTGGGATTACAATTGCAACAGCTGTAATATCAGCTTTAACAGGAACTCCTATAAGAAGAGATTTGGCTATGACTGGCGAGATAACACTTAGAGGTAGAGTGCTTCCAGTTGGTGGAGTAAAAGAAAAGATTCTTGCAGCACATAGAATGGGAATTAAGAAAGTTCTTTTACCAGGAGATAACCAAAAGGATTTAGAGGAAATACCAGATAGAGTTAAGAAGAAAATGGAGTTTAAACTTGTTTGGAACCTAGATGAAGTCTTATTAGAGGCTTTAGTATCAAAGGATGAGATAAATGAAGATAATTAGTTCAGATTTACAAGCTATGGCGGTAGCGCCAAAAGGATATCCAGATGATGATTTATTTGAAATTGCTTTTGCAGGAAGATCAAATGTAGGTAAATCATCTTTAATTAATACGTTGTTAAATAGAACTAACTTAGCTAGAACCAGTGGTAAACCTGGTAAGACAAGAACAATAAATTTTTACCTTATAAATGAAAAGTTTAGATTTGTGGATTTACCTGGATATGGGTATGCTCAAGTTTCTAAAGTTGAGAGGAAAAAATGGGGAGAAATTATTGAAAAATATCTAAAAAAGAGGGGAAACTTAAAGGCTATAGTTTTAATTGTGGATATAAGACACACCCCATCACCTCAAGATGTAGATATGTACAAATGGATTAAAACTTATGGTTATGATGCTATAATAGCAGTTACAAAGGCAGATAAAATATCAAAAGGTCAAAGACAAAAGTATTTAAATATAGTTAAAAAAGAATTACAAATAAAACCTGAAGATAAGTTAATAGCATTTTCATCATTAGACAAGACAAATAGAGATAAGTTGTGGGAATTGCTAGAAGTGTATAATTTAGATGTTTTAGAGGCTGTAGAATAAATTATAAGAAATAAAATTAAAAGACCAGTTAAACTGGTCTTTTTAAGTACTCTTTATTATTCTTTTTCAAACATATCTTTAGTTGCACCACAAACTGGACAAACCCAGTCTTCAGGAAGAGCTTCAAAAGATGTTCCAGGAGCTATTCCCCCATCTGGATCTCCTTCAGCTGGATCATACACATAACCACATGGTTGACATACCCACTTATCCATTATACATTCTCCTTTCACAAATTATTATATACTAACTCATTATAACATATATATCCAAAATATATCTTATTAAACCAAAGAAAGTATAAAAAACTCAAAGTTTGTTATAAATAAAAAGTTTGTTATAAATAATAGGATTATTCAGTATATTAATGGGTAAAAATAACCTGACTAGTTGAATTGGATGTGAGAAAAATGGATTTTATATATAAAGGGACAGTTTGTAGTGACTTAGAAATCATTAAGTCATTTGTAGAGAAAAATGTTAGTACACTGAAGGACCTAATATCAAACACAGATATACTGTTTGACGTAAGGGTTATCTTAAGTGAACTTATTCTTAATGGAGCTCTTCATGGGAATGAATGTGTGGCTTCAAAATGCATAAGTTTGACATTAAAAATGGATGACAAAAAATTAATAATAGAAGTAGAAGATGAGGGGAGAGGTATTGAGTACAATTTCAAGGATTACGATTCTAATGATTTGAAATCTTTTGGCAGGGGATTGGTTATTGTAAAGGGTCTTTCAGATGAGTTTTATTTTAAGAATAACAAGGTAGTGGCTGTAAAGAATATTGTTTAGGAGGTTATAAAAGTGCTTAATAAAATTTCTGTTTTGATGGTGTTGTCACTCATTTTGGGGCTGATGATACCATTAATTGTATTTGGAGAAGAAGTTCCTGACGGACAATTGGAACAGGCTATTGTTTCTGTAAAGCAGAAGCTTGATATTGAAGATGTTTATGATAAGTTTAATGCAAGGGTTAATTCTTTAGAGGATAGTACGGAATACTATCTTAGCTGGAGCGATTCAAAAGAAAAGCTTCCATTAATAGAAGTAGCTACTGATGCAAATGGTGAAATAATATCATATAACTTATACCTTAACGAAACGGAAAAACCAGATTCAAGACTTCCTAAATATAGCAGAGAAGAAGTTGATAAGCTCGCGAGGGAATTTATAAAAAAAGTCAGACAAAATGCTTTTGGACAAATAAGATTACAGGATGAGGGTTATACCAATATTCAAAATGATTATTATAATTTAGAATATATAAGAATTGTAGATGGAATAGAATTCAAAGATAATAGTATAAATATAAACATTTCGAAATTTAATAGTAGTATAAGTTCTTATTATAGTAATTGGGATGAGGAACTTGTTTTTCCAGATAAAACAAATATATTAACTCTAGAGGAAGCTGAACAGGCATTTAAGGAGAAAATAGGATTGGATATTTTATATAAAAGTCCTAGAAGATATTTACGACCTATAGACACTGGAGATAATAAGGATAAGTATTATTTGGTATATACAATTCAAGGACAAATTCATTCTATAGATGCAAAGACTGGTGAACCATTCCAAAATGGATATAATGAGATATATGGAATGGGAGCTAATGAAGCTACTAAAGAATCGAGTGATTCAGCAGAGATTACTCCGCAAGAGAGAGAAGAAATAGATAAGTTTAAAAATTTAATTTCATTAGAAATGGCTGATCAAAAATCTAGAGAGCTACTAAGTTTAGAGAAAGATGTAAAACTAAAAAGTAATAGATTGAATGAAAGCTGGAAAAACCCAGAGGGATATATATATTCACTCTATTACGAATATAATATGGGAAAGGATAAGACGGAATATATAGAAGTACAAATAGATGCTATAACTAAGGAATTACTAGGATTTTACAGAAGTTACCCTATAGACTATACTAAATCCCCCAAACTTTCACGAGAGCAGGCTCTAAATAAAGCCAATGCTTACCTTAAGAAGGTGGATAATGATAAGGTTGATTTTATAGAATTAAGAGATGAAAATATTATAGATGATAATACTGAGACTTTTTACTTTCAATTCGACAGGAAAATTGGTGATATATATATTGAAGGGGATGCCATTGTTGTTGTAATAGATGCAATTAATGATAGAATAATGTCATATAATTCAGAATGGTATAGAGGAGAGTTTTCAAGTAGTGAAGGTTTAATATCAATAGATAAGGCCTACGAGATATTGTTTAACAATATTGGATATAGTTTAGAATATAAAAAAGAAACCATATATGAGGCTGGTATGCTTGTAGACGAGAAGATAAGGCTTGTTTATGAAATAAATCAAGATAAACCTTCTATAATTGATGCTAAAACAGGGGAAATTATAGATTATAGCGGAGAACCATATATAAAGAAAGCAGAGATAAATTATACTGATATTTATGATTCCTATGCAAAAGACCAAATATCATTATTGGCGGAGAATGGGATTGGCTTTAGTGGAGAGATGTTTAGGCCAAAAATCAAAATAATTCAAGAGGATTATCTTTATTTATTATGGAAAGCTAATAATTCTTATCGGACTGAAAATGAGAATAACATGGATATCATATATGAAGAACTTATTGCTTCTGGAGTACTAGATAAAGAGGAAGAATCTAGAAAGAGCATTGTTACAAAAGAGGCTGCAGCAAAATATGCAATTAGATCTATTGGCTATAGAGAGGTAGCTGAAATAGAAAACATATACAAAGATGTCTTTTTAGATTCTAAAGAAATAGCTACTGAGAATAAAGGGTATGTAAATATAGCATATGGTTTAAAAATTTTATTAGGAAACTATACAAATAATATAAATCCAAAATATGAATTAAATCGTGAGGATGCTGCTACAATTATATACAATATTATCTTTAAATAATAAATGGCGACTAAAAGTCGCCTTTATTAATGTAAGGATAAGCGCTATAAAAATATTATTTTAGCATTATAACCCAAAGTGTGATAGAATAACAAGGTTAGAAAAGAAAACGGATTATAGAAGGGAAATCGAATAATAATATGAAAAGAAATGATATTAGAAACATCGCAATAATAGCCCATGTAGACCATGGTAAGACTACACTAGTTGATACTCTATTAAAACAGTCTGGAATATATAGGGATAATCAGGTAATAATAGAGAGGGTTATGGATTCAAATGATATTGAAAAAGAGCGTGGTATAACAATATTAGCAAAAAACACTGCGGTGACATATAAGGATATAAAAATAAATATTGTAGATACTCCAGGACATGCTGATTTTGGTGGAGAAGTTGAAAGAGTCTTGAAAATGGTTAACGGAGTTGTAGTTTTAGTTGACGCATTTGAAGGTCCTATGCCACAGACAAAATTTGTATTGAAGAAAGCACTTGAATTAGAGTTACCAGTAGTTGTTGCAATAAATAAAATAGATAGACCAGAAGCAAGACCAGAAGAAGTTATAGATGAAATTATAGACTTGTTTATTGAACTTGGAGCAAGAGAAAACCAATTAGATTGCCCATTTGTATTTACTTCTGCGAAACAAGGAGTATCTAGTTTGGATTTTGGTAAAATGACTGATTCAATGGAGATATTATTTGACACCATTATTGAATATATTCCAGCACCAGAAGGTAGCATAGATGAACCAACACAAGTTTTAGTTTCAACTATAGATTATAATGATTATGTTGGTAGAATCGGAATTGGTAAAGTGGAAAGAGGAGAAATTTTCCGTAATCAGGAAGTTGTTATTATAAACAAGGCTCATCCAGATAAAAAAATAAAAGCTAAGATAAATAAACTTTATGAATTTGAAGGCCTAAACAGAGTTGAAGTAGAGAGCGCAAAAATGGGTAGTATTATCGCTATGGCAGGGTTGACTGGAATCGAAATAGGAGATACTATTTGTGATGTAAATACACCAGAAGCAATTGACTTTATAAAGATTTCAGAACCTACGTTGTCAATGACCTTCTCTGTCAACAATAGTCCTTTTGCAGGTACAGAAGGTGACTTTGTTACTTCAAGACAAATAAGAACCAGACTATATAGAGAAATTCAAACAGATGTTAGTTTAAGAGTAGAAGATACTGATTTAACTGATGCATTTAAGGTTTCAGGTAGAGGTGAGCTTCACCTTTCAGTTTTAATAGAAAATATGAGAAGAGAAGGTTATGAGTTTCAAGTATCTAAACCAGAAGTTTTATTTAAAACTATTGATGGTAAAAAGCAAGAACCAATTGAAAAAGTAACTGTTGATGTTAATAACGAATTTGTAGGGGCTGTAATAGATAAGCTTGGTCAAAGAAGAGGAGAACTCACAAGTATGTCAGAGCCATCTGGTGGGTATGCTAGATTGATATTCACAATACCAGCTAGAGGATTAATAGGATATAGACAAGAATTTTTAACTGATACAAAAGGCAATGGAATAATAAACACAATATTTGATGGTTATGCACCTTATAAAGGAGATATTCCAAAGAGAAAAGTTGGATCGATTATAGCTTTTGAAACGGGAGAAGCAACGGGCTATGGATTGTATTCTGCTCAAGAAAGAGGTATATTATTCATAGGAGCTGGAGTTCCAGTGTATAGTGGAATGATAGTAGGCTCAAATCCTAAAGGTTTAGATGTTGAAGTAAATGTAACAAGAAAAAAACAACAATCCAATGTAAGATCATCTGGAGCTGATGATTCTTTAAAATTATCACCGGCAAAAAACATGAGCTTAGAAGAGGCACTTGAGTTTATAGAGGATGATGAATTGATTGAAGTTACACCATTGAATTTTAGAATAAGAAAGAAAATATTGGATGCTAATAAAAGATATAA
>JAVERT010000036.1:0-15714 GCA_034006985.1 Gudongella sp.
CTGTGGACACCAGGACCGAGAGGATCATCCAGGAGGCGATGGACCGTCTTACGGAGAAACGTACATCCTTCGTTATCGCCCACCGCCTCTCCACCATCAGGAACGCGGACATCATACTGGTCATGAGGGACGGCAACATCGTGGAGAAGGGCAGCCACACGGAGCTTCTGGCCCTGGGCGGATTCTACAGCGAGCTCTACAACAGCCAGTTCGATGAGGGGACGGCCGGATGAGCGGAAGGCGGGTCGGACGCCCCGATCCTCTCCCGTACGGCCGGACGTATTCGACACCGCGCTGACGGACGCAGCATTCTATGACGACCCGTCATAAAATTGGACCCCATATATCCGCGTTAGCACTCACAGTGACGTTCAGTTCGCACTGAACTCCGAGGGGCGGCATTGATCGAGAGGACAGAACGCTGGCTTAGAGAGCTGTTCAATTACAGATTCATGTTCCGGGAGCTTGTGGCAAGGGAGCTCAAAGGCAGGTACAGGAACACCCTTATAGGATACCTTTGGCACCTGGTAAACCCCATATCCATGGTCCTTATATTCATGCTGGTCTTCTCTTCGGTGTTCGGGAGGACCATAGACGACTACTGGATCTACCTGTGTTCCGGTATGTTCCCCTGGCACCTCTTCTCCTCTGCTCTGAACTCCGGCTGCCACAGCATAATCGGCAATGCCGAGATGGTGAAGAAGATGTACTTCCCGCGGGATGTTCTGGTTTACTCCACGATAGCCTCGAGTCTGATCAACTTCACAATATCATACATCATAGTGATAACTCTCGTCCTTCTGTCAGGACACGGTTTCGACATTCTCGCCCTTATCGCCCTGCCCTTCGTGGTGGCCCTGCTCACGGTCTTCTCCACCGGATGGGCTCTCGCCCTTTCGGCCGCCACCGTCTACGTACGGGACGTGGCATACGGGGTCGGCATCGTCACCATGCTCTGGATCTGGGTGACGCCGATACTGTATATGATGGACTCCTCCCGGGGGGCAATGCTGGAGTGGGTGCTGCGGATCAATCCCCTGACTTATTTCATCGAATGCTTCCACTCCATACTTTACGACGGCGTCCTGCCCCATGCCGGGGACATCCTGGTCTGCTCCATCCTGGCTGCAGCCTCGTTCATCATCGGCATAACCGTGTTCAAGCGCCTGGAAAGAGGATTCTCGGAGAGGTTGTGATGAAGGAAGGAAATGCAGTGGAGGTGAGGAACGTCACCAAGAGGTTCAACACGGAATGCCTGGTGGCGGGTCCTGGGTCGCCGAACGGACGCAGGCGGAGGGTCAGTCGCAAGAGGACCGTCCTTGAAGGGATAGACCTCGAGATATCCAAAGGGGAGACTTTCGGCCTGGTGGGACGCAACGGCTCCGGGAAGAGCACTCTCCTGAAGATACTCTCCAGTGTCATGTACCCCGACTCGGGCGAGGTCGAGGTCTCGGGGAAGGTCGCCAGCGTCCTGGAGCTGGGTATGGGATTCCATCGCGACCTGAGCGGCAGGGAGAACATACGCATCAAGGGCTCCATGTACGGATTCTCCGAGAAGGAGATGGACGGCATGATGGACGAGATCATAAGCTACTCTGGGCTGGAGGAGCAGATCGACGATCCCGTACGGATTTACTCCTCGGGAATGCACGCCAGGCTGGCCTTCGCTGTCGCGGTGAACGTGAAATGCGACGTTATCATAGTGGACGAGATACTGTCGGTGGGGGATGCTGGTTTCAGGGTGAAATGCTCCAACTCATTCAGGGAGATGAAGAAGCGCGGCATGACGATCATTCTGGCCTCGCACTCCAAGGACATAATCAATAGCATGTGCGACCGGGTGGCATGGATAGATGGCGGCAGGGTCCGGGACATCGGAAGCGGGGAGTCGGTCTGCTACCGCTACGAGAAGAGCCTTACGGACTGCTTCGATACTGTGGCTGAAATGGCGGAGACAGGGGACCCCGCCGCCCAGAACAGACTCGGGGAGATGTACCGCGACGGCTCGGGTGTCGCGGAGGACCCCGGGGAGGCCGTGAGATGGTTCAGGAAGGCCGCCGATCGGGGCCTCCCGGAGGCCCAGCTCAATCTTGCTGACATGATGTACTACGGGACTGGAACGGAGGAGGACCGGGCAGGGGCGGAGACCTGGTACAGGCTCTCGGCGGACGCGGGGAACCCCGACGCCCAGATACGCCTGGCGGAGACCGGTAATCCGGAGCCTGGAAAGGACAGGGAGAAGATCATGGAGCGGCTGAGGGGCCTGGCCGAAGGAGGGTGCCTGCGTGCCCAGGCATCCTATGCGGACTGCCTGTTTAGAGGCATAGGGGTCAAGCAGGACCGCAGGGAGGCCATGAGATGGTTCTCCAGGGCCGCGGAGGCGGGCAGCGTGAGCTCACAGTTCCAATTGGGGCTCAACTACCGGGACGGACTGGGCACCGAGAAGAACGGCGAGCTGGCGGAGATTTGGCTTTCGAAGGCCGCCGGGAACCACCACATGAGGGCAAAGATCGAGCTCGCCAACATGTTCCTGAAGGGCATGGCCGCAGAGAGGGACCTTCCAAAGGCCCTCCGGTGGTTCAAGGATGCCGCGACATCGGGGGATGCGAAATCGTTCTACCAGACAGCCGTGATGTACAGGGACGGAATGGGGACAGAATCCGACCCCGAGGAGTCCAGGAGATGGTTCGACATGTTCGCCGACCAGGCCTATCTGAGGGTTCAGAACAACCTCGCCGACATCCTTTTCCGCATGGATCCGTCCGACCGCGAACGGCAGGAGGCTGCGGACATCCACGCGGGCGCGGCCGGACGCGGAAGCATAGCCTCCGCATACCAGCTGGGCATCATCTACCGGGACGGACTGGGAAGGCCCAGGGACGGCAGGGAGGCCGAGAGATGGCTCGGACTGGCCGCCTCCCGGGGCCATCAGGGCGCCATGATCGACCTGGGGAACATGTATCTGAAGGGCAACGGTGTGGACAAGGACGAGGTAAAGGCCGCCGGGATGTTCACCATGGCTTCCGACACCGGCAACCATATCGGGACCGCTCTCCTGGGCACCATGTACATGGAGGGATTGGGCTTTGAGAAGGATCCTGTTAAGGCCAGGGAGCTTTTCCTGAGGTCGTCCGAGTTCGGGAACAGGGAAGCCCTGAAGAACCTGAAGAGAGTGTGAGAACCGTTGCGGCCTGACAGGATGAAGGAGCTGATATCGGAATACGGGCCATCTTACGTGTCGATGGATGTGTTCGACACCCTGCTACTCAGACCGTACGTGAGACCCACCGACCTCCTGAGGCATGTGGAGCATGACCTGGACGCTCCAGGGTTCTTCGATGCCAGGATATCCGCCGAGAGGCTTTCCAGGAGGGAGAGGGGAGGAGAGACCACCTTAGATGCCATATACGGGCGTCTTCCGGAGCGCTACAGGCATCTGAAGGATGCCGAGGTGCGCTACGAGCTGGAAATGTCCCTGCCCAACGAGGAGATGCGGAGGCTGCTCCGCGATCTGACGGGGTCCGGCACCCGGACGGTCCTCATCACCGACATGTATCTTCCCAAGGAGGCCATAGAACTCATGCTTGAGAAGAACGGGATCCACGAGCATGAGAAAATTTACGTGTCATCCGAATCCGGAGCGACCAAGAGGTCGGGATCGCTGTTCGGCCTGGTCCTGGATGACCTGGGGATAAGGAGTGCCGACATCGTACACATAGGGGATGACCGCCGCTCGGACCTGAGTGTTCCATCCTCCCTGGGGATCCGTGCGCTCAGGTACTCCCCCCCTATGGAGAGGTACATGAAGGAGCACAGTGGGGCCAGACGCTTCTACCGGCGCGCAAGGACCCTGGGAAGGTCCGTCATCGTCTCCATGGACATGCTGTTGGAATCGGAATACGGGGATGAAGCGGACGTATGGCGTAGGCTCGGTCTCAGGTACGGGGGCCCTCTGACCTCCTTCTACGCCCGTTTCCTGTCTGAACGGCTGTCGGAGGATGCCGTGAACCTTTTCGTATCGAGGGACGGGTACGGAGTGATGAGGGTCATGGACATACTCTTCCCAGGATCCAGATCGGAATACGTCTACGCCCCACGCATACTGCATCATGTGCTGACGGGACCTTCCCCCGAGAACGGAACCCGGGGCGGGGGGAGGAGGGACGCCGCCGAACGCGCGGAGTACATGATGTCCTATTTCTCGGAGGAGTTGGGGGGAGGAGGGACGCGTTCGGGAAAGGACGCGGAGGCTTTGGAGATCCTGGCCGAAAGATCGGAGGAGGTGGACGGTCTCCGCTCCGAGGCATTGCGCGGATACAGAGAGTACCTTAACGCCGTCTGCGGGGGATCGGACCGGGTGAACGTGATAGACTGCACCACCGCCAGATTCTCCTCCCAGAGGCTGCTTGAGTCGGTCCTGGAGGATTCGGAGGTCCGCGGATACTACTTCGTGACCTTGGGTGAGACCGAGGAACTGGATTACGTCTCCTTCCAAAGGAAGAGGCGCCCCGTCTGTTGGATGATGATAAACATACCCGAGTTCTTCATGTGCTCCCCCGAGTTCCCCATACGGCGGATGGAGGGGCCCAGACCGGTATTCAAGGATGACAATCCCCCCTGCGAGGTGCGTAGGGCCGGAACCTACGGGAGTGTTCTGGAGGGGGAGTGCCGCTATGCCTCTCTCCTCAAGGGGGTGTTCGGGGATAAGGTTCCTCCGGTGAGCTACAGGGACCTGATGCCCTGGTGCGCCCTGATGGTTCTGGAACCCAGAAGTGACGAGAGAGAGTTCATCCGGGGGATGCAATGGGCGAGCGACCCCCTGCACAAGGAGTACCGCCCGATAGTCCCGACACTCAGAGACGCGCCCTATCGTCTGAGGAAGCTGGCTACGGACATCGCATGGATGCTGGACCGATGAACCGGGCGGCGGCACGGGAGCCGAAGAGGGCCCGGGCCGCGCACGACACGGCTTCACGCGAATCGCGGCCGCACGTCCAGCCATGGGCCTTCGCCTTGGAGGCATCCAGACAGTACCTGGGAACATCCCCGGGCCACCCAGCCGCGCCACCGGAGAAACGGTACCTGACGTCGCGCAGGCCCATTGCACCGCAGACCAGGTCAGCCACCTCCCTCACGGATATGGCCGTGGGCGGGGATATGTTGTACACAGAGGCTCCGGGTCCGGGATCCCCCATGAAATGGCACATGGCCTCCAGGGCATCGTCGAGATGAATGTACTGTTTGGACTGGTTGCCGTCCCCCAGTATGTCCAGGTGCCCGGGGTCCGACAGCAGCCTGCCTATGAAATCCGGCACGACGCCACGGGTCTGACCCGGCCCGACCACGTTTGACATCCTGAGTATCACCGATCTGGGACCTTCGGATGAGGAGCGTTCGATCACCTCCGCTTCGGAGACCGCCTTGAACCTGCCGTAGTTCGATACGGGCGTGAGGCGGGAGGTCTCGGAGGCTCCGCAGCCGTTGGTACCGTAGACCGCGGAGCTGGATGCGAACAGAATCTTCCCTATTCCGAACTCCTCCGCGGCGTCCAGGACGTTCCTTGTGGTCAGATACGTGTCGCGCAGGTCCAGCATTGGATCGGCCATCCCCGCGCGTATGTCGGAATTAGAAGCCAGATGGAAGACGGCGTCCGCCCCGGAAAGGGCTCCGCAGGATCCGGGCAGGGAAAGGTCCGCACGGAAGCGGCTCCTACCGCACGCGCGACCTTCGGGGAACGACCTGTCCACCTCGATTACCTCGTGACCCTTTTCGGTGAGCAGGGCTGACAGGGCCCTGCCGATGAAACCCCCTGCACCCGTGACAGCTACGAGCATCGATCACCGATGATACGTAGCGTTGAACGTACGTATCAACAGTATTATTCAATGATAACGTGTTATAATATAAGGCGTTATATAAGTAAAATATATGACTTCAACACCGTGGCGGCAGTAAAAACCCCCGAGGTCAGCGTCATTGTTCCCGTCCGCAACGGCTCGGAGTACGTTCACCGGATAGTGGACATTCTGGCAGGTCAGACCTACAGCGATTTCGAGGTCATATTCGTCGCCTGCACGGAGAGCGCCGACGATTCGGTCGGGGCGGTCGAGCTCAACATGGGGCGGCTCTCCGACTCCAGAATCGTCCTCCAGGAGGACGCGGGCGGCCTCGGCGGCGCGAAGAACCTGGGCATGGACAACGCCAGGGGCCACTCCCTCTGGTTCCTGGACGTGGACGATGTCCCCTCCCCGACCTTCCTTTCGGAGATGATGTCCATGAAGGCTCAGGGGGCGGACATCGTCATCTGCAATTTCATATACACCCGCCGTCCGGAACCTGTTCGGACCGGGGACGGGGACTACTCGGCAATCGAAATGGACCGCCTGGCCGCCATGCGGCTGAGGCTGAAGGGCAGGATACCCGTCACCTCCTGGTCGATGCTCTACGACGCGGGGATGGTTCTCAACCATGGGATAAGGTTCCCCCGCGGCATAGCCGAGGACATATGGTTCACCTGCGTGGCCATATCGTGCTCCTCCAAGATATGCTACCTCACTAAACCCCTCTACGCGTACATCCAGAATCCCGGGTCTATATGCAACGACCGTGACATGAACGATGAGAGGGGGGCTTCGGAGATAAGAAGGTACGACGACCTGGAGGTATTCTTCCTGGATGATGCGGAGATGTCACGGGTCTTCGACAGGGGTTCGGCGCTTGTGCGTCTGAGGTCCAGCGGGCATATGTCGTACGTCGGATTCATGGGATACGCCAAAGGCAGGGAATGCAGGGAGATGATCCGCAGGAACCTTTCATCTCCTCTGTCCCCGGAGGCTCTGGCGTACCTCTGCTTCCCGAGACTCTACTACGCCGCGATACGCACGTTCTTCCTTTACTACTACCGGGAGGGGCGCATCTACACCCGCCCGGAGATGCGGAGGATGAACGGATGGACCCGGTAAGGATGATTTTAGGATATAACACAAGTGTGGTGAGAAGAATTTGATAAAAGGATGCTTCGAGGATATCTTGGCGAAGAACGGCGACGAGCTGGAAACGATGCTGTCGTACGTGAAAGTCAACAGATACTACAATCCCGACGTTATCCGCCGGCCCTCGTGCTTCGACGGATTGGATCAGGAGTGTGTTAACCGTTGCCTTTTGTCTTTGGAGTGGACCCTTAGCAGCACTTCGCTCAACACCTCGGAGGTTCGCGTGGTGGTGTGTCTGATCGTGTACAGCCGTCTCACGCACCTTGAGATGCAGAATCTGACGGGAATCAAGCAGTCCGCGGTCTCCAGGGCCGTCAAGAGCCTCAAGGAGAAGCACATAGTACAATCCAGGATCGGGAAGAAGTATGAGGTCGGAAGACCCTACCAGCTCGTAGAGCTGGTCTGTCCTCTGGATAGCATCTTCGAAGGCGTGACCGGCGCCATGTATGAGCACCTGTCGAATCTGAGATATGTCGTGGAATGCAAGAGCAAAGAACGCCATGAGAGTCGGGAAGGATGAACCCCCGGCATCCGAAAAGGAGGGAGACTCGTATGCACTTCATAGTCCAGGCCGGGGGGAGGGGCAGCAGGCTGGGATACCTGACCGATAACAAACCCAAGGGACTTGTGTCGATCGATAACCTTCCCGTGATCTTCCATCTTTTCCGCAGATACCCGCAGGCGGATTACACCATAATAGCCGATTACAAATTAGATGTCCTGTCCGATTATCTCTCTGTCTTCGCGGACGGGGTGGAATACCGGATAGTGAGCTCGGAAGGAAGTACCGGCACGTGCGCGGGAATTAGGAAGGCCTTGAAGCACATCCCTCCGGGACAGGGCTTCGCCCTCGTCTGGTCCGACCTGATACTCGACAGGGCGCTGGAGATACCTTTCGACGGGAGGAACCGCATCGGCGTCTCCTGCAGGATGCCCTGCAGATGGAGCTACGAAGGGGCCTTGCTGGAGAAGCCCTCCGGCGAAGCGGGGGTCGTGGGGCTGTTCACGTTCCCTGACAAGGGGTTCCTGGAGGAGAACGTTCCCGAATCCGGAGAGTTCGTACGCTGGCTGCAGGAGACGGGACTCGAGTTCATTCCATTCGATGTTGGCGAGACAGAGGAGTACGGCCTGCTGGAGAGGGTTCCGCTGCCGGAGGAGGGGAGATGCAGGCCCTTCAACCGCCTGTACACGGATAACGGGTTGATTGTCAAGGAGGGCATAGACCGGCAGGGCGACGAACTGGCAGTGAGGGAACGGGCATGGTACTCCCACGTCATGGGCCTTGGATACAGGTCTATACCCAGGATACATTCCATCTGCCCCCTGGTGATGGAGCGGATTAACGGACGCAACGTATACGCGTACGAGATGTCCAGAAGACAGAAGGAGGACACTTTGGCCAGCATCGTGGGATGCCTGAGCGACCTGCACTCCCTGGAGTCTTGCGAGGCGGACAGGGACAGCATAATGATGGCGTACTACGAGAAGACCATGTCCCGCCTCAGGAAGGTCCGGCCGTTGATACCGCACTCCGAAGAGGAGTACATAAATGTCAACGGACGCGAATGCAGAAACGTCTTCTTCAACGAGGGGTGGGTCAGGGATACCGTCGAAAGGATGTGCTGTCCCGGATTCCGCCTCATACACGGAGACTGCACATTCTCCAACATAATGCTGAGGGACGGTAGGGATCCCGTCCTTCTGGATCCCAGGGGGTACTTCGGCAGGACCGAGATCATGGGGGACCCTCTCTACGACTGGGCGAAGCTGTACTACTCCCTCTACGGTAACTACGACCAGTTCAATCTGAGGAGATTCAGGCTAAGAATCGACGGCGGCATAGACCTCGAGATAGCCTCCAACGGGTGGGAGGACATGTCGGATGTCTTCTTCGAGATGATACCCGGAAGTGTCGGGGAGAAGGAGGTAAGGCTGATACATTCCCTGATCTGGCTCTCTCTGACCACATACGCCTGGGATGATTACGACTCGATATGCGGGGCGTTCTACAACGGGATATACCACATGGAGGATATCTCTTGAACGGCATATTCGGAGGAACCTTGGAGGAGCTCAGGAAATCCCTGGAGAGCATAGACCCTTCGGAGTTCGGATGCCTCGTGGACGACTGCGTCTCCGCATTGGGAAGGGGCGGGAAGGTCGTCGTCACCGGCCTGGGCAAGAATGTGCCAATATGCGAGAAGTTCGTTGGCACTATGTGGTCCCTGGGTCTGAACGCCGCTTTCGTCCATACCAACACGGCCGTGCACGGGGACCTGGGCGTCATAAGGGATTCCGATGTTGTCATAATGCTCACAAAGAGCGGGGAGACCTGCGAGTCCATATACCTGCTGGAGTACATCAAGAAGAAGAGGGCTTTGGACTGGGCGCTCACCTTCAAGAGGGGCAGCACGGTGGAGAGGATGGCCACCCGGTCCCTGGTGGTGGAACTGGAAAGCGAAGGGGACCCATGGAACATCATACCGAACAACTCCACCACCATCAACCTGATAGTCCTGCAGAACCTGGCGATCAGCATCTGCTACATTATGGGCATAACCCTTGACATGTTCAAGGAGAACCATCCGGGAGGGCACATAGGTGTTCAGCTCAGGGACGCATGACGACGACAAAGCCCTTTCCGCTCTCAAGAAGACCTGGATCATAGATCTGGACGGCACGATAGTCAGGCACAACGGATATCTGACCGACGGAAAGGACACCTTGCTGGAGGGTGCCGAGGAGTTCCTGAACGGAATCCCCGAGGACGACATGGTGATAATACTCACCTCCCGCCAGGAGAGCGAGAGGGAATCCACGCTTAGGTTCCTCAAGGAGAGGGGAATCAGATTCGACCTGGCCATATTCGGAGCCCCGAATGGGGAGAGGATACTGATCAACGACATGAAACCGTCAGGACTGAGGACGGCGATTTCCATCAACACGGTCCGGGACAGGTTCTTGGACCCAGGATTCCGCATAGACAGGAGATTGTGAGGTAATTATGGAAAAAGAAGGTATAGGGACGGGCTGGAGCTTCGAGGACGGTACGCTGAGGATATTCCCGGAACCCGGAAGTAACGGGGAGATGGGCACGTACGTAAAGGATAACGTCTGCTGTTCGCCGTGGTACGAGCACCATGCTGCCATCAGACATGCGGTGTTGGAGGACGGGGTGGTGAACATCGGAGCGGGGGCGTTCTACAACTGCTCCATGCTCAGGTCTGTCAGGATACCGCCGAGCGTGAGATGCATAGGGGATCAGGCGTTCCATGACTGCGCCTCCCTCAGGACGATTGCCGTACCTCATTCGGTGGAGTCCGTGGGGGACTACGCGTTCACGTACTGCACATCCCTCACAAACCTGGACTTCATGTCCGAGGAACCGCCTCGGTTAGGAAAAGGACTGTTCGACACCCTGCCCACGGCATCCAACATCATAACCGTCAGGAGCAAGGGGTGGGCGGACTCCGAGGTGTTCACACCGGAGGTCGTCGGACACGACGCGAGGGTGACATTCAACGCGAAGGGCGTGTCCGGGGACATCGAATGGAAACTGGAGGGCGGGATCCTGAGCATAGGAACGGCTAAGGGCACGCCGTGCGAAATGGAGAAGTATGTGGAGGACAACGTGTGCGACTCCCCATGGCACAGATACCGTTCCGGAATCCATTCCGTCTCCATATCCGATGGCGTGGCCTCCGTGGGCCGTGGTTCGTTCTACAACTGCCAGATGATGAGATCGGTCAAGATACCGTCAAGCGTGAGATGCATAGGGGATCAGGCGTTCCATGACTGCGCCTCCCTCAGGACTGTGACCGTGCCCTATTCCGTCGAACGTGTGGGGGACTTCGCTTTCACATACTGCACCTCGCTCACCGACGTCTACTTCCTGTCCGACACCCCGCCGCAGCTTGGATCCGGACTGTTCGACACCCTGCCCACGGCATCCAACATCATAACCGTCAGGAGCAAGGGGTGGGCGGACTCCGAGGTGTTCACACCGGAGGTCGTCGGACACGACGCGAGGGTGACATTCAACGCGAAGGGCGTGTCCGGGGACATCGAATGGAAACTGGAGGGCGGGATCCTAAGCATAACGCCCATACCCGGGACGTCCTGCGAGATGGGCATATACGTGAAGGACAACGTGTGCGACTCCCCATGGTGCAGGTACCGTCACGGGATCCACCACGGATTTGTGTCTGACGGTGTGAGAAGTATCGGACCCGGGGCGTTCTACGGCTGCCGCATGATGAGATCGGTCAAGATACCGTCCAGCGTGAGGCAGATAGGGTATCAGGCTTTCCACGACTGTGCATCCCTGAAGATGGTGACGATACCTCACTCGGTGGAATCCGTGGGGGACTACGCGTTCACGTACTGCACATCCCTCACCGACGTCTACTTCCTGTCCGACGACCCTCCCCGGCTCGGATTGGGTATGTTCGATTCCGCAGGCAGGGGAGGCGAGATACGCATACACGCACTTGAATGGGATGAAGAGGACAGGGAGGGACAGCGTTTTGGCTCTGCCCGGATCGGATTCGTGAACATAGGCGACTGAAAGCATGAGGATCGAAGAATCGATGAAGAGAAACCTGCTGGATTCTGTATGGGATTCCTACAGGGAGTGCTCATCAGGCAAGAAGGCGTACAGGAAGATACTGAAAGGCATAAAGCAGGGGGACCGGCCCACCATCGTGTTGTTCCCCCACGACCGGTCGGATCTGAATTATTACGGACTTCTCTACATCGACGAATACCTTGTGCGCACCCTGTCCCGAAACGCGTTGATCGTAACCTCCAGCGAAGGCGTGTACAGATCTGCGGAGCTTTTCACGGACAAGATCTACGGGAAAATCCTCCTGGAGGAGAAGGAGATGTTGTCCTTCCTGATGCTTTATCCCCTGTTGGAACCGGGATACGACGTGGTCGTGGTATCCCTGGAAAGACCTGAGGGTCGCAACGCCCATAGGCTTCTGGGTGCAAAGGGACTGACCATGGAACAGATCGTGGCCATTGGCGTGTTCTTCATCATACCTTTCAGAAGGGTCTGGACCCGCCCCTCGTACGATGGCCGGGACCCCTGTGTGCTGAACCTGCTGAAAGAGGGCTGGTAAGTGATAGCTTCCGTGAAGGGGCGCGTGTTCGCTCTGGCCAAGAGCCTGGCTGTACGCGCAAGGAATGATGTCTTCCTACATGCTTACTTCAAATTCAAATCCCTCGAATGGACCGACCTTTATCTAAGGGCGGCGGCCGGATCGGAGAGGATGATATACATCTGCCCGTACAAAGGAACAGGAGACGTGTACCTGGCACTGTCTCTCCTTTGCGGCATACTGAAGGAAAGGAGGGACGAGACGGCGACCGTGTGCGTGATAGGGGCGGCCTGTGCCAGGATCGCCGCGCTTTTCGGTTTCTCCAACATAGTTTCCTTCGAGCAGAAAGAGATGGACGACATCATGCTGATGGGGACGGTCTGTGGATTCGGAAGACTAAACATGTTCGTTCTGCATGCCGACCCTCCGAATTCCAAAATGGGCATATCGGACCGTATGAGGAACTACAACGGCCTGAACTACCGGGACATGTACTCCTACGGCGTCTTCGGCATGGGTCCTGAGCTGGAGGCCGTGGTCCCCGGATTCCGTCCCTTCGACGAGAGCGTGGCGGAGTACTTCCGGAGCAACAGACTGAAACCAGGAAGGACCGTCATCGTTGCACCCTCGGTGAAGACTCTGGGAAGGTTGCCCGAATGGTTCTGGATAGAGCTTGCAGCCAGACTCGGACAAGCAGGGTACTCTGTATGCACGAACTGCGGGGACGATGAAGATCCGGTGGCCGGTTCCGTGAGGCTCTCCGTGCCATACGGCATGATGAAGGCGTATTATGAATACGCCGGTCACGTGATCTCCTCCAGGAGCGGCCTGTGCGATGTTTTCAGCTCGTTCGACATGTGCAAGATCGTGATATATCAGCCCAACGTCTTCTGGGGATCTTCGGGGGCCATGGAGTACTTCAGCCTCAACAGGATGAGGCTATGCGACGATGCCATCGAGATAAGATACCAGGGGATAGAATTCCTCGAGCTGATGGATACAGTGATGCTCAGTCTGGCTGACTGGGAGCGCCGGAACCAGGGCAGGCAACACGGAACGTACGCACGGTATTACGTCTGACGGCGTGAGATTGTCGTGGTTCTCCCCGGCACATTTGTTATATAAAAAGGGTGCATAGGTTCCTTAAATTTTATAAAATCGGTTCATATAATTAATGCGACATGTGCCTGTAAATGCTTATTATATGACTGCGGGGATACCGCTGTCCCCGATTCTCAAAACCGGTAATCCATCGCTCTGAAAAACCATTCTCCCTCCATTCTGGGTTGTCAAAAGACATTGATAACGGAAGGTGCTTTCGAGCAATTGATAAACACAACTGCTGATGAAGCGCACGTGTCGAAAAAAGCCATAGACGCGCTTCTCAGAGAGAATAAGAGGACATGCTCGGGATGCTACGCTTGCTTCAACGCCTGCCCCTCCGAAGCCATAACGATGGTATTGGATGATGAGGGATTCTGTGTTTCCAGAGTCGACCCGGGGATATGCGTTTCCTGTGGCATTTGCACCGAGGTGTGCCCTCAGATAAACAGTGAATCCGGCAACGACGCCGCTCCGATGTGCTATGCGGTGAAAGCCTCGGAAGACGTGTTGACGGAAAGCTCTTCCGGAGGTGCCTTCACCCTGTTCGCCCGGGAGGTGCTCTCCCGCGGAGGATACGTCTGCGGCGCGGTATACGATGAAGACATGAACGTGGTTTTCAAGATCACGGATAACGAAGAGGGTCTGGCCGCTATGCACGGATCCAAGTACATCTTCAGCGATATGGGTACGACGCATAAGGAGATCAAGGACCTGGTGGATTCCGGAAAAATCGTCCTGTTCTCGGGATGCCCGTGCCAGGTGGCGGGCCTTAGGAGATTCGTAGGAGATAACGGCAACCTCCTGACGGTTGATCTGTTGTGCGGAGGACTCCCTTCCAAAGGAATGTACCGTCGGTATCTGAGAGAGATTTCCGAAGGAAAGAAGGTTAAAGAAATCCAATTCCGCTCCAAGAAATATCCATTTGGAACATCTGTTATAAGGTTCGAAGATGGATCTGAGAAGGTAAGCCTTTCAGATGCTTACTTCAAAGCTTTTCTTGGCGACATAACAAAACCTGCTGCCTGTTACGACTGCCTGTTCGCAGAAGCTCCGAGACAGGGAGATGTCAGCATAGGGGATCTCTGGAGTGCCGACAAGATAATTTCTGACACAGACCTGTCCAATGGAATCAGTTGCGTAATGATAAACAACAGAAAGGGAATGGAGCTTTTTGAATTGGCCTGTCGGAATGCAACCTATTTGAAGGAGATACCTTTGTCCTTCCTCAAGAGATTCAATAGGCTCAAACAGACAAGAACACCCCCCTTATCACGCCAGCGTTTCTTTTATCTCTTGAAAAGAGGGCATCCGTTCCTCAAGGCCGTGGACTACAGCCTGAAATGGAAATTTGATGTGGGAATAACCGGATTCTGGAGAGTTCATAACTATGGGGGGGTTCTCACATACTTCGCCCTCTACAGACTGATAACGGACATGGGGCTGGAACCCATATTGATCGAAGCCAGGAATGTCAGCAAAGGGGCGCCGCCGTCTCCTGTGCTTCTCGGTATGAAATACCCATTCTACAACGTTTCCCGCTACCACAAGGACATGGATGATGAGAGAGAACTCAACCTGAGGGTTTCCAGATTCTTGGTGGGTTCCGACCAGGTCTGGAATAGACGCTTCATAAGTCAGTCCTCTTTGGAATGCTACGCACTCGATTTCGTATCCCCTTGGAGGAAGAGAATCTCCGTCGCCTCTTCTTTCGGCAGCGACCGTTTCAATGGTTCGGAGGAGGAGGAGGAAAAGTTTGCGGAGCTGCTGAGACGTTTCGATTTCGTTTCAGTCAGGGAGAGGACTGGCGCGGAACTATGCGAGAAATACGGTGTCCGGGCCGAAGTCATTCTGGATCCGGTGATGCTCTGCGACGAGAGACATTACGAAGAGCTGATTTCTAACTCGAAGGCCATGTTCCCCAACAACTATGCTTTCTGCTACGGCGCGGACGTATCTAAGTTCAAAGCCGAGAGGATAGCTGAGGAAGCCGGGTGCGGACTGATAAAGGTCGAGAGATTCGGTATGAAACCCACAGGTGTGACACCGACACCGATAACAGACGTGGGCGTAGTCGAGAACTGGATCAAGTGTCTTCGCGATTCCTCCTTCGTGGTGGGCGATTCCTTCCATGCCGCCGCGTTCTCCATATTGTTCAGAAAGCCGTTCGCGGTAGTATACAAGAACCGCGGCAATGAAAGCGGGTTCGACCGGATAAAAACACTGCTGGACACTTTCGGGCTGAATGACAGGCTTTACTCTTCGGTGGATGATGTGACCTACGAGAAGATGATGGAACCCATAGACTATGATCGTGTGAATGCGATACTGGAGCGGGAGCGGGAGAGGTGTCTGGACTGGATAAAAAAGGCCCTGCTGGACTGACCCGAGGGTGCCTATTTGGATCAGACACCCAGAGGCCCGGGTGTTCGGCGACGGATGCAGGGGCGCCCGGGACGGACTCGGGTCAGCTTACGGATTCCATCATACCGGCGATATCCTCGGCTATCATCATCGGT
>JAVERT010000037.1:0-15321 GCA_034006985.1 Gudongella sp.
TGACCAATACAGTGAATATTCACTGGTTACGTTTTTTTTCTTCGAAATACGAAATCTACAAATCTTTTTATTGGATTCAGTATTTAAGGTTGACAGTCGCACCCTCACGGGTGCGTGGATTGAAGCAGAAGAAGGCGCAGGCCTCCGGGGACTCCATCAAGTCGCACCCTCACGGGTGCGTGGATTGAAGCTCCACTGAGAGCTCCAAGGGCCCGGCCGACGCGGGTCGCACCCTCACGGGTGCGTGGATTGAAGCTCGTTAAGTACCCCTGCTTAGCCAGCCTTGTAAGGTCGCACCCTCACGGGTGCGTGGATTGAAGCCTACTATTGTGAGCATCTTACAAGGCTGGCTAAGGTCGCACCCTCACGGGTGCGTGGATTGAAGCAACTCATGAGTACTGCTTTAAAAGTAAAGGAATAGTCGCACCCTCACGGGTGCGTGGATTGAAGCGTAACCTCCGCGGGCATAACCGCGGGATTCAGCAGGTCGCACCCTCACGGGTGCGTGGATTGAAGCGATTCTGAAGCTTCACAAAACTCGTACATGGAGGTCGCACCCTCACGGGTGCGTGGATTGAAGCGGCAAGGAGCCCACGCTCTACGCAAACGGCAAGAGTCGCACCCTCACGGGTGCGTGGATTGAAGCCGATGCGTCTTCTGTGTTGCTTGCGTCTACGATGTCGCACCCTCACGGGTGCGTGGATTGAAGCACTTCTCCGGCAGGCGATGGGCCTGAGCAGGTCGTCGCACCCTCACGGGTGCGTGGATTGAAGCAACGAAGGACTTGAGTTAATGGGTGTTAACAACGAGTCGCACCCTCACGGGTGCGTGGATTGAAGCGGGACTGATACATCCGTGACGCTTATCGACAGCGGTCGCACCCTCACGGGTGCGTGGATTGAAGCATAAAGCAGTTTTTGAAAAGGTCGTTGAAGACGTGTCGCACCCTCACGGGTGCGTGGATTGAAGCGAAATCAACGGAACGGACACGATACAATAGACGGGTCGCACCCTCACGGGTGCGTGGATTGAAGCATCCCTAACCACGTTAGACGTTTGTCCAGTCCTGTCGCACCCTCACGGGTGCGTGGATTGAAGCCAAAAAGGGCATCGTCGACAATCAACCGTGGGCTGTCGCACCCTCACGGGTGCGTGGATTGAAGCCATACGGGTCGATGCTTGATGAAAAACCAGAAGGTCGCACCCTCACGGGTGCGTGGATTGAAGCAACCACATAACTAAATGGATGCTGAAAATCGTAAGTCGCACCCTCACGGGTGCGTGGATTGAAGCACCAAGGCGGTCGACGAATTGGCCAGAATGGGCGGTCGCACCCTCACGGGTGCGTGGATTGAAGCGATGTAGACCTGCTCAAGAAGGCGCTTAGCGCCGTCGCACCCTCACGGGTGCGTGGATTGAAGCAGCAGGGAACTTGGGGAATCCATGTTTGCACCCCAAGTCGCACCCTCACGGGTGCGTGGATTGAAGCATAACCTCGACGTTTTCAAAACGTGCAATCCCCAGTCGCACCCTCACGGGTGCGTGGATTGAAGCATATCCATCGGCGATCTGGTGAAGCTTTTGGTGGTCGCACCCTCACGGGTGCGTGGATTGAAGCGGCAAGGAACCCACGCTTTACACGAACGGCAAGGTCGCACCCTCACGGGTGCGTGGATTGAAGCCCAGCTGAGGTACAGTCTATGATCATCGATTCCTGTCGCACCCTCACGGGTGCGTGGATTGAAGCAGTAACGTACCCGTCTTTAAGTTTGCCAAAGGGGGTCGCACCCTCACGGGTGCGTGGATTGAAGCGGATGGGTACTGGTACCACACCTCACAATCGGCGGGTCGCACCCTCACGGGTGCGTGGATTGAAGCATCGTTGACCTCAGTCCCAGAGATGGACACGAGTAAAGTCGCACCCTCACGGGTGCGTGGATTGAAGCCTTATAGCATAAAGCAGAACATTAAGCAGAAAAGTCGCACCCTCACGGGTGCGTGGATTGAAGCAGGAACTATAGCCGATGAGAGGATTCCGTCTGGAGTCGCACCCTCACGGGTGCGTGGATTGAAGCACGGGGACCAATGCTGAGACCGTCACCTGGGATTTCGTCGCACCCTCACGGGTGCGTGGATTGAAGCATAAGCCTACCGATCTGATCTCCCTGGCCTATGAGTCGCACCCTCACGGGTGCGTGGATTGAAGCTGGCCTGGGCTTGGTTGTAAGACGCAATGATGACCGTCGCACCCTCACGGGTGCGTGGATTGAAGCCGAAGAATACCGCCATAATGACCGACGCCAGCAGGTCGCACCCTCACGGGTGCGTGGATTGAAGCTCCCGGCCGATAACAGCCGACACGACCGTCACGGTCGCACCCTCACGGGTGCGTGGATTGAAGCGCCATGGAGGACAACCCCGTCCTGACCCCGGAGCGTCGCACCCTCACGGGTGCGTGGATTGAAGCACAGCGGACGGTGTCTTCACTCCACCCGAGGCAGGTCGCACCCTCACGGGTGCGTGGATTGAAGCCTGGTCGGCGAGGACGACGACGAGCAGGAGGACGCCGTCGCACCCTCACGGGTGCGTGGATTGAAGCGATCTGAGACGCCGAGCCGGCGATCTGCTCAGAGTCGCACCCTCACGGGTGCGTGGATTGAAGCCTCTCCAAGTCAGACATCGGGTGGCTCTTCCCGTCGCACCCTCACGGGTGCGTGGATTGAAGCTGGAACCACAGCGGTCGCGTGCATCAAGACAGGAAGTCGCACCCTCACGGGTGCGTGGATTGAAGCGCACCATAGGTCTGCTGTCCGATCAGGCCGTAAAGTCGCACCCTCACGGGTGCGTGGATTGAAGCAACCACCAATCCCATCCAGGCACCTTTTCTGAGGCTACCTTTTCTTGTCCTCGATCCCTTTTGGTAATACCTTCTCACTCTCCTCCTCGGTTCCTGGATGCTGTCCACATGACCTCTCGTCCCTCGGCCCCCTGAACAATCCGATGGTTGTGTCGCATCAGACATCGAAGGTCGTCTGTCTGTGCTTCTCCGGGAAACGGCTGATGAACCCGAAGCACGCCTCCGGGTCGGAGATGATACCGCTCTCCGCGCATCTGGCCCTGAACATCCTCATGAGGTCGTCCGCATTCGGAGAGCGGAGGATGTATGCTTCGGCGTATGTCCGGATGTACCTCTCCTTCAGACCCGGGAAACGATCGTCGAGGGCCGCGTAGTAGAACTCCCTGTCCCCTTCCCTCAGCGTCATCCCCATGTCGAAGCATATGACTCCGCTCACACGGGCGTCCTCGCAGTATCCCAGTATGCCGGAGACGTTCTCCCGCGTGTCGTTGATGAACGGAAGAATCGGGGTGAGCCATACCACCGTGGGTATCCCCCTGTCCCGCAGCTCCTTGAGGACCTCGTATCGTCTCTCCGTGCCGCATACGTCCGGCTCCAATATGCGGCAAAGCTCCTCGTCGTATGCGGTGAGCGTCATCTGGACGACGCACCTGGCTTTGCGGTTGATCTCCTCCAGGAGGTCTATGTCGCGGAGCACCAGATCCGATTTCGTGATGACGGTCGCCCCGAAACCGTGGCTCTCTACGATCTCGAGGCATCTCCTCGTCATCCGGAGCTCCTCCTCGCACTGCATGTAGGGGTCGCTCATGGAGCCGGTGCCTATCATGCACTTCCTCCGCCTGGACGACAGCGCCTTCTCCAGGAGCTCCGGGGCGTTGCGCTTGACCTCCACGTCCTCGAAGGGGTGGGTGAACCGGTAGCAGCTGCTGCGCGAATCGCAGTAGATGCAGCCGTGGGTGCATCCACGGTATACGTTCATCCCTCCGCGGGCGTTCAGAAGGGTTTTGGCGTCAACGAAGTGCACCATGTCCGTATCGGGTTGAAGATGCGGTTGCCGGTATATCACTGATTCCCGACCGATATGCCGAAGGGGTTCAAGGGCGGTCCGAGACAACCACGATTTCGTTTCGATTGTACATCACATGATATCATTCGAACCTAGAAACAGGATTCACTGGCCTGCGTGTATCTCCGGGCACACAGATATTTAGGAATACCTAAATATTTGAATGCTATGGCCCTGTGAAAGATGATCTGATGGTTTTCAACGAAAACAGAAGGAACCTGATACTCGCAGGCAGGCCCTACAGCCTGGCAATCAAGATGAGCATCCCGGCAATCGCGGGAATGGTCTCGGTTGCTCTGTATTCATTCATGGACAGCATTTTCGTCGGACAGATGATTGACGGTTATGCGATGACGGCAGTCTCTGTCACATACCCCTTCACTCTGCTCAACACGGGGATATCCGCATTGGTCGGGGTCGGTTCCGCATCCGTTCTCTCGCGAGCCATCGGGCGCCGCGACGGGGACACCACCGACAGGATCATGGGCAACCTGCTCACGACGGTCACCGTCCTGTCTTTGGCAGTCATGGCGGTAATGCTGGTTTTTACTCGCCCGATCCTCTCTCTTACGGGTGCCGAAGGGCAGGTCCTGGAATACGCCGTGTCCTATGCCGGGATAGTGTTCCTCGGATCGGTTTTCGTCAATCTAGCGCAGGCGTCCAACATGGTGCTGCGGGGCGAGGGGGTGTTCAGAGAGGCCATGGGGATAATGGCTGCGGGTGCGATCCTGAACATCATCCTGGACCCTGTATTCATTACCGCCTTCGGCGATAACGGGATCGAAGGCGCTGCATGGGCCACTGTGGTCTCCCAGGCCGTCCAGCTCATCATAACCCTGGTCTATTTCAAGAGGAGAAAGGAGGGCGTCCGTCTGTCCGCCCCGCGTTTCGACAGGACGATCGCGTCCCAGGTGTCGTCCGTTGGCATGTCCGCGATGCTGATGCAGGTGCTTACTCTGATACAGCAATCCCTGCTCCTGTGGTCGGCCGCCAGGTACGGCGGGCCGGACTATCAGATGATCATGGCAGCGGTGCTGAGGATACAGGCTTTCGCCTTCATCCCGCTCTGGGGTGTCAGCCAGGGGTTCCAGCCAGTGGCGGGTACTAATTACGGCGCCGGAGAGTACGGGAGGGTCAGAGAATGCACCTTCGCGTTCATTGCGGTGGCGACCTTCGTCGCGTTGCTGATCTACATGCCCATGGAGATCATGCCGGGCACCATGCTCTCGCTCTTCATAACCGACAGTGCGATCGTGTCGATGGGGATAGACGCCTCCAGGATTATGTTCCTGCCTTTCATAACGTTCGGAATCATGATAATAGCCATCACCCTCCTGCAATCGACAGGCAACGCCAGGACCGCATCCTTGCTCGCTCTGTCCCGCCAGGTCTTCCTCTATGTGCCGCTGGTTCTCGTGGTGCCAGTGCTGATGTCGTCCGAAGTCATCGGCGTGTTCGTCGGTTCCATGCTGGCCGAGATCTGCGTGTTCGCGATATGCCTTGCGGCCATGTCCTCCGAGCTCAGGAAGATGGAGAAGCGGACCGAGAAACCTCAACGGGTATTGCAATGAGAGCACCCCTCTCGGGAACAAGAACTCGATGAGGACGGTTAGAGACGGCGACCGCCCATATGGATCATGGGTTGCCTTCCCTTATTCCGTCCTTCCGGTGCACGCCGACTCCATCGACCAGGAAATCTGTCAGCCGGGGCTCCCAGTCTTGGTCCCAGAGCATGCCTTCTAAATCAATCATGTAGGGTTTTCCGTCCCGATCGAACATCGCCAGGTGGAACGAATGGTATGGCGACCGACGGTTGAAAGGACATGGCATCCCGGATTCGAGGATGTGAGAGCCTGTGTTATGTTCCCCCACGCATGTACGGTCCTGTAGCGGTACATCCCAAGACTTTCTTCCAAGAACCATATGTTCAGGTGCCTTCCAGGAGATCCTTGACCGTCGTTTCATCGGCCTCTCCGGTCTCTGCGACCGCGTGGGTCTTTCTAGCGCGTCGATTCCTTTCCGCCGTAGAGGATGGATTCTCGATCGGCACTCACAAGTGCCGGCATATGCGATGCCCCCTAGAAGAAAGACGGCGGCTGGATGACGTGGGATCTATATGAATATGTATTAAGAAAAAAGGGGGCCGGAGCCCCCGGATGGTTCAAAGCGCCCAATTCTCAGAGGATGCTTGCATACCCAGCATGCGGGAGAACATCCCCTCTTTCTCCTTCAGCTCCTCGGGCGTCCCCTGCTCCGCGACCACCCCGTTGGACAGTACCACAATCCTCTGCGCCTTCTCAATCGTGCGCATCCTGTGGGCCACGATGACGACGGTCTTATCCTTCACCAGCTCGGATAGGGCCCTCTGGACCAAAGTCTCGCATTCGGTGTCCAGAGATGCGGTGGCCTCGTCCAGGAGGATTATCGGCGCGCCTTTCAGTATTGCCCTCGCAATGGATATGCGCTGCCTCTCACCTCCCGAGAGTTTCGCACCGTTCTCCCCGATAACGGTGATATAGCCTTCGGGGAGCCTATCCGCGAACTCATCGCAGGCGGCCGACCTAGCGGCTGCCAGCACCTCTTCGTCCGAAGCGCCCTTCCTCCCGATACGTATGTTCTCCATTACCGTCGTGTTGAACAGAACGACATCCTGGAAAACTATAGAGTAGCAAGAGAGCAGGGTCTCAGGGTCTATGCCGCTTATGTCGATCCCACCCACGGTTATTCTGCCCCTGTCCACATCCCAGAAGCGGGACGATAGCTTAGCAGCCGTGGTCTTACCCTCGCCGGACGGACCTATCAGCGCCGTGACCTCGCCCTGCTTCGCCGTGAATGAAACGTCCTTGAGGACGTCCTTCCTGCCGTCGTAGGAGAATCCCACATGGTCGAAGGATATGTCGTAGCCCTTCGGCCTGAATTCCGTGCCCCCTGTCTGCACCGGCTGATCCTCTATCTCCTGCAGACGCGCCAGGTTCAACTCCGCGTTCAGCATCGCCGCCAGGTTCTGCAGGGAAACGTAGAAGGGGTCGTACAGACGGGATATCAGTATAAGGAACGCTATGAACACCATCACGCTCATGCTTCCGTTGACCAGCAGGTACGCTCCCGCCATGGCGGTGGTGACTATCCCGAACTTCAGCACAAGATTGGCCGATACCACGAACAGCGCGCAGGTGTACTCTGCAGTTATCTCGTACCGTTCGACTTTGTCCATCTTCTCGAAGAGGGAGTCAAGATACCTTCTGCCGGCATTGTTCATCTTCAGGTCGCGGGCGGCCTCCAGGCACTCCTGTATCCCCTCCGTGGCCTCCAGCGTCTTGTCCAGCTTCCTCTTGAAATGCTTCACCTGCACTTTTTTGGAGAAGAGGACGATGCAGACCGCCACCGGGACAGGCCACAGCGAGGCCAAACCCATCAGGGGATTGAAAACGATCACGCCCACTGCTATTATCGAGGTGTAGATCATCGCGGCGATGAGCTGCGGGAACCAATGGGTCATGGCGGACTCCTGCATGGAGCAGTCAGACATTATGCGGACGGTGAGGTCCGTGGGATCCTTCTTGGCGAAATACGACAGCGGGAGCTTCCTAAGCTTCTCTGCCAGGGAGATGCGGACCCTCTCGCTCTCCTTGTACGTTCTGAAATACGTGATGTTGTACTGGTGGTGGTACGCCAGAGCTATCAGCAGGACGGCGGCCACGGTGACCAGCGCGTACTGCCAGACCCCCAGATTCATTGCGAACTCGTTGTCGCCTATGATGTCCGCCACAAGATAGAACAGTATGACGACGGGGGCCATCAGAAGGAAATCGGATATCATGCAGGATATCGTGCTGTCTCTGAGGTTCCTGTATCCGTCCTCGGAAAGCGCGAACCTGCGCTTGACCTTCTCCTTGAAATTCATTGGGAAGCCCCCGCTACCTTCCACGACAGGGACCTCTGGTAATCATTCCAGAGCCTTAGATACGTTCCTCCCCGCCCCATAAGCTCCTGATGGGTCCCCTTCTCGGATATCGAACCCTTCTCCATCACGCATATCATGTCCGCATTCCTCACTGTGGTCAGACGGTGTGCTATCACGAGCACTGTCTTATCCTCGGCCAGCTTCTCGAAGGCCTTCTGCACGAGGTGTTCGTTCTCCGGGTCTGCGAAGGCCGTGGCCTCGTCCAGCACCACAACCGGAGAGTCCTTGAGTATCGCCCTCGCAATCGATATCCTCTGCACCTCTCCTCCCGACAGATAGACGCCCCCCGGTCCTATAATGGTCCCCAGACCATCAGGCAGCTTGGACACGATGTCCCCGCACTGGGCCGCATCCAGGGCCCTCCTGACATCCTCCTCGCCGGCGTCTGGCCTTCCGAGACGGACGTTGTTCAGAAGCGTGTCCTTAAGCAGCCTGTTGCTCTGTAGCACGCAGGACGTGACCTCCGATACCCTGACACTTCCTATGTCCCTGAGGTCCTGCCCCCCTATGGACACGGTTCCCGATGAAGGATCCCAGAATCTGCACAGAAGGCTCGCAACAGTGCTCTTCCCGCTTCCGCTGGGGCCCACCAGGGCGGTTATGGTACCCGGTTTCATCTCCAGGTCAAAGCCTTCGACCGCAGGGGACGTGGCTTCAGGATATGTGAACGACACGTTGTCGAACCTGACCATCCAGTCTCCCGGCTCATGCGGTTCCGCAGGCTCATCCAACGGTCTCATCGACAGCACGGAGTCTATCCTTGACAGGGCGTCGTCCACGACGTACCCCTCGTTGCTGGAGAACATAATCCTCATTACCAGAACGGTCATTATCGGGGTGAATATAACGTAGAACATCAGATCTGCCAGGAAGGCCACGTCGCCCGGCCCCCCGTGCGTCACGTACAGGGCCACCGCGACCAGGGCCGCGAATATGCTGTTGGAGGCTGTGTAGAATATCACCATCTTCCCCCTGTACCACTTGGTGTAGTCCACCACGAACCTGCTGTACTCCTGGATCGATCTCTTGAAGCTCTGGAATGTGTCGACGGTCTGCTGGAACGTCTTGACGACAGATATGCCGCGTATGTACTCCACGGCCTCCCTGTTAACATCTCCCAACGCGTTCTGATAGGTCGCCATGCTGTCGCTGGCGGCCTTTCTGCTCACGGACATCAGCAGAACGATAATGGATACCGCTATGGGTATGGCGCTGGCGATGCCTATGCGCCAGTCGAAAGCCATCAGCATCGTCAGTATAGCCAGGGGCAGAACCACCGTTCCGGCCATATCCGGAAGCTGGTGTGCAAGGTAGGTCTCGGTGGCTCCCGATGAATCCTGTATTATCCTGCGGATCTTGCCGCTTCCCATCGAATCGAACGTGCCCGGAGGTAGTTCAATGGCGTGCTCTATCGTCTTCTTCCTCATGTTCTTCGCTATACGGAATGCCCCTATGTGCGAGCACATCAGCGCGGTGATGTACAGCGCCACGGAGAGGACCGTGAACCCCAAAGCCATCCACCCGTTGTGCACCAGACCCGTGGCCTGAGAGTAATCGGGCATGGCGTCCAGCACCTCCTTCAGCATCAGCCAGATGTAGTAGAAGGGTACCACGGACACCGCGGCGCTCATGGCCGACAGGACCAGCGATGAATATGTCAGATACTTGTACTCACCTGCATAAGAGGTGAGTCTGGAGATTCTGTTCTCTTTTTTCATCCATAGGATTTAGGCTTTCCTAAACTATAAGGCTTTGCTTTTTGAGTCTCGGCTAAACACAATTTAGGATTGCCTAAATATAAATATCCCGACTGCATCGGACCCACGCTATCGAGGAGATAGAATGAATCCAAAAACAGCAGCGATATTTGTTGTGATCCTGCTCGCCGCATCCTCTGTCGCGATATGGTTCGCATATTCCGGCAACGAGAACGACGAGGACACAGGGGAGAACGGAGAAACGATAACAGTGACCGACATGGAAGGAAGAGAGGTGGTGATGACTCTGCCCGTGACAAGAGTGGCTATAACATCATCCGACCTGGTGGATGTCCTGGCCTCAGTCGCGGGCGAGGGGTGGGAGGAACTACTGGTTATGTGGCCAGAGGATATGGTGTCCAGAGAGCCTTCAAAGTATGATCTGTACATGGAGTCCTGTCCTTCATTGGCGGATCTTCCGGCCTGCCCCGACCTGTTCTCAGGTAATCTGGGCCATTTCCCCTGCGAGGAGATAGCCGTCACGGAACCGGACGTTGTCCTCGTCAACAAAGAGACGATGGATTGGCTACAAATCAACGAGGAGAGCTACAGGATGCTGACCCACACGGGCATCGCGGTGGTCTATCTGGACTTCATCAACGGCATCTTCGAAGGGGACAAGTGTAGGAATAACCTCGAGATACTCGGACAAATACTGCAGCAGGAGGACCGCGCCGATGCCATAGCAGATTACTTCGAGGAGCAGGTGAAGACAGTGAACGAACTCCTGGATGCCATACCCGAATCGGAGAAGGGGAAGACTATATACTTCGAGATACCCGGAACCTCGGCCACGGAGTACGGTATAACCCCTGGGTCGAACACCCCCGAACAGGTTTATTTGGGAGCCGTCAACGTGACCACGGAACTGGGTCTTTCATACAGCATAATAAGCAGGGAGCAGCTGGCATCCATAGATCCTGACTACATCTGCTTCTGCATGAGCACATACTACGGCAGCCAGGAATCCGCACTGTTCGGTTACAACCAGTATACTGATGAGGAGACTCTCTCCGAGATGTCCTCCGCATTCCTGTCACGGGCGGGATGGAGTGAACTAAACGCCGTCAAAAACGGGGATGTGCTGTTCTATTATGCGGAATTCAGATGCCTCCCTGCCGGATTCGTGAATATACAGGTGCTTGCTAAGCTGATGTATCCCGAATATTTCGAGGACATCGATCCCCTGGAGAACCTTGAAGGGTACTTCGAGGAGTTCATGCCTTTCGAGATAGACGGAACGTGGGCGTACCAGATAAGTGCATGACCATGACAGGGGACTCCGCTGGATATAGCATATACAGTGCCATCGTCAAGAGGAGGAGAACGGTCCTGGCAACCATGGCCCTGGCATCCTTGCTGCTGTTCCTGCTCTGCGTGGCCACCGGGCCCATGAGGTATTCGCTGGCCGATGTAATCAGGACCGTACTGAATCCCGATTCGGTATCGGGGCTCATGAGGTCCGTCATATGGGATTACAGGCTGCCCGAGGCCGCACTGGCCGTGGTAGTCGGGGCGTCCCTGGGGATGGCGGGCGCGGAGATGCAGACCATACTGGACAACCCCTTGGCGGAACCGTACACCCTCGGCATATCCACAGCGGCCGCATTCGGAGCGTCACTGTGCATAGTGTTCGGTCTGGGCGCGGGCATCTTGGGCGATTACGCCCTGCCGGCGGTCGCCTTCGCGTTCGCATTGGCGACATGTCTCGTGATATACGCGGTGGCCAGGCTGAGGTCCTCGGACAAGCAGACGATAATACTGATGGGTATCGCGATGCTCTTCCTGTTCCAGTCTCTAGTGTCCCTCATGCAAGTCACAACATCCAAGGAAGCCGCCAGCGCGGTGATGTTCTGGATGTTCGGAAGCCTCGGCAAAGCGGATTGGGAGAATGTAGCCATAGTGGGGACGGTCGCACTGCTGGCCGGAGTGCTTTTCGCACTCAACTTCTGGAAGCTGACCTCGTTGAGGCTGGGTGACCCGAAGGCGTCCAGCCTGGGCGTCGACGTGGGGAGGATAAGGAGGAACATACTGATTACGGTCTCCCTGCTGACGGCGACCGCGGTGAGCTTCACAGGGACCATCGGTTTCGTGGGCCTCGTGGGTCCGCATATATCGCGCATGCTCGTCGGCGAGGATCAGAGGTTCTTCCTGCCCGTCTCGGCTCTGGCGGGGGCGATGCTGCTCTGTGCAGCGTTATTCGCGACCAAGGCTTTCGACCTTGTATCATCCCTGCCGATCGGCATAATCACCTCACTCATAGGAGTACCCTTCCTGATAATTATGATACTCAGGAGGAGGGAGGCGACGTTATGACGCTGGATGTCGAAGGGCTCGGCTTCTCGTACGGCAGGAGGGAGGTCCTCAGGGACATAAGCCTGAGCACGGGAGAGGGGATAACGTCCCTGATAGGACCGAACGGGGCCGGGAAATCCACTCTGGTGAAATGCCTTGCGGGAATCCACCGGCCAGGGTCCGGCACGGCGTTCTTCAACGGTTTAGAACTGATCTCGGGAAAGAGGGATCCGGACCTCAGGGTCGCCTACATGCCCCAGGATCAGCCCTGCACAACTAAGATGACGGTGCTGGAGGTCATACTACTCGGCAGGGTCCGCTCCCTGTCGATAAAGGTATCCGAGGATGATATGGAGCATTGCTACGGTGCACTGGAGGATCTCAACATAGAGGAACTGGCCGAAAGACCGTTCAACCAGCTGAGCGGAGGCCAATGCCAGATGGTCATGGTGGCCCAATGCCTGGCCTCGGATCCGGACATGATAATCCTCGACGAGCCCATCAACAATCTCGACCTCCGCAGACAGCTGGAGATGTTCGAGACCATGAACAGGATGACGAAGAAGAACGGACTCACGACGCTGATGGTCCTCCATGACATCAATCTCGCGGCCAGGTACTCGGATCGGCTGGCGGTCATGGGGAACGGGAGGATGCACGGATACGGGACCCCTTCGGAGACGATAACGGAGGAGATGCTAGAAGATGTGTACGGAGTGAAGGCGATAGTCGACAGAGGTAGATTCGGCATACCGAGGATAGAGCCTATATGCTCCTGCAGTTGCAGGAGGGGATGCCATCCATAAACATTTTAAAAACACTTCGTTTCCAATCGTCGTAACGGACCAGAGACCGGGATCGACTGGCCAACCAGCGCCGTCTTCCTTCAGGATGACCAATCCTTAAATACCATCGATTTAATACTTGTTCAATTGAACATATATTCAAGTGATTGATATGATGCCGACGGACTGCAGGACGGAACAAAAGGACATCGACAGCATCCGCGACAGGATGCTGGAAGAGCGGACGGTCGACGACCTGTCAGGCTTCTTCAGGATCTTCGGAGACAGCACCAGGGTCAGGCTGCTGTGGGCCCTGGACACCGCCGGGAGGATGTGCGTGTGCGGGCTGAGCAAATCCTTGGACATGAGCATGTCCGCGGTATCACATCAGCTCAGGATACTGAAGGATGCGAACCTCATAAAAGGGGAGCGCGACGGGAAATACGTCTACTACTCGCTGTGCGACGAACACGTGAGGATCGTGCTGGAGATGGCCCTGGAGCACGTGCAGGAGGGGAAAGGATGAGAGCCGCGCTGGAAGCGAGAGGCGTGTGCCCCCGGAACCGCGCATCCTGGCTGGAAGGGTGGCTCGGCGGCACAGGGAGGTGCGGAAGCACCGTATGCGCCCCCATTGCCCGCAGGGTCATCCTGGAGGCCTCCGAAACCGACACGGACCGTATGGTGTCCGATGCGATCGAGATGATATCCATATGCCGCGCCGACGCTGATGTGACGCTGAGAAGGGTGACGCGATGAGGATGGACCGCGATATCACGAAGATCGTGGCAGTGTCGGTGCTCTTCGTCATCGGTCTCTGCTCCGACCTCGTCCTGAATGCGGATCGGCTCGTCCTGCTGGCCGTCTTCGGAGCGGGCTATCTGGTGTCGGCGTACGGCATCTTCCTGAGATTCGTGAGGAACATCCGGAACGGCACCCTGTTCGACGAGAACCTGCTTATGCTGATAGCCACGCTGGGGGCGTTCGCCATCGGGGAGTACCCCGAGGCGTTGGCCGTGATGCTGTTCTTCAACGTGGGGGAGATGTTCGAGGAGCGTGCGGTCGAAAGGTCCAGGAAATCCGTATCAGCGCTGCTCGATATAGTTCCGGACAGCGCCAACGTCGTCAGGGGCGGCGAGCTGGTGTCCGTGCATCCGGAGAAGGTCTCCGTGGGCGAGACCATCATCGTGAAACCCGGGGAGAAGGTGCCACTGGACGGCGTCGTGACGGAGGGCTGTTCCTCCTTCGACACCAAGACCCTCACCGGGGAGTCCGTCCCGCGGGACGCCGGACCCGGGGACGAGATACTGGCGGGATTCATCGACCTCTCCTGCAAGGTGACCGTCAGGGTCACAAAGGAGTACGGGGACTCCAGCGCGGTCCGCATCATGGAGATGATAGAGGAGTCCGCCTCCAGGAAATCCAGATCCGAGAGGTTCATCACCGTCTTCGCGAGATACTACACCCCGTTCGTCTGCCTCCTCGCGTTGACGGTGGCCGCGTTCCCGATACTGGTACTCGGCCTCGACTCCGGGACCTGGACCTACAGGGCGCTGGCGCTGCTGGTGGTCTCGTGCCCGTGCGCCCTCGTGCTGTCGATACCTTTAGGGTTCTTCTGCGGGATCGGCTGCGCCTCAAGATTCGGTATACTCGTCAAGGGGGGAAACTACCTGGAGATGCTGGCGAAGACGGACACGGTCGTTTTCGACAAAACGGGCACTCTGACCAAGGGCACGTTCTCGGTGACCGACGTACATCCCGACGGGATCTCCGAGGAGGAGCTGGTGGGGCTGGCAGCGAAGGCCGAGTTCTACTCCGACCATCCCATATCCGCGGGCATACGGGAGAGGAACTGCAGGGCCATGGACTCGTCGTCCGTGGGTGTCTCCATGGCCGTCCCGGGAATGGGTGTGGTCACAGAGGTGGAGGGCCGCAGGATACACGCGGGCAGCTCGCGGATGATGATGGACCTGGGGCACGCCCCCAGGGACGGTTGCTGCTCCGGGACCAAGGTCCACATGGCGTCGGAGGACGGCTACCTGGGCCACATAGCGCTGTCCGACACGGCCAAGACCGACTCCGAATGGACCGTCGGCTCGCTGAGGGGGATGGGCATAAGGACGGTCATGCTGACGGGGGACAACCGGGAGGCGGCGGAGGGCATCGCGGACCGTCTGGGGATAGACGAGGTCCGTTACGAGCTCCTGCCGGAGGACAAGCTGAGGATACTTGAGGAGATGATATCCGGATCCGGGGGCAGCACCGTGTTCGTGGGGGACGGCATAAACGACGCCCCGTCTCTGGCCAGGTCCGACGTCGGCATAGCCATGGGCGGTCTTGGTTCGGACGCGGCGATAGACGCCGCCGACGTGGTCCTGCTGAACGACGCCCCGTCCAACGTCGTCACCGCCATCAGGATCTCGAAACGCACCATGCGCATAGTCCGCCAGAACATAGTGTTCGCATTGGCCGTGAAGGCCGTCATAATTGTCCTGGTCTCGGCAGGGGTGCTCGGTATGTATGCGGCGGTGTTCGGGGACGTGGGCGTGATGGTGATAGCGGTGCTGAACGCCATGAGATGCCTCAGAACCAAGGGCGTG
>JAVERT010000038.1:0-15029 GCA_034006985.1 Gudongella sp.
TGCACGGATTGCGGCAATAAGACCGGAGTATGTCGCGCCTCAAAGAACTTCGATGGCATCCTTGAACTCAGAAACTCGGATCTGTGTGAGAAATGTGCACGTAAGTATCTTACTTGCCACTCGTGTATCTATTACTACTCTTGCGATAGAAAGAAAGTACCTGCAGACTGTGAGGAGTTCGCTATTGTCGACTTCGATTATGAGGACGACACGCTATGCTCTTGCCCGCTCGGAGGGGATGGAGAATGAGCCGCTGCATGACTTCCGGGATGATGTCATCATCGTCCGACGACTGGGAAACCCCGCTCGACCTATGGGAGAAGCTCGACGAGGAGTTCGACTTCGACCTCGACGTATGCGCGTCCTCGGAAAACGCAAAATGCGCCACGTATTTCGACATCGAGGCCGACGGACTTAAACAGCCGTGGACAGGCACGGTGTGGATGAATCCACCTTATAAAGGAATCCGTGCTTGGATGGATAGGGCCATGCAATACGGAGGGGGGGGGGAATTGCGGTCTGCCTCGTGCCAGCACGGACGGACACAAAGTGGTGGTGGGAGTGCTGTATGAAAGCGAGTGAGATCCGCCTTATCCGAGGTAGGCTGAAATTCGGAAAATCTAAGAGTTCCGCCCCTTTCCCGTCGGCGATTGTGATCTTCGGGACGCATGTCGCCCCTAGGCTCTCCATGTTTGATCTATCCAGGGGGGGGTGCTTTTGATCAGGCTCGTGGAGCTCTTCAGCGGGATCGGCGCCTTTTCCAAGGCCCTAGCCAATCTCGGGATACCTTATGAGAGAGTTGCGATGTGCGAGATCGATCCCCACGCCATTAAGGTGTACGAGGCTTTGCACGGCCCCACGCCCAATCTCGGGGACATATCCAATGTGGAGCACCTTCCCGATTGCGATCTTCTGACCTACTCTTTCCCATGTCAGGATCTCTCCAACGCCGGAAAGAAGCAGGGGATGTCCAAAGGCAAGAACACCCGTTCGGGCCTCCTCTGGGAGGTAGAGAGGCTGCTGCTCGATGCTAGAGAGAGAGAGGGAGATGGACAAAAGCACCTGCCGAGGCATCTGATCATGGAGAACGTCGATGCGATCTTATATGCGACCAATATGATCGATTTTGAAAAATGGATAAAATCCCTGACCTATATGGGATACACCTCATCTTATGCCGTCCTCGATGCCTCCGATTATGGTGTACCCCAGAAGAGGAAGAGGTGCTTCATGGTTTCGGCCATCGGTTACGATAGCCTGATCTTCCCTCCTGCGTGCCCGGACGGTCGCGTCCTCAAGGACATACTTGAGGAAGACGTCCCTGATAAGTTCTACCTCTCCGAGAAGGCCATGGACGGCCTCAGGAGGCATAAGCTCCGCCATGATTCTAAGGGCCACGGTTTCGGATTCCGTATAACCGATCCAGCGAGAGAAAAGGCGGGATCGGTTACAGCAAAATCCGGATGGAGGAACACGGACACATTTATCGAGGACCGAGGGAGCCCCGGACAGAAACTGATGCATGTGGCCGATCTCCCGAGAGGATATGATGCGGTCGGCAGGGTATACTCTCCGGACGGACTGTCTCCAACTATAACCACATGTGGTGGGGGGGACAGACAGCCTAAGATACTGATCGAGGGGGAGAAAGATGAATAAAGAACAGAACGGGATAATGATCCGAAATGCAACGAAGGCGGGATACCTTATCGCAAAAGAGGGGGACGGTATCGTCATCGACAATTACGAAGCAAGAGGAAGGGTTCAGAAAGAAAGATCTCCGACGATAATGACTAGGTCCGGGACCGGTACGGTCACGTCGGACCTCCGTATCAGACGCCTCACCCCCAGAGAGTGCTGGAGGCTGCAGGGGTTTGATGATGATGATTTTGAAACCGCGAAAGGAATTGGGACTTCCGACAGCCAGCTCTATAAGCAGGCTGGAAACTCCATCGCTGTGCCGTGCCTGGAAGCGATCCTCCGCGCAATGTATATCGATAAGGCATGGATCTCTACGCCGTCACTTGATTCATTCGCTAAGGAGGAGTATAAGTGATACACGCGCTGAAGCTATCCCCAATTTACTATGATGCGGTCCAGAATGGGATTAAAACTTGTGAATTCCGCAAGGAGGATGATAAGACATTCCGCGTCGGGGACACAATACATCTTAGAGAGTTCGACGCCGATTATACTGGACGCAGTTGCAAGGTCGTTGTTTCGCACATCCTGAGGCATGAGGATTTCTTGCCAATGCCCATAGGATGGGCTCTCCTGTCTGTAAGGGTTCTGGGGTCGGATACATTATGCGATGATAGGACGATGCCGGAGGACTCAACAATGATGAACAAAGAAAATAACGACCGCAAGGTCACATTTCGAATCAGCAGGGACGAGCTCGCAATTATGGAGGAAGCCATGTCCCGTCACAAAGTCAAGAGCATGTCAGAATTCGTGCGGATGGCCATCAGGAGTGGATGCGCATGAGCTATCCGGACGTGCGTATGGAGGATGCTGTGGACGATCCGGAGGGAATGCTCTGCGAGATCACGGTGCTGATCTCTTACACTACGCAATGCGTTGTTTCTGATGATTGCAACTGCGAAGAGGTCATGAACGCATTAAGAGATGAGTTTGGAAGCATATTCGACGATTTTGATGAAATTGATATTCTGGAGGTAAAAGAGATATGATCATAGCAAAAGCAAGCGAGATCCTGAAAGCGATAGACCCTATTATCGGGGTTGTGGGAAAAGGTGCGGACGTTACATTCTGCCTATCCCCCTCGTCTATAGATGTTAGTGTAACGGACGAGGGCCATATCGCCATGTGTATAATGTCGGTCGACACGGATATGGGCATACGGCTAGGGTCCATAGATCACTACACTGTCTCCGAAAATAAGTCGGTAACGCTCAATATCGACTTGCTAACATCGGCGCTGAAATTCTTCGGATATGACAGTGTGGACATCTCCGAAGCCGATGACCGTGTGGTCATCCAGAACAAAAATGGAAAGAGAACTCTGCGCACTATATCGAGAAATATGTCCGGCAAAGCCAGGAGCATGTCTTTCGACGTCCTTATACCGATTTGCTCTGCGGACCTTAGGCGTTGCTCCAAGCTGGACGATATAGGCGATAGCATGTGTTTCGAAGTTACTCCCGGACAGCTATCTATAGGAGCCTCATCGGATCTAGAGTCCGCCCATGTATACGTCGAAGCAGATGTCTGTCTGGAGTGTCGTTCCTTCTATCCTTCCGATGTGGTCGCGGCCATCGTCAAGAGGATACACCTAACCGACGACGGTAACGTTATTGTGGGGATCTCTAAAAATGCGCCGATGTCCATGGACTTCACCGTAAGCTGTGCACACTACGCGATCCTGATAGCGCCCAGGATCGAGGCAGACTGATATGGCTCTGGACGAAATTAGTCGGAAGATCGTCGAAATAGTGAAAGAATGGAATCGGTCGGACAGAGAGATATGCTTTACCGATTTGAAGGAAATGGGCATAGCCGCGCCTCCGACGATCCAGAAGAAGATCGTAGAGATGCTCGGGACCGAGGACCTCATCGGACACTACGTCCAAACGCCGCACGGGACCAAGCGCATACTTTTCGTCCCGGAGGCTTTTGCGACATCGGCAGAGTCGACCGTGATCATAAGGCAGAACGGGATGTTGATCTACGAGCTGCGCCGGATAGCCGACTGCCTCGAAATGGCCACCACGGACCGTAGTGGCGGCATATATCCAAAAAAGAGAAGCGACGGCAAGGCTCAGACCAGGCTATGGACGGGCGCAGAACAGGAGTGATCACATGGACCGGACGAAAAGGGAGAAAAAGGTTATCCGGCCGGAGCACAGCGCTATGCCCCAAAGGGATAGGAAGATCGTCAGGCCGGAGCACAGCGATCACAGCGAACGCGAGAAGAAGGAATGCAGATGAAGGGCGTCTCGACTAAAATAAAAGACCTCCAGTCAATCGTGGGGGGGGGAACTGATCGAAGATAATCTGTCCGTCAAGTGGATGAACATAGAGGACATACGGCCCTATGGCAAGAATCCGAGAAAGAACGATGGTGCAGTGCAGGCTGTGGCCAATTCATTAAGGCTATTCGGATGGAGGCAGCTTATCGTAGTAGACTCGAAAGGGGTGATCATTGTAGGCCACACCAGATACAAGGCCGCCAAAGCCCTAGGTCTCAGAGAGGTGCCCGTGAATGTAGCGTCCGATCTCACAGATGAGCAGACCAAGGCCTACCGTCTTGCGGATAATAGGACTCACGATCTGTCCGAGTGGGACGATGGCCTCCTTCTAGAGGAGCTTAGCGGCATAGAATCCCTCGACATGTCGATGTTGGGATTCGACGAGCATCAGCTTCCGTACGAGGTCGAAGAGGACGAGTTCGAGGTTGTCATCCCCGAGGAGCCCCGGACCGAGCTGGGGGACATGTACGTCCTAGGGGACCACATCCTGATGTGCGGGGATTCGACCAGAAGCGAAGATGTCCTGAGGCTCATCGGAGACGAGAAGGCCGACATGATATTCATGGACCCTCCGTGGAATGTCAACTATGGAGATGTAGGGGACGACAATCCCATGGGGTACAAGCCTCGCACAATCCTTAACGACGATATGAGCACAGAGGATTTCGAGGAATTCATGCGCTCTGCATTCGCGAGAGCGAAGGATGCCTCCAGAGACGGTGCCATGATCTATGTCGTTATGAGCGCGCAGGAGTGGGGCAATATGATGCTCGCAATGAGAGACAGCGGGTTCCACTGGTCTTCGACCATAATCTGGAACAAGAACTCTCATGTGATGTCCCGTAAGGACTACCACACGAAGTACGAGCCCATATGGTACGGGTGGGAAGGCAGCGGCCCCCGGGTGTGTCCTCTCACCGATAGGAAGCAGAGCGATGTGTGGGATATCGACAGGCCCAAGAAGAGCGAGGAGCACCCGACCATGAAGCCCATAGAGCTTGTGGCGCGTGCACTGCAGAACTCTTCGAGGAAGGGGAATGTGGTCCTGGACCTGTTCGGAGGCTCAGGGAGCACCATGATAGCATGCGAGCAGCTTGGAAGGAGAAACAGGACAATGGAGCTCGACCCCGCATATTGCGACGTCATCGTCAAAAGATGGGAAGAGTACACCGGGAATGAGGCAAGGAGGATAAGGGAGCATGACAGAGGATAATGTCGCCGATACGGCACAGGCCGAGCCGTCTGTGACACAAGCCGAGGAGAAGAAGGCCGATACAGTCTCCAAACCGAAAAATGCGCACAAGGGGCAGGAAAACCTCATTCCTCTGAACAGGCGCTCAAAGGATGCGCAAAGGGAAATCCAGAGTATGGGGGGTAAGGCGGCGTCGAAGAAGGCCAAGGAGAAAAAGGCCCTCAGAGAGAAGCTAGAGGTCGCCATGAGCATGCCCCTCCGGAGCGGGAGGGTCACATCTATCGACGCCGTGAAGAACTTCGAGGATGCGAAGGACGCCAACATGACGCTCGAGGACCGCATGATCATGCAGATCGCACGCAAGGCGGCCAACGGGGACCCGCAGATCTACATGCTCTACAGGGAGGAGCTCGGGCAGAGGCCTGCGGACAGGATCGAGGCCACGGTCACGTTAATTGATCACAGCAAGCTTTCGAAGATGAAGAAGCTCATAGACCAGCATCCGGAGCTCCTTGAGGAGATCGCAAAGAACGGACTTGATTGACGCATGGACCTGACCGACGCAGAGCTGCAGAACCTCTTCTACACCTACCGCCCAATAGAGTGGGCATCTGCCTACATCGAGCCTACGGAAGACCTTGTGCTCGACGAGTGGCAGAAGCGGTTCTTGGAGGACGACCGCAGACGGTTGCTGCTCCTCATCCACCGTCAGGGAGGGAAGTCCACAGTGGTAAGCATCAAGGCGGTTCATCGTGCTATTTTTCGTGACAACCAGACCATATTGCTTTTCTCGCCGACGCAACGGCAGTCCTCGGAGCTCTTCTATCGCGTCCGTAAAATGGTTAAATCTGTGCCGGAGTACGAGTCGCAACTCACAGTGGACAATGTCACATCCTTAGAACTCCGTAACGGCTCCAGGATCATATCCCTGCCCGGCACAAGTTGGAATGTGCGCGGCTATAAGGCGGACCTCGTGATCATAGACGAGGCGGCAGGCGTGCCGGACGCGGTCTTCGACGCTGTCTCGCCGATGTTGCTGACCACCAACGGCCAGTTGGTCATCGTTTCGACGCCTCAAAGCAAGAGCGGGGACTTCTACCGGGCCTATATGTCCGATGTATGGGGGAAGTACGTGGTCAGAGCTTCGGACAATCCTCGCATGCAGGCACCCGACAAGGTCGATTTCCTCAACACAGAGCTCTTGGACCGAGGTTCCAGGATATACTCTCAAGAGTATGAATGCGAGTTTCTGGACGACATGGACGTCGGGCGCATCAAGAGATCGTGGTGGCGGTTCTACGATATCGATAGCCTGCAGAAGCTCCGCTCCAGATCGTCCGATATCTACATATCCTGGGATACGGCGGGCAAGATCAAGGAGCTGAACGATTACTCGGTGGGAACGGTCTGGCTGCGCATTCGCGACAATCATTATCTTTTGGAGATGGTCAAAGACAAGATGCTTTTCCCGGAACTGGTCAAGGCGGCCATAGACCTTAACAACAAATACAGGCCGACCTACAACCTGATCGAGGACAAGTCTTCCGGCACAGCGCTGATCCAGCAGCTGCATGAGCAGCGCCCTAACATGCCGATCAAGCCGATAGATCCCGGGAGCATGGACAAGGGTCAGCGGCTCGATGTATCCACTCCGGCGATAGAGGGCGGTCACGTATACCTTCCTGCATCTGTCATAATGAACGGAGATAACGAGGTCCTGATCCCGACCTCGTCCTCACAGGAGGTTATGGACGACATGGCGCGGTTCCCGGCAGGGGAGCATGACGACATAGTGGACTCATGCACACAGTATCTGATGTACATCAGGGGCAAGATGGACCCCGTCTACATCGAGTTTCTATGAGTTCTCTATAAGTGATAACACATAATAGGAATAATCGTTGTTTATCCGATAAAATGGGCATATTCTCAAAGAAGCAAGCGCCGGCATCTGCAGGAGCTATACCCCCTTTTGCATCCCAACCTATAGATACCGTGGGGAGGGAGCTCTACTCGCAGTACCGTGCTGGCTACGAGAACAACCCATTTGTCTTCCGGGCGGTCAATATACGCGCCAATGCTGTCGCTTCCGTCAAATTCCTGATTTTCGACACAAAGGGCAACGAAATAACCAACATCGATCACCCTCTGTACAAGCTCCTACGTAGGCCTAACCCTTGCATGACGGGGTCCGAATTTATCAAGGATCTGGAGCAGAACATCGGAATCAACGGGAATGCCTACATCTTTCTTATCCGCACCACCTTCTCCGGGATCGGGGAGATGTGGTCGATAAGCCCCGATAAGATAACGCCGATAAGAACTTACGATATATTCGATCCGGTAACGTCCTGGACGGTCAACCTGGGCAGCAGGACCATAAGCGTCCCGCCGGAAAACATAATACACATCAAGCTCAACAGCGGCTCCGACAGTTTTTTCGGCGTTTCGCCCATGGTCGTGGCAAAACGGGCCATCGATATGCAGAATGCGGCTACCAGATGGAACACTTCCGCGCTGACCAACGGCGCAAGGCCGTCCCTACACCTTAAGGTGCGCGACCATCTTACAAGATCGCAGAAGAGGGACCTGCGCGAGGACATGCGAGCCGGCTATCAGGGTGTCGACAACAACGCTAATGTAATGGTTACCGGAGATAACATGGACGTCACTCCACTGGGATTCACCGCTTTGGAGATGGACTTCGCGAACGGGATGGTCATGAACTCACGCGAGATCGCCGTTGCTTATGATACCCCGTCCGAGCTCATTGGGGATGTGGCCAACAAGACCTACGCGAACGCGGCCGAGGCGGGGAGGCAGTTCGCGATCAACTGTGTCAAGCCCCTCTTGGACCAGCTGTGGGAGACTATAGATAGGGTTATCACGCCGGAGTACTCCGATGTTGGCCGAATTACGTACGACATAGCGAGCGTCCAGGACCTCGCCGGAGATCAGACCGCGCTGTACGCCGCGGTCACCGGAGCGGACTTCCTGTCCGTCAACGAAAAACGTGAGATCTTCGGCTACGACGACGTAGGGTCCGATGGGGACATTATCCTCACGAGCATGTCCCGCGTACCTCTGGCCGAGGCGGTCACCGAGATGGTGGTGCCTCCGATGCAGGACACAGAGGATAATCCCGATGCATGACTACCCCGAAGTCAAAGCTATAGGGAATCTGTCGAGGGCGCAGAAGCTCAAAGCCTACAGGCAGATTGAGAGGATCCGTACACGCTACGAGCGCGTGGTAAGGGCCCAATTCCGCAGCATATTCAGGGATGAGTGCGGGTCCATCCTCGAGATCGACGACCCGACAGAGAGGGAGATCTATGCGGCGGTCGAGTCCTACGACCGACAGAAATCCCAGGTCCTGGAGTGGACATACACGCAGATGGCCGAGGACATCTATCCGATGGTGGACGCCAACATGACCGCGAAGTCATTTTACGAAAGGATCGAGCGCAAGGCCACCGACCCGCTAAGCGAGGACGATATCTATTCGATCGCTATCCGCAGATGGATCAGGAGCAACAGCGCGTCCAAGATCAAAGATATCGACGACACTACAATGAGGGAGATCCGCGATCTGCTCGACGGTTCCAAGTCCGTGGTGGACTTCCGCGAGCAACTGACCGACCTATACTCTCGAGAGTTCGTCCCAGTGCGTGCATCGACCATAGCAAGGACCGAGACCGCGGCGTCGAGCAACCGCGCATCTCTAGAGACGGTAAAGGCCTTAGATTCCGCACGGACTCAGATGAAGACCTGGAACACCGCCCTCGATGCGCAGGTGAGAGATACCCATCAGCATCTCGAGAGTAGGACATTGGAGGTTTCCGAGGCGTACTCATGGTACGGCAGGGCGGGATACTCGAAGATGGACTGCCCTGCGGACGGGAGCTACGGAGCTCCGGCAGGCGAGGTTATCAACTGCAGATGCTTTTTGACATACCGCATTGAGAAGTGATTATACTTTATTCGAATAGTAGTTTAAATGCACATGATCGAGCACAAGGCCTTTCACTTCACCGAGTTCAAGGCCACAGATGAGAAAGGGAATTTCCAGGGGGTCCTCTCGACCTATGGTAATGAGGACTTTGTGGGCGATGTATGCGATCCCGGGTGTTTCGACAATTCCATTAGGACACGTGGAAACAAACGTCCATTCCTCTGGCAGCATCTGTCGATCGAGCCGATCGGGTCTCTAATAGTGACCGATACAAAGGACAACCTTGCCGTGGACGGCCACTTCAATATGGACGTCCAGCGTGGCAGGGAGGCGTTCTCTCTGCTCAAGGCCGGAGACGTCAACGGGCTGTCCATCGGTTTCCAGCTTATAGACGCGGACTATATCGATGGAGTGAGGCATCTCAAAGAAATTGACCTGATCGAGGGCTCGTTCGTTACATTTCCCGCCAACCCGGCGGCAATGGCGGAGGCAAAAATGATATCGGAATCAAGCAAAGCAGCACTGCGCAAGCAGATCTCCGCCGTAGGCGGATTCAAGCTCCTCGACAAGACCGTCCAGAAAAAGCTCATGGAGGCTGTCGATGAGGCCCTCACAGAAGAGGAAAAAGAGGAAGAGGAAAATCCTGATGACCAGACGGATGATCCCGAAAGCGATGAGGTAAACAAGGAAATCGATGAAGAGGAAGAGGAAGAGCTGAAGACGTTATTTCTGAGCATAAATAAGCTGAAAGATAATGTCTACGTGTTGACCAAATCCGTCAAAGAGGTAATATAATGACAGAAACAAATATGAAAGATCTGCAGTCCGAGCTCAAGTCTATCAATCAGACGGTATCGGGAATCAACACCGACTTCCATGGATTTGGGATCAAGTTCAGCGAGGCCCAGGCGGCGATGAAGGACCAGTCGAGCAACATCGACGCCCTCAAGAAGGCATTTTCCGATATGGAGATAAGGATGGCCAAGAACGGCCAGTATTCGGCAAACATGACAAAGGAGGCGGTATTCGCCATCCCGGAGGTAAAGAAAATGTTTGATGACTATGTCCGCAAGGGGATGTCGATCAACAACGGCCCCTCCGGCGGATACCTCGTCCATCCCGACTACCTCGCATACGTGATGGAGAAGGTCCGCGACATAGATGAGATCCGAGCAAATGCGACCGTGCTGAGTACAAGCTCCTCTTCCCTCGAGATACCCGTCGAGGATGGTGATGCCGGGCTGGTCTGGGTCCAGGAGACCGAATCCCGTTCCGAGACCGCCGCGCCCACATTCGGCAAGGTGATCATTCCGGTCAACGAGGCGCAGGCCAAGGTCCGCGTGACGAGGACCATGAGGCAGGACACAGCATTCAGCATCGACACCTATGTTACGAGCAAGCTGATCGGCAGGCTGATGCGCGGAGAGGCCAAGGCCTTCGTCGATGGGGACGGTTTCTCCAAGCCCCATGGGCTCTGGAGCAACTCCGATATCGAAACGGTGGTGTCCGGGGCAGCCGCGGCCCTCACGATCGACGGTCTGCTCGATCTCACGGCCGAGGTCCCCTGGGCCATGGACTCCGAGTGTAAGTTCATCATGAACAAAAAGACCGAGGTAGGGGTCAGAAAGCTCAAGGACACTACCGGACAGCCGTTGTGGAATCCGAGCCTTATAGCAGGCATGCCTCCTACATTCGCCGGATATGCTCTGGTCAAGGCGCCGTCCGCTCCGGATGTGGCGGCTAACACGTTCCCGGTCATGTTCGGTGCGCTTAAGGACTATGTTATAGTCGATCGGAAGGGCGTGGAGATGATCATGGACGAGATATCCGAATCTCTCCGTGCCAAGAACCTGGTGGAGTTCGAGTTTGACACGCGCATAGGCGGAGCCGTGGTCATGCCCGGCAGCTTTGCAAAGCTTAAGATCGCGGCATCGTGAGGTGATAAAATGACAACATACGAGATAGCAACAGAATCCGAGACCCTTGCCGCATTCGCATCGACCACAGAGACATCTGCGCTCGATGTATCCGGGTGCACCGCGGTGCTGATCGCACATACGGGCACCGGGACCGTGGGGGTCACAGAATGCGCCACGAGCGATGGGACATTCACCGCTGTAGCAACGACCGATCTGGTCAGCGGCGACGGGACCATCGGATACATCGGCAGCAAGCGCTACATCAAGGTCAAGGGCTCGGCCGCCACTATAAGCGGGGCCGTGGTCAAGATCGGATGCAGGTACTGCCCGACGAGCTGAGAGAACCCCGGCGGGAGGTCTTCCCGCCAAATCCACCAGATAAGGTTGTTCCATGCATACTATCAACATATCCTACGACCCCGACAAGAGGGAGATATCGTCCACGGGAGGCTATGCGGGAACGACCATCGACAATGCTTCGACCGAGATCGTCGTCACGGGGATCCCGGAAGAGTACACCGGGAGACTCGAATTCAGGGTTACCGTCAAAGACGTCAACGGACGCAATGTCCGGCCGTACCTGGACCTGGAGGGAGGGAGGTGCACGCTCACGGACGTAATCCTAGATGCGTGCAGGCGCGACAACAAGCTTCCGGCCCAGCTCGTATTGACACGTGGCACCGAGGTTATAGCCTCGAGGAACATCATTATCTTCACCGTTGCCCCATCGATAGATTCGTGGGGAGCGTTCGTCGGAGCTTACCGTACCATATGGGACGAGGCCATAGTGGACGTCACGCAGGACGTGCCCGGCAAGCTCTCGTTCGAAAGCATAGGACGATCGATCAAAACCATCGATATTGACATTTCACAGAAAGATCTACCAGTCGGGAACCTCGTCGGAGTGATCGACCCTGTCCATATTCCTCCGGTGGCATTCGAGCGCTGCGCCGTGGTCCCCGACGACCAGGCTAGGTTCGCTCTCACATCAGCAGATGTTCAGAACGGGGATACCGTCAAGGTATCCTCGACCGACCTCATGTATATGGTGGTCGACGACACGAACCTCAACAGCGAGGCAGGGTACATGGTCTACAGATCGATGGTCCCGTGGGGGTCGGTCTCCGGGGACATAGTGGACCAGCAGGACCTCCAGGGGCAGATGCACACCAAGGCCGACGTGGCCGAGGGCGTCAACCCCTGGAGGAGCTCACTCACATATCCGTCCGGAGCAATTACCAAAATCGGAGGCACACTATATGTCTCGCTGATCGGCGGCAATTATAACCACGATCCGCAGAACGACGACCAGGCGCATCCGGTGTTCTGGAGAGCGTACTCGCCCATAGGGGGAGTGTCGACGCAACCCTCTGACGTTATGATCTTCACGCTGGGAAACGGCGTCGATAGAGAGTACACCATAACCCACTCGCTTAATTCGTACGACGTCTTCGCCTTCCTCTATCCCGATTCGGGATCGAGGGCGACGCAGCTCGTTACATGCGCACGCCCTAACGTCAACCAGGTCACGTTGTTCTTCTCCGACCCTGTGGCGGTCAACAGCGTCAAGGCCGTGGTCTTCCGTCCGGGCACCAGCGTCCTGTCGGTCAACGGCAAGACCGGCGTTGTAGTGCTAGGGCCCGGGGATGTCGGCGCTGTGCCAATAACTCGGACCATCAACGGACACGAGATGTCCGAAGACATCATGCTCGACAAGGGCGACGTCGGCCTCGGGATGGTCGACAACACTCCCGATTCTGCCAAGATGGTGTCCGGTCCACAACAGGCGGCCTTGGACACCAAGGTCGACAAGGTCCCCGGCCATGGACTCTCACAGAACAGCTACTCCGATGGCGATGTCGCTAAGCTTGCATCCATCGACTATTCTGCACAGCGCAATGTGCAGTCCGATTGGAGCGCTACGAGCGGGGACGCATTTGTCAAAAACAAACCGTACATTATATCGAGAGAGGACGGGATCGTACCGTGGTCTCCCGATCTCAAGTACAACTCCGGATCGATAACCAACGTGGGCGGCGTCCTGTACAAATCGCTCGTAAGTAACAATTATAATCACAATCCGCCGCTGAGCCCGGCATTCTGGGCGGAGTATACGCCGGCACAGCCGTCGCAGATCGCGACGCCCGTAAACACCTACGTTGCCAACATCGGCGACGGAACGTCCGATCAGATAACCGTTACGCATTCGTTAAACTCGTACGACGTGGTTGTAGTGCTGGTAGACCTGGTCAACGGACATGGCCGCATGGACGCCAGGTTCGAGCGCCCTAACGTCAACCAGGTCACGTTGTTCTTCTCATCGGCTCCGGCGACAGGCAGTCTGCGCGTGCTGATCTACCGCCCCGGAGATGTGGTAAGCTTCTTCCGGGCGTCGATCGTAGGAGACGGCGTGCAAAAAACATTCGTAGTAGCCCATAATCTCGGAAAGCTCCCTGCCGTCCAGCTCTACGATCCGGACGGCCATGCCATGGGGACGACTATGGACGTTACGTCGACAGATGTTACGTTAACTTTTTTCAAGGCCCCCGGATCCGGGGATAAATACGACATTGTGGTGATCGCATGACAGATACAGTTGATTTCGGAGGGGATTTCACGGCGATGGGGCACCTTCGCTCGAGAAAGCAGGCAGAGCAGATGGGGGACGCGGTCCTACTGGAGGCGGACGGGTGCATTCCCGCATCTTTCGTCCGAGGAGCTTCGTGGAGATACGGACTCGCGTTCGATCCCACTGCCTTCGAGACCGACCCTACAGGCTCGCTCACATACTCGGAGGGGTGCTCGATGCACCGTCCCGTGTCCAACCTCGGAAACGTCCTGGACGTTGGCACCTGGGGCATGACGGACGCCATGCTCCGTGACGACTTCTATGCCACGATCAACGGGGCCGGGGACATACTGCACACGCTCGATCCGTATGATCTGTCCAAGGACGTCAATGGTGTCGATGTCTCTGCCGAAATCGCGACCGAGAACGTGATGTACTGCGCCAAGCTCTGCTATACCAAGCGCAACGCCTCCGGCATCCTGCACTCCTCTAATATTAACGACGGAGAGGCATATGCTCACACTCTCGGCGGCCACAAATACAATTATCTGGCGATCCCGGTGTATAAGGGCACGATCATCGATGGGAAGCTCAAGTCGGTTTCTGGCCACCAGCCTACATACAATGAGACGAGGGGGACATTCAGGACGGCGGCGCAAGCGAACGGCGAGAATTGGCACCTTATAAACTTCCACGAGCGGCAGTTTATGCGCGACAGGATCCTCTTCGCACTGAAGAGCTTCGACTCGCAGAGGCGCATCGGCAATGGCTACAGTGTAGGCGGAACGACCGAAAATCCCGCCGGCCTTGTGAGCGGACAACTCGATCAGGCAGGACCCTTTGCGGGAAACGTCACGGCCGTAAACCAGCCCGTAAAATGCTTCGTGGAGAATTTCTGGGGAGACAAGTGGGAGTTTATCGACGATTTCGTCGTTGACGTAGGACGTGAAGACGAGGACGGTAAATGGGTGGATGTATACGCGGGTCAAAACGTACTGGCGGACGATCTCCTGACGAGCAAGACCAAGATCGCATCCCTCCCGGTGACCGACCTCACCGTTTCGACGAATTTCTTCGCGACGAAGATCAAGACCGACGATGTAGATTGGGGGCTCTGGGACAACAACGCGGGGTCGGACTCCACCGGACTGTGCGACCGCCACTGGAGCTTCCCTACAGCGCAGAGGCTCGGGCTTGCCGGGGGCTCCTCGGGTAGTGGGTCCGCCGGTGGTGTTTCGGCTCTTAACCTGGCTGATTTCCTCTCGCATCGGGGTTGGAGTCTCGGTGCTCGCGCGGCCTTCGTGTTCGACTGAGCTCGCCGTCCTCGGCGAGCGGGTGTAACTGAAACCATTTCTATGAACTTTAATTATTTACTTCGAGCCCGGAAGGGCTCAGGCTGCGGTGG
>JAVERT010000039.1:0-14615 GCA_034006985.1 Gudongella sp.
TTTGATCAGGATTCTGATGTAAATGTTGTTGTTATTAATGCAAATGGGAAGAACTTTTGTACAGGAATAGATGTTAATTATGTAGATGGAAAGTCTATGGAAGAATATCTTCCTTGGGTTAAGCTGATGGAAGAGATGAACATAACAATAGCGAATATGGCAAAGCCTGTAATTGCTTCAGTACATAGAATAGCTGTGGCAAATGGTATAGGGATTGTTGCAGCTTGTGATTTAGCTATTGCTAGTGAAACAGCTAAATTTGGTGCTACAGCCATTAATGTGGGATTATTTTGTATGGGCCCTGCGGTACCTCTTTTGAAAAGTTTAGGAAGAAAGAAAACTCTGGAATTAGTGCTAACAGGGGATATAATTAATGCAGATGAAGCATTAAAAATTGGATTGATAAATAAAATAGTGCCAGATGCTGATTTGATTGAAGAGACTAAAAAATATGCAAAAAAATTAGCTGGCAAGAATCCTATTGCTCTGCAGTTAGGTAAAAAATCATTTTATCAGATAGAAGATATGAAGTTTTCAGATGCAATTGAAATGACCAATTATCATTTTGCAACACTTTGTACTATGGATTCTCCACAAGCTTCAGTAAAAGAGTTCTTAAACAAAAATAATGGAGTTAAAAAGAAAGATTAGCAATCTATACCATCCCTAGATAATACACCTTCATTATAGTAGTGTTTTATTTCTTTCATTTCTGTAACGAGGTCAGCCATTTCTATAAGATTATCACTTGCATAACGCCCTGTTAAAACAGCCTCTACATTAGGGGCTCTTTCTTTTATTGCCTTAATAACAGTGTCTTCACATAAGAGTTTAAGATAAATGGCTACTACTATTTCATCTAGTATAACTAAGTCATACTCTCCGGATTTTAAGATTAAAGAGCAATATTCCAAGGCTTCTTCTGCTTTTAAGATATCTTTTTCTTCTGGTGGACCTAGGATAAAACAACCATAGCCTAATTGCTCAATTTTTATTTCGGGTAATAGAGCGGAAATTTTGGTTTCATTATACTGCATATCTTTTATAAACTGACCAATATATACTTTTTTGCCAGATAGGGCAGCACGAATCGCCAAACCAAAAGCAGCGGTTGTCTTCCCTTTACCATTACCAGTATATATATGAATATAGCTTTTTTTCATTTTTTACACATCCTTTGATTAGTTTCTTATATTATATATTAATAGGAGACTTAATAAAAGAACCTGATTTGACAGCTGATAATATCTTAGTTATACTAAGTTGAAAGTAAACAGAAGACGTTAAAAACAAGAGGTTAAAATGGAGAGTTTAATAAAACAGTTAATAGAATTTTTATCCATAGAATTTACTGTAGTGCTTACTGCAGCACTTCCTGTTATAGAACTGAGAGGAGCTATTCCTGTTGGAATTTCTCTTGGGTTGACTCCAATTCACGCTACTATGTTGAGTCTAATTGGGAGTATGATTCCTGTACCATTTATTCTATTTGGTATTAGGCCAGTATTAAATTACTTAAAGCATACTAAGCCTTTCAGAAAACTAGCAATGGGAATTACGGATAGATCAATTAACAACAATGGACATAAAATCCAGAAATATGGAGCATGGGGATTAATTTTAATTGTTGCATTGCCATTACCAGGTACGGGAGTTTGGAGTGGAAGCCTTTTAGCTGCTCTTTTAGACATTCGTTTCAAGTGGGCTTTTCCTGCTATACTATTTGGAAATATACTTGCTGCGATAATTATAATGTGTATAAGTCAAGGTTTTTTAAATATACTTACATAAAAAGGATACTTCAAATTTGAAGTATCCTTTCTTGTTTAATTACAATTTAATTTTGTCGTCTTTTAATTCTTCTGTAATCTTACTTGCTCCTGATTTAAATTCGCTTAAAGCTCTTCCTAGTGACTTTCCTATTTCTGGAAGCTTTGAAGGCCCAAATATTACAAGTGCAATTGCAAGTATAAGAATTAATTCTGACGATCCTAATCTACCCATTATGCTAATGCCTCATTTAATAATTCAACCATTTTTCTTGTTACATCAGCAGTAGTTCCTGCACATCTGCTTTTTCTTTCTGGGTCTGCATATGCAACACCTGAAACCTCCATGAATTTACCTACTGAATCTTCACAAAGCGTAGATTCTGCAATCGTAGTTGGTAAATCGAGTCCTTCTGGTTGATACATTGGAAACTCTGCAGTTTTATACCATTTTGATAAATCTGCTAATATTTTTTTTGCTGTATCTGCATCACATACTGAACCAATGCAGGCTGCTGAAACACCTATACAACCACAAAGGCTTCCTTGCCCAAAACCACTTGCTGCAGAGATAAAAGCTTCTGGCGGCATTTGGTTAAATGGATAACCTACTTCATCAGCTAATGTACCGAAGAAACCTTCGGCAACGCCAACACCTCAGCCACCCTTTTCTTTATATCCCTTGAAAGCTCTTGCCTCTACTACTGTAGGATCTAATTTTTCATATTTAAAAGGCCATGCTGGTGCTTGTGATGTATCCGTTGTGGCAACTGGTGTAGAACATCCAGTTAATAAACCGCTAAGACCACCTGTTACTGCCACCCCAGCTACTGTAACTCCAATTCCTTTGATAAATTTTTTTCTTGATATTTGTTTGTTTTCTGTCATATGTACCCTCCTAGTTAAAGTATATCGAAATATTTAAATGTTTGACACTGTTATTATTTTAACACAAACAAAATTATTTGACAATATTAAATTGATAATAAAATAACAAAACTTGTGTATATTAGTTTAATGGGTGTAAACAATTAATATATATGAATATATTTATAGTTAAATCTTTTGTATATGAGTTGTATTACCAAATAAAGGGTAATAAATATATATGGAGATTAAATGTGACATACTATAAAATATATGTGACATATTAATTAAAATTATGCTATAATATAAAATATTGATTATGTGCGCTTAAGCAACTAAGTCGTCATAATAAAAACGAGGAGGGACCTAAATGGAGAACAAATATGTTTATAGCTTTGATGAAGGTTCAAAAGAGATGAAAAGCTTATTAGGGGGAAAGGGTGCAAATCTAGCAGAGATGACTAGCATTGGGCTTCCAGTTCCACCAGGATTTACAATTAGTACCAAAGCTTGTAGCAGGTTTTATCAAGAAGGAGAGAAGCTCTGGAAAGAAGTAATTGAGGAGATTTATTCTCATCTTGAAAAAGTTGAAAAGAAATTAGACAAGAAATTTTCGGATACAGAGAACCCTCTCCTAGTATCTGTAAGATCCGGTGCTGTTTTTTCAATGCCTGGTATGATGGATACAGTACTTAATTTAGGATTAAATGATAAATCTGTGATTGGATTAGCTAAATCTACTGAAAATGAGAGATTTGCATATGATAGTTATAGAAGATTTATTCAAATGTTCTCAGATGTTGCAATGGGTATTCCAAAGAGAAAATTTGATAATTTATTAGAAGCTATGAAAGAAAAAAAAGGTGTTGAATTAGATACAGATTTAGATACAGAAGATTTAAAAACATTGGTAGAAGAATTTAAAAAGGTTTACCTAGAGGATAAAAAAGAAGAATTTCCTCAAGATCCTCTTAAGCAGTTGCAATTGGCAATTGAAGCTGTTTTTGCATCATGGAATAACAATAGAGCTATAATATATAGAAGACTTAATGATATACCAGGGGATCTTGGAACAGCAGTAAATATTCAGTCTATGGTTTATGGTAATATGGGTGATACTTCAGGAACTGGAGTTGCATTTACAAGAAATCCAGCAAATGGTGAAAATAAGATTTATGGTGAGTTTCTTATGAATGCTCAAGGTGAGGATGTAGTTGCAGGAATCAGAACTCCTAAAGCTATATCAGAACTCCAAGATGTTTTGCCAGAAGTATTTGAGCAATTTAAAAAAGTTACACAAATACTTGAAGAGCACTACAAAGATATGCAGGATATTGAGTTTACAATAGAAAAAGGGAAGCTTTTTATGCTTCAAACAAGAACTGGTAAAAGAACAACTCAAGCAGGTATTAATATAGCTGTGGATTTAGTAAATGATGGTATAATTTCAAAAGAAGAAGCGATGCTTAGAATTGAGCCAAATCAACTAAATCAACTTTTACACCCAACTTTTGACGAAAAAGTATTAGCTGAATCGACAATACTTGCAAAAGGATTGCCAGCATCACCAGGTGCTGCATCAGGTATGGTTTATTTCAATGCAGAGGATGTAGTACTTGCAAAAGCTAGAGGAGAAAAAGCAATACTTGTAAGACAGGAAACATCACCGGAAGATATTGAAGGTATGATTACTGCGGAAGGTATACTTACTGCAAGGGGTGGTATGACTTCTCATGCTGCTGTAGTTGCAAGGGGTATGGGTAAATGCTGTGTTGCTGGATGTAGTGAAATTAGAGTAGATGAAGCTGCAAAGACTATTCGAGCTGAGGGGATTATGCTTAAAGAGGGAGATTATATATCACTTGATGGCACTACTGGTATAGTTTATATCGGTGATATTGCTAAAGTACAACCTGAACTATCCGGAAATTTTGCTGAGTTTATGAGTTATGTTGATCAAACAAGAAGACTTAAGGTTAGAACAAATGCAGATACACCTAGAGATGCTAAGACAGCTATTAAATTCGGAGCAGAAGGGATTGGACTTTGCAGAACTGAGCATATGTTCTTTGATGAACATAGAATTCCGGCTGTTAGAAGAATGATAGTAGCAGCAAATGAATCACAAAGGAAGAAAGCACTAGATGAGCTTCTTCCACTTCAGAGGAAAGATTTTTATGAAATATATCAAGTTATGGAAACAAGACCTGTGACTATAAGATTTTTAGATCCACCACTACATGAATTTTTACCTACTAAAGAACAAGATATTCAAGATTTAGCAAATTCAATGGGGATTCCTGTAAGTGATCTTAAGGATAGAATAGAGGAGTTAGCAGAAGTGAATCCTATGCTGGGTCATAGGGGATGTAGGTTGGCAGTAACCTATCCAGAGATATATAAAATGCAAACTAGAGCTATAATTGAAGCTGCACTTGACTACAAAGTTAAAGATGGAATAGAAATAGTACCAGAGATTATGATTCCACTTATTGGAGATAGAGATGAGATGGCATTTGTTAAAAAACAAGTGCTTGAAGAAATAGAAGAAGTTTTTGCAGAAAGAAACGATTCTATAAAATATATGATAGGAACAATGATAGAAGTACCAAGAGCAGCTATTTTGGCAGATGAAATAGCTGAAGAAGCTGAGTTCTTTAGTTTTGGTACTAATGACTTAACTCAAATGGGTTTTGGATTTTCTCGAGATGACTCAGGGAAGTTCCTAAATGATTATATTGAAAGAGGAATTTTTAGCAAGAGTCCATTTGAAGTATTAGATCAAAAGGGTATAGGCAAACTTATGGTGATGGCAGTTGAATTAGGAAGAAAGACTAAGCCAAATATAAAACTTGGAATATGTGGTGAGCATGGTGGAGAACCAAGTTCAGTAGAGTTTTGTCATAAAATTGGTTTAGACTATGTTTCTTGTTCTCCATTTAGAGTTCCTATAGCAAGACTATCAGCTGCTCAAGCGGTAATAAAAGAAAAATTAAATATACAAATGGATAAATAAAAATAATCTCTCGATTTATCGAGAGATTATTTTTTCGTGAATATTCAATATTTATCTGCTATAATAGAGAGTAATCGATAACACACTAAAGTATAATAAGGAGTGATATAGTATGATAAATTCAGATAATATATTAGATCGGGCAAAAGAATTACAAGATGAGTTAATCCAAAACAGGAGACATTTGCATAAAAATCCAGAACTGTTTATGGAACTACCTAATACAGTAGCTTTTGTACAACAAAAACTTAAAGAGATGGGAATTGAATCAACTAAGCTTGGTGGTGGGGTTGTTGCTAATATTGGCGATTCTACAAAGGGTAAGACTATACTACTAAGAGCTGATATGGATGCTCTCCCAATAAAAGAGGAAACAGGATTGGAATTTGCATCAATAAACAATGCAATGCATGCTTGTGGTCATGATGTTCATACGAGTTCTTTACTCGGAGCAGCAAAAATTTTAAAAGAGAATGAAGACTCCATTAATGGAAATGTAAAGTTGATGTTCCAACCTGGAGAAGAAGTTCTTGCAGGCGCGAAAGCAATGATTGATGAAGGAATACTAGAAAATCCTAAAGTAGATGCTGCTATGATGATTCATGTATTTTCAGGTTTTGATGTAGAACCAGGAAAGTTGCTTTTACCTAAAGTGGGAGCTGCTTCTATGGCACCAGATGAATTTCATATTTACATTCAAGGAAAGGGTGGTCATGGTGCTATGCCTCACACTGCTATTGACCCTTTAAATATTGCAGCACATACACATATTTCTCTTCAAGAGCTTATTAGTAGAGAAACAAATCCAGGCGAAAAAGCGATTTGTATAGTAGGACATATGTCTGGGGGAGAAGCGGGGAATGTAATGGCAGATACGGCTAAAATGGTTGGAAGCATAAGAACGGTTAATCCGAAGACTCGCGAATTTTTAAAAAATAGAATTATTGAAATAAGTGAAGGTGTAGCAAAGACCTTTAGAGGTAGTGCTAGAGTAGAATATACAGTGCAATGCCCTTCAGTTATTAACGATGTAAAAATGCGAGAGTTTGGTAATACTTTTGGAATAGAACTTTTTGGAGATAGTAATGTAGAACCGCTTGATAGTTATATGGATGGTGGTATGTTAAGTGGTTCAGAAGACTTTTCATTTATTAGTGAATTAGTGCCATCATTTATGAGTATAATTTCAATGGGAAGTACAAATGATGGATATGAGTTTTCGCATCACCATCCCAAAACTGACTTTGATGAAAGAGAGTTTTATAAAAGTGCAGCTTATTATGCATATTATGCACTTAAATACTTGGAATCTGAAGTTGGTAATTAAGAAAAGGAGAAATTAGATGAAAAAATGGTTACAAAAAATTATGATGGGAAGATATGGTGTTGATAAGCTTTCAAATGCAATGATTATGTTTGCACTAGCTTTTATATTAGCGAGCATCCTTACAAAGTATACAATACTAAATACGATAGGATTAGTAATTATAATAATTGCTTATTTTAGGATTTTTTCAAGAGATATACCTAAAAGGTACAAGGAAAACCAAAAGTTTCTAGCATGGTTTAACCCTATTAAGGGAAAGTTCAATAAATTAAAAAATAAACTTAGAAATTCTAAGGATTATAAATATTTTAAATGTCCGCAGTGTGGAAAAGAAATGAGAGTTCCTAGGAAAAAAGGAAGAGTAAATATAAAATGCCCAAATTGTGGAAATAGTTTTACTAGGAGAACTTAAGTTTAAATTCTAAGGAGTGATTTAATGGATAAGATGATTGGATTTATTGGTGCAGGAAATATGGGTAGGGCGATTATAAATGGATTGATAAGTTCTAAATTAGTCGATAAGAATCATATAATAGCATCATCAAAGACAGAAAAGACTCGAGATAGAGTAAAAGCTGAATTTGGAATAGAAACATTTGCAGATAACGCTGAAGTGGCTTTTAAATCAGATTATTTAATATTAGCAGTAAAACCAAATATGCATGATGAAGTTTTGGATGAGATTAGCTCAGCTATTAGATCAAATTTAGTTGTAATTACTATTGCGGCTGGAATTTCGATAGATTATCTAAAGAATAGACTAAAAAATACGAATAAATTTGTAAAAGCTATGCCTAATACTCCAGCAAGAATCGGTCTAGGAATGACAGCTATAAGTCCAGGAGATGGTTTGAATAAAGATGAAATTGCAGATGTTTTATCAATGTTTAACAGCTTTGGGAAAGCAGAAATAGTTGATGAAAAACTTATGGATGCAGTAACTGCAGTAAGTGGATCTTCTCCAGCATATGTTTACATGATGATAGAAGCAATGGCAGATGGTGCTGTGCTTCAAGGAATGAAGCGAGAAGCAGCGTATATATTTGCAGCACAAGCTGTTATGGGAGCAGCAAAGATGGTTTTAGAAACTGGAGTGCATCCTGGGGAACTTAAAGATAATGTATGTTCACCTGGAGGTACAACTATTGAAGCGGTTTCAAAACTAGAAGAAATGGGCTTTAGAGCAGCTATTTTAGAAGCAATGAGAGTTTGCGCAGATAAAAGTAGAACGATGAATGTAAAATAATAAAAAAGATTTTCGTTTTGAGTTTCATAAAAGGCTTCCTTAAACAATGCTTCTTTTGAAGCCTTTTTTATTGACAATATTAAAGTATTAGTGTATTGTATAACTAGAACACTAATACTCATGTTTTGGAGGTGAAAGGATGGATTTTGATAATGGTTTACCTATTTATATTCAGATTTTAAATCTTTTAAAAATTAAAATGGCAACAGGAGAGATTAAAGAAGGCGACAAGCTACCATCGGTTAGAGATATGGCTACTGAATTAAAGGTTAACCCAAATACTATTTCGAGGAGTTATACAGAACTTGAAAAAGAAGATTTGATATACACTCAAAGAGGAATGGGAACTTTTGTAACAGAGGATATAGAAAAACTTAAAGCACTTAAAAAGAAAATGGCTACTAAAAAGATACACAAGTTTATTCTTGAAATGAAAGAGCTTGGATTTACAAAAGAAGAATTATCTAGAGACATATTAGAATTAAAGATGGAGGAAGACTAATGGAGAATATTATTGAAATAAAAGGTTTAACTAAAAAATACAACAGAACCATTGCTCTAAATAATATCGATTTAGATTTAAAAAAAGGTAAGATAATTGGAATTTTAGGCCCAAATGGAAGTGGTAAGACTACCTTGATTAAATTATTAACAGGTTTATTGCATGAAACAAAAGGAGTAATTAAGATAGATGGTCATATACCTTCTGTATATACAAAATCGATAATTTCATATTTGCCTGATAGAAATGCATTATATAGTTGGATGAAAATTGATGATGCTATAAAAATGTTTATGGATTTCTATGAGGATTTTGATGAGAAAAAAGCAGATTCACTATTAGAATTTATGAAATTAGATAGAACGATGAAAGTTTCAGAATTATCCAAAGGAATGAAGGAAAAATTAAATTTAACACTTGTTTTAGCTAGAAAAGCTAAAGTCTATATTATGGATGAACCAATTGCAGGAGTAGATCCTGTTGCTAGAGATCAGATTTTAAAGGCAATTATAGATAACTACGAAGAAAACTCTACAATGATAATTACTACTCATTTAGTTAAAGATATGGAAAATATTTTTGATGAGGTCGTATTTATAGGTGATGGCGAAATAATTCTTCAAGGAGATGCTGAAACATTAAGAGAAGATAAGAAGATTAACATAGATGACATATACAAAGAAATTTTCGGATAGGAGGTAGATAATATGTTTAAATACACAAAATATGAATTTTTAGGAACCTATAAATTTTTAATGGGAGCAATAGGTTTAATTATAGTAGCCTCTACAGCGATTCAGATGTTTTTTAAAAACCAATATAATTTTGCTAATGGTTCTCCTGGGTCTATTGAAGCGTTTCAAATAATGCCTTTTGTTATGTTAGCAGCAACATTCACCTTTATAGGAGCTTTTATAGCTGTAGCAGTCTATTTGATTTCTTCATTTAGAAAAGAGTTATATGAGGACAGAGGATATCTTACATTTGCTTTACCAATGACAGGGAGCCAACTGCTAGGATCAAAACTTATTATTGCTCTTTTTTGGAGTGTAGTAATGGGAATTGTAGTTTTAGTTTATAATATGGTACTTGCTAGATTTGTTTTTGGACCTGAATGGTATAATTTGATGTTAGATGTAATAAAACAGGCAGAGGGTTTAGGCAAAATTATAGTATCGTATTCATTGATATCCGTAATAGAGACAGTGGTAACTCTTCTATTAGTATATTTTACTATAACTATTAGTAGGGTGAGTATTAAAAGTAAAAAAATTGGTGGATTTTGGTTTGTATTGTTTTTAATACTCTCTAGTTTTTTCTCTTATATACAAAGTAGTATTGCAGACTCAGTACCACTTTATTTAGATATTACAAAAATGGAGTTCTTATCTCAAAATAGATTATATTTCGACAATATGAATCCTGAAAGTATGATGAATTTGGCTAATGCAGGAGTAATATCAATTTCGGGTTTGGGATTTCAGATTATTCTTACTGTAGGGTTGTTTTTAGGAACTGCTTATATGCTTGAGAAAAAGATAGATCTTGTATAAAAGAAAGATAGAGCAAATTTTTTTCATATGATACAATAAAAGGACCAACATATATAGATGGAGGTCCTTTTATGTCGAAAAAATTAGCATTGATTATAGTTTTAGTAGTTATTATATTATTGAGTTTTGTATTTTTCATGATAAGAGCTGAAGATAAAAATATGGATAGTGTAAGAAAAGATTATCCAGAGCTCTCAGATAATGTATTTAGTCTCCGAAAAGAGGGTTTAAATATATGGGCTATTAGATTTTTATTTACATTTGGAGTACCAATATTGTTTTTAACGACAGGTCTAGCTCAGAAAATAAGTATATATGCATCTAAAAGACATGGATTGTTCTTATCTGGAATTATATTTGGAATTGTTTTTTTTGGTCTAGTATTTTTGATAAATCTACCACTTAATTATTATAGTTCGTTCTTTTTAAGACATAAATATGGATTAAGTGATCAAACTCTTTTAAGATGGTTAGAACTTAATATAAAGGGATTTATAATTAACAATGGTATTGCAAGCTTATTTATTTGGGTTCCATATTATTTTATGATTCATAATCCAAATACATGGTGGATAAAATTGGGATTATTGGCTATACCAATTATCATTTTAATGGTATTTATCACACCATTTGTGATAGATCCATTTTTTAACAGTTACTCAAAACTTCCTGAAGGTGAGCTTAGGGAGGATATTCAAAGATTATTAGATAAAGCGAGCATAGGAGATGCAGAGATATTTGTCGTAGATAAAAGTAAGGATACAAATACTATGAATGCTTATATGACGGGTATATTTAACAGTAAGAGGATTGTACTCTGGGATACGACAATAAATAACTTAGATAATGCTGAGATAACGAGTATAGTAGCTCATGAGATGGGTCATTATCTAGAAAAACATATATGGAAGAATATATTAATTGGTATATTAGGAACATTTATTGTTTTGTATCTATTAAAGATTTCTTCGAATTGGGTACTCATAGAGTCAAAGGGAGTTTTTGGATTTAAAAATATATACAACTATGCATCATTGCCACTTATTATCTTATTACTTAATTTAGTAAGTTTTTTTGCAAACCCAGTAGAAAATGCTATATCAAGGTATTTTGAAAAAGAAGCTGATAGCTATGAGATATCATTGACTGAAGATAGAGAATCTGCTGTAACTGCGATGCAGAAATTATACCAAAAGAGTCTTGGAATTCCAAGACCATCACAGTTTTATAAGATATGGTATCATTCGCATCCCCCATTAGAAGAGCGAATAGACTTTTATTTAAATGGAGAATTTTAGGATATAGGGAGGAAATAATTATGTTTGTGATTTTTTTTATCGCAGCATTATCATTTATAATGGGTATAGGAATTAAATATTTTAAATGGCATTTTCTTATATCTGGATATAATACTATGAGTAAGGATAAAAAGAAAAATGTAGATATTGATGGATTATCTAAGCTTATGGGTAATTTTTTATTTCTTATGTCTTTTATTCTATTATTTACAGGTATAATGGAATCTTTGGGGTACAAATTAGCTTCACTGTTTGCTATGATGATGATAATGCCTTTAACTATAATTCTAATAATTAAGGCACAAAAATATGATTATAATCAGAAGAAAAAAATCAATAAAACAGGTTTAATAGCTGTAATTTCAATAGTTTTTGGTATCTTTGTTATTATTTCGGGTTTTCTTATAGTGGCTACATTAAATCCAAAAGTAGAATTAAGGGCTGGGAAAATTGAAGTTGGTGGACTATATAAACGAGATATTGCTTTTGATGATATTAAAAGTCTTAGCTTAGAGGAAACTATGCCCGAAGTGATAAATAAGACTAATGGAATGAATATTGGATATAGTTTAAGAGGGAGTTTTAAGCTTAAGGGAGAGGAAAATTCAACGATATTTGTTCAGCAAAATAGTCCGCCATTTATTCATATTAGAACAGATGATAGGTTGTATATAATTAATTTTAAAGAAAGAGAAATGACAATAGAGCTTTACAATAGAATAAAAGAAAGCATAAATTAAGAGGAGCCTAGCTCCTCTTTTATTTAACGCTCTATTAGAAATTCGATTGCTTTCTTTAATATTTCTTCATCAGAATCTCGTAAAATTACTACGTATTCTCCCATTAATGATGCAAACTGAGGTGGGCTTGGCGCATTGTAGACGATCATATTTTCATAAAGTTCTCTGAATTCATTTATATTATGCTTAGGTGGGATTGGATTTATTTTTAGCCCGATAAAGCTAGAATAATAAGGTTTGTCTATTATCGGTTTCAGCTCCTTGCGAGCTATCATCCGTGCATATTGTTGGTATATATCAGAATCTTCTGCGTAGTTTATTGCATCTAAGCATAACCCACATGGAGGACGAGCTTTAATATCTAAGACTAGTAATTTTCCATCAGGAAGTCTAAAAAATTCTAAATGAAAAAATCTCTCCTTAATATTAAATATTCCCAGTATATTTTGACCAATTTCTATTAAGTCTTCGGATATTTTTCTTTGAATGTAAAATATGCTATCTAAATTTTCTAATATAGTTTCCATATGACCTGTAGCATAATGCATAGAAGATATTGAAACTAGATTACCATCTTTATCAACTAAGCCATCAAGTGTAACTATTGGAGCTTGAACAAACTCTTCCATAATAAAATCTATTTCAGGCTTTTCAGCAAAGAATTTTTTCAATTCTTCATCATTTCCCAATTTGTAAGTATATTCTCCACCTAAACTATTTTCGGGTTTAACACAAACAGGGTAATGAATTTGGTTAATTAAAGATTTAGCATCTTCAAAGTTTTTAACAATTCTACCCTTTGGCACGGTGAAGCCAGCTTTTTCAAGTTGTTCTTTTGTTAGAGATTTTGATTTTAGTATATTCAAATCACTTTTAGTTAAACCAGGAACATTAAAATCTTCTCTTAATTTTGCTTCTAGCTTTAGCCAAGATTCATTATGCGACTCTATTCTATCAATTTTACCATGTTTAAAACTAAGATATGCGCATGCCCTTAACATCTGATCATAATTGTTTATATTATCTACTTTATAGTATTCGCTAAGAGTTGCTTTTAAATCTGAATCGAGTAGGTTATAGGGTTCAGAGCCTATACCTAGAACCGTCACACCTTCTGCCTTTAAATATATAGCAAAATATTTGTAATTTGGCGGGAAATTAGGGGCAATAAATATATAGTTCATGTTTATCCTCCATTCTTGTATCTTAATAAACAAGATGTTAAAGAATTGTCTTCACTATAAAGATACCCCATTTTTAAGTTTTTCCTCTATTTTTCAATTGCATGAACAATTAATCGCCCATTACTTACTTCATAACTACAAGTTGCTAGTGAGAGTAGAAGCTTATCTGGGTCTAGATTCGATTCAAATGAATGTATAGACAACTCATTTAAACTTTTAAGGTACTCCAAATACTCAATATCATCTTCAAAGTCAAATTTTAATTTGTAATCCTCTGCTGAATCAACATATACAGAAAATATTTCAAACTCCTTCTCGCCAAACAATGAGTTAAATTTGATTATTCGATTTTCATTAGAGAATAATTCTTCTTTATAATTATGCAAATCTCCAAACATCTTTCCAGTCCAAGTATAATGTCCATAGATGGCAGTATGTCTATCGTTAAAGTTTCCTATATTTCGATAGTCCATAAATATTGCACCAAGTTCGCTATCTTCTTTTAGGAAGTCTTTATCTAAATAGAAATAATTATCTATAGCCCTTACAACAGGATAGTCTATATTAGTATTTTCTATCTGCAGCCAACCCTGATAGTCAGGGTTAATATCTAACCATGTTTTTTGTAAATTCGTTTTTGTCGAATACTTTGTATTATCTTCATTAATAACTATAGAATTATCCTCTTTTTCATTGTTTTCTAATATAGATATAGTATATAACCTTTTTGACGCTTCATTTCTTTTATATTCTCTATTAATAGCAAATACTAAAACTATAAGGGAAATAAATATTATTATCCATAATATATACTTAAAAAGAATATTGCTTTTATTCATAATAATTCACCTCAACTAGATAATATCACATATAGAATTAAAAATAAAGCTTTATTAAAAATATATTTAAAAAAGTGTTGACATATATTTCGAAACGTGATATTATTTAGATACAGCAAAGGAAAAAACGTAAATTAATTATAAAAATTAGATAGTGTAAAGTAGCATATGAAAGAAAAAGAAATCAAAAAAATATTGATTTAGTACAAATGATCTAGAAAAATAAGATTTAATGGTTGTTTCCGTCACCCTTGACCGCATGACAAAACAATGC
>JAVERT010000013.1:0-69061 GCA_034006985.1 Gudongella sp.
AGGTCCTTCTTACAGGTTAAAAGGCAAGATAGATATGATGGAGTCTAAAAAAACTAGCAATAATTGATTCTAATAATTGTACATTTTGAGATTCTAATAAATGTACAATTTGGGATTGACATTTACACTCACTTATAGTTTGGAATAATTAATTTACCAAATATATCTTTTACACTCCATTTAAACCTTTAATTATATGCTTTTATCTATTATATCAATGACTTATAAATATTTATACTTAAAAGACCTATGTTTGGAAATTAAGACCAGATGAATATTTTATATTCCAGTGTCCTTTTTGAGTGTACCCTATCGAGTACACTAATATATTGGATAAATGCATCGATTTAATACCATTTTTAGGTATAATTGAGTAGAAAGTGTACTCTTTTATACACCCACCCTAAAAGTACACCTCCTAGCAGGAAACGCTAATGCATCTTAGAATTATAAAATATATGAAATTGCATAAGCTATAATATTAAGACATTCTATTATAAGCTTTATTTTCAACGTTTAAAAGTTCCTAAACAAATAAAGTTCATAATTAAGCTTATGAACTTTATTATTTAAAACATGTAGTTGTAATGATTATGCTAAACTTCAAATACAAAACCATAAAAATTATTCCCTAATACAAACTTCTCAATTATCTTTAATTTATTAATTTTACCAAAATCTTCTAGTTCTTCTTGCGATATTCTCATTTCCGCTGGCGGACCTGATTGTGTTCCATTTTTATGAAATTCAATTACCATAAGTCTACCGGATTTTTTTAATATTCTCTTTATTTCATCCATCATTAGTTCTTTATTATCAATATGATGTAATACTGTAATCATTATTACTAAATCACATATATTATCCTCCATTGGCAATATATCTGAGTCTACTTTTTTTACCTTTAAATTCTTTAAGCCATTATCTACTATTTTAGTTTCAAGTATTTCAATCATACTATCTGATTTTTCAAGAGCATAGATATCACTAGTGCTAATCTGTGTAGCTGGAATTGAAAATACTCCTGTACCCGCGCCAATATCACATAATACCATACCATCTTTAAAACCCGCTCTTTTTAGAGTCTCTACCGGCCTAAGTTCTTCTAGTCTTTCTTTATTTTCAAATTTATTTATTTTGTCATGGCTCATACTCCTTATCCCTTCCCTCTTTATCATTTATATCCATTATACCCATATAATCTTTTAAGAATTTCTTTAAAGCTTTTTCTCTAAATCTCTACTTAACTTGGAAACCAATTTCTTGTATTATTAGCTATCTTAACCAATTGAAGCATAACCGGAACTTCAACTAAGACACCTACTACTGTAGCAAGTGCTGCACCCGAACCTAATCCAAACACTGATATTGCTACCGCTACTGCCAATTCAAAGAAATTTGATGCTCCTATCATTCCTGCTGGAGCCGCTACATTGTGTGGTAATTTCCAAGCCTTAGCCCATAAATAAGCAATAAAGAATATTAAGAATGTCTGAATGATTAATGGAATAGCAATTAAAACAATATTTAATGGATTATCAACGATTATTTGCCCTTGAAAAGAAAATATAATTATTAAAGTTAATAACAACCCAATTATAGTTACATTACTAAATTTTGGAATAAAGACCTTTTCAAAGTATTCCAAACCTTTATTTCTAGTTATTACTGTCCTTGAAATAATACCAGCTGTCAAAGGGATAACTACAAATAGAACAACTGAAAGAAATAATGTACTCCAAGGTACAGAGATATTACTTATTCCCAACAAAAATGCAACAATAGGAACAAATCCTACCAGAATAATAAGATCATTTGTTGCTACTTGAACTAGGGTATATGCAGGATTCCCCTTGGTTAGATGGCTCCATACAAATACCATAGCTGTACAGGGTGCTGCACCTAATAAAACTGCTCCTGCAAGATATTCTTTTGCAAGTTCAGAAGGTATTAAATTCTTAAATACTACTGTAAAAAAGAACAATGCTATTGCATACATACTAAATGGCTTAATTAACCAATTTGATACCCATGTGACTATGAGGCCTTTAGGATTTTCTCCCACCTTTTTGATGCTTTTAAAATCTACTTTTAGCATCATTGGATATATCATCAGCCATATTAGAATTGCTACCGGTACTGAAACATTTGCATATTCAAAATTACTCAAAAACTCTGGTATCCATGGAATATAGACTCCAATAAGAACTCCAATTGCCATGCATATTCCTACCCATAATGTAAGATATCTTTCAAAAAAACTAATACCAACTGGTAGTTTCTTTTTTTCCATAATTATTCTTCCTCCACTTTGTAATTTAAATAAAGTCACCTACTTTATCTCTTTTATGTTCTCACAGCTCATTCCTTTTTCTTTATATAAGGATAATTTTTTAAGATCTCCCTTGAATTTATTGTTTAAGCCCATTTTTTCTATTAGATATTTATACAACAAGTCATTATCCTCAATAAATTTTGGATTTATATGATAATATATCCATTGGGATTTTTTTTCAAAAACTACAATCTCTTCATTTCTAAGTCTTGTCAAATGTCTTGATATATTAGATTGAGTTGTATCCAAAATAGCTTCAATCTCACAAACACACAATTCTTCTCTTATCAGCAAATTTATGATTCTTAGTCTATTTTCATCTGCTAAAGATTTGAATAAGTTATCCATACTTTACACCCCTTAGTAAATTACTATATTCGATTATACTCATATAGTAATGCTAAATGTAATTTTTGTCAATACTTTCATCTCTTAAATATCTACCAAAAATTGTTTTTGATTTATATTATTAAAAACTTAATTTTTGAGTATAATATAGATATACATTAATTTATTATAGGTTGTTTTAAATATAATCACAAATAGGGGGATTGTAAAATGAAATCTAAAGTTGCATTTATATGTGTTCATAATTCATGTAGATCTCAAATGGCAGAAGCATTCGCTAACTATCTTGGGAGTGATGTTATAGAAAGTTATTCAGCCGGAACAGAAAAATATCACCAAGTAAAACCTTTAGCAGTGGAAGTTATGAAAGAAAAAGGAATATCTATGGATAATCATTTCCCAAAACTTTTAACAGACATCCCTGAAGAGGTAGACATATTGATAACTATGGGTTGCGGCGTTGTATGTCCTTTTCTTCCTTCTAAGCATGAAGAAGACTGGGGTATTACTGATCCATCAGGCGGAAGCATCGAAGACTTTAGAAATGCTAGAGATATAATCGAAGAAAAAGTAAAAGACCTTATTTACAGAATAGAAAATAATATGCTTTAGATAAATAAAAAAAGACATTTTAATGTCTTTTTTTTTATTTAATTTTCTATTTAGATATTGATTGATGCGTCATTTTTAAAGGTAGACAAAATTATTGAGGTTGAAGATGTTAAAACATCTGCACTTTTTCTTAAAGACTCCAATAAATTACCCAAACTTTCTGGACTGTCAGTTACAATTTTTAATACATATTCATGCTCTCCTGTAATTAAATGGCACTCCACTATATCTGGATTAGATTTTATAAATTTTCTAAAACTATTAAGTTCTGATTCACTATACCTTAAGGTTATAAAAGCTAAACAAGTTAAGGTTTTATTAAACTTTTCTGGATTTAGTATTACAGTATACTTCTCTATATATTTACCTTTTTCCAATTTCTTTATTCTCTCTGAAATAGCCGGTATCGAAAGATTTACTCTTGAACTAATGGTTGATAATGGCACCCTTGCATCTTTTGATAATTCTCTTAGAATATTTAAATCAATATTATCTAATTTCACAATTATTGCCCCCTTGCTTTACACTAAAACTAGTTAACTACAATTAAATTTTTATATAATAATTATACCTTATAAATATTTTATTGTCACATTAATATATTATGTATTAAGCCCATTTCCATTATATTATTATGCATTTAGATGATTAAATGCCTTTAAACTAAATGTTTTATGGCAATTCTCAAAACTATTGAAATTGTTTGAATATTAGATATAATAAAATTAATAATACTAGAAAGGGGTTTTTTATATGACTGAACAATTTAAGTTAGGTGTAGAATTTGCAAAAGAAATGGATTATATGGATAAACTAAAAAGCTATAAAAAAAGATTTTATTTGGGCGAGGGTGAATTATACATGGATGGTAATTCCTTAGGAGCATGTTCCATTGATGCAGAAGAAGCTCTCCTAAACATGTTAGAAGTTTGGAAAAAGGAAAAAATATTAATGTGGAATATCGAAGATGGCAAATATTTTAAATATCCTCAGTATATAGGAGGACTTTTTGCCGAAATGATAAATGCGGACAAGAATGAAATTACTGCTACAAATAGTGTAACCATAAATATTCACCAAGCTCTATCAACTTTTTACAAACCTACAAAAGAAAAATTTAAGATTTTAGTAGATAATTTGAATTTTCCAACTGATATACATGCGGTGAAAAGTCAGATAAAACTAAAAAATCTAGATCCTAATGATGCACTTAAAGTAGTAACTAGTAGGGATGGAAGAACTTTAGAAGAAGATGATATAATAGCAGCTTTAACTGATGATGTTGCTGTAGCTTTATTCCCTAGTTTACTGTATAGATCAGCACAACTTCTTGATATGGAAAGAATAACAAAAGCAGCACATGCAAAAGGTATTATTATAGGTTGGGATCTTTGCCACTCTATTGGTTCAGTGCCACATGATTTCAAAAAAATAGATCCTGATTTTGCAGTATGGTGTACTTATAAACATATCTCAGCAGGACCTGGCTCAAATGCGGTATTGTATATAAACAAAAAACATTTTGGCACACAACCTGGAATGGCAGGCTGGCATGGGAATAAAAAGCAAACTCTGTTCCAATTAGATCATGAACATGATCCTGAAACTGATGCAGATGCTTGGTTAACAGGCACACCAAATATGCTATCAATGGCTCCAATGGAAGGAATGCTAAAAATATTTAATGAAGCTGGCATAGAAAATATTAGAGAAAAGTCACTTCTACTAACAGATTACCTAATCTTTTTAATAGAAGAAAGACTTGCTAAATATGGCTTTGCTAATGGAACCCCTATTGAACATAATAGAAGAGGTGGTCATGTAGCTTTAGAGCATGATGAAGCTTATAGAATTTGTTTAGCCTTAAAAGAAAAAAATGTAGTGCCCGATTTTCGTGAGCCTAATGTAATTAGGCTTGCACCAGTTGCACTATATGTATCCTTTGAAGATGTTTTGAGATTAGTAGATATAATAGAAGAAATTGCCATCGAAAAAACCTACGAAAAATTTTCTAATGAACGTGCATTAGTAGTATAAAAAAATAGTGAATCTAGTTTGCTATTCTTTTAGAAGCTATTGGCATAATGATCAAATTTGAATTTTCAAGAATAAATACTGAAGAAAAAGTAGAAGACCTTATTTACAGAATAAAATTTAATATGATTTAGATAAATAAAAAAAGACATTTTAATGTCTTTTTTTTATTGGGTAGGACTAATAGATAAAAGACAATATAATTACTTTAAGTTAATTTAAGGTTTATATACTAAGATAGATTTATAATAAAGAATGTAAAGTAATCTATGAAAAATAGGAGGACAATAATATGAAACAGATACCCATTATGTTAGCGCTGGCACTTAGTATAAGCCTCTCTTCTTATGATACAAGTTCAACGACAAGTTCTAATAATACAAATGTTACTGAAGCAACATCAATTACAACGAATACAATACATTCCAATGTTTTAAGTGAAGTATTGACAGTGAAGTTAGAGGATAAGTTAGAAATAATAAATGATTTGGATTTAAGAAAGGGAAAATAATGGAATATAATAGATTAAACATTGCTAAACAAATTATTAATGACAGCATAACTGACCCATCAATGAGTGATGTAGAAAAATTCAATGCCATAGGTCAACAATTCTTACCAATCCAAGAGTTGATGGCATATTATCGATGTGCCCTTATGGAAATTGAAACAAAATTTAATGTTCTAAACGAGGAAATGTCTATTCTATTTGACCGCAGCCCAATTGAATCCATAAAGAGCAGAGAGAAATCCTTCGAAAGCATTTTTACGAAATTACAAAAAAAAGGCTTGCCTATGACAGAATCTTCCATAGTCAACAATATCAATGATATTGCAGGAATACGAGTTATTTGCTCCTTTCAGGAAGATGTATATAAGCTCACGGAAGCTTTACTTCAACAGGATGATGTAACCTTAATTATAAAAAAAGATTATATTAACAATCCGAAGAAAAATGGATATCGCAGCATGCATTTAATCATTGAAATACCTATTTTCTTAGCTAAAACGAAAAAGATGATGAGGGTTGAAATTCAGCTTAGAACCATGGCCATGGACTTTTGGGCCAGTCTTGAACATAAACTTAAATACAAGCAAGAGGTTGACGATTCAGCATATGTAATACAGGAATTAAAGGAATGTGCCGATATCATTGCACTAATAGATGGTCGTATGGAGAACCTAAGGCAACATTAACCATTCAACTCTACCGCTAAATAACCCTATATTCAGGTTTATTTATACTCGTAAGAATGCAAAAATAATGGGATTTTTATCTAGCTAGAAATCATCTTATCTTTGTAGAAAAATTACAATCAATAATTTATCAAAATAATTGGAAGGTGGTAGTAAATAATGTTAAGCAACAAAAAAATTAAAATGGAGGTAAGAAAGATGAAAATTTTAAAATTCAAAACATTAACCGCATTAATTCTATGTATGTCACTTGTAATGAGTATAGGAATATATTCAAATGCACAAGAAACTAGTACAGCGATTACAGTTACACTTGCAGGTACAGAGCTGACATTTGACGTTGACCCATATGTGAACGAATCAAGTAGAACTATGGTTGAGGTACGGGGAATAAGTGAAGCTCTTGGTGCTGATATCTCATGGGATCAAGAAAGTCAAACAGTGACAATTATTATGGATGATACTGTGTTAAAAATACTTATTGGTGAAGCTACTTATACTATAAATGATGAATCTAAAACAATGGACACAGAAGCTATAATCATAAATGGAAGAACTATGGTCCCTGTTCGTTTTGTATCTGAAGCATTAGGTATGAATGTAGGTTGGAATGCTTCTGAATCAAAGGTAACTATTACAAAAGCTGAGTCTGCAGACTTGACTTATCCTATTGTTGATACAAGTCAAGGTTATACTTATAGCGATAGCGAACTCATAGAAGCCCCTGACGAAGGCGAAGCTTTTTATGCCCAGGATGCACAATATACAGGTACCGTTGCTAGCTACACAGACAACGGGAACGCTACTATTACAGATAATGTTACTGATTTGATGTGGGCACAGGATCTATCTGAGGCTTCCATGTCATGGGAAGAAGCTATTGAATACTGTGAAAACCTTGAATTAGGTGGCTATGATGATTGGCGTTTGCCAACTGTAAAAGAACTTTGGTCTCTCCGTAACTATTCCCAAGGTTGGCCTTGGATTGATACTGACTTCTTCCACCTTGTCGGTGATGGGACAGATGCTAGGCAGCAACATTCATGGTCGAGTAATGCTTATTTAGTTGAAGACGAATATCAGAACGAGCAAGTAATCGGAAGTCCTTCATTTATTGTCAACGATTGGACAGGACATATCAAAGCTATGAGTGGTAACAGATTTGTGCGGGCCGTACGCGGTAATACAACATATGGCATTAACGACTTTGTTGATAATAATGATAGTACAATTACTGACAACGCTACTGGTCTAATGTGGTCTAAAGACGATAGTGGTGAAGGAATGGACTGGGAAGCTGCATTAGCTTATGCTGAAGGTTCTGAATATGCTGGTTACGATGATTGGCGTCTACCAAATATCAAGGAATTACAGAGTATTGCAGATTATTCTGGAGTCTTTCCTGCAATGGATACAAGCGTGTTTAATCTTACAGAACTTACGAATATAATGGGTCAAACAGATTATCCATTTTACTGGTCGAGTACGTCTAACCCAGTAGAAGGTGGTGACGGTGAAGTAGAAACTGGTACTGTTTATGCTTGGGCACTAGCTGCAGGCTATAACACAGATCCTGATGGTTACGACCTACATGGAGCAGGTTCAATTGTTTTCGTACCTAAATCAGAAGAGAATTTCTCAGAACTAGATCCTGAAATTCACCGTTATAACTATGTTCGATTAGTACGTGGTGGAGATGTAACAGAAACACCAGAAGGTGATTCAACAACTATTGATACTAGTAGAGTAGTTGTTTTTGAAGATGGTGACATAGGAATGGGTAATAATCCACAAGGTGGACAAGATGCATCAGGACAGCCAATGATAGATACAGCTGCTGCTGCTGAAAAGTTAGGCGTGACTGAAGAAGTACTCATTGAAGCAATAGGTGAGCCTGGTCAAGGCCAACCGGACTTTGCTGGAGCTGCTGCAATACTTGGTATTACTGAGGCAGATTTAATGGATGCTTTAGGAATATCTGCAGTTGAGTAAGTTTTGAATTAAATATATATTACTATGAATGACACTCAAAATGGAGAACTAATATTTAGTTCTCCATTTTTGTATACTATAATAGCAGTAAACAGTTGAGAATCAAGCGCATCAATAATGATAATATTCCTCTATTAAGATCTTTGCTGCTATATTCCTGTTTTTTCTAGTCTTTTTTTCCCAGAAAAAATGCCTCCTAGTTAGTCTTATTTTACTCTAACTTGAAGGCATTTTTTACACAAATTATTTCACAAAGTCTTTTTATTTGTTCTTTCTATTTCCATATTTTCTTGAATTGTTACTTTTTCTTTCAGTTCTTTTAGGTTTTGTTTTATCCTCTTGTGAATTATATGAACTAGATTTATTTGACTGAGGCCTTCTTCCACGTTCCTTTTTAGGTGCTGAAAATGTATCTTTTAGTGGAAAGTCGTGTTCTTCAACCACTGGAATATCTTTAGATATTAATTTTTCTATTCCTTTTATAAAAGGTTTCTCATCAAAGCAGCAGAATGAAATTGCCACTCCACCAAGTCCAGCTCTTCCCGTACGGCCTATTCTATGAACATAAGTCTCTGGTACTTCTGGAAGGTCGAAGTTTATTACATGAGATAGTTGATCTATATCTATACCACGAGCTGCTATATCTGTTGCAACTAGTATTCTTGTCTTTTTCTCTTTAAAGTTTTTAAGCGCTTTTTGTCTAGCATTTTGTGATTTATTTCCGTGGATTGCTTCTGCAGAAAATCCTTTTTTCTCTAATTCTGAAACTATTTTATTCGCACCATGCTTTGTTCTTGAAAACACCAACGCAGATTCAATTGATTCATCTTTAAGCAACTCAATTAGCAAATTCTTTTTATTTCCTTTATCAACATAATAAAGCGCTTGTTCTATTATATCAACAGTAGAAGCAACAGGTGTTACAGCTACTTTGATTGGATTTCTTAATATAGAAGCTGAAAGTTTTTCAATTTCTGATGGCATAGTTGCTGAAAAACACATCGTTTGTCTTTCTACTGGTATATATTTAATAATCCTTCTTACATCTTGAAGCATTCCCATATCAAGCATCATATCTGCTTCATCTAAAACAAAATGCTCTACATTTTTTAAGCTTACAAACTTTTGGCCTATTAAGTCAAGAAGTCTACCTGGTGTTGCTACTAATATATCTACACCTTTTATTAATTCTTTTGTTTGAGGATGTTGTGAAACTCCTCCATATATTACAAGAGTTTTAAGTGGTAGGTTGCTACCATATGCTTTGAAGCTATCTGAAATTTGAATAGCTAACTCTCTTGTTGGTGCTAGTATCAAAGCTTTAATTTGTCTTTTCCCATCTTGTCTTGTCTTGTTAAGCGACAGTGCTTGTAAGATTGGAGTTGCAAAAGCTGCTGTTTTCCCAGTACCTGTTTGTGCACATCCTAGTAAATCCAAGCCTTTAAGCAATGATGGTATGGACTGTTCTTGAATGGGTGTTGCCTCTGTATATCCTTCTTTTCTTAAAGCCTTTTTTATTGGCTCTATTAATTCTAAATCTTTAATTAACAATAAAATTTCTCCTTTTATGAGATGATTTGATATTTTTATTCTGAATACCCTAGATAAAGTTCTCATTTTTCCCTTATCTTTCTATTCTATCACAATATTAACTTGTAGATTTGTTTATTTAAATTAAATGTCATAAAGCTAATAATATTTAATTAAAAAGCTATTGAATATTATTGGACACAAACTAACTAGTCCCTTTCTCTAATTGTGGGATTCATACCCTTTAAGCCACATAAAAGAATCCCTTATTCATTATATATTAAATAAAGTATTAACTAGGATTCTAAATTTAAATACATGGTTCTATTTAAATCTTTAAATCCATTTTTTTTGTAGAAACTAATTGCATTGGTATTAAAAGAATAGACTTTCAGTTCGATTCTATTTATTCCTTGGTCTCTACCCCATTTAATAATAATGTTGAAAAGCATTGTTCCTATATTCTGATTCTGATAATCTCGTTTTACTGCTATGTTGTCTAATTGTAACCATTCTCTTTTCTTAATAACCGGAAAACTTGAAGATTTCAATATTAGACATTCTGCAAATCCTACGATTTTCGATTCGGTCTCTGCAACAAATAACGCTTTACTATCGTCATTAATAATCTCAGAAATATATTCTTTTGCTCTAGAATAATCGTTAGCCTCAATGAAAAGTTCTGGATGATTTAATCTGTGGAGTTCATCAATTTCTTTATAAATCAAACACAGTTCCTCATAATCATTTAGGATTGCCTTTCTTATTAATATATCCATCTAAATCCCCTATCTTTCTATAGAACAATCAACTTTTTCTAATAATCTTATCAAAAGCTTTTCCTTTTGCAAGTTCATCAATCAACTTATCTAAATACCTAATTTCTCGCATAATTGGTTCTTCAATTTCTTCCACTCGTATACCACAAACGACACCTTTAATTAAAACTCTTAAAGGGTTCATTCTTGGCGCTTCTTCAAAAAAGGTTTCATAATCAATCTGTTTTTCTAGCTGTGACTCTAATTCTCCCTGGCTATACCCTGTCAACCAACTTATAATCTGATCAACTTCTTTTTTTGTACGCCCTTTTCTCTCAGCCTTTGCAACTAAAAGTGGATATACCTTTGCAAAGCTCATTTTATAAATATTGTGTTTAGCCATGATTTAACCCCACTTATATTAATATAATTATTCTTAAATACTCTATCCCTTACGATATAGTCCGACATAACACATTAATTTGTATTTTACTCTATGGTTTCTGCCCAAGTAATAAAGTCAGATTTTCTATAATCTCTATTGTAACCTAAAAGGATCTTCTACTACATAGCCCTCAGAGAATTTAATGTACTTGCTATCACCATTTTCATATTCGCTAACCCAATACATATAATCTATAATATATTTGTCATCCCTAAATAAGTCAATAACAACTAGGCTAATATTTATAGGTTCCCTATTGTTTTGGGAAGCAACTTTATATGCCTCCTCAATAGTAATTCCTTTACTACCGTCTATTACGTATACCCCTTTTCTATAAATACACATAACATAATTGAGTTTATCAGTCTTTTTATCTTGTCCCCAAAATGCAAAATCCTTTCCAGACTTTGTACTATTCTCGATATTAATGGAATATCGGTTAGAAACATACCAATCATTTGCCTTTAAAAAATAAACCGTATCATCCATCAAATATTTAGCAGTATCATTATATGTATATAAAATAATCAAAATCAATAAAATTATTGAAAATGAAATTAGTATTTTCTTTTTCAATTGTGTTTCCTCCTAAAATCAAATCTTTCATTTGGTACATCTAATTCAATACCATTGATTACTACTGTATCATCATCTACCCATTGGATAATCGCTTCATTTTCTCGATAATTCCAATAAATATTTTTAGATTTTTCCCCAGAATTATTAAAATCTAATTCACCTCTTATTGCATATGAAGTAGTTGCTCCCCCATCTGAAACATAGGCTTTAACTGTATAAGTACCTTTAGGTGATTGTACCTCTGCTATCAACTCACCTTTTGGTAACCTGCTCATATCAAAAAAAGCCCAATATACCCCATAAGCTAAGAAAAATATTAAAACTATAAAAATAACTAAAAGCTTTTTCTTCAAGATATATTTCTCCTTTTAAAAAAGTAATTATTTAAAATCATGCTGCATTCTACTAATAATATTCCAAAACCCTATCACTTATGATAAGGTTCATTCCGAATAATCCTAAAACTCCTATACACTTGCTCTAGCAGTATCATCCTCATAAGCTGATGTGGAAATGTCATCTTTGAAAAAGATAATTTCATTTGTGCTCTTTTTAATATTTCCTTTGACAATCCTAATGATCCACCAATAATAAATGAAATATGTGAACTTCCTTCTACCATAAGATTCTGAAGTTTTTCTGCAAGTCCTTCTGAAGATAGTCCTTTCCCATCTATACTAAGAGCTATTACATATGCATCTTGAGAGATTTTACTCAGAATTCTTTCTCCTTCTTTTTTCTTAATAATATCTTGATCTTTATCGGATAGGCTTTCTGGAGCTTTCTCATCATCTACTTCAATTATATTTAGGGTCGTATATCTTGAAAGGCGTTTTGTATATTCTTTTATCCCTTCATTTATGTACTTTTCTTTTATTTTCCCAACTGCTATTATATCTATTATCATATTATCTCCTATTTCTTTATGGATTAAGTAAAGCCTTCTTAAAGAAGAAGGCTCATTGTTATTATAAATTTCTAGCTACTTCAAGTGCTTTATCATAATCTGGATGTGTTGTAACTTCTGGTACATATTCCACATATTTAACAGTATTATCTCTATCTAAAACTACAATCCCCCTTGCTAGGAGCCTAACTTCTTCCATTACAAAACCATATTTATTGCCAAAATCTAAATCTCTATGATCTGATAAAGTAAGAACTTTATCTATATCGTGAGCACTACAGAATCTCTTTTGTGCAAACGGAAGATCTACTGAAATTGTTAAAATAACAGTATCTTGCAATTTTGCTGCTTCTTCATTAAATCTAATTGTCTGCATTTCACAAACACCTGTATCAAGCGAAGGTACTACAGAAATAATTTTTACTTTATCTCCAGCTTCACTAAGGCTGTATGGTCTTAAATCATCTTTTAACACTGTAAATTCAAGTCCTTTATCTCCTACTTTTACTCCTTTTCCTAGAAGTGTCATTGGATTTCCACCCATAGTTACAACATCTGTTCTCTTCTCCATATCTATTATCTCTCCTTTATATCATCGTTTACTCAAATTAAACTGTACAAAGTAGATACCCGAAAGAGGTGAGACTTACTCACATTTTTCTGAATTCTCAACACATCTTCTAACTTTTTCAATAAGTTCAAAATTTGTAAAATCATATGCTAAAGGTGTAAGGGTTGCAAATCCATTATATAAATAATGTCTATCTGTATCTTTTTCAAACTCCGCATCTTTTCTTCCTATAACTTTTAGGGTTCTTTCTCCATTCCCGTTTTTTTCTGACAAATAGTAATCATATATAGGTCCACCAATTTTACAAACCTTTAGATCTTTATTTACATCATGTAAATCAAAGGGAGTATTTAGATTTAGCACCATTGGAACTGTCATTCTTTCAACATCTATTACTTTCAGCAACTTAAGAGCGTACTGAGCTGCTATCTCATAGTTGACTTCGCCCTCAACCCACTCTGCAGAAACTGCAACGCTTGGTACTCCAAATATATTTGCTTCAATCGCAGCTGAAACTGTTCCTGAATAAAGGATATCCATTCCTGAATTTAGTCCCATGTTTATACCTGAAAATACTATATCTATTTTACCTTCAGCAATTTCTTCCATTCCTACTCTTACACAATCAGCTGGTGTGCCTGAAATACTATATGCTGGAGATTTTATACCAGAAAGTGCTACTTCTTTAATTACGATTGGTTTATGCAATGTTATTGAATGGCTTTGTGCACTCATTTGATTTTCTGGTGCTACAATTATAAGATCGTGCTCTTTTTCGAGCGCTTTTGCCAATGTATATAATCCCTCTGCCATTATTCCATCATCATTTGCTAGTAATATTTTCATTTAATCCCTCCTAAAATTCCTTGAACTTTATAGGGACTTTTATTACTTCCCCATCTCTATTTATTGTGAGTATTGCTTTTTGACCTATTCTGTAGGTATATAGTATCTTTCTTAAATTAGACATATTGGTTACTGTCGCATCATCTACTTTTGTTATCACATCTAATGGGCTTAAACTAGCTTCTGCAGCTGGTGAATTTGGTAATATTTCAATGATAACTACCCCTTCTTCTGCCGGAAGGTCAACATTCATCTGCACTTCATAAACCTTAACTTCACTACCAGTAAAACCTATATACACATTCCTAAAACTTCCATCCTTTACTATTTCATCTATAACTGGTTTTACTATGTTAATTGGAATTGAAAATCCGAGACCTTCGCCTGTTTGTATCTTTGCTGTATTTATTCCAATAACTTTTCCCACACTATTTAAGAGTGGCCCTCCACTATTTCCAGGATTTATAGAAGCATCTGTTTGAAGTAAGCCCTCCATAACATTAAATTGACTTATTTGTATGGATCTATTTAATCCACTTATTATCCCTGAAGTTACTGTTCTCTGAAAATCTAAGCCTAAGGGGTTTCCTATAGCTACCGCAATTTGACCTACATATATCTCATCTGAGTCTCCAAGTTCTGCAACTGGCAAATTCGTTTTATTGACCTTTACTACAGCAAGGTCTAATGTAGAATCGAACCACAACACTCTGCCTTCAATTTTTTCTCCATTTTCAAATAGTACATTTATTTCTTCTGCATTCCCATCACCTATAACATGTGAATTTGTTAAAATATATCCGTCGCTATTTACAATTACTCCAGATCCAACACCTTCTACAGGTTTTGACCAAAAGAAGTCTCTTTGTATTTGAACTGTAGTTATTCCAACAACTGAGCTTACTGCCTTTGCAGCAACTGCTGCTACAACATTTATATCTTCCGTTGGATTTATAGTTATTGTATTTACCATAGCTGGTTGTGAATTAGAATAAATCTCTGGAATAGGCAAGACTTTACCATATAGATAAGTAGGCGCGATATATGCACTAACTAATCCACCTATAATCCCCGCAATAAGTGCAACTACTAAATATGAAAATATTCCTCTTTTTTTTGGTGGTCTGCTATATTGTGTGTACTGATAATCGTTCATATGGCCTCCTATTCTAAAATATACATTTGTGTTTTTTTATCCCTATTTGTCATACACAGCCTTACATCATTATCTACATCAAACCCCTGGCTTAAAAGCGCATTTCTAACAGTATTATATGCCAATTGGGGATTGTTATTATCTTTACTTAAATGGGCTAATAATACAATCTCGTTTTCTCCTTTTAAAATTTCACTTAGGATATAACCCGCATCATCATTTGATAAGTGACCATGAGGACTTAATATCCTTTTTTTTAGTGACCAAGGATAGCTACCTTCCATAAGCATTTTTACATCGTGATTTGACTCCATAAAATACAAATGTGAGTTCTTTATTTTCTCTTTTATACCCTCATTAACCCAACCTGTATCCGTAATAAAACTCAGTTTTTTCATATCACTAAATATAATGTACCCAACTGTGTCTAGTGCGTCATGACTTAAGTTAAAAGGATGAATTAAAACATCCTTAATTTGAATGTTTTTATTTGTTGTAAAAACTTTTGTGTTCTCTATTTTTACAGTTTTAATAATTTTCTCCATACTCTCCCAGGTCTTAGCATTTGCATAGACTGGTATATTGTGTCTCCTTGAAAGTATGCCCACTCCCTTTGAATGGTCTATATGCTCATGCGTAACCAAAATCGCGTCCAAATCCTTTGGATTTACACCTATTTCATCTAGCAGCTCTTCTATTCTTTTGCCGCTAAATCCAGCATCTATTATAAGTTTTGTTTCCTTGGTTTCTATATATTGACAATTTCCGCTACTTCCACTCGATAGCGAACAAAATTTAATAGCCATGTTGTGCCTCCTAATCCTAATACTTCTTTATTATATAGTAAAGAGTAAAAAAAAAGAAGGAGAACCTTTCTTTAAAGGCTCTCCTCTCTTATCTTATACTCGAATTCTAAAATCTAGTGCTAAAAATCTCTTTTCATTTTTATCCCATACCACGGGGTTAAGATCCATCTCTTTAATTTCTGGTACTTCTGAAATTAATGTACTGAAATTAAGCATTATCTGACTGAATTTATCTACAGGTAATTGTTCTATACCTCTAAATCCTGTAAATAATGGATAGTTTTTCAATGAGGCTAGCATTTCTTCAGTATCTATCTTATCTAATGGATTAAGTTTCATCGCAACATCTTTATATAGTTCAACTGCTACTCCTCCAGAACCCATAAGCATTAAATGTCCTGTAAATGGTTCATACTTAGCACCCATTATCATCTCTAAACCTATGTTAGATTGTTCTTGAACTAAAACTCCATCTGAACCCGAAAATTTATCTAATAGAGATTTGATTTTTTCTTGTAATTCATTTTCATTCATAATATTTAGGATAACTCCTCCAACATCTGATTTATGAATTACCTCTGAATTTTCAATTTTAGCTACTACCGGATAATTTAAATCAAAATCTTCCATTTTATAATCTTCAATTTGTTTTATAAATTCCCACTTAGGCAATGGTATTTTATATAAGTCTAATAACTCTATGGCACTTAAGGATTTCAAGTACCCTGCTGGAGTTGTATTATTAATCAAACTTCTTGCTTTCATTTTTCTTTTTACATCAAGGTTTATACTTCTTTCTCTTAAGCTTAATTTGTTCTTTCCTTCAATTCTTAAATAATTGAATAAATCAGCACAATCCTCTGGAAATTCTACACAAGCTATATTATTTTCCTTTAACACTTCCCTTGCTGGTTTCCCAAGAGTAGGTCCCATAAAACAATTTATAATAGGAATATCTAATTTTTCAATAATTGGTAGTAAAGCTTCTGCAACCTTCCCAGTATCAACAGTTGCTGGCGGTACGCATACCACAGCTAACGCATCGTATAAACCACTTTCTGCCATAGTTTTTAGAGAAATTGCGTAGTGCTCTGGCATTCCTGTTGCAATAACATCGATTGGATTTTTAGTAGAAGACTCAGGATAAATATTTTTTAATAATTCTTTTTGAGTTGCTTCATCCATTATAGGAAGCTCAAATCCATTTTTAGCTAATTGATCGGTTATAAGAATTCCAGGACCACCTGCATTTGTAACAACGCCTATTTTATTACCTTTCATAGGCTTAGTTTTGCTCAGTACCATAGCTGTTAGATATGCCATTTCCAAACTATCTACTCTTATTGCTCCTGCTTTTTCAAGAAGTACCTCTACAGCACTATCACTCCCTGCTATACTACCAGTATGAGAACTTGCTGCAATTGCTCCTGCTTCACTTCTTCCTGATTTAAGAACAATTACTGCTTTGTTTTTAGTGATTTCCTTCAATTGCTTTAGAAATTTATATCCTCTTGGAATTGTCTCTAGATATAAAATTATAACATCTGTTAAATCATCATCCTTTAAGGCTTTAAGTATATCACTTGCATCGATGTCCATTAGATTACCTAAAGAAGCTATTTTTGAGAACCCCATTCCATATGGAATTGCATAATCCAACAATACCGCTCCTATGGCTCCACTTTGAGTAATCAAAGCAATATTACCTTTTTTAGGTGTATGTGTTAATATTGTAGCATTCAAGTTTATTGCTGGATCTGTATTTAATATACCCATGCCATTAGGACCAAGTAAACGCATATTATATTTATCTACAAGCTCTTTTAACTCTAATTCTTTTTCCGCACCTTTTTCACCGGTTTCCTTAAAACCTGCAGTGATACATACTATAGCTTTTGTTCCTTTTTCTCCGCAATCTATTATCGCTTCTTCTACTCCTGCTGACGGAGTTGCTAATATCGCAAGATCTGGAGCTTCTGGCAACTCATCCATTTTAGAGTATGCTTTTATATCATGCACACTAGCTCCACTTCTATTTATAACATATAAGTTCCCCTTATATTCCCCTTTGAGGATATTTTTTAATATAGCATTTCCTATTCCACCTTTAGCTGATGCACCAATAACAACTACACTTTTCGGCTTAAAGAAACCATCGAATGATCTATTATATACAGGTATATCCTCTTCCCAGCTATTAATTTTGACACCTTGTGGAACCGGTGCATCTTTATAGAATACTTTGTTATTCTCATCTACGCTGAAATTGCCCATAGCTATCTCATATACTGCTCTCGCACCAACTAACCTAGATTCATTATTAACCTTTTTAAGAACTGCTCTTTTTAATCCATTTTCTTCGGTACTTATAGAGTAGTCTATTTCAAAAGATGGCGATCTCATTAATAGTGGTCCTCCATCTACTTCACTAGTTGCAATATGGGCACTTGAACATATAGTCTCAGACCCTGCATCAAGAGTATCTCCAACTCCATTTGCACCAGCAAAACTTCTAACACCATCGTTTGTAACAGACAAATCAGCAGGATGCACATTTATTGCTTTGTATTTCCCAATTATTGCATCTGTCGTTGCCCATACATAGCCTGCCAAAAGTATTATATCTGCACCCATATCTTCTACTAACTTACTTGCTTCAATATCATAGAGTCTTCGAACATCCATATCACTAAATGGAGCATTGTGCTTCCTATGAAATTCCTTAATATCGATCGCTGCATATGGAATGTTCCTCTCCTCCGCAATTTTTATGGCTTTTGCCTCGGGATTACTAGAAAATATGCCCACTATTTCAAAAGGACTTTCCCCTTCTTTTTCCTCAATTTCCATTTGTAAATCATGGGCCATCCAAAGAGTATTTCCACTTCCTGAAACATATCCCAATACTTTTAATTTACCATTTGTCGGATCATGTAATAATTTATTTTCCATCGTTACCTCCTTGTATTAAAATAGTCTGGCAAGGATTTATCTCACCAGACCATATAAGCTAGATTGATTTAAATAATTCCTAAATTTGTAAGGAATATGATAATAATTACAACTGGAACTACATATTTTACTACATTGAACCAAACTTTGAATACTCCTGATTTTAAAGCACCACCATTACTTATCTCAGCAATAGCATCCTTTTCTCCCCAGAACCAACCTACTAAGATTGAAGCTGCAAGTCCGCCAAGTGGAAGTGATATATTTGAACCAAAATAATCGAATAAGTCGAATATTCCTTTTCCGAAGAGTTGGAAATCTCCCCAAATTCCAAAACTAAATGATACAGCAATACCCATTACATATGCTATTGCACCTACTAATAGAGCTGCTCCTTTTCTTGACATGTTTTTCTTTTCTAGTAAATATGCTACTGGCATCTCTAATATAGAAATTGCAGATGTAAGATTTGCTATAGCTAGTAAGAAAAAGAACATAAAGTTGAAAAGTGCACCAAATGGCATTTGCATAAATACAGATGGTATTGTAATAAATACAAGTCCTACACCTTGTCCAGGTTCCATTCCAAATGCAAATACTGCAGGGAATATTACCAAACCTGCTAATATTGCAACACTGAAATCCATTATTGAAATAAGAGCAGAAGACTTAGGTAAATTTTCACCTTGGTCTAGATAACTACCATAAGTAACCATCCCTGACATTCCTACGCTAAGACTAAAGAATACTTGACCAAGTGCCGCAATCCAAACACCTGCTGTTATAACTGAAAAGTCTGGTGTTAAATACCATTTAACTCCTTCCATTGCTCCTGGAAGAGTTAGAGATCGACCTACCAAAATAAGTAATAATACGAATAGCATAGGAAGCATTATTTTTGACGCTTTTTCAATTCCTCTAGCTACTCCTTTAGCAATAATATATACTGTTATAATCATAAATAGTGCATGGTATATCAATGGTTGCACAGGATTTGAGATAAAAGCCCCAAAGTAATTTCCCATTTGATCTGGTGGTATACTTGTTAAACCAAAGAAAGATTGAATCGAATAAAACAATGTCCAGCCACTAACTACAGAATAGTATGAAAGGAATATAAATGCTGAAAAGAATCCTAAAAAACCTATCCATTTAGCACCTTTTCTTATTTTCCCATAGCTATCAATAGCATTTGATTGGCCATGTCTACCAATTGTAAACTCAACTAAAAGTAAACTAACTCCAACTAAAACCATGCAAATAAAATATACTAAAAGAAAAGCTCCCCCTCCATTTTCACCAGTCATGTATGGGAATCTCCATATATTCCCAAGTCCAACTGCTGATCCTGCTGCTGCGAAGATAAATCCGAGCCTTGATGTAAATTTGTCTCTAGGTTGTTCCAACTTATTAATGCCGCTATTATTTTTATCCGCTGACATGTTAACCCCCCTATATTATGATAAGACTTTTTCCATTCTATCAAAAGCTTCTTTAAGACCTTCAATTGGTATTGTACAGGATATCCTTATATAGTCATCGCTGTTAGGTCCAAAGGAAATCCCAGGTATTGTTATAACTTTAGCTTCTTCAAGCATTTTCATTCCAAATTCCATAGATTTCATCCCAGTTTCCTTTATATTAGCAAATATATAAAAGGCTCCCCTAGGCTTGATGCAAGATAGTCCATTGATAGAATTTATCCTATCGTAAGCATAGTCTACTCTTTTAGAATATTCATCAACCATCTTTTTGACATCGGCTTCACAGTTTTCTATAGCGTATAGTGCTGCTTTTTGAGAAATGGAATTCATGCTCATAGTTGTACCTATGTTTATTATTTTCATCATATCAATGACTTTTTTAGGTCCTATCGCATATCCTACTCTCCATCCACACATTGCATATGTTTTAGAAAAACCTGCAATTGTAAAAGTTCTTTCTTTCATTCCTGGTAGTGTTGCAAAACAAACATGTTCTCCTTCAAAAATAAACGCTTCATAGATTTCATCTGACATTAAAATCAAATCATGTTTTTTTATAACATCACATATTTTCAATGCTTCTTCTTTTGAAATTACTGCACCTGTTGGATTTCCAGGAGAGTTAAGCATAACTATTTTAGTTTTATCAGTTATAACATTTTCAAGAGCTTCTGCCGTCATATTAAATCCGTCTTCTTCCCTCAATGTAACAGGCAATGGCACACCATATACGTATTCAATTGCCTGAGTATAAGGCGTAAAACAAGGGTCTGGAACTATAACCTCATCTCCAGGATTTATTAGAGCTTGTAATACTAAGTATATAGCCTGAGTTGCACCAACTGTTATTATTACCTCATCTGGTGTAGAATCTAGTTTATATTTATTCCTCCAATACTCTGAAACCGCTTGCCTAAGATCTGCAAACCCGTTAACTGGTGGATAATGGGTAAATCCAGCTTTAGCCGCCGCTGCTGCAGCTTCGACAATTGCATCGGAAGTTGTTGCATCTGGTTCTCCAATACCAAGGCTTACCAAATCATTGTATTTTGAAGCTGCTTCAAACATTTGAAGCATTGGAGATGGCTTTACTTCTTTAAATAAATTTGAAAGTTCAATTTGTTTCATAAAAACCTCCTAGATTTCTTTTGCTAAGTTTATAAACTCTTCACTAGTTAAATCTCTTTTTAATTTCAATGAAAGATCTTTTACCTTGCCTAATATAGCTTTTTCTTGTTCCTCTGTCAAATCAAGATTGTTTTCTTTTACCCATGCTTTAACATTATCTTTACCACTTTTTTTACCTAGATACAGCTTAGGCTCTGTTTGCCCAGTTAAACTCCAATGGTATGGTAGCATTGCTAGTGGTTGTTCATCCTTACAATTCGCCCAAAGACTTGAAGGCATCCCTGTCTCCCATCCAAATATTTTATCTCCCACTACTGGTTGTGTAGGATATACAGGATATCCTGTTGTCTTTTCTACTAATCTTGATAAGTCTTTTAACATTGAAAGATCAATACCTGCATCAACATTGTATAATACTTTTAATGCCAGAACTAATTGTTCTAAAGATACACTTCCTGTTCTTTCACCAATTCCATTAACTGTAACATGAGCTACTTCTGCTCCAGCTGCTAAGCCTGCAATTGTTGAAGAAACTCCCATCCCGAAGTCATTATGAAAATGTACTTCTATTGGTACACTAAATTCTTTTTTTAGTCTTCTAACTGCATATGCCGCTCCCTCTGGTGAATAGCACCCAAAAGTATCAACCAATGCTAATGCATCCATGTGTCCACCTTCAGAAATCTGATGAACTGCATCCACTAGAAATTCTAAACTTGCTCTTGATGAGTCTGCAGGGAAAAAAGTTACATACAAGCCCAACTCTTTTGCAGCCTGTGTTGCTTCTATTGCAGCTTTTATAGCTTTTTCAGGACTCCATCTTTTACCAAATTTTAATAAATGTTCACTTCCTGGTATTTCTGCAAGTACATGATTTACTCCACAAGCCTTAGCTAATTTCATATCATCAGGTGTATTTCTTACAAATGCAAATATTTTAGGCCCTAAATTCAATTCAGCAATTTCCTTAATAGCATCTGCATCTTCCTGAGAAGCTGCAGGGGTTCCTGCCTCTATTCTTTGAACTCCAGCTTTAGCTAGTTTTTTAGCAATTTCCACCTTTTCACTTCTCGTAAGGATTATTCCTGGTTGCTGTTCACCATCTCTTAATGTAGTATCCAATATTTCAATTTTCTTAGGAAAATTAAAGCTTTTTATTACTTCCTCAGCAAAATTGGACTGGCTTACCCACCATTTTCCATCTTCTTTATAACCCATAATATCCCTCCTTTGTTTTTCTTAACCTATATAACCGTTTTACAATCTTACAACAACAGATTATATCATTTTATTAACCTTGTCAAGTGTTTATATACCTTAGTGCAAATATTATAATTTATGTTATAATAAATTATAATATCGTTAGGAGGTTTATTGTGGATTATACTAAAATACTAAAAACTGGAGAAGTTTTTACTAATAGATACACGGTACAAGAATCAGATACTGCAGATGCTTCCGGAAATAAAGGTGTAAGAGTTTTATCAACACCTTCTTTGTTAAAATATATTGAACTCGGCTCTTCTGCTGAATTATTTAAACGGCTACCAAAAGGCTATAGCCCTGTTGGTACAAGCATTAATCTAAAACACATAGGAGCTACTCCAATAAATGGGATTATTGAAGTAGTTACAACTGTTTATAATATCTGCGATAGTAAAATCACTTATGATTTTAAAGTGTTTTATAACGGCAAAATTATAGCAAAAGGGGATTATGAACAAAAAATAGTATATTTAGAAGGATTTTTGGAAAAAAATAATGCAAAATAAAATGACTCCAATAAGAAACTTTAGATATTATACATTTTTTTTGTTATAATATCATTATTATACTTATCACAAGGAGGGTTAAAGTGATTGATTCAAATAATAGTTCTAGTACTATATATTTTAATATAAATGAAGTAGCTAATATTATTGAAGTATCTGCGGCTACCATAAGAAATTGGGAAAAAAAAGACCTTTTCACAGCTAAAAGAGCATCAAATTCATATAGGATATACAGCTTAGAAGATATTGAGGTCTTAAAAAGAATAAAATACTATTCAAAGAATTATCAAATGAACTCATTGGCCATAAAAGAAATCCTTATGCCGCATGTAGAAGCACCTCCTATTATTAAAGACAATTTAGAAAATCCAACAACTCATACACCAAGCAGGAAATTATTAGGAGGTAAGTGGAAAGAATATCGGATAGAGCAGAATAAAACTCTTGAAGAAATAGCAACTGATATTGGTATCTCGACTTCATACCTTAGTAAAATAGAAAACGGTCAGGCTAATGTTTCTTATGAAGTAATTGAAAGACTTGCAAGTTACTATGGTAAAAGCGTACTACACTTTTTCGAACCAGAAGAAGAACAAAAAATCGTCGTAGAAAAAGGTAAGGGAGAAAAATTACAAACAGGACTTCCAGGCGTTTTAATGGAATCACTTATTGCACAAAAAGAGAGAGTTTTATTTCCAATGATGTTTTATGTAGAACCTGGTTATGGTTCAGATAACACACACAAACATAATGGAGAAGAATTTATCCATGTCTTAAAAGGTGTATTTGAAATAACTTTAGACGAAAATGAGGTGCACTTGCTAAAAGAGGGAGATTCTATTTATTTTAAATCTTCAACTAATCATAGTTGGCATAATACAGGAAAATCTACGGCTAAGATCCTTTGGATACATTCACCTGTTGAAAGAAATACATTAAGATAGACAAAAAAAAAGAAGGCTAACCTTCTTTAGTCTAATTCTAATATAACATCATATCCATCTTCAAATTGGACTCTCCATGCAGGCACTGCGTTTCCTTCCATTGCTTGCTGGTATTCTCCAAGATAATCTTGTTTCTCTGGGTCAAAATAATACGACAGTGAGATATCTGTAATAGTCTTTCCAAATGTATCCTCCATGCTTATAAGCTCGAGGATCATTTTTTGTGCAGATATTATTGGATAATTTGTATCTTTAATCTCTTTTATATTAAGCCAAGTTCTCTCCATCTTTCTGATTTCTCCATCTTTTATTCTAAAAGTGGTGAAACTATGTTCAATATAAAAATCTTCTAGACTTTTTGTAAAATCTAGATAAAATCCGTCCTCAGTTTCTTGAGAAAAGGATAATTTCATATCGTCTGTTTCATAACCTTTTTCCTCCATAAATGTTAGCGCTAGAGCAACTGCAGATTCTACATCAGCTACACTTGTCCCTATCGCTTTTGTTTCATTTTCATATATTATAAGCTTATCATTTATTATTACAATACTTTCATCACCCTTATATATTTCTGTTAAAGCAGTCGTTGATTCAATGATACCTTGATCTTTAAAAAAACTTTTATTTAAAGCCTCAGGGAGTATATTCTCATATTCTACTATTAAGTTATATGCACTGTTTGTTGTCTCTGGAAACTTTGCATCAAGCTTTATGTCTTTTCTCAATAGAATCTTTTCAGCTTCTTCCATAAGTTCTGGACTTGCAGATTGAGTTTTAGCTTCATTACCTCCATAGAGAAACGCAGCTAAAAAAAGGTTAGTAAAGACCAGTGCAATTATTAAAATTGTTTTTGCTTTAGACCAATCCATAGCTTCCCTTACCTTTCATATACTAATTTACCTGAGTATGCATTAAATGCATATATTTTACTATTTGCTTTAATTTGCCAGATTGTAACGAGTCTTTCTCGTTGTTCCATCAATCCTGAATCATAATACGCAATTGTAATATCCTCAATAGAACTTAATACCTTTTGGATAACACTATCTCCTAATTCTTCTTTGGTTAAGCCAGTCGCTTTTAAATATTCACTTTCAAAAAAAATATAATTTCTATCTATTACATCAAATGACGATAACAAACTATCAGTTGTTTGTATTTGAGAAATATCTATATTCATTTCCCCTCTAAATAGTTGTCTATATGACCTTACCTGACTGTTAAACACTTCCATCTGAACATACTCATTTACTTCTCTATTACCTAACAAAACTGGTATTCCTCTTACTCTATATTTGAAAACAAACTTATATCCAAGACTTCCTTCTGCCTCTATTTCATCAGTTTCTGCTAAATACATACCTTTAGCAGAATATGCTTTTTTAGATATAAAATCAGCAGCAGCTGAAAGGCTAAGGTATAAATTCCTATCTTCAACCTTATCTTCTAAAGAGTGAAAGTACTCAACAGTTCCATTTAGATTAAACTTAAGCACTCTGTTGTCATTTATATATATTGTAGACCCATTGTTTTCAACTATTTGTCTTAAATAATCTTTGTCTTTTTCTAAAAATCTCTGTGCTAGGGTTTCTTTATCAGCTTTATTCATATTTGCCAAATCGTTTTTCACAAATACAGCTGCTAAATTATTTCTTATTTCATATGGAATAAATATATCATTACCACCAAGTTCAAATATTTCAGACATTGAATAGTAATAATCAAAATCATCATTTTCTTCTATAGATCTTAAATCCATTTTTATTTCATCTAAATTAATTGCGTTATCATACACCTTCAAATGCTTCCCATCACCTGAAAATACAAAAAAAGGATCCCCATCTCCCATTACTATTGAAATACTTTCAATATAGGGTACGGCATCCACTATCCTATTTGGTTCCTTTACTTCCCAAGCCATGGCTACGATATTGGCACTCATTTTTTCTGGAAGGTAAAACACTATTGATTGGTTATTTAAATTATTGTGATTAAGCCCTTGTTCTAACTCTTCTGTCTTTATGGAGGTTGAATTTATAACCTGTGCGATTACTTTTTTAGCTGAATCCCACAGTCCATATTTACTTGCATCATATATTATCGTAGTTTTATTCTTTTCAAAATTTATCAGATATTTGTTTGGAGCTATCATGTCAGATAATAGATATGATGATGAATACGAAGGTTGTGGTTCAAAAAAACTAGTAACTCTTTCTGGAAATTGAATCCATAACTTCTGAGTCATTGCCAAACTAGTTCCCACCAAAAAAAGAAGGAGAAGGGTTTTTAGTTTTTCTTTCATTTCTTCCTCTCCTTAGTATATTATCTTATCAATGGAATTAATGTCCTTGAAGTATTAGTCCTTATATATTTAAGACTAACACTTGATCTTACAACATCATATTTATATACAATAATTTCTTCGTCTTCTACTCCTTCTACTCCAAAATTAATTATAATTCTATTAATCCCACTTACTAAATTGAGTTGTTTTTGGAAAAAACCCATATTTCCCGAGATCACAGATTCTGTACTAATCATTATATAATCATCTTTTAGAGGCAAATTGTCGAGGTTAAAGTTTCGTCTAGTTAAATCAGTTGTCCCATACATTTCTATAGTAACTTCTGTTCCAGAAGGTGCTTTCCCATTAATTAAAACTACTTTTTCACTAGAAGAATAACTCTTTCTTTCAGGTTTAATAATTTCATATTCAATTGCAGTTGTTGTTGTAACTTGATTTATAGTACTTGTAGCATAACTTGTTTGTCCGACACTTAAAAAAGCAATAAAAAATACCAAACTGAAAATCATCTTTTTAATCATTTTTTAACCTCCTAACCTAAAATATACTTTCTTATACTTAGATAATACACTTTATTTATTACAATCTTGTTACAAATGAGTTAAAACTAAATTACACATTTGGAAATATTATATTTACAGTGGTACCTTTCCCAAATTCACTGGTTAGTTTTAACTTTGCACCATGAGCTTCTAAAATTTCTTTTGCTATGGAAAGACCCAACCCAGTACCTCCCATATCTCTACTTCTACCTTTTTCTACTCTATAAAATCTTTCGAAAAGCCTTGGCATATCATCTTCTGGTATTCCTATTCCATTATCCTCAATCTTTAAAACCACATTTTTAAGATTTTTTTGAGCTGAAACTCTTACAACTCCATTTTCTTCAGTGTATTTTATAGCATTTGAAATGATATTTAATAGCACTTGTTCTATTCCATCTTTATCGACATTTAGATTTGGTAGGTCTTCTTCAATATCACACTCAATCTTTTGATGCTTTTCATAAGCTAGGATATGAAGTTTATTTATAGAATCTGTAATCATATCTTTTAGTGATACTTGAGTTTTTACCCATTTTGTTTTCTTATAATCAATATTTGACAGTTGCAAGAGATCTCTAACGAGTCTTCCCATTCTATCGCATTCTTTATCAATTACAGATAAAAACATTTTTTGAGTATCCAATTCAATATCACCTAGCATAAGAGTTTCAGTATAACTCTTTATAGTTGTTATTGGTGTTTTTAATTCGTGAGATACATTTGCAACAAATTCTTTTCTCATATTATCCAACTTATGTTCTTGGGTAATATCTTGAAATACCATTATTATACCTGCTATAATATCTTTCTCGTTTTTAAAAGGAGCGTACTTAACCTTGTAAACTCCAGCCCCTGTTTCAAAAATAGTTTCACCATTTAGTGTCTTTGGCTTAGCATAATTTAAACTTCCCATATTTACACTTTCTAATTGGAGTTTTGTTTCCTGATCCAAATAGCGATCTGTCACTCCTGTAATTTTTTGTCCCATAGGATTTGCATGTATAATCATACCATTTTTATCAATAGCAATAACACCTTCTGCCATATAACTAAAAATGGTATCCAATTTGCTGCGTTCAAGATCCATTTCCTCAATAGTTTGCTTTAACTTAAAAGTCAGTTGATTAAACATCTCTGCCAGTTGTCCAATTTCATCATTAGATTTAACCTCTACAAATTGGTCAAAATCTCCGTGTGACATCTCCTCTGCCTTTTTGGTTAGATTTCTAATTGGAACGGTTATACTACTCGCTATAAAAAACCCTAAAACTACTGTAATTAAAAGCGCTATAAGCGTAGCGTTTGTGAGTATTGCTCTAGAATCATCTACTGTATTTGATACATTCGTTAAATCTGAAGTCATATATAAAACGCCAGATACTTTTCCCAAACTTGAATAAACTGGTACTGCAATATGCATAAATTCAGTATCTGCTGTTTGGTCATATATTATTGAACTATCTTCACTTCCTTCAAATGCTTTACTTATTAAAATCGGATCTGTGTTTCTAAATGAAAGTGCATTTGTCCCAATAATATCTTCGTATTGCTTATTAGTTGTAGAAAGAATTGTTGGAGTTTCTTCATCATAGATTACATAAAGAACTTCACCTGTACCAATTCTCCAATCATTTAAGGTGTTTTGAATTCCTTCTCTATTAAGGACCCAATCCCCCGCTGCAATATCACTTGAAGTAGACATTATAGTTTGGATTTGTTGTTCCATTGAGAATTTTTTTGTTTCCAATTGTTGATTTTCCATGCTATTAATGATAAATATCCCAATAATAACCATTGCAATAAATACCAATAGAAAGTAAACCACAATAAATCTCCATTTAATACTGGAAAACATGGTTAACCCCTCCTAAAGTAGTATCCAACGCCTCGTTTTGTTAATATATATTTAAATTCTCCGTCAACATCCTCAATTTTTTCTCTTAGTCTACGAACAGTTACATCTACAGTTCTAATATCTCCATAGTATTCATATCCCCATACTTTTTCAAGTAATTGTTCTCTAGTAAATACCTGATCTGCGCTAAGAGCTAGGAATTTCAATAGTTCAAATTCCCTTATTGTAAGCTCAATAACCTCTCCATGCTTTTTAACCTCATATCTAGTCAAATCTATTTCTAAGCCTTGTGACTTTATTTCTGGATTGCCATCTCCTGCTTTTAAATCATAATCTAGTCTTCTAAGATTTGCCTTTACTCTAGCCATCAATTCTCTCATACTAAATGGCTTTACCATATAATCATCCGCACCAAGTTCCAAACCCAGTACTTTATCGACTTCTTCTTCTTTAGCTGTTAAAACTATTACTGGGAATCTAAATAAAGGTCTGATTTCTTTTAAAACCTGAAATCCATCTTTTTTCGGCATCATAATATCTAATATTAATAGGTCTGGTTTAATTAATTTTATTTTTTCAAGACCTTCTTCTCCATCATATGCTACAACTACTTCAAAACCTTCCTTTTCAAGATTAAACTTTATAATATCACCTATGGCTTTTTCATCATCTACGACTAATATTTTACCACCCATTATTATCACTCCAATGTTTGTGTGTAATTATCTAAATTATCTCTTAATACTCCCTATAAGTCAATTGTTTCATCCATTTAGGCTATTGCAAAATCTCTTAAAATGAATTATAATTCTTATATCAAAGGGGAGTAGCTTAACAAGAGATAGTCGTCAACACGGGAAACCCGGCTATCACCTTAATCATTTAAGGAAGCAAGACTTTTGTTTATTATATATAAACAAAAGTCTTTTTTTATGCTTTAATGGGTATATTTAAAAAAGACTAGCTCTCATAGAAAGAAGGGATCTTATGGAATGGTATCAGAAAAATTCAAGTGAAATATTAGAAGAACTTAAGACGCATAAGGAAAAAGGATTGGCTCCTGAAGTAGCTAATCAGAGATTAGAAGAATATGGACCCAATGAACTAAAGGAAGAAGCTAAAAAAAGTTTTTTATCAAAGGTGATTGCTCAGTTTTCCGATTTCTTAATCCTAATTCTTATAGGAGCTGCGGTTGTTTCAATATTTGTTGGTGAAACTAAAGATGCGATCGTAATAATGTCAATAGTTGTTATTAATGCAATGCTTGGAATATATCAGGAAGGTAGGGCAGAAAAAGCTCTAGATGCACTAAAAAAGATGTCTTCTCCAACGGCAAATATAATAAGGGGTGGTAAGTCTGAAGAAATTAAAGCTTCTTTGCTAGTTCCTGGGGATATTGTCATTTTAGAAGCTGGTGATATTATTCCTGCAGATTTAAGATTAGTGGAAAGCTCTAATCTTAAAATTGAAGAAGCTTCTCTTACAGGAGAATCAGTCCCTGTTGAAAAAGAGGCTGACTTTATCTCTGAAGATGAAATTTCCTTAGGAGATAGAATAAATATGGCCTATATGAGTACGATAGTTACTTACGGTAGAGGTCTTGGAGTAGTAACTTCTACTGGTGGAAAAACTGAAATCGGTAAAATTGCCTCAATGATTCAAAGTATTGAGGAAGAAAGCACGCCACTTCAGAAAAAATTAAATCAACTTGGTAAAATACTTGGTATAGCGACTATTTTAATTTCAATTGCTGTTTTTGTAATAGGAATGCTCCAAGGCAGAGAAGTTTTAGAGATGTTTATGATAGCTATAAGTCTAGCAGTAGCTGCTATTCCTGAAGGTTTACCTGCTATAGTTACAATAGTTCTTGCAATTGGTATGAATAAGATGGTTGAAAGAAATGCAATCGTTAAGAAACTACTTGCTGTTGAAACCCTAGGTTCAACCTCCGTCATATGTACAGATAAAACTGGTACTCTCACTCAAAATGAAATGACTGTTGTAAATATTTATATAAATAACAAGGTTCTAGATGTAACTGGAAAAGGTTATACTCCTAAAGGTGAGTTTAAAATCGGCGAAGACACTATTGATAAAGACAATGTAAAAGGGCTTAATCTATTTCTTACTATGGCAGCACTAGTAAATGATGCAAAATTAGAAGAAACTGAGGGGCAATATAAGATAATAGGGGATCCAACTGAAGGTGCACTTATTACTCTCTCTGCTAAAGCAGGATTCATAACAAAAGATTTAAATATAAAATATCCTAGAATTAAAGAAATACCATTTGATTCAGCAAGAAAAATGATGACTACTTTCCATGAAGCATCCTCCCAAGATGAAATTGTCTCTGTTACTAAGGGTGCCCCTGATATAATAATTGAAAGATGTAACAAGATACTCTTAGAAGGAAATATCGTTGATTTTGATGAAGCATTAAAAAATAAAGTTTTAGATCAAAACGATAAATTTTCAAAACAGGCACTTAGAGTTTTGGCCGTTTCATACAAAGAATATGATAAGGTTCCAAAAAATCCATCGCCTGAGACTAGCGAAGTTGATATGATATTCGTTGGACTTGCTGGTATGATAGACCCTCTTAGACCAGAAGCTAAGGAAGCAATAGCACTTTGTAAAAAAGCTGGGATCAATACTATTATGATTACTGGAGACTACAAAGAAACAGCCTATGCTATAGCAAAAGACCTAGGACTTGCTTATGACGAGTCCCAAGCTATGATGGGAAATCGAATTGATTCTATGAGTGACGAAGAGTTAAGAGAAGTCGTAAAAAATACAAAAGTATTTGCACGGGTATCTCCTGAACATAAGGTTAGAATAGTAACAGCGCTACGAGATAACGGCGATGTCGCTGCTATGACTGGTGATGGAGTTAACGATGCTATGGCCATTAAAAAAGCTGATATAGGTATTTCAATGGGAATTACAGGAACTGATGTAGCTAAAAATACAGCAGATATGATTCTTACAGATGATAACTTTGCTAGCATAGTAGCAGCAGTTGAAGAAGGCAGAATAATATTTAGCAATATTAAAAAATTCGTTTACTTCCTTCTTTCTTGTAATATCGGCGAGATTATACTTGTCTTTACAAGTATACTATTAAATTTACCTGTTCCATTACTACCAATTCAGTTGCTTTGGTTAAACCTTATAACAGATAGCTTTCCTGCATTAGCCCTTGGGGTTGAAAAAGGTGAACCAGATATAATGGATCATCCACCAAGAGATCCTAAAGAAGCTATTTTAGATAAAAGAATGTTACTTGGGGTGAGCTTTCAGAGTTTAGCCGTTGGTGGTGCTTCGTTAGCAGCTTATATATATGCACTTAGGCTTTATGGGACCACAAATATTACAGAGGCACGAACAATAGTATTTACAACACTTATTCTTTCTGAACTCTTTAGAGCTTATTCAAGTAGATCACAAAGATTTACTCTAATTAAGATAGGAATATTTAGCAATAAATCGATGTTATGGGCAACAACTGGGGCATTTGTACTCCTTCTAGCGGTTATTTACATTCCATTTATGAATGGAGTATTTTATACTTTTCCTCTAGGTTTAGTTGACTGGGAGATTATCCTTTCATTTGCATTTATTCCACTAATAGTAGGTGAACTAACAAAAGTGATCTTAGCAAAAATAGAAAAAAAAGCCCAATAGGGCTTTTTTATTTATAGTGTTTATGATAGTTTTATAATTTTGCTATGATACAATTAGATAAAGCGAATAAAATCATGCTAAGCTTCTGAACAGTGTGATTGTTTTAAAGGAGTTGTTAACTATGTCTCAAAAAACAAACGTTGCAAGATTATGCGATAATGCATCAGTAGAATATAAGTTAATTCCATACGATACTTTAGATGGAAATAATGATGGAAAATCTGTTGCAGAAAAATTAAATATTTCTGAAGATGAACTCTTCAAAACTTTAGTTACTATTGGTCTGAGTGGTGAAATATATGTATTTGTCATCCCAGTTTCTGAGGAGTTGGACTTGAAAAAGGCTTCCAAATCTATCAATGAAAAGTCCATACAAATGTTACCGTTAAAGAAACTTTTACCTTTAACAGGCTATGTTAAAGGAGGGTGTTCCCCTTTAGGTATGAAAAAACAATATCCAACTGTCTTCGATGAAACTATTGTATTACTGGATAAAATAACCTTTAATGCAGGAAAAATTGGCCTTCAACTACAGTTGTCTGTAGATGACCTATCCAAACTTATAAATTACAAAATTGCTGAGTTATCATAATTTTAACCTACTTTCCAACTACAATTAAAACTTAAAGTAATATTGCACTTATAGCTTTTAAAATAAGAGAACTATCTAAGAAGTTGAAAATAAGAAATGCCTCTAAATTAGTATCTTTCACTCTAACTTAAAGGCATTTCCTAAAAAAATATTTTCACTAAAGCTTTAATTTAATTTTCATATATATCAAGCGCTGCTCCTAATGCCTCTCCTTTAGTAACTTTTGCACCTTTTCTTATAAGCATTGTTTCAAGCGCTGATAATACGCGAAGCACATTCTCTTTTCTGCAGCTATATCCCATGGAACCTATTCTCCAGATTTTACCTGTTAGTGGGCCAAATGCTGCTGCAATTTCTACTCCAAAGTGTTTTATCATATCTAATCTTATTTCGGATTCTACAACCCCTTCTGGTACTTCTACACATGTAACTGTTGGTACCTTATCCTCTGGCTTTGCAAACAATTTAAGTCCCATTGCTTCGAGTCCTACTGTAAGTGCTTTCTCATGCAATTTATGTCTTTCAATTCTGGCTTCAAGGCCTTCTTCTTTTATAATCCTTAGTCCTTCTCTAATTGCATATAGCATAGAAGTTGCTTCTGTGTGATGATTTAATCTCTTTGGAGACCAATATTCTTGAATTTGGCTTAAATCAAGATAGTTTGTAGAAATCATTCTATCATTAAACGCATTTACATCAAGACCTTGTTCTACTTTTCTTCTTTCCGCTAATATCTTTTCTACTCTTTTATTATAGGTAAGCGGAGCCATTCCAGTAGGGACTGATAAACATTTTTGTGTTCCTGAAATAACTGCATCAATTTTCCATTCATCTGTTTTAAACTCTGTTCCTGTAAGTGTTGCAACTGCATCAACTACTAATAGTATATCTTTTTCTCTACAATAATGGCCAAGTTCTTTAAGCGGTTGCATTCTTCCTGTAGATGTTTCTCCATGAACAATAGCAACAACCTTTGGATTAAACTCATCTATTTCCTTTTTTAGCTGTTCAAATGTATAAGTAGTTCCCCATTCGATTTCTGTAGTGTGTACATCTCCTTTAGCTCTTTTTGCAATTTCAGATAAAAGATGTCCAAATCTACCGAATATAGGTACGTATACTTTGTCTCCTGGCTCAATTATTCCTGATAAAACTGCTTCAATACCTGCTCTAGCTGTCCCATCCACTACAAAAGTTTGCTCATTTTCTGTTTGAAATGCATATCTTAATAAGTCTTGAACTTCATCCATAATGTGAAGGAATTCTGGGTCATATTGTCCTAATATAGGTGAGCTCATAGCCCTTAAAACCCTTGGTTCAGCCTCTACAGGTCCTGGTGTCATTATCGTCCTTTGAGATACTACTAATTCTTTATACATAAAATTACCTCCTTATAAAAATTCCGAATTATTAACTTCTTATTTACTATTGTAAACTATGGTTTACTATAGTTAAATATTAGTAGTTGATAAATCAAGTTCCCTCCATATATCAACTATGGATAACTATCAAATTTACAAAGGGAAACCCACCCTTATAATGCTAATAAGGATGGGTTTATGATAATTTGCTTATTTATCTAAGCCTCAAATATTGTGCCTTTTCTAAATGCTTGCGCTTTTTTCCAATTTTTCATTAAGAAGTAATAAGTCAGACCTGTTGGTATTAAACTCACATACCATGAAATTGTTACAAATAATAGAGAAATAGCTGATCCAATTGCAATTGCAGCTACCCCTGCCCAGTTAACTCCTTTAAATGGACCATCTATATCGTAAAAATCATTAAGTTCTAGTTTTTTCTTTCTTAAGAAGAAATAATCTACAACAAGAACTGCAAATATAGGTCCTAAAAATGCTGAGTATGTTTGAACAAAAAGTGATAGACCAGCTGCTGATTCTTCCCTTACTAATAACCAAGGGAATGATAAAATGGATAAAACTCCAACTAAAATAGTAGATTTTTTATATGAAATCTTAAATGTATTCATTAATACATATACCGGTGGGACGATATTATTAAGAACATTTGTGGTAACTTGTGCAAAAGCTACGAATACTAAAGTCATTATAGTTAAAAATTGATTGTCTATTGCTGTTGAAAAAACTACAACAGGATCATTGTTTCCAGTTGCGCCTGATACCATTAGACCTATAAGACCCATAAATATTGTCGCTGGTAAAATTGATAATACATATATAGCTCCTGTTGTCACAGATCTTGTTTCTTTTCTTAATTCTCTTGAATAATCAGACCCATTTAATATCATCGTTGCATAAATGCCGAGGAATGCTGTAGTCCCCCCCCAGAAAGGAAGTCCCCATGTACCCTCTATACTAGTTATAGTAGCTGCTACTTCTACTCCATATTTTGTATAAACTGTGTAGAACATATATGCTAATGTTGCCAATATAAAAACTGCTGCTATATTTTCAAGCCATTTAATACCATGAAAACCATTTATAGCAAGTATTACTTGAAGTGCTGTAAATAATACAAACATTACTGGTAAATTATCAAAACCTATTAGTGTCTTTAATGTAATATTAAGTGCTCCTGCTCCTATCCAGCTTTGAAATCCGAACCAGACTATCGCCGGAATTCCTCTTAAAAATCCAGGTATTTTTACACCTGCAAAACCAAAAGAACTCCTAGCTTGAACTGTAAATGGTATTCCATACTTATGTCCAGCTGCTCCTGACAAAACCAAGGCTATACCTATTACTGTACATCCTATAGCCATAGCAACGATTGCTTGTGTAAGGTTCAATACTCCAATTAAACTTGCTCCCATTGAGAATGTTCCAATTGAAACACATCCTCCTAAAAACGCTGCAAAATATGATAAATTCCCCATTATTCTCTTTTTTGTAGGCAATAACTCAGGCTTTGTATCATGAATATGCTTGTCATCTAGTTTACCAATTTCTAACTCCATTGTCGTCATTTGTTAAACCCCCTTTTTAGTATTTACTTACAAACTCTCCGAAACCTTTTGCTCCAACTACTTCTCCAGCTTCAGCTACTACCTCTCCCCTTAAAATAGTACAAACAGGAAGTCCTTTACCTTTAAGTCCAACAAAACCTGATATTTGGTTCACATATTTTAGAGATTCTGGAGTAATCTCCCAATCCATTTCTGGATCTAGTATAACTAAATCTGCATCAAATCCTAACTCAATAGCACCTTTTCTTCCATATAACCCAAATGCCTTTGCAGGCCCTTCGCTAAGACTCTTTGCAACTAGTGTAGGCTTATATCCTCGTTTTTCTACTCCCTCACTATATACAACTTGCATTATATTTTGAATTCCACTCATTCCACCCCAAGCTCCAAATACTCCATGTGCCTTTTCATCTTTTTCTTCTAAAGAACAAGGTGAGTGATCAGAGCTTACAGAATCTAGTGTTCCATCTTCAACATATTTCCACATTTCTTCAACTGCTTCTGCTTCTCTTAAAGGTGGTGCACATTTAAATAAACTTCCATTATTAACTACATCTTCTCTATTAAAGGTTAGATAATGACTACATGTTTCTGAAGTAATATCTAATCCTTCAAGTTTTGCTTTTTTGATTTCTTCTGCAACCATAGGATGACTTACATGACAAATATGTACTTTTGCATCTATCTCTCTTGCAAGATCTATAATATTTTTTGTAGCCATTAGTTCTGCTATTAAAGGTCTCGAATTAAGAAAATCATTCCAATTAGGATTAGCTTTCTCTTGGGCCCTTTTTTCTTCCCATTTAATTATTGAATAATCTTCACAATGGAATCCCGCTCTTGCACCAAATTTTTTTAATATCTCTAAAGCTTCTCTAGCTTGTCCCATTGTCAATGAAACATAATCAGGTGATACTGGACCTATAAATGACTTAAAAGCAATGCAACCTTTTTTATCCAATTCTGATAAAGAATCCATATTATAATCTACTAGCCCACCCCAAAAACAATAATCTACGTATGCATTTGGGGATACTATTTTAATTTTTTCATCAAATATTTTACCATCAGTTAGTGCTGGTTCATTTTGTAATGGCATATCTATTATTGTTGTAATACCGCCTACAGCAGCTGCTGCTGTTCCATGCTCATAATCTTCTCTCCAATTGTATCCAGGATCATTTAGATGTGCATGTGTATCAATTGCACCTGGAAAAACAAATTTTCCATTCGCATCGACAATCTTATAAGCATCTAGACATTCATTAGTTGCAACTATAGCTGCAATCTTTCCATGTTTAATACAAATATCCCCCTCATAAACTCTTTCAGAATTGACTATCTTTCCATTTTTTACAATTAAATCAAACATTCGCACCCTCACTTTCTATATTTATGAATTGATGCTTCCTCTCTTTGAAAATGAATTGAAAGAAATCGTTTTCAAGAACATCGTTAGAAGTCTAACAATCTTATTATTATTATACATTTTCTATCGTATTTATTGTTATCTATACTGGATAAGCTTTTTACACTTGTTTTATCTAAGTTTTGTAGTGTACTTCATTAAAATCTAATATGCCAATGTATATAGTATTTCTATTAGTGCCTTTACTCCCTCTAACAACTCTTCTGGTTTCGTATATTCTTGGGGATTATGGCTTATTCCATTTTTACTTGGAACAAATATTAGACCTGTTGGAAATTTACTAGCCATCATCTGAGAATCGTGACCTGCTCCACTATGCATCATTTTAAAGTCTATGTTTTTTTCTGTGCATTTATTTTTGATAATTTCTACAAGAACTTTATCCATAGGAACGGGCTCTCCATCCATATATTTTTCAATATTAATATTTATTTTCATTTTAGCCGCTATTAGTTTAATAGCTTCCATAGTCTCTTCTATATAATTGCTCATAATCTTTGCATCAGTATGCCTTATGTCCATGGTAAAAATAGTTCTTCCTGGCACTACGTTTGACGTATTTGGATTAACATCTAGTTTTCCTACCGTCGCTACTAATGGATCTCCGTATTCAATAGCTCTATCCATTATTTCAGATATCATTTTTGAAGCCGCGTGTAGACTATCTCTTCTATAGTTCATTGGTGTTGTTCCTGCATGATTTGCCTCTCCACACAGCGAAATTGTAAATCTTTGTTGCCCTACAATATGTTCTACTATACCTATGGCTTTTTTTTCAATTTCTAATACTCCACCTTGTTCTACATGTAATTCTATGAAAGCTTCAATATCTTTTCTATCTGGCTTTGTTTTTAATCCAAATCCAGCCTTCTTCATAGCATCTAAAAAAAGAATGCCTTCTTCATCTATTAAATCATCAACATCCGATTCTTCAACTCTACTAACTATATTTTTAGAGCCCCAAAAAGTAAATGGAAATCTACTTCCTTCTTCTTCTGCCATTGATACGACTTCTAAATTTTTCTTAGGTTTTCCAAATTTCTTTTGTAAATACTCTATGGCTACTAGCCCCGCGATTATTCCATATTGTCCATCGAGTTTTCCACCAGATACCACTGTGTCTACATGCGAACCCGTTAGTATAGTCTTATTTGTATTATCTCCTGTAAATCTACCATACAGATTTCCGACTTCGTCATAATATGGATCAAGTCCACTCTCTTTGAATTTATGTTCCAACCAATTTTGAGCAGCTATCCAATTATCATCAAATAAAAGGCGAGTAACGCCATTGTATTCTGAACCACCAAATCTAGACAGTTCATCGATTAGTTTTGTAATATCCTTTATATCTAGATCTTCTATTCCCATAAAATCACTCTCCTCTTATTCTAATAACTATTTTCTAATAACTATTGATCTTTGTTATTGTTTGATAATTAAATCTATCTCTAATTGTAAAGTATAAGCATTATATACTCTAGATTTTCTCCTGGTGCTGCTTCTATTGAATGTGACTCACCATCTCTGCAAATAGCTAAATCTCCGGGCTCTAGCACGGAATCTTCACCATTTTCATTATAAAGTGCTTTCCCTTTTACTATAAAATAAGCTTCTTGATCTCCTTCGTGAGTATGATAACCTATTGAGTTACCTGGTTCTATTATTGACTTGCCATATAGTCTGCCTTTTCCTAAAAAATCTTCCGGTTCAAAGAAATTAACAACTGTAATATGTCCTTTCCCACCTTTTAGACTTTCTATTCTTTCAACTTTATATTCATTATTTCGTCTAATCATAAAAATCACTCCTTATATAATTAATATTGTATCTTTATTATCATAAAAATATATGACAAAGGTTGAAAACGTTTTTTATCCTTTATTGCTAATGTATTGTTCTCTTATATCCTTGATAATATAAGTATAGTGGTATAATTATGAACAGATAGTAGAGAGGGGACTAAAAATGAGTTATAGAAATGATTTACTTACAAGTAGAGCAATTGTTAAACATGGTAGCTTTGCACTTATTCCACCCGATGGATTGGTGTTTAATGTACTTCCACATTTTGAAGGAGCTGAGATTAGCATAGTAGCATCTCCTAAGCTTGGTGCTAGTTTTGTAGAATACCTTGTCAACTTTAAGCCAAATGGTGGTAACACAAGAGGTTTTGGCGGAAATGGAATTGAAACTTTTGTCTATGTAATTTCCGGAGAATTAGAAGTTACGATTGAAGATGAAATGTTTGAGCTAAAAGAGGGAGGCTATGTATTCTGTCCACCTAGTAAAAGTATGATTATGACTAATAAATCCGATGCTAATACAAAACTCGTACTTTACAAACAAAAATATATATCAGCAGAAGGTGTTGGGGAACCTTGGGTTGTTTCAAATCATGTAGAAAATCTAGAAGTTATGGATTATTCTGAAATGACTGATGTTTCTTTAGTAGATTTCCTACCTACAAGCGTTGAATTTGATATGAATTTCCATATATTAAGTTTCCAACCAGGGGGATCACATCCTTTTATTGAAACACATGTACAAGAACATGGTGCATATCTATTAACTGGTGAAGGTATGTACAATCTTGATAATGATTGGGTTGCAGTTAAAAAAGGTGACTTTATATGGATGGGACCTTTTGTCCATCAGGCAGCATATGCTTTTGGTAAAGAACCACTTTCTTATGTATATTCAAAGGATTGTAATAGAGATCCTGAACTATAATCAAAGCCCCTGGAATTCCAGGGGCTTTCTTATTTATCTAGTATTTTTAATATCTTAAGTCCTACTTCAACTTCTAACATTTTATCTCTATCTTCTATGTCAAGATTTGTTATTTCCTTTATCCTATTTAATCTATAGAGAACAGTTTTATAATGCACAAACAACTCTTCTGCAGTTTTTACTGCATTTAAGTTGCACTTTAAATACATTTGAAATGTATCTATAAGCTCATTATTTTTATCTCTATCATATTCCTGTAGTCTTCTTAGACTGTCTGGAATAAAATCTGATAACATTTCTCTATCTTGAAAACTACATAAAATCTTGTATATTCCTAATTCTTCATAGATCGATGTAGCGTCTTCCCCTGATATTCTAGTTCCAAATACCAGAGCGTCCTTTGCCTGCTTATAGCTCTCTCCGATAATGGAAACATCACTTGCACTTTCTCCTATGCCTAGACTTACCGTTACTTTCCCAAGTCTTTTCTTAATGGTTTCTCTAACTTCTTCACCAAATTCTTTTAAGCTCTTTGATCCAGATTTATCTTTGTTTATCCCATTAGATGGCCAAAAAACAATTATTTCATCGCCCTTAATAAGTGATATATGGCCTGTTGTATGATGATAAGCAATCCTATCTATTATAGTTATAGCTGTCTCTCTTGATTCCATAAACCATTCTGTATCCGTTAACTTAGTTTTTTCTTTGTTTCTACATAATGAAAAAATACCAATAGTGTATTCTTTTTTTAAGTCCCAACCAAGAAGCGATCCTCTGTCGTATATTGTCTGTTTAGAACTGTAGTTATTATTTATAAGATCGTCCATCAGGTCACCTTTGTATATTAGTTTTGCTGAGTTTACAGCGGTTTCTTTAAGTATTTCCAACCTCAAGGCATTCGCTGCACTTTCTACAGCTATAAAATCAAGTTCATTGAGCTCTTTTGTCACTTCGACAATTCCTATATATGCTTTTATTTTATTTACCACTTCTATTGGCTCGACTATAAGGTGCTTGAGTTCCTCACTATTTTGGAATTTCATATCAATACCATATATTGGATAACCTTTATAGACCATTTTTCTCATTTTCTTTTCTACTATATATATTTCTGAGTAATCAGGATTGCTATATGCTAAAACTCTCATCTCATTATCAAATATAATAACCGGATTATCCACCAGATCCTGCAAGGACTTAGCTATACTTTCTATTCCTTTCATTTTTAAAGCAATATCATTAAATTTCTCATGGCATTCCTTATAGTAGTTTAGTCGATTTACTTGTTCATTAAATAATTCCCCCATTACAGGATATAATATATCTATATATTTTGTTTCTTTTGATATCTCAATAATTGGAAATTGGAGCTCTTTTCCTATTTCTATAAGCTCACATGAAACTTCTGGAAAAGTATCAGATATTTTTATGATGATTCCTGCAGCACCATTTTTGGCTACTTCAGAAACAAGTTTTTTCTGAGCCTTTATATCTCTATCAATTGAGTAAAAACTAGTTAATAAAAGTTCTCCCCCTTTAATCCAATCCGCAATATCTGGTCTTTCAACAATTGTAATCCCTTCAACAGAAGTTTTAGGAATCATTTGATTTCCTGAAAGAATCTTAGCGTTTTTAAAACAATTTAATTGTAAAATATTATTTAGTAAAATACCCAAGTTTTCACCTTCTTCTTTTTTATATCAACTCTATTATAAACCATTATTATAATTTTAAGAAGTCTGGATATTAATATACTCAATATTTAACTAAAATATAACCTTATTGGATAAATTTAGCTTCAATATTTTTCTTTTTCTCTTATTGCTAATAATTTATAATAAATATAAGATATAGATTATAATGGTTTAATGGAGGAGGATTATATGGTTTTAGATTTTAATATTTTTTATTGGCTAGTATCTGCACTTCCTATAGTACTCTTAATTAGTCTTATGATGGGTTTTAAATGGTCTGCTATAAAGGCTGCACCTTTTACATTGATGATTACAATACTAACTTCGTTTTTTATATTTAAAGGCTCAATTGAACTTCTAGTTTTGGAAGAAATCAAAGCTTTATGGAGCTCGCTTAGCATAGTATCAGTTGTAATTACAGCCATACTCTTATATGAAACGAGTAAAGAAGCTAAGGCTTTTTATTTATTAAACAAAGCTTTTAATGCTATAGCTCCTAATGAGCTAGTTAGAATTCTTTTAATTGGAGTTGTTTTTGCAAGCTTTCTACAAGGTGTAACTGGTTTTGGAGTTCCCGTTCTTGTAACTGCACCACTTTTAATTGGTATTGGAGTTAAGCCTATCTGGTCTGTAGTAATTCCACTTGTAGGACATTGCTGGGCTGGAACATTTGGTACACTAGCACTAGCATGGCATGCTTTGATATTACAAACTACGCTAGTTGATAGTTCTGAAGCTATATTTTATACGACTGTATTATTATCTATTCTTATTATATCTGCTGGGATTTTGATTGCTTATTTCTATGGTAAAAAAGAATCTATTAAAAAAGGATTACTTGCGGTATTAGCTATTTCCTTAACTTTAGGCCTAGGACAAATAATAGTGGCTCAGATCAATCCTGATTTGGGTGTTTTTCTACCTAGTGCCATTTCATTTATAGTAGTGCTGCTTCTTTCAAAGCTTCCAATGTATAATAAGCCTTGGAAGATTGAAAATAGCCCTATAATGGATAGAAACAAAGAATCAGAAGTTGTTAATGAGAGTAATATGAACGTGTTTGAGGCATTTTTACCATATCTTGTAATGACTGCTTTAACTCTGATTATACTACTTGTAAAGCCACTTAATGAATTGCTTGGTTCTATATTTTATGGGCCTAGCTTTAAAGAGACTATCACTGGATTAGGCGCTGTAAATACGAAAGTTTTATCGTATGCTCCTATTAAACCCTTTACACATGCATCATTCTTTTTATTAATCTCTGCTCTTACCGGATATTTTTATTATAGGAAAAAAGAGATTATCAGTAAAAATAGAATCTATACTATTACTAGAAAAACATTCAAAAAAGCAATACCATCTAGTATTGCTGTAATTTCACTATTATCTATATCAAGAATTTTAACGGGAACTGGGCAAACTAGTATATTGGCTTATGGTGTTTCATCTTTCTTTGGTGAGTATTACACAATTTTTACTCCATTTGTAGGACTTTTAGGAGCCTTTATCACAAGCAGCAATATGTCTTCTAATATACTATTTGGAGGTTTTCAATTTTCACTTGCTAATATATTGGACCTAAATAGTTCTTTACTCCTAGGAGCACAAACTGCTGGTGGTAGTATTGGAACTGCAATAGCTCCAAGCAATATAGTATTAGGTGCAACTACAGCCGAGATACTTGGACAAGAAGGAGCCATCCTTAAAAAGATCTTGCCATTTGTATTAGTCCTTACTTCTATATTTGGAATAGCAACTTTTCTTATAGCTTATTTATAAAAAGAATTTTGAAATTAAAGGAGTGTCTACAAATCATATTTTTTATATCTAACGTAGAAATTTCTACAATAAAAAAGGAAGTATGGTTTTTTCCATACTTCCTGTATTTTCATTTTAATATATATATCTACTTGGATTTTGATGAGTACCATTTACAATTACTTCAAAATGTAAATGTGAACCTGTTGAACGTCCTGTACTTCCCATGTTAGATATCTGTTGTCCTCTATAAACTCTCTCCCCAGCTTTTACTAATAATTTGCTATTATGTGCATATCTAGTAACATAACCATTCTCATGATCTATCTCTACCATATATCCATAACTTCCACTGTAACCAGAAAATGTTACCTTCCCACCATCTGCTGCATATACTGCAGTACCAAGGCTATTTGCAAGGTCAATTCCTCTATGCATACTTCCATTTCTCATACCGTACGGAGATGTTAGTCTTCCGCTTGTAGGTACAATAAAAGATCCTTTAGCTGCTGTCTTTGGTAGTTCTTTAGTTCCTTGTATTACTTTTTCTGTTATAGGCTCTACTATTACTGTTTCTTCTATTACATTCTTTTCAAATAATATACCGTTATGTCGAATCTCTGTTGCAACTATTTCTGAACTTCCTTTTTCACCTTTTACAACAATCTTCTTTTGATTCTTATATAATGAATCGTCATTTTCAACTTCAATTTCATAGTCTGTTTCTTCTGTATATTTTACATCTTCATTTGTAACTACGGTTAGCAATGGTGTGGGAACAAATAATTTCACTTCATCGCCAGGCTTTAATTTTTGTGGATCTTGATCAGGATTAGCATTTATTAGGTCTTCTACATGTGTGTCATACATTCTAGCAATAATCCAATAACTCTCCCCAACCTCCACTATGTGGGTTCTCATCTCATCTTTACCTTGCCTAATGCTTTCTATTGTAGCTTCAGGGTCAGCTAGCTCACTAAAGTTTGTATCCTGCTTTACTATGTCAATCTTTTCTAAAAAGCTAGATTCTGTTATAATTGATTCTCGTTCATTATCTACAATGAATGGTTCTTTAATTGTGTTAAGCATAGAGTCTACTTCTTCTTCAGATTTAAATATTCCTAATGATTCATCGTCCACTACAAGTTCAAAACCTGTAACTGCAACATTTATGCTGCCTTTTATTTTTGATTTAATTTCTCCATATGGTGTTAAGGCATCGTCTTTAGCATTAGTCTCTTCAAAACTGAGCTCTTTATCAATTGAAACATCCATTTGATATGTATTTACTAAAGTCTCTTTTAATTCTGTGTAAGCTTGTACAGCTTCTTCTTGAGTTCTTACTACCCCTATTTGCTCTTCACCTAAAAATACATTAACTGCTTTGGTCCTTGTATCATTTATTGAATAACTTACATAACTTATTCCAACAATACCAACTGCAATTACTACAGCTAGTGATCTTCTTAATCTATTATTATGGTTTACTCCCTTTATATTTTCGCCAAAATTCTTAAATCTTTCCTTTAGCTTCATTAATAAATCTCCTCCGAACTTCACCTTAATAGTTGTAGGCAAATTATTTTTGTAACTATTTTGTAACATTAACAAACTTATTATATCAATACAGGATGATAAATACAACCAAAACAGGCATTGTCTTATCTTAATTTATTCTTAGTTTGTTATATAATAAGATTGCTATACCTGAGTTAATACAGTGAGTTTAGAGGTGTGACCATTTGGTATTAAAATGTCAATTATTTTGTTAAAAAAAATTAATAAAATAAATGTTTGAAATTTAGACAATTATATTTAATTTTTCATTCCCAATATAAAAATCTATATCTCTGTCTTTTACAAGAGATATTTCTCCATCTATATTTAGGTACATCTCTCCCTCTACTTTAACTTTTATGTTCTTTCCTCTATAAAACTCTATATATTTTTTATACTTTATATGCTGCCCTTTAAATATAGATGGGAATAAAAATAAAATCCTTAAATTGCTTATATCTTTTACTATGCAAATGTCTAGCTCTCCATCATCAAGCTTTGCCATTGGTAATATCTGCATTCCTCCGCCATAATAAGCCCCATTCCCTATTGCAACCAATGTGGCTCTTCTTAATAGCTTATCTCCGTCAACTTCTATATTCATATTTCTACTCTTATATACCAATAGGGAAGTTAAAACTCCTAGTATATATGCAGTCTTTCCTCTTATTATCTTTTTTATCTTGTCAGTATGCCTTACAACTTCAGCATCAAAACCAAGGCTTGCGATGTTGAAAAAATATCTATTATCAACTCGTCCCAAATCTATCTCTTTAACATTCTTATTTATAATCTTTATAAATGCTTTTTCTATATCATTGGTAATAAGTAAAGATTTTGAAAGATCATTACCAGTTCCTGCAGGTATTATACCTAGAATTCCATGCCCTCTTTGTATTATCCCATTGGCTACTTCTCCTACTGTACCGTCTCCGCCTACTGCAACGCAAATTGTATAATCTGGATTGTTTATAACAATTTCTGTTGCTTCTTTAGGTTTTGTAGTAAAAATAACTTTGTAGTCTATCTCTGTGTCTTTCATATATTTTCCTATATAAACTTCAAAATTCTTAGCCTTACCACTGCCTGCAATTGGGTTTATAATAAACAAATACTTCTCCATGCACTCCTCCTAGTTAAAGACTTTTTCATTCTCACCCTTCAACGCCTTTTCAATTGCTTGGACTTCTTCAGGTGATAATGGAACATTTGATTTGCCATTTATTATAGGCTTTCCAAATCCAACGGTATTCTCCCTACCATAAATACTAGATATAACAAATCCATTGTGATAACTATCAAGCAATGCTATTGAATAGCTTAAATCACTTCCTGTATTCCCAAACGCTTTGTATCTTACAAAACCTACCTTTTGTACAGCAAAATTAAGTCTAGTTTGCAACGATTTTATATTATCTTCTAATAAATTAATATCTCTATTAATGCTCTTTATATCTCCATTAAGCTGAAGAAATAAATCTTCTATGTTAGCACCGGATAAACCTCTAGTTAGCGAATCATACCTTTTTTTATGCCTTCTATATTCCATTATTTGAGAGATATATAGTATTATAAGGATTACAATACCTACAAATAGGCCCATCATTATATATGTTTGATTGTATTCAATAAAGTTTATTATATTTATCATCTAACCATCCTCTATAATTCTTTCCTTATTTTATTTAAAGCTTTTATACTATATTCTATCTCTTCATGATTGTTAAAATACCCAAAACTAAATCTTACAGCACCTTGCTCTAATGTCCCTATTGTTTTATGAGCAAGTGGAGCGCAGTGAAGACCAGGCCTAACATATATATCAAATTCTTCATTTAATATATATGCTAGTTCTGAAGAATCCATATTATTAAAATTTAAAGCAACTACAGCTGCTTGTAAATCTGTATTTTTAGGGCCATAGATTGTTAAACCCTCTATCTTGCTAGCTTCTCTAATAAAATGCTCTGTAAGTTCTTCCTCATATTTTCTTATATTAGCTATTCCTGTATTGTTTATAAAATTAATACCTTCCCCTAATCCTATTATTCCAGGAGAATTTGGTGTTCCACTTTCAAATTTATCTGGCATTATGTTTGGGTGAATTAATGAATGTGAATCACTACCAGTACCACCTTGCATTAGGTTATTGATGTCTAGCCCTTCTCTTATGTAAAGTCCACCTGTACCCTGAGGTCCTAGTAAGCTTTTATGTCCAGGAAATGCTAATAGATCCATGCCTAGCCTTGATATATCAATATCATAAACTCCTGCTGATTGAGCCGCATCAACTAAATAAATTACTCCATATTTTTTTGCTATTTTAGCTATCTCTTCTATAGGCATAATAGTACCTGTAAGGTTAGAAATATGAGTTGTGACAATCATCTTTGTATTCTCTTTAATTTCGTTTTTTATTCTATCCACATCTATTTGACCCAAATCATTAGCCCAAACAATAGTATGCTCTACCCCTATTTTTTCAAGCTCTTTAATGGGCCTTAATACTGAATTGTGTTCCATTGATGTAGTTATAATATGATCTCCAGTCTTTAATATTCCCTTTATCGCTATATTTAAGCCCTCTGTAGCACTAGCTGTAAATACAATATTAAATGGATCTTCCACATTAAAAAATCCCGCTAAAAGTTCCCTTGTAGCATAGATCTCCCTTCCTGCTCTTATTGCAAGCTTATGCCCTGACCTGCCTGGATTTGCTCCATATTCAGTCATAACTTTGTATATTTTATCATAGACCTGTTGTGGTTTTGGAAATGTTGTTGCTGCATTATCTAAATAATACATAATATGCCTCCTCAAATTTAAAAACCGTTACCATAGAGTTATTTTATCATTTTAGCCTGCCTATGACAATTGATAATCAACTTCTGACAAAAAGTGTTTCTACCAATGTCACTAAGAAACATTAGATTTATTCTGAAGACGCCATTCATCTAGGAAACTTTCTTTATATGACAGAAATTTCCATCCCTTACTATGCATTTTTTCATATTATAGAAGGTTCTAATTTAGAGAATATAAAAAAAAAGAGGCCAAAACCTCTTTTAATTATTTAATCTCCTATAAACTATCTCTAGTAAACTGTCTCTTAATTTTTTACCATCTAAAATCAATTGACTAACTTTTTTTTCAATTTCAGCCTTGTACTCTACATCCTTAATACTCTTTAGATTAATTGTTACATTAAATAATGAACCTTCAAGTGCTGCATATGCTAAAAGCGTTCCTACTCCAACATCAGTTATAGCATGTATATTCCCATATTCAGCGAACAATTCTTGATTAGCTAATATCTCATAGCAAGTCTCGCCTGATCTTAACGGAACCTCTAGTGCCTTCTTGTAACCAATTTGGATTGCAGCTGATCTTATTTTCTTTTCTTCCTCATTATTCTTTGGAAGCTTAAATGCTCTCATCACATCATCAAATGCTGTTGAATCTTCATCTACTAGTTTTAGTAGACTATCTGTCAATTCATTTATTATCTTTAATTCATTTTTCATTTCATTTTTTTTGTCCTCAGGCACTAATTCATAAGCTTTTTTATCTATAGTTAAATGACCAACCATACAAGTTAAAGCCGAACCTAGGCTTCCTACAAGCGCAGACACACTTCCTCCACCTGGAGTTGGGCTTTCACTAGCAACATCCATTACAAAATCCTTAGCTGTTCTTTCAATTAACATTTTGCTCCTCCTTAAATATATTAAAATTTTATTATCCCTTCTATTACAATATTAGCTTCGCCACCCACAAATACAGAATAACCACCATCTGAATTTTCTATTCTGCAATTAATTTGGCTTGGTCTACCCATCGAGTCCCCCTGAGAAACTACCAAGCTATCTTCAGCTAATAAATCGTTCTTTTTTAAGTAGTAAATTAAGGCTCCATTTGCAGTTCCTGTAGCTGCCTCTTCATCTATCCCCACAATTGGGGCAAAGTTTCTAGCATAAGCAATTCTACTCATTCTATCTTTTATATAAAAAGCATGAACTCCTGTTACATTTAATTTTCTACTTATTTCAGCTATTTTGCAAAAATCCACTTTCATATTAACAAGCTTCTTTTTATCCTTTATAGGAAATATTATATCTGGTAGTCCCGTTGAAATAATTTCAGGTGAAATATACTTATCTCCAATCCCTATATCAGCTTCTTCTAATCCAAATGCATCTAAAATATCCATAATTAATTCTGGAACTCCTAAAGACTGAGGAGTCTTTTGCGCCATAATTATATTTTTTGGTAAATAATTGTTATATTCTATGTCTACATTTAATTTTCCAGCTTTCGTCTCTATTATTACAGTTTTTACACCTTTTTGTATAGGTGTAATAAAACCTTCACTTGCTAGAGTATATATACTTGCTATAGTAGCATGCCCACACAAATCTACCTCTAACAATGGAGTGAAATAACGTATTTTAAAATACCCGTCCTCCATTTGGTTAATAAAAGCCGTTTCTGAAAGATTCATTTCATTTGCTATTCTCTGCATTTGTTTATCATTCAATTTTTTAGAATTTGTAACTACACCAGCCGGATTCCCGCCAAATGGCACTTTGCTAAATGCATCAACTTGAAATATATTTATTTCCATATTCAATTCCTCCTAAATGTTCCACGTGGAACATCAGTTTAAAAGCAAGTCTAGAAGCCTCTCTAAGTCATCATTATCATAGTATTCTATTTCAATTTTCCCTGATTTTTTCTTAGCAACTAATTGTACTTTTGTACCTAGGGCACCCATCAATTGTTCTTCAAGATCTATTATATAAGAATCTTTCATTTTTTTACTTATTCTTTTTTTATTTTTGCTAGTTTTGTTTTCAGTTTCTCTAACATTTAATCCATCCGCAATTATTCTATCAGCAATTCTTTTCTGTTCCTCTTTATCTTCAATACTCAGTAGTGCTTTGCCATGCCCAGCTGATAGCTTACCTTCATATATATACTCTATTACAGCTTTATCAAGCTTTAATAGTCTAAGAGTATTACTAATATAAGCTCTGCTCTTCCCTACTGCTTTTGCAAGCTCTTCTTGTTTTAAGTCGTATTCATCCAAAAGACTTTTATATGCTTGTGCTTCTTCAATAGCATTTAAATTCTCTCTTTGTATATTCTCTATTAAAGAAATTTTTGCCGTAGTTTCTGCATCTATACTTCTAACAATGCTTGGTATCGATACTAGGCCAGCTAGTTTTGCAGCCCTCCACCTTCTCTCTCCAGCAATTATTTGATACTCATTCTCTGCCTTTCTTAATATAATAGGCTGAATCACGCCATTTTCTTTAATTGATTGCGCTAAATCATCTAGAGCTCCTTTGTCAAAGACTTTTCTCGGCTGATCTTCCCTAGGTATTATAGAGTTTAATTCAACAAGCTCAACTGTCTCAGTTGGCAAAAGTTTAATTTCACTTATTAAGCTATCTACTTTCTCTTTATCTTTAATCAAAGCCGATAAACCTTTACCTAGACCACTTTTTTTCACAGACATCTATATCACTCCCTTCATAAACCTATCTTAATCTTGTAAATATAAAAATTCTTCCGCTAATTCCATATATGAATCAGCTCCTTTTGATTTAGAATCATAGTCATGAATAGACAGCCCATAAGACGGCGCTTCTGCCAATCTTACATTTCTAGGAATTATACTAGTATAAACTTTCCCTTTAAAGAATGCCTTCACTTCTTCAACTACCTGAATTGAAAGATTAGTACGTCCATCAAACATACTTAGGACTACCCCCTCAACTTCAAGATCAGAATTGTAATTTTTCTTAACTAATTCTATTGTTTCAAATAACTGACTCACGCCTTCTAAAGCAAAATATTCACATTGAATCGGTATTATAACGCTGTCTGATGCAATTAATCCCATTACACTTAATATCCCAAGAGATGGTGGACAATCTAGTATTATAAAATCATAGTCATCCTTAATTGTTTCTATAGCACCACGTAAAGAATCTTCCCAATCTCCACTTTTGGCAAACTCTATTTCTAATCCTGCAAGTTGGTTGTTTGATGGAATAATACTTAGATTTTCTGCACTCGTCTCGTATACTGCATCTAATACATCTGCATTTTGGGTCAAGATATCATAAACTAGGAAAGGCACTCCATGTTTATCTACACCTAATCCGCTTGACGAGTTCCCTTGAGGGTCAATATCTATTAACAGCACTTTTTTCCCTAACTTTCCCAATCCTGCTGCTAAATTAATTGTGGTAGTTGTTTTACCAACACCACCTTTTTGATTAAATACAGCAATTGTTTTTCCCATAGAAACACTCCTTATTCTTCTTATATCTATGATAACATACTCTAGGACAATATTCACAAATAAAATGTTCCACGTGGAACATTTTCGTATGTTTCACGTGGAACATTGGTGATTATTTCTATTTTACTGCTATTTAATAGGCATTTTTTTAGGCTTGCCGCCACCTCTTGGATATTTATCAGGAGTTTTCTTTACCTTTTTAATTATAATTAATGTTCTTTCCATATCAGTATTAGGTAAAGTAAGTCTAATTGTTCTTTCTAAAACTCCACCTAACTCCTTTATTGCATTTATACTGGCTTCAATTTCTTTTTCTGGCGTTGGACCTTTCATCGATATAAAATATCCATTTTCTTTGACATATGGTATGCAATACTCACAAAGTGTCTCTAGTGAAGCCACAGCGCGTGAGAGGCATATGTCGTATTTTTCTCTATAATTATCTTTTCTAGAGTACTCTTCTGCTCTCGCATGCAAAGTTTCTACAATATTTAGGTCTAATTTCGTAATAACCTCATTTAAAAAAACAATTCTCTTATTTAAGCTATCTAATAAAGTTAATTTTAAAGTCTGATTATATATTTTTAACGGTATTCCTGGAAACCCACCACCTGTTCCTATATCAATAATTCTAGAGTCATCTTTTATCAAGTCTGTTAGTATAGGCGTTAAACTATCTGCGAAATGTTTTAAATCAATCTCGTAATTATCTGTTATAGACGTTATATTGATTTTTTCATTCCACTCTTTAAGTAATTCTTTATAAATTTCAAAATCATCACACATTTTATCTGATAAATCTATCCCTAGCTCTTTTGCTATATCATATAATCTTTCATTACTAACCAAGATTAGCACCTCTTCTTCTTTGCTCTAGATAAATAAGCAAAACGTTGATATCAGAGGGAGATACGCCTGAAATTCTTGAAGCCTGTCCCATTGACTCTGGCTTTATTTTAGTGAGTTTTTGAAGCGCTTCGTTGCTTAAACCTCTTACTTTAGAATAATCCAAATCTGCATCAAGCACTCTATTTTCCAACTTTTTAAATTGTTCAATCTGTATCATCTGTTTCTTAATATAGCCTTCATATTTTATTTGTATCTCAACCTGTAATCTTATCTCCTTAATTAAAGATTCTCTTTCATTATCAAAGATAATGGAGTTTTCATAGGTTATCTCTGGCCGCTTTATTAGTTCATACAACGAGACGGCGTTCTTTAATGTACTTGATTGTAATGTAGCAAGCATATCATTAGTCTTTTCAGTTGGCGTTATAATAACTTTCTTCAATCTTTCTAATTCTTTATTGATTAATTCTTCTTTTTTAAGGGTTAAATCATATCTTTCTTGTGTTACAAGACCTAGTTTGTAGCCCTTTTTAGTTAATCTCAAATCCGCATTATCTTGCCTTAATGTCAAGCGATACTCTGCCCTTGAGGTCATCATTCTATACGGTTCATCTGTTCCTTTAGTTACTAAATCATCTATTAATACTCCTATATATCCTTCTGATCTATCTAATATAAATGGTTCTTTTCCCTGTATACTTAGTGCCGCGTTAATTCCGGCCATTAAACCTTGAGCTGCTGCTTCCTCATATCCAGAAGAACCATTTATCTGCCCTGCAAAGAAAAGATTTTCAATCTCTTTATGCTCTAGGCTCCGTTTAAGAATAGTAGGATCTATAGAATCATATTCTATAGCATAAGCAGTCCTCATAAATTCTACATTTTCTAGTCCGATTATCTTTTTATATATCTCGATTTGAACTTCTTCAGGTAAAGATGAGCTAACTCCTTGCACATACATCTCTTTAGTTGAAAGCCCTTCTGGTTCTATAAATACTTGATGCTTATCTCTATCAGCAAATTTAACGACTTTATCCTCAATTGAAGGACAATATCTTGGCCCAACTCCTTCTATATATCCTGCGAACATAGGAGAACGACCTAAATTATCTCTTATTATCTGATGTGCTGCATCTGTGGTATAAGTTAGATAGCAAGGTACCTGTTCAAAATCATAAACTTTCTCCATATTTAAAAATGAAAACGGCACTACTTCTTTATCTCCAGGCTGTATTTCCATTTTAGAAAAATCTATGCTATCTCTGTGAACTCTAGCTGGAGTGCCAGTTTTCATCCTTCTTAAAGCAATTCCTTTTTCTTTTATAGAATCTGATAATAGGATAGAAGGTGACATACCTTCAGGACCTGATTGATAATTTACCTCACCAATATAAACTCGCCCTCCTAGATATGTTCCAGTAGCTACTATAACTGCCTTGCTATAGTAATTAGCTCCTGTTCTAGTTGTTACACCTTGTACCTTATTGTCTTTTATAATTAAATCTACAACTTCGCCTTGTCTTAAAGTTAAATTAGGTTCATCTTCTAGCATTTTTTTCATTTCGCTATGGTACATCTTCTTGTCAGCCTGAACCCTTAGAGAGTGAACCGCTGGCCCTTTGGACAAGTTCAACATTCTACTTTGAATAAAAGACTTATCTATATTTAAAGCCATTTCCCCACCCAATGCATCAATTTCTCGAACTAAATGGCCCTTACCTGTTCCTCCAATATTAGGATTACAAGAAAGAGCTACTATTCCATCAAGCGTTATCGTAAGAATTAGCGTTTTTAACCCCATCCTACTTGGAGCAAGTGCAGCCTCAGCACCCGCATGTCCCGCACCAACTACTATTACATCATATTCTCCACCATTATAAGTTATTGTATCTAACATAATTTCACCTTTCTATAATTACGACTATTTACCAATGCAAAACTCGCTAAAAATTCTATCCAAAATATCTTCATCCAAACTTTCACCAGTAATTTCCCCTAGATTCTCCCAACAACTCCTTAAGTCAACCTCTAGACAGTCAAGTGGAACTCCTCTCATTAAATCATTTAAAACAGATTCAATATTTATACTTGCCAATTCCAACTGCTGTTTATGTCTCATATTATTTATAATCATATCAGACTGGATAGCTATATCACCATCATAAAACATAGCTCTTATAGCATCTTCAAGCTCTTCAATACCAATATTCTGTATCATAGATGTATTTATAATTTGACTGTTTTCAAAATAACTATTAAAATAGGCCTCATCATAAACCTTTGGTAAATCAGTTTTATTTAATAAAACAATGGTCTTTTTATTCTTAATTAATTCCATAATATGGAAGTCATCATTATTTAGTTCTCTGGATATATCGAAAATAGCTATTACTAAATCAGCTTTATCAATAGTTTCCTTGGCTCTATCCACACCAATTTTCTCTACGATATCATCTGTTTGTCTAATCCCCGCAGTATCCATTATTTTTAAAGGAATTCCATCGATATTTACATACTCTTCTATGATATCTCTCGTAGTTCCTGGTATTTCAGTTACAATAGCTCTATTCTCTCGTAATACTGCATTAAGTAGAGAGGACTTCCCTACATTTGGAGTTCCTAGGATCACTGTATTTAATCCATCTCTCATTATTTTGCCTCTATCAGCTGTATTTAAGAGTCTTTGAACTCTTTCCCTAACTTTATTTCCATCATCTAAGAGCTCTCCAGTTGTAACTTCTTCAATATCATCCTCTGGAAAGTCTATAGATACTTCAATATGAGCAATCATTTTCAATAGAATTTGTCTAATTTCTTGTATTTCAAAACTTAATTTCCCTTCTAATTGCTTTAGGGATATATCATATGATTTTTCGGTCTTTGCTTTAATTATATCGATTACTGCTTCAGCTTGAGATAAATCAAGCCTTCCATTTAAAAATGCTCTCTTTGTAAACTCGCCCCGTTCAGCAATTCTAGCACCTTTTGTTAATAATAACTCCAGTATTTTCTTTACAGGTATTATTCCACCATGACAGTATATTTCAACCATTTCTTCCCTTGTATAGGTATATGGAGCATTCATAAAAGCGACTAGGACTTCATCTATCGCCTCACCATTATCCATAATATTACCATATAGTAGTCTCTTATTATCTGTATCTTTAATATCCTTGTCATTCGCTCTTTGAAATACTAATTTTGCTATATTTATAGCTTCCTTACCACTCATTCTAACAATACCGATTCCAGACTCACCTATTGCTGTTGATATAGCGGCTATAGTTTCAGTCATAAAATCACCTCACTCCATTTTTATCAATTTTTTAATAGTATTATCTTATTATAATATCACACAAAATAAAAGCCCACAATAAAGTGGACTCTTAGTTATAATCAATAGGAAAGTTATACTTTTTTTCTTAATACAAGCACTTTGTATTTTTCGTTTCAAAAGAGGCTTTCTTATAGCGCTTCTTTGGTAACCTTATTATTTTAATACTATTACTACTCTTCTATAAGGTTCATTTCCTTCGCTATATGTGTTTACACCTTCAAATGTCTGCAATGCTGAGTGAATAATCCTTCTTTCATATGGATTCATAGGCTCTAACTTGACGGGCCTTTTGCTATAAGTAGCTTTTTCAGCCATCTTATTAGCAAGCCTTATAAGTGTTTCTTCTCTTTTTTTCCTATAACCTTCAGCATCCAATATAACTTTAAGATAATTCTCTCTTTTTTTATTTATTGCGATACTCAACAGATATTGTATCGAATCAAGAGTATTTCCTCTTTTACCAATTAAAATACCCATATCACTTGAAGAGATATTATTTATCTCAATATTCATAATATCATCATTTATAGTTATATCAGAAAGAGCTATAATACCCATTCCTTGGAGTATTCCATCTAAAAATTTACTAGCTGTCTCTTCAGGGTCATTTATAAGGACAACTTTAATCTTTGCCTCTTTGGAACCAATCAGTCCAAATAAACCTTTGGTAGCTTCCTCAATAACTTCATATTCGACATCTTTTTCACTAGCTTTTAGCTCTACTAAAGCTTCTTGAAGGGCATCTTCAACTGTTTTTCCTGTCTTAACAACAAATTTCATACTATTTTGCCCCCTTAATACTTGTATATTTCTTATTAGTAATATACTGCTGTATTATTGTAAATATATTACCTACTACCCAATAAAGTGCGAGTCCTGCAGCAAACCCTCTAGATGCCATAAAAATCATAATAGGTAACATATAATTCATAATCTTTTGAGTTGACTGAGCCTGTGCGTCTGTATTACCTGTGCTCATAGTTTTACTTTGTAAAAATGTAGTTGCTGCAGCTAAGAGCGGTAAACCCCACAGCAATGCATCTGGATTTTCAAGATTTGGTATCCATAAAAAATTCTTTGCCATTGCTACATACATTCCTGGATCTGAAAATGCATATCCTTGCGGATCTCTAAATACTGCAAAGAATGCAAATATAATAGGCATCTGTACTAATAAAATCAAACATCCAGATGCTGGATTATATTTATGTTCTTTGTAAAGTTCTTGCATTTTTGCTTGCATCTCTTTCGGGTCGTTCTTATATTTAGTTTGTATTTCCTTCATCAAAGGCTGTACTTTACTCATTTTACGTGTTGATCTGCTTTGCTGAATATTTATTGGCAATAGCATTAATTTAAAAATTATCGTTGTTAAAATTATCGCTATAGCATAAAATGATATACTCGCTGGCTCACTAGACATTGTTTGAGCAACTATATCATATACAAATCTCAATAATGATCCTAGTATATTTCCTAGAAATCCAATCATCAATTAACCTCCCATCATTTTAGTGGATCGTATCCTCCTTCATGGAAAGGGTTACACCGAAGTATTCTTTTAACAGTTAAAACTGTCCCCTTTATGAAGCCATACTTTGTGTAGGCTTGCAATGAATATTCAGAGCAAGTTGGATAAAATCTACAATTATTCCCAGTAAGAATATATCTTGAGATATATCTTTGGTAGAATCTTATTAACACAATAGCCATCCGTGTCATTTTATCACCTTTTTTCCAATAGACCAGATATCTTATAAATGTGTTTTACAGCACTTTCCAAGTCCTTAAAGGTTAACTCTACAACGTTTTTTTTAGGTATAATAACAATATCATACCCTGATTTGATAGAAGTTATATAATCTTGATTAATAGACTTAATCCTTCTTTTTAGCTTGTTTCTAACTACTGCATTTCCGATTTTTTTTGTAATTGAAACTCCAATCCGAGTATTTTCAGTTCCATTTTTCCGAATAAAAGCAATCAAATTCCTATTCCAATAATTTTTTCCTGTTTTGTAGACCTTTTTAAACTCCATATTCTTTCTTAATCTATTCTCTTTATTCATAAAAACACCGTCCTAAAATGACCTTTAATAAAAGGCCACTAAACAGCGGCCTTATGCAGAAAGTTTCTTTCTTCCTTTTCTTCTTCTAGCTCTTAATATTTCTCTTCCTGATCTAGTCTTCATTCTCTTTCTAAAACCGTGTTCTCTACTTCTTTGTCTTTTTTTCGGTTGATAAGTTCTCTTCACAAACATACACCTCCTTCAATTAACTACAGGCAATGCTATATATTAAATATAGAGTTTACAAATGCAATCTTTAAAACACTACTATAAATTATATGTACTTGACCCTATTATGTCAAGATTTTAATTAATAGTAATCCACAATTTTTAGTATTTAATCTACAGATAGCTGTGGATATCTATTGAATATATACCCATCATCTGATAATATAATAGAGGATGTTGATAAGTATTGCAAGTCAGTGGATAAACTTAACTTATACACAATTTGTGGATAGATTGTGTATAAGTTTTAAAATAACCCTAGTTTTTATATTAAATTATCGTAATTTATTAGGTTTTTTATCCACATTTTTATTTTTTTACTTTTGTGGATAGAGATTATATTGTTTTATTATTGATACTTATCCACATATAGTTGATAATTTTATCCACAATATGAAATTATTAATTTTTATTTTTTATTTGTTTATAGATATTTTTTAGGAGGTCATCATATGGAAACAAATTTGGACCAGATATGGGAAGGAGTTCTTAATCTTATAAAGGTTGAACTTACTGAAGTTAGCTATAATACTTGGCTAAAATCGATTGAACCTATTAGTCTAATAGAAGATGAAATTGTATTAGGCGCTCCAAACGATTTTACAAAAGGTATCTTAGAAGGTAGGTACTTCAATCTCATTAAGAATTCAATTACACAAGTAACTGGTGATAACTATGGAATCAAATTTATTATTCCAGGTGAAGAAATTCAACCAATAGAACCTTCTGCAAAGAAAAAAGAAGCCGTAGAGGTTTTAAATAAATCAAAATTGAATCCAAAGTATTCTTTTAGTACCTTTGTAACTGGAAAAAGTAATGAGTTTGCTCACGCAGCATCAGTTGCAGTTGCTGAAGCACCTGCTCAAGCTTATAATCCATTGTTCATTTATGGTGGGGTAGGACTTGGTAAAACTCATTTAATGCATGCTATAGGTAATTATATATTAAGTCAAAACCCAAAAGCAAAAGTTGTTTATGTCTCATCAGAGAAATTTACTAATGAACTTATCAACTCTATTAGAGAGTATAAAAATGAAGAATTTAGAAATAAATACAGAAATGTAGATGTGCTACTTATTGATGATATACAATTTATAGCAGGGAAAGAAGGAACACAAGAAGAATTTTTTCATACCTTTAATGCACTTCACGATGCAAATAAGCAGATAATAATATCAAGTGATAGACCACCAAAAGAGATTCCAACTCTTGAGGATAGATTGAGATCAAGATTTGAATGGGGACTTATTACTGATATTCAGCCACCAGATTTAGAAACTAGAATTGCTATATTAAGAAAAAAAGCTAATTTAGAGAATATACAAGTACCAGATGATGTAATGCTTTTGATTGGTGAGCGAATTCATTCTAATATAAGGGAACTAGAAGGTGCTCTTATAAGAGTAGTGGCTTATTCATCTTTAACTAATAAATCTATAAACATAGATCTTGCTGAGGAAGCTTTAAGAGATATAATTTCAAATAATAAACCTGTAGAAATAACTACTGATCTTATTAAAGACAGGGTATCTAAAAAATTTAATATTAAAATGGACGATTTTTCTTCTAAAAAAAGAACAAGAGCTATAGCTTATCCAAGACAAATAGCTATGTATCTTACAAGAGAACTTACTGATCTTTCTTTACCCAAGATAGGAGACGAGTTTGGTGGTAGGGACCACACTACCGTTATACATGCTTGTGATAAAATTAATAAAGATATAGAAGTTAACAGTTTATTAAAAACTAAACTAGAAAATATAATAGCTGAATTAAAAAAACTATAAACTGTGGAAAAGGTCTAATAGAATTAATAGCTTATCCACATGTTATTAAATGAACTACAATATTCAATTTAGAAAGACATAAAGGGTTATCAACATAATCACAAGCCCTACTACTATTACTACTATAGTTTCTTATTCTATTACTCTATAAGGGAGGCCAAAAATATGAAGTTTAAAGTTGAACAAAAAGATCTTGCGAAACACATAAGTATAGTACAGAAAGGAATTTCTACTCGTTCCACTCTTCAAATTCTAGATGGAATATTGATAGAGGCAAAAGAAGATAAAATAAAGCTTACAGCGACTGACTTAGAAATTAGCATTGAGACATTTGTAGATGCCGATGTAGAATCTACTGGAAAAATAGTCTTAAATTCAAGAATTTTTGGAGATATTGTAAAAAAATTACCGAATGATCTTATTGAATTTACAATTAAAGAAAATGGAGTTAATATTAAATGCCAAAATGTTGAATTTAATATAATTGGTAATCCAGGAGAGGATTATCCTAATCTACCTATTACCATTGAAGAAAATTCTTTTAAGATAGGTAAAGATTTATTTAAGTCAGCTATAAAGCAAACAGTATTTGCTACTACCCAAGATGAAACAAGGCCATCTTTAACTGGAGTTCTACTTGAAATGGAAGATGGATTTATTTCATTTGTTTCATTAGATGGGTATAGATTGGCGCTTCGAAAAATAAAAACTGCTTACAATTTAGATAAAAAGATTATTATTCCTGGCAGAACTCTAAATGAATTAAATAAAATACTGGATGATAGTGAAGATGACTTAGCTATTAGTATTTCACAAGGTCAAGTTATTTTTAATATAGGAGATACTTTAATGTATTCGAAATTATTAGAAGGACAATTCTTTAATTATAGAGATATAATGAGAAGTGAACACAATACTAGTATTAGAGTAAATAGGAATGGATTCCAAAATGCATTAGAAAGAGCTTCTTTACTTGCTAAAGAAGAAAAAGCAAATCTTATTAAGTTATCTATTACAGATGGAGAAGTTGTAATAAAATCAAATTCTGAAATGGGTGATGTATACGAAGAAGTTCCAGCAAAATCTAAAGGTGAAGATTTAAATATTGCATTTAATTCTAGATATATTTTAGAGGGAATCAAAATAATTAATTCTAATGAAATAGTTTTAAATTTTGTAGGTAGTTTAAACCCTTGTATCATAAATGGGGCGGATGATGATAATTATACTTATCTAGTGCTTCCTGTAAGACTAGCTCAGGATGATTTTTAATATTAGAAAAAGCATCAAAGACGCTTTTTAAATGGAGGGAAAAATGGAAGAGATTAAATTAGAAACAGAGTATATTAAATTGGACCAATTTTTAAAACTTTGTGGCATAGCTCAAACTGGTGGTCAAGCTAAGATGATGATAGCTGATGGTATAGTTAAAGTAAATGATGAGGTATCAACACAAAGAGGTAAAAAAATAAGAATAAATGATAAAATAGAAGTTGATGATGAATACTTGTTTATTGTGATATAATAAAAAACTGAAGAACATTTGTTTGTATTAAGGAGTGTAGTTCTTGATAATTGAAGGAATAAAACTTATTAATTTTAGAAATTACAATAATCTAAGTGTATTGTTTAATCCAAATATTAATATAATGGTTGGTAGGAATGCACAAGGCAAAACAAATTTATTAGAAGCAATTTATATTTGTTCTACAGGAAGATCTTTTAGAACATCAAGAGATAAAGAAATAATCAAATTTGAAAAACAGGAAGCTTATATAGGAGCAAATTTAAAAGTAGGTGAGCTTGAAAAATTTACTGAAATAAAATTTGATAAAGAAAAAAGCAAGAGGATAAAGGTCAATAAGATAGAGCTTAAAAGTTATAAGGAATTAAATACTGGATTAAAGGTTGTAGTTTTTTCACCAGAGGATTTAAAACTTGTAAAAGATGGTCCTAGTAACAGAAGAAATTATCTTGATTCAAGTATATCTCAACTTAAACCTCTTTATTATTATAATTTAAATAGATATTATAAAATACTTATACAGAGAAATAATCTATTAAAATCTATAAAATTTAAAAGCAGTTTACCAGATCTAATTGAAGTATTTGATATTCAAATGGCAAAACTAGGATCTTTGATAATTTTAGAAAGAGAGAGTTATATTAATAGATTATTGATTGAAGCTAAAATTAATCACAATATTATTACTAAAAACACGGAAACCTTAGATATTGATTACTTAAGAAGTATAGAAAATGGAAAATCTTTAATAGAAATTGAAAAACAATTTTTAGAAATCCTTAAATTAAGCAGAAAAAAGGATATTGAATTAGGAACTACGACTAAAGGACCACACAGAGATGATTTTAGTATATTAATAAATGGAAAAGACTCTAAAATATATGCTTCACAGGGTCAACAACGATCGATTGTATTAACATTAAAACTTTCAGAAGTTGAAATAATTAAAAGAGAAACTGGTTATAATCCAATTCTTTTATTAGATGATGTCTATTCTGAGCTTGATGAAGAGAGAAGAATTCATTTAACTAAATTATTTAGTAAAATGCAAACCTTTATTACTCTTACTGATGCTGTAGATATAAATGGTTTAGATGGATATGAAAAAGAATTTTTTTATATAAATAATGGATGTATATATAATGGAAAAAAGACTTGGAGGGAAGTAAATGGCCAATGATATAAATGAAAATGGAAATGGCAGGCATTATACTGCCAGTGATATTCAGGTTTTAACAGGACTTGAGCCGGTAAGGAAAAGACCCGGTATGTATATCGGTAGTACAGGACCTAAAGGATTGCATCATCTTGTTTACGAAGTTGTGGATAATAGTATAGATGAAGCTTTAGCTGGAATTTGCGATAAAATTAGTATTGTTATAGAAAAAGATAACTCTGTAAAAGTAGATGATAATGGTAGTGGTATTCCCGTAGAAATTCATCCACAAACTGGAAAATCAACTGTAGAAACTGTATTGACTATACTTCATGCAGGAGGAAAGTTTAATAATTCTGCATATAAAGTATCAGGAGGTTTACATGGAGTTGGTGTTTCTGTTGTTAATGCACTTTCAGAATGGCTAGTTGCTGAAGTAAAAAGAGATGGAAATGTATATAGGCAAAGGTTTAAAAGAGGAGAACCAGATGGTGAACTAGAGATAGTTGGAAAATCAAATACGACAGGTACCATGATTCATTTTAAGCCAGATTATCAAATATTTGAAATTCTTGAATATGATTTTGATACATTGAAAAATAGATTTAGAGAGATGGCTTTTTTAAATAAAGGTATAAAAATATCATTAGTTGATGAGAGAACAGGACATCACAAAGAATTTCATTATGATGGTGGAATCAAATCTTTTGTTGAGTATATAAATAAAAATAAAAATCCTATTCATAAGGATGTTATATATTTTGAGGCTGATAAAGATTTTACTACTGTAGAACTTGCAATTCAGTATACCGACGGTTATAGTGAAAATGTGTTTACATTTGCAAACAATATTGGTACAGCTGAAGGTGGTACTCATCTTTCGGGGCTAAGAACTGCTTTGACAAGATGTATTAATGATTATGCGAGAAAATACAATTTTTTAAAGGAAAAAGATGATAATTTATCTGGTGAGGATGTTAGAGAGGGAATAACTGCTATTCTTTCTGTAAAACTTCCAGAACCTCAATTTGAAGGACAAACTAAGGGAAAACTTGGAAATAGTGAAATAAGAGGAATAGTAGAATCATTGACAAATGATTTTTTAAGTAATTATCTAGAAGAAAATCCTAAAATTTCTAAAATAATATTAGATAAAGCTATCAGTTCAAAAAGAGCAAGAGAAGCTGCTAGAAAGGCAAGAGATTTAACTAGAAAGAGAAGCATTTTTGATAATACAACATTGCCTGGAAAACTATCTGATTGTCAATCTAACGATATAAAGGAAACGGAGATCTATATAGTCGAGGGAGATTCAGCTGGTGGTAGTGCTAAACAAGGAAGAGATAAAAAGTTCCAAGCAATTCTGCCTTTAAGAGGAAAGATCATGAATGTAGAAAAAGCAAGGTTGGATAAGATTCTTTCTTCCACTGAGATTAAAGCTATGATAACAGCTTTTGGTACAAGTATAGGTGAAGATTTTAATATTCTAAAACTTAGATATGGAAAAATCATAATTATGACGGATGCCGATGTTGATGGGGCACATATTAGGACTTTAATATTAACATTCTTTTATAGGTACTTAAGAGGATTGATTGATAATGGGAATATATATATAGCACAACCACCGCTTTATAAGGTTACAAAAAGTAGGAAAGAGCATTATTGTTACACGGATAAAGAGTTAGAAAATACTTTAGCTGAAATTGGAAACACAGGATATACAATTCAAAGATACAAAGGTCTTGGAGAGATGAATGCAACACAACTTTGGGATACTACAATGGACCCTGATCATAGAACTCTATTAAAAGTAAATATTGAAGATGCGTTAGTTGCTGATGAAATATTTACAACTCTAATGGGTGATAAAGTAGAGCCTAGAAGAGAATTTATTGAAGAAAATGCAAAATATGTTAAGAATCTTGACATCTAGGAGGAAAAAATGGAAAACGAACGAGATAAGTTAATTGATATAAATATTAAAGATGAAATGAAGACTTCTTATCTAGATTATGCTATGAGCGTAATAGTAAGCCGTGCACTTCCTGATGTAAGAGATGGTCTAAAGCCTGTTCATAGAAGGATTCTTTATGCTATGGATGAATTAAATATGCCACCTGATAAACCTCATAGAAAATCAGCGAGGGTTGTCGGGGATGTACTAGGTAAGTACCATCCACATGGAGATAGTTCAGTTTATGGAGCAATGGTAAGATTAGCGCAAGATTTCAATACTAGATATTTACTAGTAGATGGACATGGTAACTTTGGTAGTGTTGATGGTGACAGTGCTGCAGCAATGCGTTATACTGAAGCTAGATTAACCAAAATAGCAATGGAAATGATGCGAGATATAGGAAAGGAAACGGTAGACTACAAACCTAACTTTGATGAAAGTTTAATGGAGCCTATAGTTTTACCAAGCAGATTTCCAAACTTGTTGGTAAATGGGTCTTCCGGTATTGCAGTTGGTATGGCAACTAATATGCCACCTCATAATCTTAGGGAAGTTATAGAAGGTATAGATTTAATGATTGATAATCCTGATGTAACTATTGAAGAATTATCTAAAGTTATTAAAGGACCAGATTTTCCAACTGGTGCTAATATTATGGGTAAAGAAGGAATCAGAAGAGCATTTAAAACTGGCAGAGGCAAAATAAGAATGCGAGCAGTAGCTGAGATAGAAGAATCATCCAGAGGCAAACATAGTATAATAGTAACTGAAATTCCATATCAGGTAAATAAAGCTAGATTAATTGAAAAAATTGCAGAATATGTTAGAGATAAAAAATTAGAAGGAATATCTGATCTTAGAGATGAATCTGATAGAGAGGGTATGAGAATTGTCATAGAAGTTAGAAGAGATGCTAATCCTAAAGTAGTTCTTAATAATTTATACAAGCATACTCAATTGCAATCTACATTTGGAATAATAAATCTTGCACTTGTAGATGGTCAACCTAAAGTCTTAAATTTAAAACAAATAATTTATTATTATCTTGAGCACCAAAAGGAAATAATAACAAGAAGGACACAATACGATTTAAAAAAAGCTGAAGCTAGGGCTCATATTGTAGAAGGGCTTCGAATAGCTCTTGATAATATAGATAGAATTATTAAAATAATAAGAGGTTCAAGTGATGATCAATCAGCAAAGGATGCTTTGATCAAGGAATTTAAACTTTCAGAAATTCAAGCACAAGCAATTTTAGATATGAGATTAAAAAGACTTACAAATCTTGAATCTGATAAATTAAATGAAGAATATGAGGCCTTAATAAAACAAATAAACTGGTTTAAAGAGATACTCTCAAGTGAGAGAGTAGTGCTTAATATAATCAAAGAAGAATTACTTGAAATAAAAGATAAATATGGAGATATGCGAAGAACTAGAATAATGTTTTCAGCTGATGAAATAAATATGGAAGATATGATTGAAGATGAAGATGTAGTAATTACATTAACCCATTTTGGTTATATTAAAAGAATGCCAGAAGGAACTTATAGACCTCAAAAACGAGGAGGAAGAGGAGTAATAGCTCTTTCGAAACGAGATGAAGATTTTGTAGAAGATCTTTATATCACATCGACACATAGTACAATACTATTCTTTACAAGTAAGGGTAGAGTATTTTCACTTAAAGCATATGAGATTCCTGAGGCAAGTAGAACTGCTAGGGGTACAGCTATAGTAAATCTGCTTAGCTTAAATCCTGATGAAAGAGTTTCTGCAATAATACCTCTGTATAAACATAATCCTGAAGGTTATCTCGTTATGGCTACAAGAGATGGTACAGTTAAGAAAACTGCGCTAGATCAGTTTGATAATATACGTAAAACAGGAATAATTGGTATATCTCTTAGAGATGATGATGAACTAATAAGTGTAAGACTTACCGATGGGGAACAAGACTTAATTCTAGTTACCCTAAAAGGAATGGCAATAAGATTTAAAGAAGCAGATGTAAGAGATATGGGTAGAACTGCAATGGGAGTAAAAGGAATATCCTTAAAAAAAGAAGACCTAGTTGTAGCAATGGAAATAGTTGAAAAAGACAAGTTTCTTCTAGTTATATCGGAAAAAGGTTTTGGAAAAAGAACCTTATTAGATGAGTATAAAACTCAAAATAGAGGTGGGAAAGGTTTAATAACATACAGTATAAAAGAAAAGACAGGAGATATTGTTTCTGCTAAAGTAATTAGTGATCAGGATGAGGTTATGATAATCTCCCTAAATGGAACAATAATAAGACTTGGAATCAAAGATATATCAATTATGGGTAGAAGTACTCAGGGTGTTACTTTGATGAGAATGAAGGATGACAAAGTAGTTGCAGTGGCAAAATATATTGGGGAGTAGAATGGCTTAAAGCTTTACTTTACAATGTTTTTGGTATAAGATAAATACATTCTAGGAAGATGGAGGGAAGAGCGAATGTCATTAAATACAAAGGTAGATTTTAACTATGATGGTAATCAATGGGTTATAAAACCTATAGGCGAGATTGATATTTACACTTCATCTGTATTTAAAGAAGAAGTTGTAAAAGCATATGAAGACAAAAAAGCAGATTTGGTTATTGAAGGAGAGTATTTAGAATACATTGATAGCACGGGATTAGGTGCTTTAATAGGCTTGTTAAAGATGCTGCAAGAGACAGAATTTAAGATTTATATAAACAATATTAAACCAAATATAAGAAAACTTTTTGATATTACAGAATTGGATAAACTTTTTATAATCAGGGGTGGAGAGAATGCTTAATGATTTAGTAACGGTGAGCATACCTAAAAAACCAGATTATATAAGTACAGTAAGGTTGATATCATCTTCAATTGCTAATAAAATAGGTTATAACATTGAGCAAATTGAAGATTTGAAAGTTGCTATGGGTGAAGCTTGTATATTATCCTTTGGAAAATCAATAGATGAAGAAGTTAAAATTGTCTATAATTTACTCAAAGAAAAGCTAGAAGTAGTAGTAAGCTGGACTGAAAGTGGAATTGAAGAAGGCGATGAGACCAAAGAGAGTAATATGGGTAAAATGATTATTGAGTCATTAATGGATGAGGTTTACTACTTGGATAATGAAATTAAAATAGTTAAGTATATAGAATAAGGATGGTAGTCCTATGGTAAACTCAAAACGCTATAGCAAAGAGAAAAAAACAGCATCAGATAAAGCTGAAATGAAAAAGCTTTTTAGAGAGTATAGTGAAAATCCAAGTAAAGAATTAAGAGATTATTTAATAGAAAAACATCTATATATAGCTGAAATTTTGGCTAAAAAATATGCAAATAGAGGAATAGACTTTGATGATATATATCAGGTTGCAAGTATAGGCCTTATTTATGCCATTGAAAGATATGATATAGGAAAGGGTTTCGAGTTTTCGAGTTTTGCAACCCCTACAATTATTGGTGAAATAAAAAAACACTTTAGAGATAAGGGTTGGACAATTAGAGTTCCCAGAAGAATACAGGAATTATCTAAGAAGATAAATAATGCTAAAGTCCACTTAAGTCAAGAGTTACAAAAAGTACCAAGTATTGAAGATATAGCAACTTACCTAGGTGTTACTGAAGAAGAAGTACTAGAGGCTATGGAGGCAAGTAAAGTATATACACCACAGTCACTTGATGTGACATTTGATTCTCACAATGATGATAAGGAAGTTAATCTTGCTGAGTTAATTGGGGAAGAAGACCTTTACTTTAGTAGAATAGAAAACAATGACTTTTTAGTTAAGACGATGGAAAAGCTAAATGAAATAGAGAAACAAATTTTAATTGAAAGATACTTTAATAAAAAGACTCAAGTTACTATAGCAAATAATTTAGAAATATCACAGATGACAGTCTCGAGAATAGAAAAACGAATTTTAGAAAAACTTAGAAAAGAAGTAGAAAGAACATTAATGGATTAAAAACAAAAGAGAGTTAAAGCATGATTCAGAATTGATTTGAATTGTGCTTTTTTTTTTGGTTTATTTTCATTTATGGATTGACAAAAATGATTCTAGAATATAGACTATAGAGGTCACCAAAAAAACTGAAAAGGCTTTAAAAAACTTTCTAAAAAAAGTTTTAAAAAAGATGTTGACTTACAGATAGTATAGATGTTATACTAAGTAAGTTGTCTCAGAAGAGGCGGCATTGAACAATGATAATTAAATAGTGTGAGAACTTTGAATAAAAACCAAAGAAGTAAAGAAACAAAATGAAGTCAGCAAATAAAGAGCTATTATCAGACACTTTTAAATGAGAGTTTGATCCTGGCTCAG
>JAVERT010000040.1:0-13654 GCA_034006985.1 Gudongella sp.
CTGGACCAGCAATGGAAGAATGCATAAAAACCACACCTGCAGAAGTCGTATTTTCAGCAACAGAATGTTTTGTCTGAACGGCTGCAGGCGCAATGGATCTTGAGAATCAGAAAAGGGTAAAAGACTTAGCTGAGAAATACGGTGCAGAAAATGTTCTTGTATTAATCGGTGGAGGCGAAGCAGAATCAGCAGGATTAACAGCTGAGACAGTAACTGCAGGAGACCCTACATTCGCAGGACCATTAGCAGGAGTTCCGTTGGGACTTAAAGTATACCATGCAGTAGAACCAGAATTCAAAGAATCTGTAGATGCTGATGTTTATGATGAACAAATAGGTATGATGGAAATGGTGCTTGATGTTGATGCAATAATTGAAGAAGTTGGCTCAATGAGAAAGGCACATACAAAATACTAAAATAAAGTTTGAAATGAAATATAGAAGAAAGGATGTGGCAATATGTCAATATTTAATGAAAATTCAAAAGTTATATTAATTGGCGATAGAGATGGTATTCCTGGACCAGCAATGGAAGAATGCATAAAAACCACACCTGCAGAAGTCGTATTTTCAGCAACAGAATGTTTTGTCTGAACGGCTGCAGGCGCAATGGATCTTGAGAATCAGAAAAGGGTAAAAGACTTGGCTGAAAAATACGGTGCAGAAAATGTTCTTGTATTAATCGGTGGAGGCGAAGCAGAATCAGCAGGATTAACAGCTGAGACAGTAACTGCAGGCGACCCTACATTCGCAGGACCATTAGCAGGAGTTCCGTTGGGACTTAAAGTATACCATGCAGTAGAACCAGAATTCAAAGAATCTGTAGACGCTGATGTTTATGATGAACAAATAGGTATGATGGAAATGGTGCTTGATGTTGATGCAATAATTGAAGAAGTTGGCTCAATGAGAAAGGCACATACAAAATACTAAACTCCAATAAAACAAAGGAGAGGAGGGAACCAAATGGCGAAAATTAAAATTGTGCACTATATAAACCAGTTCTTCGCAGGAATTGGTGGAGAAGAAAAAGCAGATATCAAACCAGAGGTTAGAGAAGGGGTTGTAGGGCCAGGGATGGCATTACAAGCTGGCTTTGGAGGAGATGCTGAGATAATAGCTACTGTTATATGTGGAGACAGCTATTTTGGAGAAAATATTGAAGAAGCTACAAAAGAGATTTTAGAGCTTGTAAAAGGATATAACCCAGACTTATTTATTGCTGGACCTGCTTTTAACGCTGGAAGATACGGTGTAGCAAGTGGAGCTATTACAGAAGCAGTACAAAATGAACTAAATATCCCAGCACTTACAGGAATGTATATTGAAAACCCTGGTGCTGATATGTATAAAAAATCTATTTATATTGTTGAAACTAAAAACAGTGCAGTTGGAATGAAAGATGCTGTTGCAAAAATGATTCCTTTAGCAAAAAAATTGCTAAATAAAGAAGAAATAGGTTCACCAATAGAAGAAGGTTACCTTGAAAGAGGAATAAGAAAAAATTATTTTGCTGAAGATAGAGGTTCTAAAAGAGCAGTAGATATGCTTGTTAAAAAACTAAAAGGCGAAGACTTTGAAACTGAGTATCCAATGCCAAGCTTTGATAGAGTAGAGCCAAATCCCGCAATAAAAGACATAACTAAGGCTAAAATTGCTCTTGTAACTTCAGGAGGAATTGTACCAAAAGGAAATCCAGATCATATTGAGTCATCTTCTGCATCTAAGTACGGTAAATATGATATTGATGGAGTTACTGATTTAACTTCTGAAACATATGAAACAGCACATGGTGGACATGATCCAGTTTATGCAAATGAAGATGCTGACAGAGTTCTACCTGTAGATGTTTTAAGAGATCTTGAAAAAGAAGGAAAAATAGGCGAACTTAGTAGATATTACTACGCAACTGTTGGAAATGGAACTTCAGTAGGTAGTTCAAAAGGATTTGCAGAAAAATTTAGCAAAGAGTTAATAGCAGATGGAGTTGACGCAGTTATTTTAACTTCAACCTGAGGCACCTGTACTCGTTGCGGTGCAACGATGGTTAAAGAAATTGAAAGAGCTGGTATTCCAGTTGTTCATATTTGTACAGTAGTACCTATATCATTAACAGTTGGAGCAAATAGAATAGTACCAGCTATTGCTATTCCTCATCCACTTGGAAATCCTGCATTGGATCCAAAGGAAGAAAAAGCTTTGAGAAGAAAAATTGTTGAAAAGGCTCTACTAGCTTTAACAACAGAAGTAACTGAACAAACAGTGTTTGACAAATAATAGATTCTGACAAATGGGTGATAATATTATCACCCATTTGAAAAATATATAATTATAATGGAGGTGACTCATTTGAGTTATTCAGTAGTAAAAGGAACAAGTTATATACTTGTACATGCGCCAGATATGGTTTTACACAATGGTACAACACAAACAACTGAGAGATTTTTAAACCCAAATTCAGAATATCTAAAAAATCTTCCAACTAGTCTTAGGACTTATGATGAGGCAGTTAATTATCTTCCTAACCAAGTTTATATAGGAAATAAGAAACCTGCAGATTTAAAAATTGCTCCTCAACCATGGGTTGGACAAGATGTAGAAGGTCATTCAAGATATGGTAGATTTGGTGAAATATTGCCACAAGATGAGTTCATAGGTATGATTAAGATAGTAGATGCTTTTGATCTTGTTAAATTATCAGAAGAATTTACTAAGAGAATTAAGCCAGCTTTAACAGCACATGCTCTAATTACTGAAGAGCAAGTTGCAAAACTTAAAGGTGGAGATGAAAAATCAGATATAGATAAGTTAATTAATGAGCAAGGTGCTGAACCTCTTTATTTAAATAATGAAGTTGTTGGCTGTATTAAAAAAGCTCATGATGTAGATGTTAATTTAAATGCACATGTTATTTTTGAAAACTTAGTTTCAAAGGCTTCTGGTATGCTAGCGGCTCTTCATCTATTAGATAAAACTGATATAAACCCAGCGGATATTGAATATGTTTTAGAGTGTTCAGAAGAGGCTTGTGGAGATATGAACCAGAGAGGTGGGGGAAACTTTGCAAAAGCAATTGCAGAGGCAGCAGGACTTACAGGGGCATCTGGTTCAGATGTTAGAGGCTTCTGTGCGGCTCCAACACATGCAATAATTTCTGCAGCATCAATGGTACAAGCAGGAACTTTCAAAAATGTATTAGTAGTTTCAGGTGGATCAACAGCTAAACTTGGTATGAATGGTAAAGACCATGTTAAAAAAGGATTTCCAATATTAGAGGATGTAATAGGTGGATTTGCTATTTTAGTAAGTCAAAATGATGGAACTAGCCCAGTTTTAAGAACTGACTTAGTAGGTAGACATACCGTTGGTACTGGTTCATCACCACAAGCTGTAATAACTTCTCTAGTAACTGAGCCTTTAGATAGAGGTAATCTAAAGATAACTGATATTGATAAGTATTCAGTAGAAATGCAAAACCCAGATATAACAAAACCTGCAGGAGCAGGAGATGTTCCAGCTGCAAACTTTAAAATGATAGCTGCACTTGGTGTAAAAAGAGGCGAGTTAGAAAGAGAAGGGATCAATGACTTTATCGTTAAACACGGTATGGAAGGTTGGGCACCAACTCAAGGACATATTCCTTCAGGAGTACCTTATGTTGGATTTGCTAAAGAAGCATTAGAAGCTGGAGATATAAAAAGAGTTATGCTTGTTGGAAAAGGAAGCTTATTCTTAGGAAGAATGACAAACCTATTTGACGGTGTATCAATTGTAATGGAAAAAAATTCTGGAGTGGAGAAAGAAAGTAAAGGAATTTCTGAAGATGAAGTTAGAAACCTTGTAGCTGAATCTATGAGAGATTTTGCAGCTCATCTCCTAAAAGATTAGAGGTGAAAAGATGTCTGATAATAATGTAAAGTCTATGCTTGGCAAGATTTTTAACGATATAGCAGAAGGAATGGAAACAGGTCAGTTTGGACAAAAGGCAAGAGTTGGGATTACTACTTTTGGTAGTGAACTTGGAGAAGAAAACATGCTTCGTGGTGCTGAAATGGCACAAAAGAGAGATAACTCAATTGAAGTAGTTCTAATAGGACCCAAAATGGATACCAACCTAACTCAAGTAGTTGTTGAAACTGAAGAAGAAGGCTACAAAAAGATGGAAGAAATGCTTGATAGTGGTGAAATTGGTGGATGTGTAACACTGCACTATAGTTTTCCAATAGGCGTTTCAACGGTTGGGAAAGTAGTAACTCCTGGTAAAGGGAAAGAGATGTTTGTTGCGACAACAACAGGCACATCTTCTTCACATAGAGTAGAAGCTATGGTTAAAAATGGTATTTATGGAATAGTAACAGCTAAAGCTATGGGTATTGAAAATCCTACAGTAGGAATTTTAAATGTTGATGGAGCAAGACAGGTTGAAAGAGCTTTTAAAGATCTTACTTCTAAAGGATATAAAATTAATTTTACTGAATCGAATAGAGCAGATGGCGGTAGCGTAATGAGAGGAAATGATTTATTAGCAGGAACTCCAGATGTTATGGTAACAGATACTCTAACAGGAAATATCCTAATGAAAGTGTTTTCATCTTTTACTACTGGTGGAAGCTATGAATCACAAGGCTATGGCTATGGACCTGGTATTGGAGAAGACTACAGTAGATTAGTCCTAATTCTTTCAAGAGCATCAGGATCACCAGTTGTAGCAAATGCAATCAGTTATGCAGGTGAGTTAATCAAAAACAATGTTTTAGAAATAGCTAAGAGTGAGTTTAAAGCAGCAAATGCGTCTGGTTTAAAAGAAGTATTAGCTGGTTTAACAAAAGAAACAAAAAAAGAAGTTAAAGAAGCAGTTGTAGCTCCTCCAAAAGAGGTTGTAACTGGAACTGTTGATGGTATAGATATAATGGAACTAGATGATGCAGTTGAAGTTCTTTGGTCAGAAGGAGTTTATGCAGAATCAGGCATGGGCTGTACTGGACCTATAGTAATGGTAAACGAAGCAAAATTGAATGCCGCATTAAAAATACTAGCAAAAGCTGGTTATGATGTAGGAGAAGCAGAAGACTGCTAATATTGTAAGGCAAGAGCACCTCGGGAAACCGAGGTGCTCTTTGTACATATAGGGGTGGGAAAGCAGAAGCTTTAATAGAAACAACTTAGGTAGGCTTTTCAATAGCAGAGGGAATTGTACTGTCTGTATAGAAAAATTGAACATATGAAAAATTTCTTAAATCTGGAGAAGGGCTTGCGGCAAGATTTACTGAATCATCTTGGATACATATATATACATATGCAGTAGGTGTAATAATGCAAATTTTAAAATCACTTCAACATTGGAGCATTATAGCTAGAGAATATGGTATTTCTTGTGCAAGTGGATTGATTGGTACTATGGAGGTTATTAATGATGCGGATTTAATTGAAGTTGATGGAGATATTTATTTATTTTTAATTTATTGACTATTGAAAAATAAAGATATACAATTAATTTGACCATATTGGTCAAATGGTTTGGTTGTTATGATTTATATATATTTTAAAAAAACGGGTAATATAATAAAAAAAGACAAAACTAAAGTAGACAACTTAGAAATGGAGGTAGTTATGAATAAAAAATTGATTATCGCATTGGTTATACTTTTAGTTGTGGCAGCAGGAATATTTTATTTCTTAACGATGGGCAATATTGGAACAAAATACAATACCGCTGAAGTAGAAAAAGGTCAAGTGGAGAAATTTGTTGATGAAGTTGGGACAATAAGCTCTAAAAATATTCGGAATTACTACGGAAACAGCCTTAGCAGAGTAGAAGAGATGGATTTAGAATTGGGGGATTATGTAAAGAAAGGACAACTTTTAATTAAATTTGAAGATAATATTGATTTAGAGATTCAAAAAGTAGAAAAGCAAATTGAAGCATTGAAAGCTACCTATAATGAAGCTCAATCAGGATCCGATTTTGGAAGCATTAACAGTGCAAAAATAAAGATAGCTGGTATAAAAAGTAGTATTGATTTGGCAAATGAAAATAAAAGTATAATAGAAGAATTGTATAAAAATGGAGCTGCGGCAGAAAGTGAGCTAAAACAAGCAGTATATAATTTAGAACAGCTACAAAACGACCTCTTAGTTGCACAGAATAGCTATAATCAACTTGGGAAAGGACTTTCTGCAAATATGAAGGCAAAATACGAGGCAGAGATTGATGTTCTAATTTTATCTTTAGAAACTCTTGAAAAAAGCAAGAATAATTCTTTGATTTATGCTGATTTTGATGGTGTAATAACAGAATTAAATACATTTGAAGGAGATACTCCATCCGCAGGCTTAATGATTCTTGAAATTATGGATCCTTTAGAAAAAATTATAGTAGTTGATTTTATGGTTAAAGACGCATTGCTTATTGAAACGGGTATGAAGGCAGAAGTTAATGATCTAGATTTAGGTATTCGAATTGATAACATAGAAGTTCAAAAGATACATCCCAAGTCATTTACTGTTTATTCAGAGTTGGGCGTTGAAGAAAATCGTCAGAGGGTAGAGATAAACCTTCCACAGTCAAATCAGGAACTTTCTTTTGGTCTTAAAGTCGATACAAGAGTAATGGTAGAAGAACCAAGGGAGGCAATTTTTATACCTGAAGATGCTATATACGAAAAGAATTTGAAAAAATATGTAGAAGTACTTGAAGAGAAGAAACCTGTTGAAAGAGAAGTTGTAACTGGAATAGAGAATAATAACAATATTGAGATAAAAGAAGGGTTAGAAGAAGGAGAACAAGTAATTCTGATTTATGAGAAAAAATAAAAATGAGGCAAGAGAGGTGTCTTTCGTGGAAAACAGACTTTCATATTTAGATGAAAAAAAGAGAATAAAAATAATCAACAGCGCAATGGAAGAGTTTAGTAAAAACACCTACGATAAAGCTTCAACTAATAGAATTGTAGAAAAAGCAGGAATATCAAAAGGTTCCCTTTTCAATTACTTTAGAAGTAAAGAAAAACTTTATAAAGATTTGGAGATATTTGCTATTAAGGAGATGGCAGATGCTATTGTAGAAAAATTAAACTGGGGAGAGCCGGATATACTTAATCGAATTAAAGAAATTATGACAATTAAATTAGAGGTCTGTCATAAATATCCTTATCTTATAGAATTTTCAAAAAGAATTACTGCAAATAAATCTATAGATGAATTAAAAGAAATATACGAAGAATATATTCCCAATATATATGAAAAAATATACTATAAAAACATAGATTTTTCTTTATTTAGAGAAGATATCGAAATAAAAGAAGCTATAAGTATTATTATTTGGACTTTTGATAAAATGGGAGAGAATAATTTTAAATCTATAAAAACTGGAGAAAAGGTAAACATAGATGAATTATCAAATGAAGTGGATAGATATATTAAAGTATTGAGAAAAGGATTTTATAGATAAGGGGAGGCATAAGATGATAAAAGTTAAAAACCTTTACCATTCATATAGCAATGATGAAAACTATGCAGTATATGATGCCAATTTCGAAGTTGAAAAAGGAGAAATATTTGGTTTTTTAGGTCCATCAGGAGCTGGTAAGTCTACTACTCAAAATATACTTGTGGGTCTTCTACAGCTTCAAAAAGGTCAGGTTGAAGTTGCAGGGTATGATATTAAACATATTAAGAATAAAATGTTTAATAAAATAGGCATGTCTTTTGAACAGTCAAATGTTTACAGTAAGATGTCGGCTTTAGAAAACCTTGAATTCTATGGAAAACTTTTTGATGTAGAAACTAGAAATCCAATGGATTTAATTAAAATGGTAGGATTAGAGGGCAAAGAAAATATAAAGGCAGGAAAATATTCAAAAGGTATGAAACACAGACTTACTTTTGCAAGATCCATGATAAATAATCCAGAGATGTGGTTTTTGGATGAACCTACTACTGGGCTGGACCCTTCGATAGCGGCTGATATAAAAGATATAATAAGACAGGAAAATAAAAAAGGAGTTACAATTTTTTTGACAACTCACAACATGTTTATTGCGGATGAGCTATGCCATAGAGTTGCATTTATTGTAGATGGGAAAATAAGATTGATAGATTCTCCAAAGAATTTAAAGCTTAAATACGGTGAAAAACTAGTAGAAGTAGAATATTTTAGCAAGGGGGAACTGATTAAAGAAAGCTTTTCTACTGTACTTGAAGAAGAAAAAGACAAATTGATTGAAATAATTAAAAAAAATGATATTCAGACTATGCACACCAAAGAAGCCACTCTTGAAGAAATATTTATTAAAGTAACGGGAAGGGGATTGGTGTAAATGAAACTTTGGCATAGTTTTATAAAGGAGCTTATCCTTTCTTCAAAAAGTTGGTACTTTTATATTGAAATAGGTATGGCTATAGTATTTTTACTAATTCTTGTATTTTTAGTACCAGAGGAATTTTCCACTAAGGGCAAAGAGTACATTTATCTTGATGTGCCCCAGGTTGTTGCAGATAGATATAGAGAGGCTTTACTAGAGGAAGATATAGACGAAATTGCTGAATTAGTCGAGGTAAAGGCTGAAAAATCTATATTTAAAGCTGAATTTTATGAGACTGAAGAATCTAAAATTTATTTATTGGAAAGTATGGAGGCGCTTAATGCTTTTTCAAGTTCTGAAAGAGTACCCACAGTTCATGTCAGGGTAAACGATGATAATCAAATTATAAGCACTTTCCAGCTTCAAGGATATGAAACTCAAAAGCTTAGAAATTTACTCTTGGTATTTCAAAATAGAAAAGCTGGATATGATGTCTTGGAGAATTATAATGATAATTTAGTTGTTAAGACTATGTATCAAAATAGTGAGCCCTTAAGCGATAGACAAAACATGGTACCTGTATTTTTAACATTTAACGGAAGTCTTATGAGCCTATTTATTATTGCTGCCTATATTTTTTTAGACAAAAGTGAAGGGATTATTAAAGCATATGCAGTAACTGCTTCTTCTGTATGGCAGTATCTTATGAGTAAAATAGGGGTTATAATTATTACATCTATTGTAACAGCTTTAATAATGACAGTGCCAATAATGGGACTTCAAGCAAACTATCTTCTTATGTTTTTATTTTTAATTACATCTGGATTTTTCGCAGCTTCTTTAGGGCTTTATATAACAAGTTTCTATGAAGATATAGTTCAGGCTTTTGGTGTTTTGTATATTGTTATAATGATTATGATTATGCCTAATATATCTTATTTTACACCAAGCTGGAGTCCAAATTGGATTAAAATCATCCCAAGTTATATTATGCTACAAAGTTTTAAAGAAATAATATCAGTAAACGGCAACCTAGCTTATGTGTTAGTAGCATCTCTTGGATTTACAATATTAGGATTAGCTATTTTTATATTGGCAAACCATAGATTTAAGAAAACTCTGACTATATAAAGGAGTGTTATAAAATGATTAGAAAGGTACTTTTAATATTTAAAAGAGATCTAAAGACAAGTATAAGAAATTTTATAACATTGTATATAATAGTTGTACCCATAATGTTTGCTATAATGATTAATGTTTTTTCTCCGGGAATAAATGATACGACAGTTGATATAGTTATACTCAAAGGAGAGAACCAAAAGCAGGAAGAATACTTTAAGCAGTTTGCAAAGGTTGAAACCCTTGAAAACATTGAAGACATAGAAGAAAGGGTTAAAAAGAGGGATAATATTGTAGGAGTGCTTCCTAGTAAAAATGATGAGTATTTTATTTTAACTCAAGGCAATGAACCTGACTATGTAGTAGATTACGTAAAAAACTTAACAACCTTTGATTATTACGATTTAACGATAGAAGATTCTCAGGCTGAAATAGTTGATTATGGAAGGGACATTCCACCATTAAAAAAAATGATGGTTAATATAGCAGTTATGTTTACCTCAGTATTGGGAGGTATGATAATTGCCTTAAATATTGTTGAAGAAAAAACAGATAATACTATAAGTGCAATAAATTTATCGCCAGTATCTAGGATGGGATTTATTGCTGGTAAAAGCTTAATAGGAGTATTTATACCTGTAGTTGGTATATTCCTGATGCTCTTAATTACAGGATTTAGAGACGTCAATTATTTTCACGCATTTTTGATGATTACTAGTTCTTGTATAATAAGTGTATTAATAGGTTTTATTGAAGGAATAAATAATGATGATGTTATGAATGCTGCTGGAAATATGAAGATGCTTTTTCTTCCTTTAGGTGGAGCTGTAGTAGCAATTGAACTTTTAGCTGACAAATGGCAGCCTCTATTTTACTGGATACCATTTTATTGGACTTATAAAGGTAATGATTTAGTTTTATCTAATAGCGGGTCATGGATAGATATTATTAAATATTCTGGTATAGTATTAGGTATAAGTGCAATAGTATTTATAGTGTTAGCACCAAAAATAAGAAAAGGATTAGAATAATAAAGGAGGGTTTATTATGAAAATTTGGGGTATTTTAGCAGTAATTTACGCTGTAGCAGTTGTTGTAATTGCTGTTGTAAAACCAGAGAGTATTTGGAATATGAAAAAAATAGAAATGTTTAAAAAAGTATTGGGAGATAAAGGAACAGAAATATTTTTTTATATTTGGGCTCTGATTTTCTTATTCTTGGGTATTTGGCTATTTACAAAGTAGACTTCAATAATACTAACAATTTAAAAACAAGAAATAGTAGAGCTAGTATTATTGAATCTGGAAAATCGCTTGTTGTGAAATAACGCAATGGAAATAGAATTTAAACTTAAACTAAGGAGAAGATGATATGCTATATTTTATGAATGATTACTCTGAGGGTGCACACCCTAGAATTATTGAAGCACTTGCTAAAACAAATATGGAACAGCACGTTGGATATGGATTAGATAATTATTGTGAAAATGCAAAAAAATTAATTCAAAAGAGAATTGGGAAATTAGATGCAGATATTCATTTATTAGTGGCAGGGACACAGACCAATACAATTGCAATATCATCTTTTTTGAGACCCTATGAAGCAGTTATTTCTACAGAACTAGGACATATTGCAGTACATGAAACAGGTGCTATTGAAGCAACAGGACATAAGATTATAGAAATGCCAAGTGAAGATGGATTACTTAAACCAGAACAAATTGACAAAGCGTGCAATTCTCATGTAGGGGAACATATGGTTTTACCCAGTTTAGTCTATATATCCAATGCGACTGAAATGGGATCAATTTATAAAAAAGCACAATTAGAATCTATTAGAAAAAAATGTGATGAGCATGGTCTCTACTTATATTTAGATGGTGCAAGACTTGCCAATGCATTAACATGCGATGATAATGATCTTACTATTGAAGATATTGCAGAGCTAACAGATGCATTTTATATTGGAGGCACTAAAAATGGGATATTATTTGGTGAGGCATTAGTGATTACAAATCCAGAATTGAAACATCATATGCGTTATGCTATAAAACAAAGAGGTGGAATGCTAGCAAAGGGAAGATTGTTGGGGATTCAATTTGAAGAACTTTTCAAAGATGATCTATACTTCGAGCTATCAAAACACACCAATGAAATGTCAAAACTTTTAAGAAGCGGAATTAAGCAACTTGGGTACGAACTTGTAACAGAGTCATCTACAAACTTAACATTTGTTGTCTTACCAAACCATATTCATGAAGAGCTTTCGAAACTATGTTTCTACGAGGCTGAACAACCTTATGATGAAAATAATATGGAAGCAAGATTTGTAACATCTTGGGCGACTCCAAAAGAAGATATTGAAAAATTAATTAAACTATTAGCTGATTTTAAATTATGATGAACGATTTTTAATATTAAAAAATCCATGCTACCCTTCATTGTTTAAGACCATTTAATTTGATATAATAGAATCATGCATCGAAACATAGGGAGGTGGAGTATTTGAAACTTAGTTATGATTTAACTTTAGAACAAAGCCAAAAATTAATAATGACACCTGAATTAAGACAAGCTATTCAGATGCTTCAGTACACTAGTCTTGAGCTTAATAACTATATTAAGCAAGAGATGGAAGTGAATCCATTATTGGAGTGGGAAAAACCTGTTGAGGAAGTACAAGTAGTACCAGATGAGGAAATTAAAGCTGAAGAATCTGTAATAGACTGGAAAGAATATTTAGAACAATATGATGATATTAGTTATAAAGCTGAGGTTGATAAGAATACAAAAGACTATTCCTTTGAAAACTATACAAGTTATGGTGAGACTTTAAAGGATTATCTTATAGAGCAATTAAATATGATAAATATAGATGCTTCTGATTACAAGACTGGGGAATATATAATACAGAATATAGATAATAATGGTTATTTAATCTCAAAGGTTGAAGAAATGGCTGAACAATTAAAGCATTCACCTGCAGAAGTTGAAACTATGCTCTCTGTAATACAGTCTTTTGAGCCATATGGAGTTGGGGCACGAAATTTAAAAGAATGTCTATTAATTCAATTAAAAGAAGAGAGAGACTATAAACTTAAACAAATTGTTGAAGATCACTTAGAAGATATAGCACTGAATAAAATTGCTCTTATATCTAAAGTTTTAGATATTTCGAATAGTCAAACACAAGAGTATATTGATATTATAAAATCACTTGAACCAAAACCAGGTAGAAGTTTTAGAGGTAGTGAAGATGTTAAGTATATAATTCCAGATGCGACGATAGAGGAAATAGATGGCGAATTCTTTATTTTTATAAATGATGTAACTGGGCCTAGATTAAATATAAATGAATATTATAAAAATCTAATTAAGACTACAAAAGATCAGAAAACAACTGAGTTCTTGGAGACTAAGTTTAATTCGGCCATGTGGATTATTAAAAGTATAGAGCAAAGAAGACAGACAATGTATAAAGTTATAGAATCAGTATTAAAATATCAAAAAGAATTTTTTATATATGGAGATAAGAGTCTTAACCCACTTACACTAAAGGATGTTGCAGAAGATATAGAAATGCACGAATCTACGATTTCTAGGGCTACTAGTGGTAAATATGTTCAAACACCTAGAGGTCTATTTGAATTAAAGTATTTTTTTACAGCAGGATTGTCTGGTAGTTCAGGAGAAATTTCTACTACAAGTGTTAAATCTATAATTAAGGGTATAATAAAGGATGAGGATCCAAAGAAACCTTTGAGTGATCAAGTTATTACCGATATGCTAAAAGCAAGAGAAATAACTGTTTCTAGAAGAACGGTAGCAAAATACAGGGAAGAACTCCACATTCCTTCATCATCAATGCGTAGAAGATTCTAAGATTAAGTCCTTGATTTAAGGTGGGGTTAGGTGTAAAATAAGGTATAAGTTTTTTTTGCACGAGCTGGGACAAACATAATCAGAGGTGGACATAAAATGTCCAACGGGGGTGATTTTATAGATTTAATAAAAAGTTTTGAAAAGATAGCACCAGATGCTTTAAAAACAATTGAAACTAGATATGAAATATTAAAGAATATTGAAATCAATCAACCTCTGGGGAGAAGATCCATCTCTCTAAATCTTGGTTTAAGAGAAAGAACTGTTCGTTATGAAGTTGAAAAACTTAGAGAGTTAAAGTTGTTAACTATCGACAATATGGGTATGTATGTTACAGATGAGGCTAAAAAA
>JAVERT010000041.1:0-13597 GCA_034006985.1 Gudongella sp.
AACATGAATGGAAGCTCTTATCGAATAAAAGAAACTAAAGAATGGTTAGAAAAGACCAATTAATTTTTTTCTTAAGTGGACCAGTTTTCGATTGGAATATGGTACAGTTTTCGGTTGACAAATACAGGTCCTCTACATCATCTTCACTAAAACCCCTATAACCATTCTCTAAAATAACTGGCGAAATCAATCCTTGTTCTGTGTAATACTCAATTGCTTTTTTTGTCAAATTTGTTTTTTTGCTTGTTTGGTTAATTAACATTTCTATCACCTCAAAATAATCATAATCTAACACCCAGGGTGATAGTCAATAGATAAATAAATAAATATATTTATCTATTTTTTTCGTAAACTTATTGTCTCCGTTTTCTTAATATTTCTTCCGGCGGCGATAATCGAGAGGTTTAGCCTTTGGAATTTAAAATTTATTATTGTTGTTTTTTATAATAATTACTTAGACTTTACATGTTATAAAATGCTATTACTTGATTTTGAGTATACCTCCCCCAAAAATAGCACTTTATTTTATTGTTTGTGTTTTATACTGCATTTATAATTACTTCTGGGCTATATTTCAATAAATACAAACCTTTATATAACTGCCTAATCAATTCTATCCTTGTATTTATCGATTTCCTTATTCTTCTGCAATAAAATAATTCTAAATAATTCAAAGCTAAGAATATTAAACATAAGACTACTTCAATTGCATTTCCACCATGTACATAACAATGGCTAAGGCCACATTCTGTTTTAAGCTTATGGAAGATGGAATTTTCGATATCTTTGTTTGCTTTTATTATCTTATATATTGTATTAGGTTCTAAATTCATACTTGTAGTTATTATCATTATTTGAGTCCGTTTATTATTTTGATTAGTTTGATGAAATTTTATAAATCTTAATTCAGACCCCACATTATTCATTATAAAGAAATTCTCATATACTTCCATACTTTTATAGCCTTCATAGTTTTGCCAGATCTCAGCTGGTTCTAATTTGTTAACTCTATATTTTACTTCTTTTATACTGTTTATATTGTTCTTTTTTACCCTGACTACTTATCTTAAAGGTTTCTAATTCCTGTCTCTATGCTATAAATCTCTTATATATTTTAAAACCTTTGCAAAGTAGTTCTTTCTCATTTTCCAACCACTCCTGTTTTTAAGTAGTTTATCATAAAAACTGAATTTTTTCTCCGAATTTGTGACATTTTTTGCATTAACTGCAAAGTTATTAAATTAAATGGTTTGCAAGTTTTAAGGCTAAACCTCTGGCGTAAGCGTCGATATCAACGAATAAAAGCAAGCTGCCCTGATAAGTCATTTACCTATAGGGTGGCTTGCTTTTATTCGTTGTCTCAGTAGTATTTAAACTGTGCTCTGTGCTCGCAAAAGCAGAGCCATTTTATACTTTTTCCCGAGTTATAAAGACTCCAACAATTGCTCCAATCAATGCAAACGGAGCTATTCTGATGAACAACCACTCAAAAATGTGGAACCCCACTCCAAGAACTGCAGTTTCGGGGTCGCTATAATCCCAAACCAAGTAAGGACTATCGGCTACTATCAAAACCACAAAAGCAATTATTATAACTGCACATAGTGAAATACAAAGCCAATGAAGAATATTGCACCTTGCCACCTTTCTTTGAGCAAGCTGCGAGTTTATGACTTCAAGCTTTTCAGATATCGCCTTTAAGTCATCCGCCTTTGTAGGGTCAATAGTTTCTCCAAGCAAAGTACTTACAGGTATTTCAAACACTTCCGATATAGACATCAACATTTCGGAATCGGGAACTGACAAACCTTTTTCCCATTTAGAGACTGTTTGTCGAACTACATTTAGCTTGATAGCAAGTTCTTCCTGCGAAAGTCCTTTTGATTTTCTGATTGCTTTAATGTTTTCGTTTAGCATTAGCGAAAACCTCCTTTCACAGTCATTTTAGTCCCACATCAGCCATTGCCACAAGCAACTCATATTAACATCTCGTCAAATAGTGATTTGACTTGCTGCAAATCCTTTGTTTTCAAGCCTTCCCGACCTTGACATCTAATCCGCAGCCTAAACTATGTGAAAGTCTAAAATTCGACTTCGTCTTAGCACCGTGGATAAATTCTCATAGAGCGTTTGCCTCCGGTCATCTTCTCCGACTGTTAATTCTGAAAACGCCTTGAAACAGCGGGCTTTCTGGCTTATTTTTCCATTGCTGTCCCTTTGCAATAAAGTTTTGACTTTTGACACCCCTCAAACCCTGATACCTTCGTCAAAAATTTGAATAAAGTCTTGACGATTTTCCCTCTTTTTTCATTTCAAATTCTCAAATTCATCAAAATAATAGTCAAAACTTTATTAAAATTTTAATAAAGTTTTGACTATTTATCATACTCTCGCCCGATCTTCCCCTCATCTTCTCCTCTTGTTTTTTCTCATTCTTTCCTCTTTTCCCATCTTCTTTTCCCACTCTTCATTCACCCTTATCAATCTCATTCTAAGGCTCCACAGTCGCCTACAAGACTTGAAATCCCAACATTAGTACAATTGGCACTGCTTCATATCTTCCTCTTGTTTCTTCCTGCTTTTTTCTCTCTTTTATTCAATCTTTTCCTCTTGTTTTTTCTCTCTTTTTTCTCTCTTTTTTCAAGAAGAAGATGAAAAGGAGGAGGAGAAGGGTGATGGTTTAGTGGGAAAATATGGTGGAATCAAATGTTTATTGCAACAGAGTCAAGACTTTATTAGGAAAGTCAAAACTTTATTATATTAGGACAACTTTCTTGACATTAATACTACTGTCTCAACGTGCCTTGAGAGTACAATAAAGATGTCGCAAGTATCTGGTATCCCCTTGGTGGCAAGTTATACTTCTGAAAAAAATGCTTAAATACTAGTTTTAACATCTTGAAACGAACAGATTTTCTATGCTAATTTAATACTTATGCAAGCATTTTTTAAAATTTGACTTCTTCTATTTATTGCTTCCAATTAATCTAAAATTGTAAGCAATAAAACCCTCAAATATTTTGAATTAAATTTGAAGGCTTTATTCATCACAATTTATTTTGTTAAGTTATAATTATTGCTAGTATAATATACTTGTTTTTAAAATTGAGCGTTTAGATACTTTTCTTATTACAATAGCATCCTAAAAATCACAGTATCTAACAAATATCCAAAACTACATCTATTTTTCAACTACTGGAATAAAAACTCGTTGCCCCTGAAGTTCTTCATCTATCATTATAAGTACTTCTTGTTGCTCATTCCGTTGAGATAAAGCTTGATAAATTATATTGTCACCAGTTTTGGAATTAAGTTGCTTTTCTAAACAGTTAGATTTGTCAGAAATATACTTTAAAAGTTTTTTTGGATTCTTGTCTATAAAAACAAAGTCTTTTCCATCCCCAACAATTTTCTTTGCATTTGAGTTAATTGAATCAAAAATTTCTTCAATATTATCATCAATTGAAATACTAAAACTATTATCATAATTATCTTTAAGCTGACAAAAAAGTTCTTCAAGCATAGGATCTATATAGTTAAACTGCATACGTACAGCAATTTCCACTAATTTAGCTTTCATACTCAATCTATCAGCTTCAAAGCAAACTTGAATTGTGAAACTTACTTCATCAATTTTCTTACCATAATTGTTAACTCGTTTTTCTACAAACCATGTTTCTGGCTTAAATTTAGCAATATTTTTACGCTCTCTATCTAATCTAATTTTATATTCTTGAAAAATCTCACCTATTTTATTACGTAAATCTCGTATCTCTTTTATATCAAATTCATCAACATTTTTTCTTTGAATAATTTCACCTAACCTCTTCTTAGCATTTATCAAAATTCCAATTTTTTCATCATGATGAAACTCTATTAACTTTTCAAGATTAGAACTAATCCCATCAAGCTGATCAAATATTTGATGTAGATAATATTGCCCTGAAATTGCTGCAGTAGCTTGCATACCAACATTAACGGCTAATAAAGGATTTACTTTACTAAAATTTTCAATGGATTGAAATCCTGCATGCCCAGTCAATTTATTAGCTGTATCTCTAACCATTGTAGTTGTTTTACCATCTACAAATTTAGATAATGTTGATGGATCCACAGTAGCTGTAAATAACCCATTTGGTGCTTTTTTTGCTATTTCCGCTAAAGTGCTAGTACGTTCTAAAACAGGCATTGCAGATTGAATAAGATGTCCCCCTATTTTTGTTGCCTCACCAACCATTACTTCTTGATACTTTACTTCTAACAATTCATTAGGACGTGTGAAACAAAGCTCTTGTCCTAAACTATTTTGCATGATGATATCCGTGATTTTAGATAAGTCATAATAATTTTGTTCATCTAATTCTTTAGCTTTAGCTAAAACATCATCACTATTTATAGTATCTACATCTCTGTTATTGGGAATTAATTTGTCATCTTGTTTAATATCACGTTGCGCTTTATTGATATTGTTTTTACACTTTAAGTCAAATATCATAAGTCCTAATCCAATTGCAACTATAATTATCACGATAACAAGTAAAATATTATCCATGATTAATTCTTCCTCCTTTATCAATAAAGATTTCACGCCTTGCTTTGTTAGCTTTACATTTATTTATCCTAACGGCTAATTATCTAGGATAATCAAAGAAACTCGTCAAAATCAGCATCTAGTGCAAAATCATTCCTACTCCCATTTATAGTCTGATAAAATTCATCTGGATCTGATGTTTCAATAGTTTCCGTTAGAATAGTTGGTCCTTCCATCATGAATTCATCAGGATCACTATCTTCCTTTGTAAAAGTATCCTTTGTTGGCCCTAAGTATTTGAACTCATCTGGATCTGATATCTCTAACGATCGCGTCTCACATGTTTTTTCTGAGTACAGACTATTCTCTGAACTTCTCATCTTATTAATACTGGTTTTATACTTACTTAATATATGCTTTTTCATTTTATATTCTCCTTAATAATTTTTTTTATTCCATCTTGCAACTCAGCATCATGTATTACTATTACCTCTAAGTTTTTATAATTATCAAGTCCTTCGACAATAGATATCTCTTTTGATTTTTCTTCGACAATAATTAATAATTTATTACAGTTTTCCTTTGATCTATCTAAAGCAATTGATTGCCATTTTAGTGAACTATTACTATAATCATCATCCAGCTCATCTATATATATGGTTTGTACCTTTGTGGAGGTAGTAATTTCTACATTACCATTGTCTAAATTCAAACCCGAAATTGTAAAACTAGTTGCTAAGGATAGTATTAATACTAATATTATCCACTCTTGCACATTTAAAATAAAGCTAACAAATAAATCAGCTTTGTACTTAAGTTGTTGCCAATCATATTGGTATTGAAGATTTATTTTCTTTTCCTTATCTGTCGATTTTCTTAAATCACCGAAAGAACTCTTAGAAATACTCTTCACTTTAATTGCTCTAAAAATATAAATACATATATTCAGAACTCCATAAACAATAATTCCTACAATTATTTTTAAGAAAATAGGCAATTTTAAGATCACATTAAAATCCATAAATACCAGTAATAATGGAATGATTGTCAATATAATGGTGGTATAGATATTCATCTTTTCAATACTACTGTTTATTCTCTGCTCTTGATTTTGGATATGATATATTAGTGATTCTTTCTCTATTGCAAGATCTTCCTGAGATGTTTTTTCAATATGTTGTCGGTACCGTTCTTGTATTGCATCAATTTTTTCTTCAGTGAGTACAAATGATGTTATCTGTTCTAATTTAAGTATATAAAATAATTTTAACTTTTTGTCTTTAAAATTCATAGTTATAAAATATATAACTATATCTCCAAGCATAATATTAAGCAAACTAAATCTAAGATTTGCATCTTTAATTCTATTTATATCTAAAGTTGCATAGTTATCATCCTCAGACAATGCTAATATTGGAGAATGAGACCATATCCATAAAATAATATTAATTATATTTTTCATCATTAATCACTTATGAACTAAGGTATTCAATAATTTTTCCAGAAATATCGATATTAAGTGCATTTTCTAACCATTGCCATTGTCCATTAGGATTAACCTCCAAAAAAACCCAATCATTCTTTTCATTTACAATGAAATCAAAAGCTCCAAAAGTTAACTCTAAATCTAATAGCATCTTTCTACATTTTTCTAATATCAATTTAGGACATTTTATCATTGAATACTGGTGTCCACTATAATCCTTTCTCCAGTCTAATTTATCTCTTGATACTATTTTTACCGGAAATACAGTATCATTAATCCATGTCAATCTTACTTCATAAGATTTTTCTATATATTCTTGTAAATAAATTGGAGTTAATGAAATATCTTCGTCTAATTCAGTAAAATAACTTGTTTGATATAATTCACAATGGTTTCCAGAAATCAATTTACCAGTTCCTATCGGTTTAATAATAGATTTTTGTTTTAAAAACTTACTTGCTTTAAGTCCATCATTTCCAATAAAAGATTTTGGTGTCAGGAATTCATTCCTCTCTGCATATAATAATTGATAAATTTTATTTTCTGTTTTTCTAAGAATGTATGGTTTTGTCAGTACTTTACCATCAAACTCATCCACTAATCCATTTATAACTGCAATAATATCTTTTGTAATCATATTATGATATATATTTTCATAATTTTGTAAATTTGGAAGTCTTGGCTTCCTATAATATATACTATATATTTGACTTTTTTCTATAACTCTATCATACTTTTTATCTTCAATTATCCAAAACTTATTATTTCCTATACTAATATTATATCTGTTTATTTCATCTACATTTAATCTAAAAAAGTCAACATCTGAATTGTATTTTTCAACTATATAATCTACTGTAGTATCTATCGCACTTGTAATAATCAACACTGTCTTTTTATCATACAACAGATAATCTTCCTCCCCTCGTTTTCTTCTAGCTTGTCCATTTAAATTACAACATAACTTTCAACAATCACAGATATAGTAGTTATAAATAATTTCGAAATCCGAAAAATCTAATACTGGAATTTATCATTATCATTTCTTTATATTAAATATATCTCTATATCATGTCCATATTCGCTAGCAATACTTTGCATTTCATCGATAAGGTAAATAATAATGCCTTGATATATATATATATATTTTCAACATAATTAATAGATATAAGACCAACTAAAATTATGTTTATGATGAACTGCTTTTGACTAATTTAATCTACGTCACTAATATTTAGAAGTACATCAAACATATCTAATATCATCTCATCATTAAATACTTCATCCCGAAACTTATCTCTATATTTCTCAATTAATTGGCCCTCATCAGAGTTTTCTATCTTTTCAGCCTCCTGCTCTAAATATTTCAGTGCTTCATCTATATTCACAGAAAATAATCCCCCCAATTCTTCTAACTTCCTAGCGTAATCCTCAACATACTCCACCCCGCCCCAGTCAACAACTGAATTATAGTCATCCTCATAAAAATTAGAAAATACATCTGCTAACTCCTCCATAATACTCTCATCAATTAACTCAGGATAATAACTACTAACAATTTCAACTATTTCAAAATCCTCTATTTCTTCAATATAGTAATCTGAAATTTCACTAATACAAAATCCCACAATTTCTTTAATTATATATTGATCAAAATATTCTTTATAATCCTTTTCTAAGGATAACTTAAGTAGTTCAATATAATCACGAGTCTTACTACCATAAAAAATAAAATTAGTAGACAAATTTTCAAAAAAGTCATTCATTAAATAATCGTCGATCCCTTTATGCTTTAGCGTCATATTAATTTTCATTACTGTTATTATTCTTTGTATAACTGATTCATAATTAAAGCTAGGATATGGACCTAAATAGTCTTTTACAAGCTTTATATCAAATGATAGTAAATTCATTAAAATTGCATCTGCAAAAGATTCAGAGTTTTTCTTTAACAAACTATATTTATTTTTCCCTGAAAAGTTATATAAAGTTAAGCATTGTTCAAAGCAAATAGCTGTATCGCATAATATTTCAAATTCTATATCATTTTGTATAATATATTGTTCAATATAATCTTTTACAGATGGGTCTTTAAAGCTAACATTTTCTTTGTCAATATATATAAAACTTCCATCTAGCTCTTTCAAAGCATACTTAAAATCACGGTCAGAAAATTCTCTATTGTATAGTGTTGACTTTTCTTTATTATAGAAATCATAAATCTTCTTAAGAATTTTTATATCTACCCTAAATGGCAGGCTTATTAATAAAATTAATAAGTTTCTTGATTCTTGAGAAATATGATTCTTAAAAGCAAATTCCCAAATTTTACTTGGATTATTCAAATTATTTATAAAGGTATCATAAAATTTATATGATTCTGGTGGAAGCAAATTCTCCGTTAATATTTCAATAATTCTTGGATTATAGTTTTTATGATTTATTATTTTAGAAATATCATTATTTAGTAGGTTTTTAATGTAAGATTTTGGTAACCGATTATAATACAAATGATTAAATAAAATTTTTGCTTTATCATGTTTAGTATAATCATCTAATACTAAGGTAGTTTTTTTCAAATCTATATTAGATCTTTCTAACGATTCATAAGTGCTTTTTGCTTGATTCAAAATGTACTCTCTCGTCGTCAGTATGAATTTAGAATTACCATCCTTCTCAATGTATCTTATAAAAGTTAATATATCATTATCCTCATTTTTATATAGTTTAAGATCTAGTCCAGTCTGTCCTAAAAAATCATCATATAAAAAAATTTGTTTGCTTTTAGAAGAATAAACCTTAAATGCTTCATTAATATTTTGTGAAATCTTTATTACCTCATAACCCATGTCTAAATATGATATTAAAAGCATCTCTGCTAATGTAGTTTTTCCAATCCCAGGTATTCCACTGATTATACAACAATGTGAATCTTTAAGAATGTCTAATGCTTTATAGTAAGCTTTGTTTTGAACATAGATTTTAAACCTTGTTAGAGTCCTATCCATATTTATCTCACTTCTATTATAAACAGAACTATGAGTAATCTTTTCTAGTAAAGAAGTACTTGTTAACCATAGCTTATAATGGTTTTTTTCAACTTCAACAAATTGTCTCAGCAAACTATTTAACTCATTCATGCCAAAGATATCACTAGTTGACAAACAATATGGATCTAATATTTGAAATAATTCATCTTTCTGATAAGGTGTTAATCCTTGAGATGTAACAAGAATATATCTAGAAGGATTAAGAGCTTTAATTTTACTGTACTCTTTATTCTTTAAATTACTTTTTAGACTACTAAATGTTGAATTTGCATAATGTTTGCATTGAATTATTGTATCTTTTCTTCTATAATTAGAGTATCGTAAATCAATTCCTTTGTCTTTTCCCTTCTTGAAAGACTCCAATCTACAATTTAAGGCTTTTTGCAATAAATCCTGTGTTAAAAGTTCAAAGTCATAGTCTGACAACATTTTAAAATCATACATTCTTCCACCTCCCAATTTCCATGAATTTAAACATCAATCCATAAATTATATTCGGATATAGCTAAGATATATTTTCGGAACTCATTGATCTTTTGGATCTTATGTGCTATTTATGGTGATTTCAAAAGTTTGAAAAATATTCTCAATTACTATAGACTTTCAAGCTATTTTGTGTAAACACATGACTCTCATTAAAATATTATTAAACTTTTCAAAGATTATATATTCTATCGAATCATATAACTTTATTGGTATATTTATATAAAACCTTTTAAATGCAAAATATTTATTATCTATATCAGTGTTACTCAGCTTTTCTATAACTTCATTTACCCCCATATATTACTTTATTCTTAAACTATATAACTCTTTAACTAAATTAAATATCTTTCACTTTTCTTTTATAATATTGAATAAATGCACACCAGAGAATAAGCTTATTTAATATAAAATTTCTTCACCATCCTTAACCTATCCAAACTTCTTAAACATTGAGTTAATTATAAATTGCTGTTCATTTCAGGTATATTTATACTAGATTTTACAAATTCTTCTAATTGTTCCATATAGAATTTAGGCATGCTAAAATATTTGAATGGGTTCAATTGAAAAATGTAATTATTTTCTACATGATTTGTTTCATTTACTTATTTACAAGTAGCCGGATGTTTTTTTCTCAATTTAGAAAGCAAACCTTCATATCTCTCAAATAATAACCTTAATGCTATTATTTTATCATAACCATCAAATTCTTTAATAATCTCTAACAAATTTTCAACTTTTAACTTGTCTAAGATATCATCATATGATGATTCTCCAAAATAGTTTGCTATTTCTAAGCACCCACTATTAAATGTATCTTTATCTAATTCTTCTTTATTACGTGATATAGCAATTTTTCTGCCATGAATAAGATTTGATAATACTTCATAAATCGGTGTTTCAGAGAAGTTCGGTGTCGTTAACTCAATATGTTTTCTTATATTAACAACACGTATAGGTACTCCCCGATTTTATCCATTGCAATTTGTTTCGTTAATTTAAATGTATTAAGTAAATCACCATTTTGAAGTAATTTTGATTTTACTGGGGTTGTTAATCCGAATTTATTAAAAAAACCTCCGTATACATAATCTATAACTGGTTGTAAATCATGAGTAAGCATAACCATTTCTTTTACTATAAGATTTAACTTCAACAAATAATAGTTAGTTTATTCAATTTCTTTAAAAGGTTGCAAATATTTTTCTAAAATCTTATCAAATTTAATATTTGATGAACTTAACAATCTATCACACTCTAGCTCTAAATCTTTTTTAGATAATTGAGATTCACAAAGTTTTGTTAAAATTGTTCTAGCTTCATCAACAAGTTCACTTATTTTTTCATAAGTTAATGCATGTGAAACGCCAGCTACAGCAGCTTTTGTTGCACTATTCTTTGGATGAACACTAACTCTTACACAATCATATTCGGGGTAATTCTTTTTAAACCATTCCCCTGCCACTAATAATTGTCCATGTTCTGCTTTCGTTAATGCATTTTTTTCTTTTTTTCTACTTTTAGCCTCTATCACGAAACCAGTTTTATTTGGTAATAACCATAAAACATCTGGCCCTTCACCTTTAATATCACGTCGTTCTGCTTCTAAACCAATAGCTTTTGCTAACTCAGTTAAAGACTGTTCAAACTGATTAGCAGAAGAACTTTTGTTTAAATATGAAACACTTTCATCAAATAGATTAATAAAACCTCTTCTATTTCTAAATTCTCCTAACTTACTAACAATAACTTTTGATTGATTTCCTGGAGTGGACATAGCCCTATATGGAGGTAAAACTTTAGGTCGAATTAGATTCCTATTATTAGCAAATGCTCTTCGTTGATAATCCTCTGATAATTCAAAATTCCCCCAATTATCTGCTATTCTAGCTGCTAATTGCTCCATCCAACCAATTAGGGATTTGTCTCCATTTTCTACACTTGAAATGTAATTCTCAATCTTAGAAATTGCTTTATCCATATACCCATCTTGCCATAAATTAATTGCTTTCCTTTCAACTTGTGCTTGTTCAAATCTTAATTCATCTAATTTGTCCTCATGAACAAAGTCTGCTAATGTTTCAGCATGATATTCTATCCAATCTTTATCCCTTACATAACTTTTATTTATTAAATTAGCAAAGTCTTTCAAGTTTTCAACTTCCTTGCTAATTTCCATTCCTATTTCTAATTGTGCCTTTGTAGCGCTAGTTAACAGTGAGAAGTTTGAATCTTTGGAGATCCAACCTGATAAATCCGATCCAGTTAATATTACAACACAATAATCTCCTGCTCCTCGTGAACCTCGACCTATTCCCTGCTCAATCCTTTGTGCCATCATCCTAGTTATAGAACTCCCACTAAATAATGCACTAGCTCGAAACAGTTCATAGTTTGAAGTGCCCAAAGGAAGATTGCTCATTACTAATAAACGGCAAGAATCACCATGTAAATCAATGCCATCATATCTATTAGAGAACACAACTGGTCCCGATGTGCTTCTTTCCAGTAAATCTTTAATAATCGATTCTACTTGCTGAGAGCCTTTAGCAAAAGTTGCAATATCTAACCAATTTACTGCACTGTTATCTGATGGTACAAGGATTATAGAACCAAGTTCTTTTTTTGCTGTCCACTTAAGAATTTCTGAAATTGATTCTTGAATATTGAATTTAAAAGGCATTAAATCTGGTATTAAAATCATTCGTTCAGTTATACCCGCTAATGATTTTGATGTTAATGCATCTTTTACAAATTTAGAATCAACATCAAAAGTCTTAATTATATCACTATCATCAGCAATAGTCGCTGACATATATATACGTCTTGGCGAATCAAAAAATGTTGGAAATAAATTAACAAATGGTTGAATAGGTGTTATTGTAAAAGAACCACTGCTGATAAAAGCATGGCACAAATGTAGATGATCTCTCAATAATGGCCATACTAGACCATAATCTTCATTCTCTCCTTTCAATATTTCTCTAATAGTATTTATATGCTGATTCCAAGCCCTATAAGGAACTTCTAATACTGCAAATTCATTCCCAGATTGAACATCATCAAATGTACCAACTTTATCAGTTTCAATAAATGCTTGTCTAAATAAACATGATATCTTTTCATATAGGTCACGATTAAGTTTTGAAGACACTTCTATAGTAAATGAATCTCTAACTTCAGAGAAAGCTACATGTGCATCATCTAAGATAATTGCTGCAACACTTTGAGGTTTACTTACTCCTCTAATCCCAAATTTAGTTTTCCCGTTAAATAGTGCTTTGTATGTCGCAACCATAATTGCCTTTCCATTAATGAATTCATCATCCAGTGGTTGACCCCTTTGATATGCAACTGCTTTAATACCTATCTCTTCTGCTTTCTTTATTGTTTGATTCACAAGTTGGACTGTTGGTGCTAAGTAAAGTACTGGTTCATTAGTTTCCATCAATGTAGATTGTGCCATAAGTAATCCCACTAATGTTTTGCCTCCACCTGTATGCAATTTTAAAACTGTATCTTTTTCTGCTCGTCGACTAAACCAAGTAGTCAACACATCAGCTTGACTTGTATATAGGTCATTTATTCCCATGGGTTTTGGAAGACGTCTAAATATTTCAATCGGATCCAGTATTTTGGTTTTAATTCTTTTAGACCTGAGTTTATTAAAATCAACCATTTTTTTCTCCCTTACTATATATTTTTGTTTAATTTTCTTGTATTTGATTATTATAAAATGTATTTTTAGACAACTATGATTCTGAATTTAGTGGATTCTATTTGTAATATCTATATTGATTTTCTAGAAAATCAATACTCTATTCGCTAGTATTAAAATATTTTTATATTCTCTAATACACTGTTAATCTTTTCGGTCACTCTTAACATACTCTAAATTATTAAGTAAATTAATAGTTTTGGAATGGCAACCCTTTTTTAGACAAAAATCTACTTAACACAGATTTAGTTTAATATCTAGGATGCTTTTCCTAGTTTTATAGTATTTAATGCTCTATATTCAACTGGTGTCATATAATCTAAAGA
>JAVERT010000014.1:0-66150 GCA_034006985.1 Gudongella sp.
TAAATGTTAATGATACCTACAGTGTAGTTTCACCTGTAATATCAGGATACACAGCAAGTATATTAACAGTAGCTGGAACAATGCCAGCAGATGATGTAGAAGTAACAGTAGTTTATACAGCAAATGATTACACTTTAGCAATAAATTATGAGTATGTAGGTGGAGCAGAAGCAGCTACAACTCACACAGATACAACATTAAATGTTAATGATACCTACAGTGTAGTTTCACCTGTAATATCAGGATACACAGCAAGTATATTAACAGTAGCTGGAACAATGCCAGCAGATGATGTAGAAGTAACAGTAGTTTATACAGCAAATGACCAAACACTAGTATATAATGCTAATGGTGGAGTTGGAACTATGTCAGATAGAATAGAGCTAACAGATACAGAGTTTAATTTAGATCAGAATCTATTCACTAGAGATGGCTTTAAATTTGTAGGTTGGAACAAGTTAGTTAATGGAAATACAGTAGAATATGTGGATGAAGCATTATTTACAATGCCATCCTCAGATACAACTTTATACGCAATGTGGGCAGGATTAACAGTAGTTAAAGAAGGAGTCTACGAAGACTTTAATGAAGATGAAAAAGTTAACGAAGGCGATAGAATTAACTATACAATCACAGTAACAAATACTGGAACAATAACTCTAACATATATAGTAGTAGAAGATATAATGTTAGGAATAAATGAAACAGTAGCTAGTCTAGCACCAGAGGCATCAGAAGAATTTACAGGAAGCCATACTTTAGCTCAAGCTGACCTGGATTTAGGATTAGTAACAAATAAAGTAACGGCAGATGCAGAAGAAATAGAAGAACCAGAAGAAGATGAAGAAATAACAGAATTAGAAAAAGCACCAGGATTAACAGTAGTTAAAGAAGGAGTCTACGAAGACTTTAATGAAGATGAAAAAGTTAACGAAGGCGATAGAATTAACTATACAATCACAGTAACAAATACTGGAACAATAACTCTAACATATATAGTAGTAGAAGATATAATGTTAGGAATAAATGAAACAGTAGCTAGTCTAGCACCAGAGGCATCAGAAGAATTTACAGGAAGCCATACTTTAGCTCAAGCTGACCTGGATTTAGGATTAGTAACAAATAAAGTAACGGCAGATGCAGAAGAAATAGAAGAACCAGAAGAAGATGAAGAAATAACAGAATTAGAAAAAGCACCAGGATTAACAGTAGTTAAAGAAGGAGTCTACGAAGACTTTAATGAAGATGAAAAAGTTAACGAAGGCGATAGAATTAACTATACAATCACAGTAACAAATACTGGGACAATAACTCTAACAAATGTATTAGTAGAAGATACAATGTTAGAAATAAATGAAACAATAGCTAGTTTAGCACCAGGAGCATCAGAAGAATTTACAGGAAGCCATACTTTAACTCAAGCTGACCTAGATTTAGGATCAGTAACAAATAGAGTAACAGCAGATGCAGAAGAAATAGAAGAACCAGTGGAAGACGAAGTGATAACAGGATTAGAAGAAACCTTATCACTAGATATTAAAAAAATAGCAGATAGAACAACTTTCTCATCAACAGGTGAAGTTATCACTTACACTTACCTTGTAACAAATAATGGTAATGTAACATTATCAGGTCCATTTACAATAGTGGATGATAAGATAGCAACAATAAATATGAGTGTAGCACCAGAAATATTGGCACCTAGTGAGAGTTTTACTGTAACAGCAACCTATGCGGTAACATCAGCTGATATGACTGCAAGATCTGTAACAAATGTAGCAAAAGCAACTGGAAACTTTATAGATGAAACTCAAGAATTAGTTCCAGTAACAGCTACAGATTCAGTAACAGTAACCAAAAAAACTTCTGGAGGTGGAGGTGGCGGTGGAAGTACCGAGACCATCGATGAAGAAGTACCTCAAGCATTACCAGAATTAAACAGAGAAGATCACTTCCAGTATATTCAAGGTTATCCTGATAATACTGTAAGACCAGAAGGAAAAGTAACAAGAGAAGAAGTAGCAGCTGTATTTTACAGACTTTTAGCAACTGACTATAGAGATAGCATAAAAACTCTTGCTCAAGACTTTAATGATTTAGACATGATGAGATGGTCAAATAAGCATATCGCAACCTTAGCAAATGGTAATATAGTAGAAGGATATCCAGATGGAAGCTTTAAACCTGGAAACTTTATTACTAGAGCTGAATTAGCAACAATTGCATCAAGATTTGATAATTTAAGTCCATTTGAAAGTAATAGTTTTTCAGATATAGAAGGACATTGGGCTAATAAATATATCAACTCTGCATCACAAAAAGGTTGGGTAAATGGTTATCCAGATGGAAGTTTCAAACCAGATCAAGAAATTACAAGAGCTGAATTTGTAACACTTGTAAATAATGTTCTAGAAAGAAGAGTTCACAAAGAGAATATTTTAGAAAATGCAAGAATGTTCCCTGATTTAGCAGAAAGCAAGTGGTATTATGAAGCAATGCAAGAATCAATAAATAGTCACTTGTATATTAGATTAGAAGACACTTTTGAACAATGGGAAGAAATAATATACCCATCACTAGAGATGTAATCTAAATATCTAGTATGTAAAACTAAAAAGAGGTTGACTTCTTTTCTTGAAGCCGGCCTCTTTTTTATGATAACTCAGAGATGCTTTTAATAATTGTATTATATAAAAAAGTATTAGTTAATATGACCCCAAAATAGGGTAACAATAAAGAGTAAAGTCCTTATTACAATTAAGATATAGCCTAAAAGCTATATAAATATTGTAATCTGGTTGGTAAAAAGTTATAATTAGTTAGTAGCACAAGTTTCACGAAAATACTAAGGGGGTAAAAAAGATGAAAAAAATACTGGCAATTGCTTTGGCAATTATGTTAGTAACAATGAGTTTAGCAGGTTGTTCTCCAAGTACAAATGATGGAGCAGATGGTGGAGATGGATTCGAGATAGCTCTTATAACAGACAAGGGAAATATCGATGATAAATCTTTTAATCAAGGAGCATGGGAAGGCGTTGTTGAGTTTGCAGAGGCAGAAGGAATCTCTCATACTTATATTAAGCCAGAGGAAGCTTCAGATGCTGGTTATTTAGCAGCAATAGACTTAGCAGTTACAGGTGGAGCTAAAGTTGTTGTAACTCCAGGATTTTTATTTGAAGTACCAGTATATGAAGCACAAACAAAATATCCTGATGTAAAGTTTATATTACTAGATGGAGCACCTCATACAGCAGATTATGCGACATTTGAAACTAAAGAAAATGTAGCTAGTATATTATATGCTGAACAAGAAGCTGGATACCTAGCTGGATATGCAGCTGTTAAAGAAGGTATGACTGCTCTTGGTTTTATGGGTGGAATGGCAGTTCCTGCAGTACAGGCTTTTGGATATGGATACCTTCAAGGTGCTGAAGTTGCAGCTACAGAATTGGGAATGGCTGATGGATCTATCAATGTAACTTATCATTATACTGGAAACTTTGATGAGAATGATAGTAACAAAGCTACAGCAAAAACTATGTATCAAGAAGGTGCAGATGTTATCTTTGCTTGTGGAGGATCAGTTGGTAAAAGCGTTATGGCAGCAGCTGCTGAATCACAAGGTAAAGTTATTGGTGTAGATGTAGACCAAAGATATGATAGTGAAACAGTTATAACATCAGCAACTAAAGGTTTAGCAACATCAGTTATGGATGTACTTGCATCAATATATAAAACAGATAGCTGGTCAGATTTTTCTGCTAAAACTACAATTTTCAATGCATCTAATAATGGTATTGGTCTTCCAACAATGGTTATAGGTGATGAAAACGCTGATGCTTTTGATAGATTTGAAAACTTTACTAAAGCGGATTATGATGAAGCATATGCTAAATTATTAGAAAACGAAGATAGTATACTTCGTCAAATTGAAGTAGTAGATCCTACTGGAGCTGCAACAGCAGCTGAATTAACAGAACAATTAGGATTAATGAAAGTAGTTGTAACTACTAGATAATATTTTTTAATAATTACCTGTTATACTGGCCTTTTGGCTAATGCATGTAAAAAAAGTCAATGGGGGAAGGCGAGAGTTTTCCTCCATTTTGATATTTAATTTATATGTTTGGGTAAGAATAAGATAGTTAAATAAAATAAAACAAAAAGAGGTTAGCTCGTGGATAATTATATTATAGAAATGCTAAATATAACAAAAAAATTCCCTGGAATTATAGCTAATGACAATATTACTTTGAAGCTTAAAAAAGGAGAAATCCATGCTCTTTTAGGAGAAAATGGAGCAGGCAAATCTACTTTAATGAGTGTTTTATTTGGTATGTATATTCCTGAAGAGGGAGAAATAAGGAAAAATGGTGAAAAAGTAAGGATAAACAATCCAAACGATGCAAATGCACTAAATATTGGAATGGTGCATCAACATTTTAAATTAGTAGAAGTATTTACAGTTTTAGAAAATATTATACTAGGTGTTGAACCTACGAACAAAGGATTTCTTGAAGAGAATCAAGCCAGGGAAAAAGTAGTTGAATTAAGTAACAAATATGGTCTTAAAGTAGATCCAGATTCTTTGATTGAGGATATTTCTGTAGGAATGCAGCAGCGAGTTGAAATTTTAAAAATGCTTTATAAAGATAATGAAATATTAATATTTGACGAACCAACAGCAGTTTTAACACCACAGGAAATTAAAGAACTTTTACAAATTATGAAGGATTTAGCAAATGAAGGCAAATCAATCTTGTTTATCACACATAAGTTAAATGAAATTGTTGAAGTTGCAGACAGATGTACAGTACTTCGAAAAGGGAAATATGTTGGAACTGTAGATGTAAAAGAAACAACCAAGGAAGAGTTATCCAAAATGATGGTGGGTAGAGATATTAACTTTACGGTTGATAAAGATGAAAAAACTCCAGGAGATGTCGTACTTTCAATAAGAGACATGGTAGTTGCCTCAAAGACTCATAAGAACAACGCAGTTAAGGGCATTTCATTGGATGTAAGAGCAGGAGAAATTGTTTGCTTGGCTGGGATAGATGGTAATGGACAAACTGAGTTTGTTCATGGACTGACAGGTCTTGAAAAGCTAGTTTCTGGAAAAATAACTTTGTGTGGTCAAGATATTTCGAAAGCTTCAATCAGACATCGTTCAGTATTAGGAATGAGCCATATCCCTGAAGATAGACATAAGTATGGACTTGTTTTAGATTATACGCTAGAGGAAAATTTAGTGTTGCAGAGATATTGGCAACCTGAATTTCAAAGAGCCAATTTTATTAAATTTGACAAAGTAAGAGAGTATGCAAATAAGTTAATAGATGTATTTGATATAAGAAGTGCTGAGGGACCTGTCACGATAGTAAGGAGTATGTCTGGGGGGAATCAGCAAAAAGCTATTATTGCAAGAGAAATTAACAAAGAACACGAGTTGCTTGTAGCAGTTCAACCGACCAGAGGATTAGATGTTGGAGCAATTGAATATATACATGAAAGGTTAGTTGAAAGAAGAGATGCGGGAAAAGCAGTATTATTGATATCCCTTGAATTAGATGAGGTAATGAATTTAAGTGATAGGATACTTGTGATATATGAGGGTGAAATAGTTGGGGATTTAGACCCTAAAACTACGAGTGTTCAGGAACTTGGTCTTTATATGGCAGGAGCTAAAAAAAGCGGTCAAAAGGAGATAAACAATGCAGGAGAATAACTCTAAAAATAAAAACAAACTAAATATAAAAAGCATTACTAAATTAAAAGGATTCTCCTCATTTACTTCGGCTCTTTTAGCTATTTTTTTAGGATTGGCATTTGGTTTTGTAATAATGTTAATTGCTAATCCTGGTAATGCAATGGCAGGTTTTAGATATATCTTAGTCGGAGGGTTAGGAAGATTGGGAGATGTATTCTATTTTGCCACTCCTATTCTTATGACAGGTCTTGCTGTAGGATTTGCATTTAAAATGGGTCTTTTTAATATAGGAGCTTCAGGGCAATACACCATGGGAATGTTTTTTGCAATGTATGTTGCTTTTATGTGGGATTTACCTGGTAGTAGCCACTGGATGATTGCAATACTAGCTGGTATGATTGGCGGAATGATAATGGGATTTATACCAGGTATATTTAAAGCACTTTTAAATGTGAATGAAGTTATTACATCTATAATGTTTAATTATATAGGGATGTATTTCGTAGATATGCTAGTTCAATCAAATGGAGATATGTATAATGCTACCTTGACTAGAACGAGGTATATCGATCAAGGGGTACAAATTCCTGCACTTGGTATTGCGGGGTCTAATGTAAACTTAGGTATTGTATTAGCAATAATTGTAGCAATAATTCTTTATATTACACTCCAAAAAACTACATTCGGCTATGAACTTAAGGCAACTGGGCATAATAAGTTTGCAGCAGAATATGCAGGAATGCAAGGTAAGCGAAATATAATTTTAACTATGGTTATTTCAGGAGGACTAGCAGGATTAGGTGGTGCTTTTGCAATCTTAGCACCTTCTGCAATAGCAGGAAGTAGCATGACTTATGAACCCATTAATATTATTGCAGCAAATGGTTTTACAGGTATAGCAGTTGCTTTACTTGGGAATGCACATCCGCTGGGGATTATTTTTTCAGCGACATTTATATCCTATATTCAAAGAGGTGGAACTCTTGCTAGCTTGGTAGGGTTTAAGCCGGAAATTATTGATATAGTAATAGCTGTAATAATTTATTTTTCAGCATTTGCAATGATTATGAATTCAGCTATAGCTAGAGTAGCAAAAAGACTTGTTGGGAAAAAGAATGATGATGAAATAGTTGAAGAGGATATAATAATTGAAGAAGATGTAATAGTTGATGATAATGATAATTTGACAAAGGAGGCAGAATAATGGATGTAGTATATTATTTAATTCAAAATATGCTTCCTGTTGGAATATCTCTATTATTAGTTGCACTTGGAGGTATGTTTAGTGAAAGAAGTGGAATAATAAATATTGCCTTGGAAGGCATAATGCTCTTTGGAGCTTTCTTTGGTGCACTATTTGTATTGTTTGTTCAAAAATCAGGAATGGGAGCTCAGACTATTTTATTACTTGGAATGTTAGTAGCTGCAATTTCTGGATTGCTTTATTCACTGCTTCTTGCATTTGCTTCTATAAATATGAAAGCAGATCAAGTAATTACAGGAACAGCTTTAAATATGTTAATTCCAGCTGTAATTCTCTTGTTTTCAAAGATGTTTTTTGGAAGTGATGGAGTTACAACTAATATTAGTTTCTATATTAGAAAGATTCCTATACTCGGGGATATACCCATATTAGGACCCTTGTTTTTTCAAAGCACCTATTTAACAGTAATTATTGGTTTTATTCTTTTAGCAATAGCTATTGTACTTTTGTATAAGACCAAATTTGGGTTAAGACTTAGAGCGTGTGGGGAGCATCCACATGCAGCTGATTCAGTAGGAATAAATGTTTATCGAATGAGATATGCTGGAGTAAGCTTATCTGGTATATTAGGTGGGATTGGAGGATTTTTCTACTCAGTAGGAGTATTAGATGGAAATATAAGTGGGCATACGGGAGTAGCAGGATTTGGTTTCTTGGCACTTGCTGTTATGATATTTGGGCAGTGGAAACCACTTAGGATTTTAGGTGCCGCTATGTTCTTTGCATTTTTAAGAACTTTAGCCTATTCTATATCATTAATACCATTTTTATATAATCTAGGAATAGATCAAAACTACTATAAAATGTTACCATATTTGGCAACAATGATAGTTTTAGCACTTTCATCTAAACATTCAAGGGCTCCTAAAGCAGAAGGAATTCCTTATGACAAGTCACAAAGATAAATAGAAAAGCAAGGCTCTCTTTAGAAAATTTAAAGAGAGTCTTGTTAGATTATAGACACGCTATATTTTAAATAGAAACCATCTACAAGTTGCTATATCATATTTAATTTCAAAAATTTTATTTATATTCTGAACGATTCCTTCACATCTATAAACTATCATCTTATTTCCACCAAATTTTTCTTCTTCTTGAAATAATATCTTATCTATTTTTATAACCAGCTTTGATTTATCTTCAGCATCTAGTCTAAACCGAAGGGGAACAGGAAAACTTTCCTCTTTAAACCATGCGATTATTTCAATAGGCTTCATTAATACCTTCATAACAAATCCTCCTAGAGAATGCTTGACATCATTGGATAGCTTTCTTCAGCGACAACTCCTCCAATAATTGGGTCTATTCCAGAATATAAAAAGCAAGATCTTTGAATAGAATTTTGACCAAATTTAAGACGAAGCTTATCAATTGTCTTATCCAAAGTACTATTTTTTTTATCTAAGGGTTCTAAAAAAGATAGTTGGAAAAATTCGCTTGAAACAAGTTCAGATAAATTTATCGAAAAATGTCTAATCGGTTCTTTTTGCCACATATCATCAAATAGTTTTTTTGCAGTGTAATAAATTTTATTGGTTGAATCCGTTGGCACATTTAATTTTTTTTGGTGAGAATATGAAAAAAACAGATAATTTTTAATTGAAATTGAAACAACATATCCACACATTTTAAGATCTCTGGACCTCAGACCAATCATTTCGGAAATCCCAAGTAGAACTTTGTAGGCTTCTTCTTTTGTTTCTACATCAAATGGAAGGGTAGTTGAGTTTCCAACCGATTTAACAGGGCAGGAATCGATTCTAACAGGAGTTTCTTCTATTCCATTGGCATATTCCCAGATAAGGATTCCTGGCTTTTTAAGCCAAGAATAGATATAGCCTTTATCTAAGTTTGCAAGTTGGCCAATTGTAAATATACCTCTGTCATTTAATTTTTTTTTAGTTCTTGAGCCTACCATAAAAAGTTCTTCTACAGGCAGTGGCCACATTTTTTCATAAATCTCATCTTTAAAAAGAGTATGTATCCTATCTGGTTTTTCGAAATCAGAAGCTACTTTTGCTAATAGTTTATTTGGACCAATCCCAATATTTACAGTAAAACCCAATTCTTTTTTTATATTTGTTCTTATTTCTTCAGCAGTTTCCATAAAAGGTCTGTCCATATGGGAATAATCCATAAAAACCTCATCTATAGAATATCTTTGAATTTTAGGAGAGTAGGCATTTAAAAACTCCACCATTGCATTACTAGCTTTCATATATCTTTCGTAGTGTGGGGGGACTATAACTAGCGAAGGACATTTTTTTAGAGCAGAATAGATGCTTTCTCCTGTTTGAATATTATATTTTTTTGCAGGGATAGATTTGGCAAGGACAATTCCATGCCTTTTCTCCTTGTCGCCTCCAACTATTGATGGAATATCTCTAAGATCAATATTAGAACCCATTTGGAGGTTAGAAGAAGCCTCCCATGAGAGATAGGCAGAGTTAACATCTATATGAAATACGATTCTTGACATTTGAGACACCTCATTTAAGATTAGCTTGTGAGTTAATAATAACAGAACACATGTTCGAAGTCAATGGTATAAAATGATGTGAAAAAGATGGATAAATAGGTTATAATATAGTAAATACATGAAATAAGGGGAGATATCTGATGAAAGTATTATTTATAAAATCTGGATTAAGTAATAAAGAAAAATATTTTTTGCCAATAAGATATAAAGAACCAATTGAGTTATTGTACCTTGCAAATCAAATCCAGCCTTTCATAAAAGATAAAGTCCAATTAGATTTTATTGACATGGAATTAGAAAATGCTTCCTATAAAAAGCAACTTTTAGACATTGATCCAGATTTAGTTGTATTTTTTGCAGAAAAAGAACAAGGAGATATTATATCAAAACAAGCTTCCTTAACTAAAGAGATTACACCAAGATCTTACACAGCACTTTTAGGCGAGTTAACAGATAATTTTAAATCTCCTTATATAGATTTTTTATATAAAGATAATGCTGTAGAGTCATTTAATGAAACCTTAATTGGAATTCAAGTTGATAGAAGCATAGAAGAAATTAAAAGAAACGTAGAAAGTGTAGATGAACTTTTATCTAAACCTTTAAATAAGCCTTTAAGAAGTCTTTCAAGTGAATATTCTAAAGACTATTATTTCCTTCAACATCCTTCTGTTATAGAGATTCATTCTATCGAAAGGATAGATTTTAATGAAGATATAATTTTAGGAAAAACCGAAGGTATTTTAAGAAAAGAAGAAGAAATAACTGAGGATATAAAAAATAATCCTAACAATGGAATTTTTTTAAAAGATTTAGATATATGGGCTGACAAAGATAGACTGAAAAAACTTTTAAATATATTAGAAGAAAAGAGTTTAAATAGAACATATATATCACATGGAAACTGGAATACAGTACTAGAAGAAGAGGCTTTACTTGAAAGATTTTCTAAATTAGGTTTAAAAGCTATGATAATGAATTTAGGCTTTCCACAAGATGAAGATAATTGGATTTTAAAGCAAGAAGTAATGAGGATGCTTAGAAAACATGGGGTAGAACCTGTGCTTATAGTAAGTGAAGTACTTTCCAAAGAAGATGAAGAAGCTCTTATTTTTTGGTTAAAAACCAATAAAGAAGGACTAGTAATTTTAACAGAAGAAGCTTTTGCAGAAAATGCTAGCATTTACAAAGAACTAAGCCTTAGCGTACCTATTATTTTCGGTTGGACAAAACAATATGGATTAGGAGAAGCGTTAAGAAGGCAGAAAGAATATAAAGCAATTTACAATTCACAAATCACAAATCACAATTGAAAAAGAAATCACAAATTACAATGAAATGCGTAGGGGCGATCTTAGGTTTTCAAAAAAATGTCATTAGGTGAAGAAACTAATTGATGAACGCAAAATCAAAGACCTGATTTGGGTTCACTACTTATCCGAACTTGTTGAGAAATCTATAAGTCTTTGGAAATTAAAAAGATAAGATTCTTCGTTATACTCAGGATGACAAACTCTTGTGATTAAAAAAATTAATGAAGGATCCTTTCTATTTCATGAGAGTAAGCTACTCCCATACATATCTTATAATTAATCTTTAATCATTTCATTGTGAATCGTGAACTGTGATTTGTGCATTGTGCCTACGCTATTCGCTCCTCAAACTTAGATCTGTATATTTCCAATAATTCTGTTTCAGTTACATTTATACTTGCTTTATCCAACACTATTTCGCCTTTATCAAGCATTATCAATCTTTGAGAATATTTTATTGCATCTCCCATATGATGTGAAACCATAATTGTGGTTATATTGTGCTTTTCTAGCAAGTCCTGGGTTTTCTGCATAACTACATGAGATGTCTTTGGATCTAGGGCTGCGGTATGCTCATCTAGCAATAATATATCAGGGAGTTTCATAGTTGCCATTATAAGAGAAAGACTTTGACGTTGTCCACCGGATAGAAACTTAACTTGTGTGTTTAATTTATTTTCAAGGCCAAGGTCTAAATCTAATAGCATTTCAATATACTTATCCATATTTTTTTTCTGGATAAGTTTTTTTAATGAGAAGTTTTCACCTTTTTTATTAGCTAAAGATAAATTTTCTAAAATAGTAAGACTTGGAGATACACCCATTGAAGGATTTTGATAAACCCTGCCTATAAAAAGAGATCTTTTTTCTTCAGGAAGTTTTGTTATATCGTGATTATTTATTATTATGCTTCCATTATCAGCCATGAGGTTACCGCTAATTAGATTTAAAAGTGTACTTTTTCCACAACCATTTGCACCAACGATTGAAGTGCAAGTGTTTTTTTCGATTGTTAAGTTAAAGTCATCAAATATATTTGCTTTATATTCTGTATTTATATTAAAAGTCTTGTAAAGGTTTTTTATTTTTAGCATCAGTCTTACCTCTTTTCTTTTTTAAGCTTTGAATAAATGGAGTTGAAAAATTATTGTAAGAAATAAATAAAATAACTATAATTGCACTTATTGCTCTAAGGTCAGTTGGTTTTAAACCTAAGTCTATTGCTATTCCTCCAATTAACTTATATGCCATTGCACCTATTATTGCTCTTGTAGTTAAAGATAAGGAAGATGAATTTTTTCTGATTGTTTCGCCGATTATAATAGAAGCTAAACCCATTATTATAATTGAACTTCCCATCGTTATATCAACAAAACCTTGATATTGTGCCATAAGGGCGCCGCTCATTCCAACTAGACCATTTGATAACATAAGACCTGCTATTTTATAGATATTGCTATTTTTTCCTAATGAGCGAACTAGAACCTCATTATCACCAGTTGCAACTAGAAGATAACCAATTTCTGTCTTTAAAAATAAATCTAAAAGAAGTTTTATTACTAAAATTATAATAGATAGTATTATCCATTTGGGAATATCCATAAAAATTGAATCGTATTTAAATAATGGTATATTTGCTTTTCCATTTAATCTAAGATTGACTGAATATAATATAGTCATTGTAAGGATACCAGATAATAGAGGCTTTATTTTAAATTTTACGAATAATAATGCAGTTAAAAGTCCTGCTATAGCACCATAACCAAAAGCTAATAGTGATGAAGTTATTGGTGAAACTCCAAGAATTAAAAATTTCGCATATACAAAAGCACCTAAAGGGAAGGTTCCTTCAACTGAAAGATCTGCAATATCAAGTATTTTATAAGTTAGTGTAACTCCCATGGCAAGGACTGCGAAAATCAGTCCTTGCTCAATGGATGTAATAATCAATGCGTTCATATCCTACCTCCTAAGCTGCTATTTATTCTCCTACTGGTGTTGCTCCTTTAAACACTTCATTATCTAAACTCAATCCTAATATATCTACGGTTGCTTGATTAAATACTGCTGTGGTTTCCTTTCCAGACTCTGAAGGAATATCAGCTGGAGATTTTTTATCAACAAGAATCGATTTAGCCATAGATGCAGTCTGTTTACCAAGGCCAAAGTAACTAATACCATCTGATACAAGTATTCCGCCTTCTACATGAGAACCTTCAGCGCCTACTGTAATCATTTTAGCAGCATTTGCTTTATTAGCTACTATAGCAATTGCTGAAGCTACCATATTATCTGTAATCGTATATATTGCATCTACATCTTTTATAATTGAATCCATTGCCTGTGGGATATCATTTATATTAGATATTCCAACTGCTACTATTTCTAATCCCAATTCAGGAGCAAATGATTTTGCCATTTCTATCTGTGTATCTGAATTACTCTCGCTTGTATTAAATAAAATTCCAATTTTTTTAATGGAAGGGTCTAACTTTTGAAATGATGCTAATTGTTCTTTCATTGGAGATGCATCACTTGTGCCTGTTATATTTCCTCCAGGGCTTTCTACTGAATCCACTAAGTCAGCTTCAAGTGGATCTGTTACTGCACTAAATAATATAGGGATATCAGAAGTTGCTTGCTTTGAACTTTGTGCAGCTGGTGTAGCAATTGCATATATAAGATCAACATTGTCTTTTACAAAACCTTGAGAAATTGCTAATGAAGTAGGAATGTCCCCTTGCGCATTTTGGTATACTATTTCTGCATCAATTCCCAATTCCTTTAACCCTTCTATAAAGCCTTCTCTGGCATCATCAAGTGCGGGATGTTCTGCAAGCTGATTGATACCAATAACTAACTTTTGAGTTGGCTCCGGAGTAGCCTCATTAGCATTACATCCAGTAAAAACCATAATACTTAGTATAACTAAAATAATTTTAAATAAATTGCTCTTTTTCATTTTGTCTTCCTCCTTAAATTTTAAAAATAAAAAAATCTCTCATCTCTATGAATCAATTAGATTCACAGGGACGAAAGATTATTCTCACGCGGTACCACCCAGATTATGACAAAGTCATCACTTATCGGACCTAACAGTCCTATCCCTTATAACGATGGGTTTTCGGATTCACCTACTTTAAAAATTTTGGCGAATCTGCTTGGGAGTGTATATATCACATCTGGCTATTATCGGTTTCCACCCTTACCGACTCTCTATAAATTGCCTCGATATGTTTCTCTCCTTCAACGCTTTTATGTATTAAATACAATAATAAAGGTCATGATGATATTTGTCAACAATTTTTTTAAAATATTTTTTATTAGAGAAGGAATTCTTAGAATATGTTAGAATATAAGTAATAATTTATTTAAAAGGAGTTGGTAATTTTGAATGATAGACTACTAAAGGATATGGAATTTATAGTAGAGCTGGATAAAATGAAATCGATACTAAGGCAAACTAGTATAATAGAAGAAGACAGAAGAGAAGATGATGCTCAACATTCATGGCATATATCGGTTATGACTATGGTGTTAAATGAATATGCTAACGAAGAAATAGATGAGAAAAAAGTTATTAAAATGCTCTTAATCCATGATCTTGTTGAACTATATGCAGGAGATACATTCTGTTATGATAAAAAGGGAAATGAAGATAAGAGAGATAGGGAACTGATGGCTGCAGATAAAATATTTGGAATGCTTAAAGAAGAAAAGGCACTCGAGTTTAGGGCGCTTTGGGATGAATTTGAAGAGATGAAAACTCCGGAGGCTCTATTTGCTGCATCAATGGATAGACTTCAACCAATGCTTAGTAATTACCATAATGGAGGAGGAACTTGGAAAAAGTTTGGAGTTGATAAAGAAGATATCTATAAAAGAATAGCGCCTGTGAAAGAATCTTCGGATAAACTTTGGCAGTTTGTAGAAGCTATGATAGAAGATGCCTATAATAGAGGTTTGATAGAAAACAAATGAAGGAAGTGTAGATTATGACATTAGAGACTGTAAAAAAACATATAGAAAATGAAAATATAGATGTGAATATTTTAGAGATGAAAGAGAGCACAGCAACAGTTGAGCTTGCAGCTAAAGCCTTGGGAGTTGAGCCTGGTAGAATCGCAAAATCTATGGCTATTAGACTTAAAGATGAAGATATTATTATACTTACAAAAGGTGACGTAAAATTAAATAATAGAAAATTTAAAGATCAGTTTAAGCAAAAAGCAAAATTTATTAAAGCTGATGAAATTTTAGAGGCAACAGGGCATCCTGTAGGTGGAGTTTGCCCGTTTGGTCTTAGCAAACCATTAAAAATATATTTAGATGAATCTTTGAAAGTTTATGATTTTGTATATCCAGCGGCAGGAGATGTAAATGCATGCTTGAAAATAGATGTGGATTATTTGCAAAAGGTAACAGATGCAGAATGGGTAGATATATGTGAAAATACTCAAGATTAAGAATACGGATTTGTTGTTGTAATTTTATTGAAATATTGATATGCATAAATATGGGTAAATATAAAGTAAATAAGATTGGAGATGTGAGTTTATGACAAAAAATAAAAAATTAATTATTGGAATGTTGCTAGCATTTGTTTTGGTGTTAGCAAGTTGTACACCTTCAGAACCTGTAGATAACAATAAGGTTGAATCTTTGCAGACACAGCTTTCTGATAAAGAAGAAGTGATTGATGAATTAAATGTAAAAATACAAGATTTAGAAATGCAAATCAAAGAAATAGAGGATGAGGAGGATTCAACCCCATTATCAATAGGTCCTGTTCCTGGCGATTCATTAATGACAGTTGCACTTGATGTAATAGAACTTATTGAAGCTGAAAATTTTTCTGATCTTAATGTATATGTTCATCCAAATATGGGCGTAAGATTTAGCCCTTATAGTTATATAAATATACAAAATGATCAAGTTTTTCAAGCATCTCAGTTTCAAAATTTATCTGGGAATCCAAATCTTTACCTTTGGGGAGAATATGATGGTTCTGGAGACCCAATAAATTTGGTTTTCGATGATTATTATGATGAATTTATTTACGATGAAGACTATGCAAATCCGCATATGTATGGTAATAATTACCCTATTGGAACAGGAAATATGATTAATAATTTCTCTCAAGTATATCCAAATGATCAATTCGTAGAATTTCATTTTACAGGTTTTGACCCACAATACCAGGGAATGGACTGGAGTAGCTTAGTATTAGCATTTGAACAGCATAATAATGCATGGCACCTAGTGGGAATAATTCATGGCCAATGGACTATCTAAATAGATTTATCTCCTAAAATCTGATATTATAATCATAGTATAATTAATTTGGGAGGTGCATGTATGCTAGGTGGACTTATATTTGGACTTGTAATAGGTTGGGTGGTTTCTATATTTGGTGCAGATTCACTTTTAATAACTGGAATCAGAGAATTAACAGGAAATAATATTACGAGTGCAGGTTATTACACTATTTTTGCGATTATAGGGCTGATAGGTGGAGCATTAAAAAAATAGATAAATCCAGGTCAAATGATCTGGATTTTTTAATATTTGGACATTCTAGACACAATGCGGAAGAATTTATTTCAATTCTTAAAACATATGAGATTGAGACCTTAATTGATATTCGCTTATATCTAGGTAGTAAATATGTGCCTAAATTTAATAAAAAAATATGGAGATTTGGATTTCTGAGAACAGAATTAAATATATTCATATGGCTAAATTAGGTGGACGAAGGGTAAAAATTTAAAATGTAGATGAAGAATTAGTTAATGGTTGGAGACAACAGGTATTTAAAAAATATGCAGTTTATACTTTAACTGAAGAATACAAAGATGTGATTAGAGAGCTAATAGAAATTGCAACCAAAGAGCGAGTATGCTATATGCGTGTTGAGACTTTGCCATGGAGATGTCACAGGCTACTAGTTTCAAATACCTTAGTTTCAAGGGGATTAAATGTATTTCATATAATGAGTGAAGCTAAAATAATAAAATATGAGTTAAATATGTATGGTGCAAAAGCTATAGAAAAAGATGGAAACTTAATATACCCCAAAGAGAAATAATACCTACTAAGAATTTAATATCCCTAGTAGGTATTATTGTTGGCATTTATAAATTTTTAATACTCTTCAGCTAAGCTTTCATCTGAGTGTAACAAAGAAGAGTATTTTCTTTTCGAGCGGTCAAAGCTAATCCCTACGTATCATTTAATTGGTTTTTCAATCTTTAATCTTTTAATTGTGATTTGTGATCTGTGAATTGTGCATTGCTTTTCTACATATCTTTAGCTAAATAAAATAAAGTTTTTACAGGAACTCCTGTTGCACCTTTTGGTAAATATCCCATATCTTCAGATAAAAATGATGTTCCAGCAATATCCAAATGGACCCAAGGTGTATCATTTACAAACTCTTGAAGGAACATCCCGGCTGTTATTGCACCTGCTGCTCTACCACCTGTATTTTTTAGATCTGCAAAATGACTTTTAAATAATTCTTTGTATTCTTCATTGTGAGGAAGCTCCCATACAGGCTCTCCAGCCAATTTAGCAGCTGTTTTAATGCTTTCCATTAGCTTATCGCTGTTTGTTACTGCTCCTGTGTTTACACTTCCTAAAGCGACTACACAAGCTCCTGTGAGGGTTGCTATATCTATTACTTTATCAGCTTTTTCAACTGTAGTTGCATACCATAGAGCATCAGCAAGAGTTAATCTTCCTTCAGCATCTGTATTTTCTACCTCTATAGTTTTTCCAGACATAGACCCTATAATATCTCCTGTTTTATATGCATCTCCAGAAATAAGATTTTCACAAGCTGCAACTATCGCTACGACATTTTTCTTTAATTTATTTTTAGCTATTGAATACATAGCTCCTATTACAGCTGCACTTCCAGCCATGTCAGAATGCATTGTAACCATGCTTGCAGCTGGTTTAAGAGAATATCCGCCTGAATCATAAGTTAAGCCTTTACCAACAAGAGCAAGTTTATCTTTGATATCTGGATTTCCGTTATATTTCATAACAATAAATTTAGGGTCTTTCGCTGAGCCTCTTGAAACTGAAAGAAAAGCTTCCATCTTCATTTCCTCAATTTGCGGTTTGTCGAAAATAGTAACTTCTACGCCAAGTGGGGTTAATCTATCATAAGCTGCTTTTGCAAGAACCTCAGGATACATAGTTATAGCTGGCTCATTGACTAAGTCTCTAGCTAAAAATATACCTTCAACTAAGGTTTCAGTTTCTTTAATAACAGATAGTACCTTATCGTATTCGCCTTCAACAATATCTAAATATACAGAAGTTAAATTAACTACAGGTTTTTTATTACTTTTGAACTTGTTAAAATCATATTGAGCTTGAAGAAGTCCTTCTGAAATCGCTTTATTTGTCTTGCCATAGCATCTATTACCAAACTGTGGTACATAAAATCCGATGCTAGATATATTCTGTTTTTGTGTTTCTTTACCAAGTTTAAAAAATGCTTTCCTAAGTGTTGCATAGTCAAGCTTTTCTTCTTCTCCTAAACCTAAAAATATTTTAGAATCATCCTTTATAGAAATATAGCTGTAAACTTCTCCTACATCTCCTTTAAATAATTCCTTTCCTTTTATAAATTCAAATAGCTCAGGAGCTTTATCACAGGTCTCCATCCCCTTAAAAGCCAAAATTACTTCTATATCTCCGCCTTTTTCTAGTAAAAATTTCATTATACCCCTCCTTGATTATTTCGATACTCTTATTATATCAGAAAGGTGCATTACATTAAACTATTAGATAAAATATGGTATTATAATATTAAGATTATGAAAAAGGGTGAGAAAATGAGAGTTGCAATATTTGATCTTGATGGAACACTATTCGATTCAATGTGGGTGTGGGAAAAATTAGCCTATAATTATTTATTAGATAAAGGGATTGAAGCTCCATTAGATATAAGAGAAAATTTAAAGGAGTACAGTTTAAGAGAATCTTGTGATGTCTTAAAAGAAAGGTATAATTTATCAGAAACACCAGATGAGATAAATAATCAGATGGAGGAAATGCTAAAGAAATATTATTTTGAGGAAATAGAGATTAAACCAGGAGCAAAAGAGCTTCTTCAAAAAATGAGTGAAATTGGAATTAGGATTGTTGCAGCAACTGCAACAGCAGATTGGTTATCTAAAGCTGCATCTAAAAGGCTTGGAATTTATGATTATTTTGAAATTTTTCAAACATGCAAAGCAGTTGGAATAGAAAAATTTGATCCAAAGTTTTACAAAATCATTATAGAACAATTAGAAATTGAACCCGATAATATTTGGTTATTTGAGGATGCATTACATTCAATTAAGGCTGGAAATAAATGTGGAATTAAAATAGCTGCCATTAGGGAAGAATCAGCTAGATCAGATTGGGATGAGATTGAAGAGGTTTCTGATATAGTTTTTGATACTTTTAGTGAGTTTTTAGAAGAGTATCCCGATATATTGGGATTATAATATATTAAACTAAAGATATTTTTAAAAAGGGTGATAAAGTGAATGTTCGAACTGGTATAGACATTATAAAAAACGTGCGAATAGAAAAGATTATACAAAAAAACAAAGAAAGCTTTTATAACAGAATATTTACAACAGATGAACAAGAATATATAAAGGATAAAAATGATAATATTGGAACTATAGCTGGTTTGTTTGCAGCAAAAGAAGCAGTTTCAAAGCTTATGGGAACGGGGATAGGACAACTTTCTTGGAAAGATATAATAACAAAGCATGATTTATTAGGTAGGCCTTATATTGATTTATCCGATAATGGGAAAGTAATAACAAAAAAGTTAGGAATAGCGAATATAGATATATCAATTTCAAATGAAGATGATTACTCTGTGGCAATAGCTATTGGAGAACAAAATAAAAAATATGTCATACAGGAGAATATGCCCTATAGATTAAAGAAAAGAACTCTGGAATCACATAAGGGTGATTACGGTAGAATTGGGATTATAGGTGGAAGCCCTGGGATGTTAGGTTCAGTGTATCTAAGCTCATATGGGGCACTAAGATCTGGAGCTGGATTGGTTTATGCTATTTTACAAAAGGAACTTGCAAGGGATTTAAATATAAAAGCTACAGAATTAATTACTAAAGAAGCAGATGAATTATCTGTTTATAAAAAAGCTCTGAAAGGTTTAGATTCTTTGGTGATAGGTCCCGGTTTTGGAACTGGGAAACTACAGAGAGAGATTGTAGAGGATTGTATCTTGAATTTTACGAATCCCATAGTAATTGATGCGGATGCATTGAATATATTAGCTAATAATAAAGAAATTCTGAAAAATAGAAAATATATAACGATTATAACCCCTCACCTAGGAGAAATGTCTAGACTTTTTGACACAACTATTGATGAAATTCAAAATAATAAAGAAAGTTATGCTAAGAAGTTTTCTAATGAATATGGTGCTATTACTATATTAAAGGGACATCAAACTATTGTAACTGATGGAGATAGATTATATATTAATCATACTGGGAATCCAGGGATGGCAACAGCTGGTAGTGGAGACGTTTTAGCTGGTATTACGGGAAGTTTTTTAACTCAGTTTCGAGACCCTTATGAAGCTTGTGTTTTGGCAGTATATGTACATGGTCTTGCTGGAGATATAGCTAGAGATAAAAAAGGCGAGTATGGGATGATAGCTTCAGATATAATAGATTCTCTTGCAGGGGCAACTGTTTATGTAGTAGAAGACTAGCTTTGACTTGTTAAAGAGGAGGTAATAGGAGTATAATATAAGTATTGAAAATTAAGGAGGTTCCTATGGATTTTTTATCAAATGTAAGGCCAACTTATGTGGAGATTAACCTAGATAATTTGGCTCATAATTTCAGAGAAATTGAAAGAATTGTAAAGAAGGATACCGTAGTAATGCCTGTTATTAAGGCAAATGCTTATGGACATGGTTCAGTAGAACTTGCAAAACTTTATAAAGACATTGGAGCTAAACGCTTTGCGGTATCTTTATTAAACGAAGCGATTGAGCTTAGGAAAGCAGGTATAAAAGAGCCTATATTAATTCTGAATTACACACCAAACTCGCAGATGGTAAATGTAGTAGAACACGATTTAATTCAATCTATATATAGATTTGAAGATGCTGTAGTATTATCTGAAAAAGCTAAAGAAATGGGCAAAAATGTAAAGATTCACTTAAAAATAGATACTGGGATGGGTAGACTTGGGTTTTTACCAGAAGATGATTCAATAGAAGATATATTAAAAATAATAGAACTAAAGAACATTGAAGTAGAAGGAATTTTTACTCATTTTGCTAAGGCCGATGAAGTTGATAAGACTTTTACCGAGATTCAATACAAGAGATTCCAGTGGGTTATTGAAGAATTAGATAAAAAGGGTGTAAATATCCTAATAAAACATGTATCCAATTCAGCTGCAATAATTGATATACCAGAATATAATTTAGATATTGTACGTCCAGGAATTATTTTATATGGCTACTATCCTTCTGATGAAGTTATCAAGGAAAGAATTGATCTAAAGCCAGCCATGACATTAAAAGCAGTTATATCAAATATAAAAATAGTTCCGAAAGAGACAGGAATTAGTTACGGTCATTTATTTACTACAGAAAAAGAATCCAAAATCGCTACAGTTCCAATAGGTTATGCTGATGGGTATACAAGAATATTGACAGGAAAAGCAGAAGCTTATGTGGGAGACAGAATAGTCCCTATAGCTGGAAAAATCTGTATGGACCAGTTAATGCTTGATATTACAGGATTGGATGATATTAAAATCGGAGATGAAGTTGTTTTTTTTGGTGTTGGGAATTCTGATTATCCACAGGTAGATGAAGTCGCAACAAAACTTGGTACAGTTAACTATGAAATTATTTGCATGATGGGTAGAAGGTTACCAAGGGTATATGTTAAAGGAGGCAATGTAGTAAAAACAGTAGATTATTTACTTGATTAGCCAATGAATTGTTGACAGCGTTTTTAAATTAAGGATATAATAAATTAAACCTAGTAATTCTCTAAGAAATGAATAAAGGGGGGTTAAAAATGAGCATAAGAGAAATAAAGCTCCCTATGGTTATCGAAGATAATCTTGAGTTGTTTGATAAGGTTGTTGCGTTATGTCATAGAAGCGAATTTCATTGTAGGAAATACAGGGAATTTATGAAGGGGTATTTTGAAGTGAATCAATTAAATATAACCCTTTCCGAAATAGGCTTAGAGGAAGATGTATATGACTTGGTTTGCTATGAGCATAGATTGGGGAATGATAATCTATGATAGTTAAACGAGGAGACTTATATTATGCTGATTTAAGCCCAGTTATTGGTTCTGAACAAGGTGGAGTGAGGCCGGTTTTGATAATACAAAATGATGTAGGTAATAAATACAGTCCAACTGTAATTGTTGCGGCTATCACTTCTCAGATTAATAAAGCAAGACTGCCTACACATGTAGAAATAACTGCACAAGATTTTGGACTACCAAAAGATTCAGTAGTTTTGCTCGAACAAATAAGAACCATAGATAAAAAAAGACTTAGAGAAAAAATAGGCAGATTTGATGATGAATTAATGAGAGGTATTGATGATGCTCTCAAGATAAGCATTGGATTGGGAAATTTTTAAATCCTACATACATAATAAAAATAAAGAGTAAAAAAATAAGCATTAAACTTAATGCTTATTTTTTTTGTATGAGTATAGTATAATGAGAGATGGTTAACTTTGAACATTTATAAATAAAATAGAAGGAGTGATTTAGATGAAACTTAAAAAAACTATTGTTGCATTAGGTTTAGCAGGAGTTTTATTAACATCAGGTATTGTATTTTCAGAGCCAGGGAGTGAGTCAGATCCTGTAATTTCACTTAGTTATCTGAATATAAAAATTGATGAACTTAAAAGTTACATAGATGAAAAAATAAAGAACATTTCATTTCAGACACCTAGTAGTAGCGGGAACGATCTTGTTGTGGTTGAACTTCAAAATGGACAGTCCATAATTGGTAAAAGTGGAACAGAATTTATTAAAAGAAGCGGCAATGCACTTGCAATAACATCACCGTCAGGTGGGTTATCCGATGTTACTTCGGGCGTTGATATAGGGGATGGCAAGTCAGTACCCGATAATCATTTGCTAATAATACCTAGAGACGATGGAAGAGGAATGTTTATAACCAAGGATAAGACATTTATAATGGTACGAGGAGATTACAATATACAATAATGTTTTTAAAAAATGGAGGATATAGGATATGAACAAAAAAATTACAGTAGTAGGACTTGGTTATATTGGGCTTCCGACAGCAGCAGTAATGGCTAAGAAAGGTTTAAATGTCTTGGGATATGATATAAACAAAAGAGTTGTGGAATCATTAAATAAAGGTAAAATTATTATAGAAGAACCTGGATTAGATGAGCTTGTAAAGGAAGTAGTGGAGAGTGGAAAATTAAGGGGTATAAATAATTTTGAAAAGAGCGACGTCTTTATTATTTCAGTGCCTACTCCAATAAAAGCGGATAAGACTGCAGATATAAGCTATGTAGAAATGGCTGTGGAGGCCATAGTACCTTTTTTGGAAAAAGGGAACATTGTAGTACTTGAATCTACATCTCCTCCAGGAACAACTGAAGATGTGGTAGTATCTATATTAGAGAAATCAGGTCTTATAGTAGGAGAAGAGTTATTTGTGGCTCATTCGCCTGAAAGAGTATTACCCGGAAAGATTATCCAAGAACTCGTTGAAAATGATAGGATAATAGGTGGGATAAATGAAAAGTCTACTCAGCTAGTAAAAGAAATTTATGAGGTTTTTGTTGAAGGTGAGATATTTACAACCGATTCTAAGACAGCTGAAATGACAAAATTAATGGAAAATACATTTAGAGATGTAAATATTGCCTTGGCAAATGAACTTGCAATACTATCAGAAAATATGGGAATAAATGCTTGGGAGGTTATTAAATTTGCGAATAAACATCCTAGGGTAAATCTACATCAGCCAGGTCCTGGGGTTGGTGGACATTGTATTGCAGTTGACCCCTGGTTTGTAATTGAAGGTCAACCCGAAGCAAAATTAATTAGACAAGCTAGAGAAATAAATGACAATACTCCTAATAGGGTAATGAAAAAAATAGAAAGTTTAATGGATTCGACACAAGGGAAAATAACTATACTTGGAGTTACATATAAGCCAAATGTAGATGATACAAGAGAAAGTCCAATAATAAAATTAATAGATAAGTTAAGAGAAGACACCAAATTTGAATTAGCAGTACATGATCCACATGCTAAAAGAGATATTTTTAAGTACAAAGATATTCTAGTTGATGATTTAGAAGAAGCTGTAAAAAACTCTGAATTAATTGTACTTGGAGTAAATCATTTAGAGTATAAAGATTTAGATTTTGAAAGTCTAGGAAGACTAATGAAAAACAGAGTAGTTTATGATACAAGAAATTTTCTAAATGAAAAAGAGTTGATAGAGAATGGGTTCCGTGTAAATATAATTGGTAGAGGTTAATATGAATAAAGTTTTAATTATTGCAAATGAGTTTCCTCCAATGGGAGGGGCAGGAGTACAAAGGACAACTAAATTTGTTAAATACCTTAGAGAGTTTGATTTTGAGCCTATTGTGGTTACAAAAAAACATATGGGAGGCTTATCTGATCAGAGTCTACTTCAGGAGATACCACATGATATAAAAATATATCGCTTAAAGGCATATGATTTTATAAATAAGACTGGAATATTGAAGCTCCCAATGAAATTTATAGGAACAAGGATTTTATCACCAGATTCAGAGCTGTTTTGGTATTATTTTAATCGAGATAAGGTATTGGAGATAATCAAAAAAGAAAAAATTGAAATAATTTACACGACATCATTTCCTTACAGTTCTCATTTGATGGGGCTTTACCTAAGAAAAAAATTGAAAAATATTAGGTGGGTAGTTGATTTTCGAGATGAATGGACAAACAATCCTTACCATAGAGATAGTTTTTTTAAAAGGTTAAAGTTTAAGGCTGAAAAAAAGAAAGAGCTTGAAGTTACAAATAGTTGTGATTATTTTATTACCAATACGCCTCTTATGTTAGAAGGTTTTCTAAAAGATAACGCGGACTTACATAAAAATTCTACATTTATCCCTAATGGGTATGATGAAAAAGACTTCTGTGAGGCTATAGATAAAAGAGATGGAGATGAAAAGTTTGTTATAACATATACGGGTTCTTTATATGGGCGTAGGAATCTAGATGAATTTTTAGACGGTTTAAAGCTTGCAATTGATAATGAACAGATTGATAAAAATCATTTAGAAATAAGGATTGTTGGCAATATTTATGATAAAGTAATAGAATCATATTCAAAAGCATATAGTCTTGAAGGAGTAATTAGATCATATGGTTATCTAGCTCATAAAGAGAGTATTCAAATGCTATTTAATTCTGATATTATTTTATTAGTTATAGGAAAAGGTAAAGGTTCTAGAAATTTTTATACTGGTAAGATATTTGAATATATAAGGGCAAATAGACAAATATTAGCTATTGTACCAGAAGATGGTGTGGCAGCAGATGTTATTAGAGAAACAAAGACCGGAGTTGTAGTTGATCCTGAAAATATTGAAGGAATAATGAGTGCTTTAGTAAATTATTATAAGAACTGGCTAAATAATAATATTGTGTATAATAAGGACATTGCAGAAATTGAAAAATACAGTAGAAAAGCACAAACAAAAAAGCTTGCAGAAATATTTACAACGCAGCTTAATTTATTGAAATAGAGGAGAATAAAGGATGAAAAGAAAGTGGAATTGGATTGATACAGCTATAATTCTAGTAATAGTTTTAGCAGCTGTAGGATTTCTAAATAGGGACAAAATATTAAATAGAGAGAATAATCAAGTATCAAATAAAAGAGAAATATTAATAACCGTTGAAGCAGAGGAACTAAATGATGATGTAATTACTCAACTTAAAATAGGTGATAAGATTTTTTCTCAGTACAAGTTACAAGATGCAGAGATTGTTGAGTTTGTAGTTAATCCAAGTTGGAAGACACAAGTAGGTCCAGATGGAGAAATAAAATATTATGAAGATGAATATGAAAGAACTTTAGTTGCTCTTATAAAAGCAAATGCAGTAAGTTCAGGTCCTTATATAGATTTAGGTGGCCAGGAAATAAAGGTAGGACTTAGCTTTATACTTAAAACAACAGATTTTGAAGCTCTTAGTGAGATAAAGCATATTGAGGTGGCACAATGAAGATGATAAATAAAGAAGGAAAATTATTTAACAAGATAAATATATTAGATTTTGTTTTTATTTTAGCTATTGTATTTTTGATATTCTTATCAGGGATCAAAATTATGGGGAAAGAGCTTCAAGATATTGGTTCTTCAGCTGAAAAAGTAAAAGTAGAGTTTAGCGCATCAATATTAATGGATGCTGGTTATTTAGATGTAATAAAAGAGGGAGATCGAATTGGGGAAGTAAAACAATATCTTGATTCTTATATAAAAGAAGTTGAGATTGAGCCAGTGTATTCAACTAATTTGAATTTTAACGGCGAAAAAGTTATTTCTATTGATCCATCAATGGAGATAGCAAATATAGTTGTTGTTGGCGATATGCTCTATGATAATATGAGCTATAAATTAGGAAATCAGGAGTTAAGACAAGGTAAAATTATATTTATTGAATCAGATTTTTATAGATTAAAAGGACAAATTAACTGGATTAAGGTTGTGGAATAAAATGGAGTTTAAAAAGTCATTGAAGTCTAGTGCAATTGTAGGTTGGTTTTCAAAGCTAAAGAGCTTAGCAAAACACAGCTTAATTTTTAATGTGTCTATAAATAAAGACAATAAAGGCAGAGAATATAAGTCTTGGAAAGAAACAAGTATAGTATTTTCGATTCTAACAAAAAAAGATAATTTTTTTAGAAATATAGAAAAGAATATAAAAATCCAGCTTTTAAATAGCAAGTTAACAGGTAATATATTCGAGAAATTATTTTCTGAGAAGAAGAACAAATCAAATTTACTGGCATCTAGTAAATTACTTCAGACTGTAGGAATAGATGCAAAAGTTATTAAATGGAATCAAGTATTGATTCTGTTACCTACACTATATGTGCTTCTTGATTATCTTATTAGAAGAATCCCAGTAATTATGAGACTTGGTTCTGTATGGGATGAGATGTTGCTTTTATTACTCGCTATTATTTATATATTTAGTAGAATAAAAAGTGGTGGGAAAGTTCGATTTAACTTTACAGCAATGGATCTTCCAATTGTTATATATATTATTTTAGGAGTAAGTCATGTATTGATTAAAGCACCTGATATAGGTATTGCAATAGAGGGATTTAGATCTGTGTTCCAGCATATATTGTGGTATTTTATATTTACACAGTATATTAAAACAATAAAAGATTCAGAAGTGGTTATAAATGGTATGCTGTCTTTAGGACTGTTTTTAGGAGTCCATGCGGTTTATCAGTATATTGCCAAGGTTCCAATGCCAGGAAACTGGGTTGATACCGCAGAAAATATTAGTACAAGAGCATTTTCTATTATAGGAAGCCCAAACATATTAGGGGTAATATTCGTATTGTTTATTCCAATAGGAATTTCTATGATATTAACAAAGAAAAATAAATTCCAAAGATTATTCTATATTACAGCTACCATTTTTATGATAGCAGGTTTATTATTTACAATGTCAAGAGGTGCATGGCTAGCCTTTGCATTTGCAATGGCAATATTTACTATTGCTCTTGTACCTAGACTTATTGTTCCGTTTGCAGGAGTAGGAGCAGGCTTTGTGTTATTTGGTGGAGGACTAAGTGAGAGGCTTTTATATATGCTTTCACCAGTGTACCTTATGAAATCAGCTGCAGGAGGAAGGCTTTATAGATGGGCAATTGGGCTTGAACTTTGGCGTAAAAATCAAGTTTTTGGAGTTGGACTAGGTAGATATGGTGGAGCTGTTGCAATGAATAATAACTTAACTCCATTTTACTTAGACAACTATTATCTTAAAACATTAACTGAAATGGGCATATATGGGATAGCCGCATTATCGTTTTTAATAGTTTCTTTTATTGTATTTGCAATTAAGATAATTAGAACCACTAGTAATCATTACAATAAGATTATGGCAATTGGTCTTTTTTCGGGTGCAATGGGCGTTCTAGCTCAAAACTTCGTAGAAAATATATTTGAAGTTCCTGCTATGGTAGTATATTTTTATTTAGCAGTAGCTTTATTAAATTGTTATGCAAATGAAAAGGATGTAGTTTAATATGCAAAAAGAAGAAAAACGGTTGAAAGTACTTCATTTAATAAGCGGTGGAGACACTGGTGGAGCAAAAACACATATAAGCGCACTTCTAAAAGGTTTAAATAAGATGATTGACGCTAGCATTATTTGTTTTATTGAGGATACTTTTTATGAAGATCTTCATAAAGCAGGTGTTCCAATTAAGGTGTTTGAACAAAAGAGTCGTTCAGATTTATCAGTTATAAAAAGATTGACAGATGAAATCGAAAGAGAAGATTATGATATAATTCACTGTCATGGAGCTAGGGCTAATTTTATTGCACTTTTTATAAAACACAAGGTAAAAAAACCTTTTGTTACAACTATACATAGTGATTACAAATTAGACTTTAAAGATAATTTTTATAAGAGATTCGTCTATACAACACTAAATCAAGTTGCTCTTAAGATGTTTGATTACTATATAGGGGTATCACATCAGTTTCGTGATATGCTGATAGATAGAGGTTTTAAAAGAGATAGAATATTTGTCACATATAATGGCATTGACCCATATAGTACAGAAGAACATTTAGACAAAAAACGATTTTTAGAGAGACATGGAATAAAATATAATGGGGAAGTAATAGTTGGAATTTTAGCTAGGCTTGACGAGATAAAGGATCATCATACCTTTATAGAAGCTGCTAAATTTGTCCTTGAAGAAGAAGATGCGATGTTTTTAATTGCAGGTGAAGGTGCTAATGAGGAATACCTAAAAGAATTAGTTAAGAAATATGGGTTAGAGGATAAAATCAAGTTTATAGGATTTATAAAAGACCCATATTCATTTTTAAATACAATAGATATAAATACTCTTACTTCATTAAGTGAGAGCTTTCCTTATGTAATTCTTGAAGGTGCTAAAATGAAAAAGCCTATTGTCACAACAGAAGTAGGTGGAATAAATAGACTTGTTATAGATGGAGATAATGGGTTTTTGGTTCCAGTAGGTAATGTAGGTGTTTTAAAAGATAGACTTTTAACTTTAATAAGAAATTCAGAGATTAGAAAAGCTATGGGAGAAAAGCTTTTTAAAGCTGTTGAAGATAAGTATTCTTATGAAGCGATGGCTAGATCCCATATAGAAATCTATAATAATATTTTGAATAATGGGCCAGCTATTCTTATGAGCGGTTATTTTGGGTTTGACAATAGTGGGGATGATGCAATTTTAACAGCTATTGTAAAAGATATTTTAGATTTTAGACCAGATGCAAGAGTAAAAGTATTATCGAGGGATCCAAATAAAACTGAAGATCTCTGTAATGTTTCGGCTGCAAATCGATTTAAAATTAGAGATATTATACGTAGTTTAAAAGCGACAGATATATTAGTAAGTGGTGGAGGTAGCCTTTTACAAGATGTAACTTCAACCAGGTCACTCCTATATTACTTAGCATTAATGAAGTTGGCATTTTTCTATAAAAAGCCAGTAATGGTTTATGCAAATGGAATAGGTCCTGTAAATAAGTCATTTAATAGAAGACTTGTTAAGAGAGTCTTAAATAGAGTGGATTTTATAACTCTTAGAGATGAAGATTCTAGAAAATGCTTAGAGGATATGGGAGTTAAAAATAGGAACATTCAAGTTACAGCAGATCCAGTATTTACACTTCAGGCTGCTCCAGCAGAAAGAGTAAATATAATTTTTCAAGATGAAGGAATAGATAAAGATAAACCACTTGTTGGGATATCAGTAAGACATTGGAAAAACGATGAATTACTTGTAAGAGAGCTTTCAAAAGTAATAAAGTATATATTAGAAAATAAGGATATTAGTGTAGTTCTAATACCAATGCATTATCCAGAAGACCTTAAAATAAGTCAGTCTATATTAGATAAAGTAGATAATTTAAATTGTCATTTACTTCAAGAAAAATACAATGTTGAAGAATTGATGGGTATTATTGGTGAATTAAAATTGATGGTTGCAATGAGACTACATTCATTAATCTATGCAGCTACACAAATAACTCCTATGTTAGGCTTGGTTTACGATCCGAAAGTAGATGGTTTGTTAAAAGAACTAGAAGTTCCATATAAATTATCTGTTGATAATATTTCTGAAAAAGAATTTCTAAAAGTTTTTGAAGATGCTTGGGAAAATTTGGAGAATACTAAAAAGATTATTGAAACAAAGGAAAAAAATCTTAAGCTTTTAGCATATAATAATATTGAAACCATATTTAAGATTGTAGGGAAGTGATAAAATGTCTGAAAAAGTAAATATATTCGGAGTAGAGATACATAATACAACTTTGGATATCTTAATACAAGAACTTAAAGAACATCTTAAAAAGGATAAGAGTATCTCAATTTTTACGCCTAACACCGAGATAGTTATGGAAGCTAAAAAATCTAAAGAACAAAAAGAGATACTTAATTCAGGTAACTATATAATTCCAGATGGAATTGGACTAATTTATGGTGCCAAGCTAAGAGGAATTGAACTAAAGGAAAGAGTAACGGGCTATGACACATCATTGGCTCTTTTAGATATAGCTAATCAAAATGGATACGGCTTATATTTATTAGGTGGCAAAGAAGGAGTCGCTAAGAAAGCAGAGAAAGCTTTAAGCAAAAGTCATCCAGGGATAAGGATTACGGGTACTCATAATGGATATTTTGAAGGGACTCACCTTGGGAAAGGACAAAGCTTGGAGGAAAGAACGATTATAGATGATATAAAAGCGAATAAAACGGATATATTATTTGTTGGATTTGGATTTCCTAGACAAGAAAAATGGATTAATGATAATATAAATAAAACTGGGGTAAAGGTAGCAATAGGTAATGGTGGAGTAATAGATATATTAGCAGGTGATGCCAAGAGAGCGCCAGATGTTTTTATAAAACTAGGGTTGGAATGGTTATACAGACTAATTAAGGATCCTTCTCGAATAAAAAGACAAATTGTTTTACCACTGTTTATAATTCAAGTTTTAATAAGTAAAAAATCAATAACCAGAATAATTTAGGAGGAATGTTTATGAATATCGATCAGCTAAGTATTAATACGATAAGAATGTTATCAGTAGAAGGAGTGGAAAAAGCTAATTCAGGACATCCAGGGATGCCACTTGGAGCCGCACCAATGGCTTATACGCTATGGAGTAAGGTGATGAATCACAATGGCAAAAATCCAGTTTGGATGAATAGAGATAGATTTATTTTATCAGCTGGACATGGTTCAATGCTTCTTTATTCAATGCTTCATTTATTTGACTATGGATTATCAATTGAAGATTTAAAAAACTTTAGGCAGTTGGGAAGTAAAACACCTGGGCATCCTGAATATGGTCATACAATGGGTGTTGAATCAACTACAGGCCCACTAGGACAGGGGTTTGCAACTGCTGTGGGGATGGCTATGGCAGAGGCTCATCTTGCTGCAAGCTTTAATAAGGAAGATATTAAGATAGTTGATCATTACACATATGTTATATGTGGAGATGGGGACTTAATGGAAGGAATTAGTAACGAAGCCGCATCACTTGCTGGAAGTTTGAAGTTGGGTAAGCTAATTGTTCTTTACGATTCTAATTCAATTTCTATAGAAGGAAGTACAGAATTAGCATTTACTGAGAATGTAAGAGAGCGATTCGAGGGGCTAGGTTGGAATACATTATATGTAAAAGATGGAACAGATATTATTGAGATTGAAAAAGCAATTAATGAAGCTAGAAAGAAATTGGATAAACCAACGCTTATAGAGGTTGTAACTAATATCGGTTTTGGAACTGAAAAACAGGATAGCGCTTCAGCTCATGGTGAACCATTAGGTGAGCATAATATGAATGTTCTTAAGAAGAATTTAAATTGGGACAGAGAGCTTTTTACTGTACCTGAAGAAGTATCAGAGCATATGGCTAGCTTAGTAAAAATAGGTCAGCAAAAAGAAGCAGATTGGAATAGTTTAACAGAAAAATATAAAACGGCTTATCCTAATGATTGGAAAGAATTAAATATTTGGTTAGATAACAAGGCCCCTATAGAATATCTTGATTCAGAAGAATTTTGGAGCTTTGAAAAAGATGAGGCAACAAGAGCAAGTTCAGGAACTATAATAAATCGACTTGCTGAAAAAGTTCCTAATTTATTTGGAGGGTCAGCAGATCTTTCACCCTCAAATAAAACAAATATGAAAAACAGAGAATCATTTTCTAAAGAAAATTATAAGGGCTCGAATATTCATTTTGGAGTTAGAGAACATGCTATGGCAGCGGCACTAAATGGGATGTTACTTCATGGTGGAGTTAGACCCTATGGTGCAACATTCTTTATATTTTCGGATTATATGAAACCAGCTATGAGACTAGCTTCATTGATGAAACTTCCTGTAATATATGTGTTGACACATGATAGCATTGGAGTTGGAGAAGATGGACCAACGCATCAACCAATTGAACAACTTGCAGTATTTAGAGCACAACCTAATTTTATTGAATTTAGGCCATGTGATGCTAGAGAAACAGCTGCAGGATGGTATATTGCAATGACAAGCGAAAAAACACCTGTAGGTCTTATATTATCCAGACAAAACCTACCTTTATTAGAAGGTACAGGAAAAGAGGCACTAAAAGGTGGATATGTCTTAAAGAGAGAAGAACATAATTTAAAAATTATCCTTTTATCAACAGGCTCAGAAGTGGAATTAGTATATAATGCAGCAAAAGAGCTTGAGCAAAAAGGAATAGGAGCAAGGGTGGTTAGTATGCCTTCTTGGGAATTGTTTGAAAATCAATCAGAAGAGTATAAAACAGGAGTATTACCTATAAATATAACTAAGAGATTGGCAGTAGAAGCGGCAAGTCCATTTGGATGGGAAAAATATACAGGATTAGAAGGAAAAATAATTGCTCTAGATAGATTTGGTGGATCTGCACCAGCAAGTGAATTGTTCGAAGAGTTTGGATTTACTGTTTCAAATGTTGTAAAAGAGGCCTTGAAATTAATGGATTAAATATATAAAGTAGGCGATATTTGCCTACTTTTTGTTTTATTTTTTTTAAATATTATAAAAATAAAATAAACGTTTGCATCTATATATTTACTATGGTAAAATAAGAATTAACAATATTAAATAAATAGGAGGTAGTAAAATGATTAATAAGAGATTAGTAATGATACCTGGACCTACTCCGGTAGTTCGATCAATTCAGGATCAAATGGGAAGAGAAACAGTAGCTTTTGGTGATCCAGGTTTTGTTAAAGATTTCAAGGGAGTAATAGAAGATCTTAAGACTCTTTTGGGAACTACAGGGGAAGTATTTGTAATTGCAGGATCAGGTACACTTATGATGGAAATGGCTATAGCAAATAGTCTTAAATCAGGGGACAATTTACTTATTGTATCTAATGGATTCTTTGGAGATAGATTTAATACTTTTGTTTTAAGCAAAGGAATAAATGTTGATGTAATTAGCGCTGAATGGGGAAAAGTAGTACCAGCTAGCGAAATTGAAGCGAAATTAAAAGAAAAAACTTATCAGGCTATAACAGTAACTCACGTGGATACATCTACAGCAGCAGTTGCACCAATTGAAGAAATTGGGGAAATGATGAAAAAGTTCCCAGAAACATTGTATATTGTTGATGGAGTAGCAGCAACAGCAGGTGAGAAAGAGCATGTTGATGCTATGAATATAGACATATTATTTACTGGATCGCAAAAAGCTTTTGGAGTAGCTCCAGGACTAGGAATGCTTTGGGCAAGTGAAAAAGCTATGGCAAGAAGAGCTAGCTTAGGTCCAATCCCAGAATATTATGCTGACTTTGATAGATGGTTGCCTATTATGAAAGATCCTGGCAAATATTTTGCAACACCTGCCGTAAATATGATTTGGGCATTACAAGAATCAATAAGAATAATTAAAGAAGAAGGACTAGAAAATAGATATGCAAGACACATAAAAAATGCTAAAGCAATGAGAAGTGCCTTAGAGGCTATGGGATTTTCAATATTAGCTGATGAAGCAAATCGTGCAGTTACATTATCATGCGTTTTATATCCAGAAGGATTAGACGATCTTAAATTTAGAACTGTACTAGCAGAAGAAGGAGCGCAAGTAGCGGGTGGACTTGCAGCATATGCTGGCAAAATGTTTAGAATGGGTCATATGGGTAATATTGATGATCATGATTTAGTGTCAGCTACAGCAGCAATAGAGAGAACTCTTTACAGAATGGGTAATGATGTTTTAGGTAAAGGTGTAGAAGCACTTCAAAGAGGATTACTATAATAATAAGAGTAAAAAGACTTAGATTTTTAAAATCTAAGTCTTTTTTTAAGCATTTATATCTTTTAGTGCTTCTAAACAGGAAAAAGCATTCTATTATCCTCTTACCATATTTGATCCACACTTGGGACACTTAATTGAGGTACAGGGAGAAGCCACTACATGTTTAACTCTTTCGCCACATTTTGGACATACGCAATATCCTGCAGGTCCTGCACCTATTCCGCCACCTCGTCCTAGTCCTTGTCCTCTTCCGGCTGAACCCGTTCCATCTCTTGCTGGCATTTTAAGACCTCCTAAAATAATCTTATCTAATTGATAATCTATCTCTATAATAGTCCTATTATGAGCATATGTCAATAATGCTTCGCATTTTACTTAAATCCTGTTGATTTTCAATTAATAAAAATCTTTTATTTTGAATTATAAATTTTATTTGATTTAAATTTATTTTAAACATAGATATGATAGAGTATGTAGAGGATGAGATATAAAACTGGATAAGAGAATATGGGGAATAGTACTAGATGATTTTGTAAAAAACGATACTTATATGGTAGATTATAATATAGATTGAATAATTTTGATAATTATTACATATAAAAATAGATATAAAAACAATAGTAATGTTACCTATGTATTCTATATCTATTAGCTTAAAGATACTAAAATTTAAATCTGTCTAAGCTCTTAATCCCTTGAATCATACAGTCCTTCCGAACAAGGCATTGAACCCTTTTCTGTTATAATCATATCAACGGGTATGTCAAAACTCTCTCGTGGGACTTGTTCAATTATTTGCATTCCAAATCCAATGGAAATTTTTGGTACAGTTTTCGAAACATCTAATAAGAATCTATCATAGTAGCCTCCGCCATAACCAACTCTAAATCCGTGGCTATCGAAGACAACACCTGGAACTATAATAAGTTCAATTTCTTCTTTTGCAATTGGTCTGATAAATTGTTTTTTTGGAGTGAGGATATTATAGTATCCAATTTCAAGTTCATCAAAATCACGTAGTTCTGAAGGTATAAGTTCTCTAGGTTCATGAATAGATACTGGTACAATGATTCTTTTTCCTTCAGTGATAGCTTCTTTTATAAAATTATGGGTGTCAACTTCATGACTAAAACTTAAAAAACACATTATTGTCTTTGAATTCTTATAATATGAAGTAGATTTTATTAATTTGTTTATTCTTTCACTATAATTTTGTCGTGTCAAAAGCGGTATCTGAGCTCTTTCACTAAGAATTTTTTTACGTAATGTTATTTTATCCAATTTTAATCACCTCAAAGAGTTTATTTATAATCAATTTTATAATATAATAAACATATTATCATAAATATCTAATAAATAAAAATATAATTTTCTGAAAGTTAAGGTGAGATAGTGATTAAAATGACAAACATTGCAAAGGAATATCGAAATGGAGTTATTGCTTTGTATGATATAAATATTGATATACATAAGGGAGAATTTGTTTTTCTAGTTGGTTCTAGTGGAGCCGGTAAATCTACTCTTATAAAGCTTATATTAAAAGAAGAAGGAATTACAAGAGGAAAGTTAATTTTGGATGATATGGATATTACAAGAGTACCCAATCGTAGAATTCCATACATTAGAAGAAAGGTAGGAGTTGTTTTTCAAGATTTTAGGCTTTTGCCGAATAAAACTGTTTATGAGAATGTTGCGTTTGCTATGGAGATAATTGGTGCAAGGCCAAGAGAGATAAGGCGAAGAGTACCTACTATTTTAAGTATGGTTAGTCTAAGCAAAAAAGCTTCTAGTTTTCCTGATCAGTTATCTGGAGGGGAACAACAAAGAGTTTCAATTGCTAGATCAATAGTAAATAATCCACCTGTATTAATTGCAGATGAGCCGACAGGTAATCTAGATCCAGATACAGCGGCAGAAATTATGAGAGTTTTAATGGATATAAATAATAGAGGGACTACTATTATAATGGCAACTCATGCAAAAGAGATAGTCAACACTATGAAAAAAAGAGTTATCGCCCTTGAAAATGGAAGAATGGTACGAGATGAAGAGAAGGGTGGTTATAGCATTGAAATTCCGAATCTTTAAGAATATCATAAAACAGGGATTTCAGAGTATGTGGCGTAACCGGGGAATGGGGTTAGCTTCAGTAACCAGCATTTCAGCTGTTCTGATGATTCTTGGAGTTGTTTTAATTCTTATTTTAAGCATTAATAATGCAGTGTTAGATACAAAGTTAAAGTTTGATGAAATAGAAGTATTTCTGGAAGATGATTTATCTAGTGAAGTACTTGATAGTATCGAGGATTCTGTAAAAGGCTATCCAGGAGTAATTTCAATTATGTTTCGTTCAAAAGAACAGGCACTTCAGATTATGAAAGAGGATTGGGCTGATGAAGGTTATCTATTAGAAGGTCTTGAAGAAAATCCATTGCCTGATTCATATATTATTAAGGTAAATGATATAGTTCTTGCTGATAAACTAGTAAATAACGTAAAAGCACTTGACGGCATCGAAGAAGTGAAATATTATAAAGATGTAATAGATAAATTGTTGATTTTTGCTGGATATATTCAATTTGCGGGAATTGCAATAATTGGAATATTAGTTTTCGTGTCAATATTTATTATTTCTAATACAATAAAAGTAGCAGTTTCAGCTAGGAGAAGAGAGATTAATATAATGAAGTATGTAGGTGCTACAAATGGCTATATTAGAGGACCTTTTATTATGGAAGGTTTATTGTTTGGGGTAATAGGAGCTATAATAGCTATAGTAGTAGTGTATTTTGGGTATGATTATTTCTTTAACTCAATGAATGAAAAATTATATGCTATATTTACATTTTATTTAGTAGATCCAAAGATCATATTTGCCGATATTGCAATTATATTTGGAACAATAGGTGCAGGGATAGGAGCACTTGGTAGTATGATTTCCTTAAAAAGATTTTTAAATGTATAGGAGGTTGCATATGAAAAAAAGAAGACTATTAGTTTTAGCGATAGCTTTTATACTTGTTTTTTCAACAGTTTTACAAGTATATGGAGATAGCATTAGTGATTTAAAAAATCAACAACAAAAAATACAATCTCAAATTGAAAATACTAAAAAAGAAATACAAGCTATGCAAAATACATCTAAAGACGTTGATAATCAAATTAAGGAAATTGACTTAAGGGTTGCAAATGCAGCTTCGGAAATTGAAAATGTTGAAAACGAGTTGGGAATAATTAATCTTGAAATAGAGGATACACTGATTGAACTTGATGAAGCGGAAGTTAATATAGAAGGAAAGATAGACACTTTTAACGATAGACTTCGAGTAATGTATAAAAATGGGAATGCAGGTTACCTAGAAGTTTTACTTTCAGCTACTAATATCAAAGATTTCCTTTCAAGACAAGAAATGATCGAGTCAATCGCAGAATATGATAAAGAATTAATTAAATATATGAAAGAACAAAGGGATATAATACAAGAGAACAAAGTTGAACTTGAGGCTAAAAGAGCTTCTGTTGAAGTTGCTAAATCGAAGCTTCAGGCTAGAAAAAGAGAACTTGAAAAAGTTAGTCGAGAAAAAGAAGAGTTGATGGGAAGACTTTCTGAAGATATTAAAGAATTCGAAAAAGAATATGATAAATTAAACGATTATGCTAAAGATATTGAGTCTAAAATTGTTAAGTTACAGAAAAATACGGGACCATATTCTGGAGGTAAAATGGATTGGCCAGTTGTAGGTCATACCAGAATAAGTTCTCCATTTGGATATAGGATTCATCCAATTTTTAAAGTCAAAAAGCTTCACACTGGTATAGATATCCCAGCACCAACTGGTACTCCTGTTTCATCAGCGGCAGCAGGTACTGTTATTTATTGTGATTGGCTTGGCGGTTATGGGAAAGCAGTAATGTTAGACCATGGAGGTGGAATTGTAACTTTATATGCACATAATTCAGCATTTGTTGTATCTGAAGGACAAACTGTATCAAGAGGACAAACTATTTCCAAAGCAGGGAGTACTGGGAATTCTACTGGTCCACATTTGCATTTTGAGGTTAGAAAGAATGGTTCATATGTTGATCCAATGCCTTGGTTAAGCGGAAACTAAAACTAGGAGAGTAATCTCCTTTTTTTATTTTGTATTTAGAGAATTGATGGAGAGGTTAGGTGTGAAGATGTCAAAGAAAAAGATAGTAGTTTTATTTGTTGTTCTATTATTACTTACAAATGGGATAACATTTGCCGCTACAAATATTGTTGGATTAAGTATGGGGTCAAAAGTAGTTTTAAATAAGGTTGATTATGAAGAATTGTCAGAGCTGTATAAAGAAAATTCAAAAATAATGATGGTAAAAGACGTTATAGATGAGCTTTATCTGAGAGAAGTTAATGAAGAGGATTTATTTGAAGGGCAGATAAAGGGAATGGTAAATGCTTTAGATGATCCATATTCGATTTATATGACTAAAAGCGAATTTGAGAGTTTTAATGTTTCTACAGAAGGTGTATACGGTGGGATTGGAGTTATTGTAACACCGGGAGAAGACAATCTGATTACTGTAGTTTCTCCTATTGAAGATACTCCTGGTGAAAGAGCAGGAATTAAAACAGGTGATAAAATCTTAAAGGTAAATGATGAAGAATTTTTCGCTGATAATATGGATGAAGCTGTATCAATAATGCGGGGAGAACCAGAAACAGATGTTATACTCACAATTATGAGAAAAGACAAAGATGGAGTAATGGATACCTTTGAAGTTAGTATTACTAGAGAGATAATTAGGTTGGTATCTGTAAAAGCAGGAATTGTGGATGGTAATCTTGGATATATTAGATTAACATCTTTTGATACAATCACTGCGGATGACTTTAGCAAAAATTTAAAAGAGCTTGAATTAGAGGGAGCAAAAGGCCTTATTATTGATGTTAGAGGTAATCCAGGTGGACTATTAAATATAAGCGTGGATATAGCCGATGCACTTCTTGGAGAATCCACAGTTGTATATACTGAAGATAAGAATGGGAAAAGAGAATACGAAAAATCTGATAAGGCTCAAACAGAGCTCCCATTAGTACTTTTAGTAGATGGTGGTAGCGCAAGTGCTTCAGAGATATTAGCTGGAGCAATAAAAGATAATAATAGAGGTTTATTAATTGGGACTACGACATTTGGTAAAGGGGTAGTTCAAAGAATTAAGAATTTACCCGATGGTTCAGGAGTGAAAATTACTACATCAGAGTATTTTTCACCAAATGGAGTTAATATTCATGGAATTGGGATAGATCCAGATGTAGAGGTAGAGCTGAATGAAGATGTTGAAAACATTGGGATGGATTATTTGGAACAAGATAATCAACTTCAAAAGGCAATTGAGGTATTAAGAGAGGAAATTTAAAGAGATAGCTATTTAGCTATCTCCTTTTTAAATCATTTGTAGGAATTGAAAATATAATCTTAGGTGAATTTTCTTCATATGGAATGGATAGATTTAGATATACTAGTTCAGAATTCTTGTGATAAAATGATTTCGCTGAATTTATATTACCAATAGTTTGGAGTTCTTTAGTATCAAGATTTAGTATAGAATTATGATAGCAACTATTTCCAGCAGATGATTCTGTAATATATAGTTCATCAGGAGAGATTACATTAAAAGAGCTAATTGTGTTTAAAATTGTAAATTCATCTTTTAATGTTTTTAAACTAAATATATGGAGAGATTCCGAGTCAGAATACTCAGCTTTTTCTATATAAGCTCCATAGTTTTTATTAATTATAGTGGGTGAATATCCATTAGCTATAAACACAAATCCATTTTCTTGATCCCATAATTTGATTTTATTATTTTTAGTGTTATCTATATACTCAGAGAGAAGTATGGTATCTTCAAACTGACTAAAATTAGAAATATCAAATACAGCAGTTAAGGCTGTTCTAATGGTATTTTCTTTTGTATCATATAGAAAGATATTAGATTGATTGTTTTGGAATGAAGTTAATATTGAAAGCTCGCTAGTACTTTTCCAATCAATTTGTTCGGGCATTTGATTTTCTTCTAATACAATTTTAGTAACTCGTTTATCAGATAATTCAAGAATATAGGGACTAGAATAATTACCATTTTTTTCAATAAACGCAATAGCTAAACCATCAGGTCTAAATTTTGCAGAAATAATATCGGATTGAGTAGTATATATTTTTGTTTTTGTACTGTCTAAAAAATCATATAACCATATTTCAGTTGTTAAGGATAGATTATCAATTATATTTTTACTATAAAGAAATCCATAGTTTTGATCAGAGGCAAGTACTTCACCTTCATCAACCAATGAAGATATCAAACTTTTTTTTGACATAATAACTTGTCCTGTTTCACTATCTACTAATAATTCTAAATCGATAATAGGGTTTTCTATGTTTTGAATATCAAAGATATTTTCAAAGTTGATTTCCCAAAGAATTGAATCATCTTTTTCAACTAAACTTATATCAGGATAAGAATCTGTAGATATTTTAAAATCTGCTTGAACTTTATTTAAAACATCAACTATACCATAATTAATTTCAACAGGTTCATAGTTTTCATTTATAATATTAAATTCTAGCTTATCTAATTCTTTGCTATCCAATTTTGTGAGTAAAATAGAAATTTGGGGTATAACTAACTTTGCAGATGAATATGAACTATTTATGATGCTTATATTTACAACATTATCAACTAGAGTTATATCAGAGACTTCCATACCTGAGCTTTTAACTAATCCAGGGGTAATTAAGATTCTAGTCTCATCTAGCTTTGTTACCAGTTCAACTTTTGGATTAGTGTTTTGATAGCCTTTTGAAAGCAAAACTTTTTCAACAAGAAATTCGAAATCATTTTCTGAATATGTTGAGGCATTAATATCAATTTTAGTTAAAAAAGGTAAGTCTCCTAAAGAACAGCCAGATAAAAGGAGTGCCATTATAAATACTATGAATAATAAAAATCTTTTTTTCATATCTTAATATCGCCTCCTTTTATCAATTTTACCTTATTGAAGTGGTTTCTACAAGTAAATAAATGGAGTGGATTTTTGATAAGAAAAAGTATACTATATAAATAGAACAAGTGTTCAGAAAGAAGGGCGAATATGAATGAGTTTAAAATAGAATCATCATATAAATTGACAGGCGATCAACCTGCTGCTGTAAACCAAATAGTAGAAGGTTTAAATAAAGGGATGCAAGACCAAGTATTATTAGGAGTTACAGGGTCAGGTAAAACATTTACCATGGCAAATGTAATAGAAAGAGTGCAAAGACCTACTTTAGTAATAGCTCATAATAAAACCCTAGCTTATCAATTAGCAAGTGAATTTAAAGAATTTTTTCCTGAAAGTGCAGTGGAATATTTTGTAAGCTACTACGATTATTATCAACCAGAGGCTTATGTACCACAAACAGACACATATATTGAAAAAGATTCTTCAATAAATGATGAGATTGATAAGCTAAGGCATTCAGCTACTATGTCTTTGTTTGAAAGAAGAGATGTTATAATTGTGGCATCAGTTTCTTGTATTTATGGACTTGGAGATCCTATTGATTATGAAAATCTAGTAGTTTCCTTAAGACCAGGAATGCTGAAAGATAGAGATGAGGTTATGAGAAAGCTTATAGATATTCAATATATGAGAAATGATATTAATTTTGTCAGAGGTACATTTAGAGTAAGAGGGAATATTTTAGAGATATTTCCAGCCTCATCAGGAGAGAATACTCTAAGAGTAGAATTTTTTGGAGATGAAATAGATAGAATTACAGAAGTTAAGCATATAACAGGAGAAATAATAGGATATAGAAACCATGTTTCTATATTTCCAGCTTCACACTTTGCAACAACAAATGAAAAAGTTGAAAGGGCAATACTTAAAATAGAAACAGAACTAGAAGAAAGGCTTAAGGAACTTAGAGATAAAGATAAATTGGTAGAAGCGCAAAGACTAGAACAACGAACTAGATATGATTTAGAGATGCTTCGTGAAATGGGATTTTGTTCAGGAATTGAGAATTATTCAAGACATTTAAGTGATAGACCCGCAGGAAGTAGACCGTATACATTAATCGACTATTTTCCAGATGACTTTTTAGTTATTATAGATGAGTCTCATGTTTCAATCCCACAAATAAGAGGGATGTATTTGGGAGACAAATCAAGAAAAACAACTCTTGTAGAGTATGGATTTAGATTGCCATCTGCGTTAGATAACAGACCACTTCAATTTGATGAATTTGAAGGGATGGTAAATCAGGTATTATATACGTCAGCGACCCCAGGACCATATGAATTAGGGAAAGCTTCACAGGTAATTGAACAAATAATACGTCCAACAGGTTTATTAGATCCAGTTATTGAAATAAAACCTACTAAAAATCAAATTGATGATTTATTAACTGAAATAAGAACTGTTATAGATAGAAATGAAAGAATACTTGTAACGACACTTACAAAGAGAATGTCAGAGGACTTAACTGATTATTTAAAAGAGGTAGGCATTAAGGTGAATTATCTTCATTCTGATATTGATACTCTTGAAAGAATGGAAATCTTAAGAGATTTAAGACTGGGTAAATATGATGTGTTAGTTGGTATAAACCTTTTAAGAGAAGGTTTGGATTTACCAGAGGTTTCACTTGTGGCTATTTTAGATGCAGATAAAGAAGGCTTTTTAAGAAGTGAAACTGCTTTGGTTCAAACTTTTGGGCGTGCAGCCAGAAATGTACTAGGGAAAGTAATCCTTTATGCAGATAAAATGACAGGCTCAATGCAAAGAGCAATTGATGAAACAAGCAGGCGTAGAAAGATTCAAGAAGAGTATAATAAAGAGCATAATATTGTTCCGAAATCTATTGTAAAAGATATAAGAAATATTATTGAAGCTACACTTGTGGCCGATGGAGAAGTAGATTATGGTGAGGATATTTCAAATGAAGAATTAGAAGCTATAGTAATAGGGATGGAAACAGCGATGCTTAAAGCAGCTGAAACTTTAGATTTTGAAAAGGCAGCAGACTTAAGAGACAAAATTATTCAAATTAAGAAGAAGATTAGAAACTAGAGGTGAAAAAATGACTAAAAATATTATAAGAGTTCGGGGTGCTAAAAAGCATAATTTAAAAAATATTGATATAGACATCCCTAGAGATAAATTTACGGTTGTAACTGGATTAAGTGGTTCGGGAAAATCATCACTTGCTTTTGATACGATATATGCAGAAGGTCAAAGAAGATATGTTGAGTCATTATCAAGCTATGCAAGACAATTTCTAGGGCAGATGGAAAAACCAGATGTAGATTATATAGATGGATTATCACCTGCAATTTCAATTGACCAAAAAACTACATCAAGAAATCCGCGTTCTACAGTTGGAACTGTTACTGAGGTTTATGATTATTTAAGAATTTTATTTGCACGCGTTGGAACGCCGTACTGCTATAAGTGTGGTAAAGAGATAACTAGTCAAACAATAGATCAAATGGTAGATAGAGTTTTAAAATTACCAGAAAGGACAAAATTGCAAATTTTGGCACCAGTTATTCGTGGTAAAAAGGGTGAACATAAAAAGATAATAGAATCGATTAAAAAAGATGGATTTGTAAGGATTATTCTTGATGGAGAAATGTTAGAATTAGATAATGAAATAGAAATAGATAAAAACAAGAGTCATAATCTAGATGTTGTAGTTGATAGAATTATAATTAGAGATGGTATAGAAGCAAGATTAGCTGACTCTATAGAAACAGCTTTAAAGCTAGGAGATGGACTAGTAGTAGTTGATGTGATAGATAAAGAAAAGTTGACTTTTAGCCAAAAACTATCTTGTCCAGATTGTGGCATATCAATTGAGGAAATGTCACCAAGAATGTTTTCATTTAATAGTCCATTTGGAATGTGCGAAACTTGTAATGGATTGGGTTTTCATAAAGAAATTGACCCAGAACTTGTAATACCAAATAAAAATCTTAGTGTAAGCCAAGGTGCCATTGCACCATATGGGCACACTTCTAAAAATAGTTATTACAATCAAATATTTAAGACAATGGGAGAACACCATAATTTTACAATGGATCAACCTATATCAGAAGCTCCAAAGGGTTTTCTTGATGATTTGCTCTATGGCACAAAGAAAAAAATAGAGTTTAAGTTTTTAAGTCACTTTGATGATACTGGAGAGAGAGAATACAGCGGTAAGTTTGAAGGTGTAGTTCCAAACTTACAGAGAAGGTACAAAGAAACGCATTCGGATTATATGAGAAATAATATTGAAGATTATATGGCTGAAACTCCTTGTTCTTCGTGTGGAGGGAAAAGATTACGACCAGAAGTGCTGTCAATTAAAATAAATGGATTAAATATAGCAGAAGTTACTGATATGCCTGTAGTAAAGGCATTTGATTTTTTTGAGAATCTTGAATTAAGTGAAAAACAAAAAATAATAGCACATCAAATATTAGAAGAAATCCATAAGCGACTGCTCTTTTTATCGAATGTAGGATTGGATTATCTTACACTTTCTAGAACGGCTGGTACTTTATCAGGTGGAGAAGCTCAAAGGATAAGGTTAGCTACGCAAATAGGTTCCAGTTTGGTAGGCGTTATATACGTCTTAGATGAGCCAAGCATTGGTCTTCATCAAAGAGATAATGCTAAACTCTTAAAAGCGCTTAGGGACCTAACAAACTTGGGTAATACGCTTATAGTAGTTGAACATGATGAAGAAACCATGTTAGAGGCAGATAATATAATAGATATTGGTCCAGGCGCAGGAATACATGGCGGGAACGTAGTAGCTCAAGGCAGTTTAAAGGATATAATTGATACAAAGGAATCAATAACTGGAAAGTATTTATCAGGAGAATTAAAAATAGAAATTCCTGAAAAGAGAAAACCTGCAAATGATAAATGGCTTGAAATAAAAGGTGCAAGAGAGAATAATTTAAAGGCGATAGATATTAAAATCCCTCTAGGACTTATGACTTGTGTGACCGGAGTGTCTGGTTCTGGAAAGAGCTCATTGGTTAATCATATACTTTATAAAGCTTTAGCCCATAGTTTGAATGGAGCTAGGATTAGACCAGGAGCTTATGATGATATAAAGGGAATGGAATATTTAGATAAGGTAATAGAAATTGACCAAAAACCTATAGGAAGAACTCCAAGGTCCAATCCTGCGACATACACAGGTTTATTTGATCCTATAAGAGAAATGTTTGCAATGACAAATGAAGCTAAAATGAGAGGCTATAAGAAGGGGAGATTTAGCTTTAATGTTAAAGGTGGACGTTGCGAGGCTTGTAATGGAGACGGAATAATAAAAGTAGAAATGCACTTTCTTCCTGATGTTTATGTACCTTGTGAGGTATGCAAAGGGAAGAGATATAATAGAGAGACATTACAAGTTAAATATAAAGGAAAGAACATCTCAGAAGTATTAGATATGACAGTAGAAGAAGGCTTGGAATTCTTTAAGAATATACCTAAGATCAATAGAAAGTTACAAACATTAAATGACGTTGGACTTGGTTACATTAAAATAGGGCAACCATCTACAGAGCTTTCAGGGGGAGAAGCCCAGAGAGTTAAGCTTGCTACTGAACTATCGAAAAGAGCAACTGGGAAAACTGTTTATATTCTAGATGAGCCTACAACAGGATTACATTCAGCTGATATTCATAAATTAATTGACGTTTTAAATCAATTAGTTGAAGGAGATAATACAGTTATTGTTATCGAGCATAATTTAGATGTTATTAAGACGGCTGATTATATCATCGATCTTGGACCAGAAGGTGGCGAAGGGGGAGGATATTTGGTTGCTGCAGGGACACCTGAACAGGTAAGTAAAGTTAAAAAATCTTATACCGGAGAATATTTAAAAGGCATTCTTAAAGCGAGAGGAGTTAATAGGTAATGTGCGGGAGATACTCTTTAGATGCAGATATAGATGAGCTAATAGACAGATACAAGGCGATATTGAAAGAAAGAGCAGTTTATAATATGGAAGAAGTATTTCCAACAGATATACAACCTATAGTGGTGAATCGCGATAAACAAGAAATAGTATTTGCGAAGTGGGGATTCTATACTGACTTTACAAATAGACCAATAATAAACGCCAGAGCTGAAACAATAAATGAAAAGACTCTTTTTAGAAAACATTTTTTATTAGGAAGATGTTTAGTTCCCGCTACGAGTTTTTTTGAATGGGAAAAAAATGACGGGAAGAAAATTAAGAGAAGAATATCAATAGAGAAAGAAAAAATATTTTCACTGGCTGGGTTAATGGATGAATCAGGATCATTTACTATTATAACTACATCGGCTAATCAACAAATGAAAGGCATTCACGATAGAATGCCAGTAATCATTCAAAAGGATAAAGAAGAAATTTGGTTAAATCATAATATAAAGAATCCAAATCAGTTGAATAGTATGCTAATACCATATAATCTTCCACTAGTAATAGATTGAAGAATTAATCAAAAATAAATGCTTGCTTTTTTATTTTAAAGAGCATATAATCATAAACATATTAAATTTAACTAAAGGAGGTCTTAATCTTGATGATAAAAGATTTGATCAAGAGCCAACGGAAGTTAGTTTCCAGCAATGAAAACAAGACTTCCAAAAATCTAAGGATATTCTTACTATTATAGCCAACAAATTTAAATATAATAGGAGGAATAAAAATGAAAAAGAAAATAGCTTTATTATTAACAATGGTGATTTTAGCAGTAAGTTTAGCAGGGTGTTCAGGTTCAGGGGATGCTGAGCCAGCATCTAAATTAGAACAAATTAAAGCAGATGGTAAGATGGTTTTAGGTACAGCTGCAGATTATCCACCATATGAATTCCATAAGGAAATTGATGGAGAAGACAAAATTGTGGGATTTGATATTGAAATTGCAAAAGCAATTGCAGAATCCATAGGAGTTGAACTTGAAATAGTAGATATGAAATTTGATGGATTATTGCCAGCACTTACTACAGGTAATATCGATTTTATAGTTGCGGGAATGGTTGCATCTGAAGAAAGAAAAGAATCTGTTGATTTTTCAGTACCATATTATGTAGCTCAACAAAGATTTATCGTTAAAGCAGAAGATGCACAAACACTAACTACACCAGCTGATTTTGAAGGTTTGAAAATTGGAGCTCAAAAATCTACAATTCAAGAAGGAATAGCACTTGATAAGTTTGCTTCTTCAGAGTATATTGGTTTAAGTAAGATAACAGATTTAATATTAGAACTTAAGAATGATAAAGTTGATGGATTAATTCTTGCAGAACCTGTTGCAAAAGCATATGTAAGTCAAAATTCTGATTTATTTTTAGCAGAGGAAATTCTAGGTCAGGAAGATGGAGTTGCTATAGCAATTGATAAAGGCAATGAGGACTTAGTAGAAGAAATAAATACTATTTTAACAAAACTTATTGATGATGGAAGTATAGCTAATTTCATTGCAGAGGCTACGGCGTTAGCTGACGAATAAGATATTCCCTGGCAAAAGAGAAACAATTCTCTTTTGCTTTTTTAATTTTTTAAAAACTTTAGAGGAGGATTAATTTGGACGCAATTTTGGATTTTTTCACTGGAGAAGCAGCATTTATTGCTAAATACTATAAATTTTATTTAAATGGTACATTAATAACTTTGAGCGTCAGTTTTTTTGGTGTATTATTTGGTACAATGTTTGGAGTTATACTAAGTTTAATGAAATTATCAAAATACAAAGTGTTAAAAAATATTGCTTCTGCATATATTGAAGTAGTAAGGGGTACACCTCTATTGGTTCAGGTGTTTATAGTGTTTTATGGTCTTCCAATGATACTACCATTTGAACTAAGTAGAATAGCAGCTGGTACTATAGCTGTGTTATTAAACAGTGCAGCTTATGTAGCTGAAATAATAAGGGCTGGAATTTTATCGATAGATAGAGGTCAGATGGAAGCAGCAAGGTCGCTAGGAATGAAACATTGGGTTGCAATGAGATTTATTATAATTCCTCAAGCATTTAAAAACATATTACCTGCTTTGGGAAATGAATTTATCGTTTTAATAAAAGAATCCGCAATTATTTCTATTGTAGGTATTCATGATATTATGTACAACACTGATACAATAAGAGGAATATCATATAAGCCATTTGGTCCTCTAATATATGCAGCGGTAATATATTTTATCATAACATTTACGCTTTCTAAACTATTGGGATTATTTGAAAGGAGATTGCGTGCCGGTGATCAATACAATTAATTTAAATAAAAAATTTGGAGAATTACATGTATTAAAAGATATAAATGAACATATAGAAGAAGGAGAAGTTGTAGTAGTAATTGGACCAAGTGGGTCTGGAAAGAGTACTTTTCTAAGATGTTTAAATCTATTGGAAGAGCCAACTAGTGGTGAAATTATTTTCCAAGGTGTTTCAATAGTAGATAAAAAGAATGATATAAATAAACAAAGAGAAAAAATGGGAATGGTATTTCAACAGTTTAATCTTTTCCCTCATAAAACTATTTTAGAAAATATAACATTGGCTCCAATTCAAGTTAAAGGTTTGAGTAAAGTAGAAGCAAATGAGGTTGCAATGGCATTATTAAAAAGAATTGGATTAGAAGAGAAAGCTAACACTTATCCAAACCAATTATCAGGTGGACAAAAGCAAAGGATTGCTATAGTAAGAGCCTTGGCTATGTCGCCAATAGTTATGTTGTTTGACGAACCTACATCAGCGCTAGATCCTGAGATGGTTGGAGAGGTGCTAGAACTTATGAAAGAATTAGCTCATGAAGGTATGACGATGGTAGTAGTAACTCATGAAATGGGTTTTGCAAAAGAGGTTGGATCAAGAGTTATATTTATGGATGAAGGGCGTATGGTTGAGCAAGGCAAACCAGATGAATTCTTTAATAATCCTAAAAATCTCCGAACACAAGAATTTTTAAAGAAAATATTAGTTTAGTAGAGTGTCTTAGACTTTTTTAAAAGAAATGATTAAGTTTCTTTTAAAAATTGTCAAAGACGCTCTTTTACATTATAGGAAAGTTTAACTACCTATAGTATAATAAAACTGATATAAAAGATAAATGGAGGTTTAAAATGCTCTATATGATGTTTGGATTTTCTCTCCTTGGAGGGATCGATAAATTATTAGGAAATAAATTCGGACTTGGAGTTAAATTTGATGAAGGGATCAAAGCTATGGGAAGCCTCGCTTTAACGATAATTGGAATTTATAGCCTCTCACCTATTATTGCAAAGCTGATGACTCCAATTTTAACGCCGATGGCAAAATTATTATTCACGGATCCATCAGTTTTTATAAGTAGTGTTTTAGCAACCGATTTAGGAGCTTTTAATACAAGTATGGAATTAGCATTAGATCCACAAGTAGGTGTGTTTAATGGTATAATATTAGCATCGATGTTAGGTGCTACAATTTCTTTTACGGTACCTGTTGCCATAAATCTTATTTCTGCAAATGATTTTATTTTTTTTTCTAAGGGTGTTTTAGCAGGAATAATTACAATACCTGTAGGGATGTTGGTAGCAGGGTTTATGCTTCATGTAGAGTTAATAGATATTATATTTAATATACTTCCTGTAGTCATAATATCAAGTTTAATTGCATATGGGCTTGTAAAGTCCTTAAATAAAACTATTCAAGTATTTAATATTCTTGGGAAAGTGGTATTATTTATAAGTACAATAGGATTTTTATTTGGAATATTAAACTATGGATTTGGTATATCTATAATAGATGGTATGCTACCAATCGAAGATGGTGTTATGTTAGTATTTAGTATAAGTGTAGTATTATCAGGGGCATATCCAATGTTGTATATTATATCAAGAAAGTTTTATAAAGAACTTAATGCAATATCTAATAAATATGGTTTAGATGAGTATTCATTATTGGGATTAGTATCATCTTTAGCCAGTGCACTTCCTATGATGGGTATATATTCTGAGATGAATAACAAAGGGAAAGTATTAAATGCAGCATTTGCTGTTAGCGGTTCTTATGTTTTTGGTGGTCAACTTGGATACGTTAGTTCAGTTGCACCACACACTGTAAATGCATTTATAGTAAGTAAACTTGTTGCAGCTATAGCAGGGATTGCAGTAGCATTATATTTAATTAAAAAGGAAACCAAGGAGGTAATGTAAATGTTAGTAAATGATAAGATTAAGGCTTTAAGAGATTTAATGAAAAAAAATGGTTTTACATGTTATATGGAACCAACAGGGGACCCACATAGTTCAGAGTATGTAGCAGACTATTATAAAGGTAGAGAATTTTTGACAGATTTTACTGGTTCTGCAGGTACAGCTATTGTAACTCTAGATAAAGCTATTTTATGGACTGATGGTAGATATTTTATTCAAGCAGAGAATCAGATAAAAGATTCTGAATTTATTCTATACAAAATGAGTACTCCTGGTTATCCTAGCGTATCAGAATGGTTAGAAAAGAACCTTAAAGAAGGTGATAATCTAGCTATAAATCAATTGCTTGTTTCACAAAAGACTATAGAGAATCTAAGCGACTCTCTAATAAAAAAAGGAGTAGTAGTTAAACCTACTGAAGATTTACTAGATAGTATTTGGATAGATAGACCAAGTTTACCAACTAACCCAATTTTTAAATTAGATATGCAATATACAGGAAAGTCTGTGGAAGATAAATTAGAAGAGCTTAGAGAAAATCTCCAAAATGAAGAAGCGGATTATTTTCTTTTATCAAGCTTAGATGATATTGCATGGCTTTTTAATATTCGAGGAGGAGATGTTACATATACTCCTGTGGTAATATCCTATGCATTAATATCGGCAAATTCAGCAAATCTATATATAGATAAAAATAAAGTATCTAATACTATAGAAGAAGATTTAAAAAAACATGGAGTTTCTGTATCAGACTATGAAGATATAAAGATAGATGTAGAAAATATTGCTTTAGGTTCTAAAATACTTCTTAATAAAGCTAGAACAAATGCATGGATTTATTCTTCAATAAAAGATGGGATTGAAGTAATAGATAAAACAGATATAACCGAACATTTGAAAGGTAAAAAAAATGAAACAGAATTGGCTAATTTGAGGAAAGCATATATAAAGGATGGTATTGCTTTGTCGAAGTTTTTCTATTGGTTAGAACATGAAATTGGGAATCAAGATATAAATGAACTTAGTGCTGCACAAAAACTTCTTGAATTTAGAGAAGAACAAGAGGGTTTTATAGAACCTAGCTTTGGAACAATCTCAGCATATGGGCCTAATGGAGCAATGATGCATTATTCTGCAACAAAAGAATCTTTTTCAAAACTTGAGCAGGAAGGATTGTATTTAGTAGATTCTGGAGGACAGTATTATAATGGAACAACTGATATTACAAGAACTATATCTCTAGGCAAGCCTACTAGTGAAGAAAAAAGAGATTTTACACTTGCTCTGAAAGGTCATGTTAACCTAATATCTGCAAAGTTTTTAGAAGGAGCTTCAGGTCATGCACTTGATGTTTTAGCTAGATATCCTCTATGGCAAGAAGGCATAGATTATAAAAGTGGTACAGGCCATGGTGTAGGTTATTTACTAGGTGTTCACGAAGGACCTCATAGGATTTCAACAATGCCTAATCAGGTAGCGCTAGAAGAGGGAATGGTAGTTACTATTGAACCAGGTGTTTATAAACAAGGCAAATATGGAATAAGACATGAAAATGTAGTAAATGTAATAAAAAACATAAAAAATGAATCTGGGCAGTTTATGAATTTTGCTGTATTATCCTATTGTTATTTTGACTTAGCTTGTATAGATAAAGAATTGCTTACTAAGCATGAAATAGATTGGATAAATGATTATCATAATGAAGTTTACACTAAAATTGCTCAGTATTTAACAGAATCTGAAGCTGTTTGGCTAAAAGAAAAAACAAGAAAAATATAAAATTGGGTATTTGTTAATATATGGAATAGGTGATAGTTTGATAAATTTAGAAGATCAGTTAAAGAATTTGCCTGATTCTCCAGGCGTCTATTTAATGAAAGATGTAGGCGGAGAGATTATATATGTTGGAAAGGCTATATCTTTAAAGAATAGAGTAAGACAATATTTTCAGTCCTCATCAAATCATTCAAAAAAAGTTATTACAATGGTTAAACAAATCCACGATTTTGAGTATATTATGGTTGAAAATGAGGTTGAAGCTCTTGTATTGGAGTCAAACCTCATTAAAATAAATCGGCCAAAGTACAACATACTCTTAAGAGATGATAAGCAATACCCATATATTAAGGTTACATTAAATGAAAGATATCCTAGGGTATTAAAGACTAGAAGGATTGAGAAAGATGGTGCTAAATATTTTGGCCCATATCCAAGCGCAACAGCTGTAAATGAAGCTATAGAGATTTTTCATAGATATTATCAAATTAGAAATTGTAAATTAAATTTAGATAAAGAAGATGCGAGATTTAGACCGTGTTTAAACTATTTTATTGGTAGATGCTTAGGGCCTTGTATTGGAAATGTAGATAAAGAAATCTACAATGGAATGATAAAGGAAATTCTAGATTTTTTATCGCAAAAAAGCAATAGCTTAAATAAGATGATAGAAGCAAAGATGATTGAAGCATCCAAAAAATTAGATTTTGAAAACGCAGCAAGTTATAGAGATCAATTAGGAGCATTGGATATATTGCATGAAAAACAGATTATATCTTCAACTACTGAGCTTGAACAGGATATTATTGCAATGGCGAGAGGTATTGAAGAAGTAGTAGTTCAAGTGTTTTTTATAAGAGAAGGTAAGATAGTTGGCAGAGAGCATTTTATTATGGAAGATTCATATATTGAAGAAAGAGGAGAGATTCTAAGCTCTTTTGTAAAACAGTTTTATCCAGGGATTGCTTATATACCAAGAGAAATAATAATAGAGGAAGAACTACCAGATCATGAAGCTATACAAGATTGGTTAAGTAATCTTAAAGGAAATAAAGTTAGTCTTCAAGTACCCAAAAGAGGTGAGAAGCTTTCTCTTATAAGGATGGTTAAAGCTAATGCTATGGATATGTTAAACAAATATGGAGATAAATTTTTAAGAAAACATAGAGAAAATTTGAAAGCACTTGATATGTTGCAAGAGGACTTAGATTTAGATGAAAGACCTGATAGAATTGAAGCTTATGATATTTCTAATATAAGTGGTGTTGGTTCTGTTGGATCTATGGTAGTTTTTGAAAAAGGAGAAGCTAAAAAATCCGATTATAGAAGATTTAAGATTAAATCTGTTCAGACATCAGATGACTATAAGAGTATGGAAGAAATCCTTAGAAGAAGATTTACCAGAAGCTTAAATGAAAATATTGAAAATAAAAAAGATAATAAAAATCTCGAGAGCTTTTCATTATTACCTAATTTGATTATAGTAGACGGAGGTAAAGGTCAAGTAAATAAAGGTCAAGCTGTTTTAAATGAATTGGGAATAGAGATACCAATATGTGGACTAGTAAAAGATGATTTTCATAAAACACGGGGGATCATTTATAAAAACAAAGAGATTGTACCTGACAAAGAAGGTCTTGAATTTAAGCTTTTATATAGAATTCAGGAGGAAGCTCATAGATTTGCTATAAATTACCATAGAAGCTTGAGAACTAAGGATTTATTTAGATCTGAACTTGATGGGATACCATTAATTGGTGATAAAAGAAAGATAGCTTTATTAAAACACTTTAAAAGTATAAATAAGATAAAACAAGCTACAAAGGAAGAACTTTTAGAAGTTCAAGGGATTAATATAAGGGCAGCAGAGAATATATATTTACACTTTAAAAAAGAGGAGAGAAAATAATAATGAAAAAACTTTATTTGTCTGAAACTGATAAAAAAATAGCAGGGGTATGTGGAGGTATTGGAGAATACTTTGAGATTGACTCTACAATCATAAGGTTATTATGGATTGTAATATCTATACCAACAGGATTTTTCCCAGGTGCCATTGCTTATTTAGTTGCTGCAGCTGTAATGCCCAGACCTCCAAAGACTATAATATTTGAGGAGGATAATTAATGGAATATGTAATATTAAAAGATTTTATTAAGGAATTAGGGATTGAAGAATTATATCTTGCTGACAATATAAATGATGTAAAAATATATAATACTGAAATAAGCAGACCAGGTTTACAAATGGCAGGTTATTATAAGAAATTTGTACCTGACAGAGTACAAATTTTTGGAAATGCAGAATGGCAATATTTAAAGGATATGGATAATGAAAGTCGATATGCTGTATTGGAAAAATTTTACTCATATCCCATACCTCTAGTGGTTATAGCTCGTAATCTTGAAATTTTTCCCGAAATGATTGAATTATCTAAAAAGAATAATATATCGTTGATTAGGGGTAGTAGTGACACTTCTAAATTAGTTAATGACTTGAAAAATGGATTAGGTTTAAAGCTTGCCCCACAAGTAACAATGCATGGAGTTATGCTTGAAGTCTTTGGAATAGGAGTATTAATTATAGGAAAATCAGGAGTTGGAAAATCAGAAACAGCATTGGATTTGATTACTAAAGGTTGTAGATTAATTGCAGATGATTTAGTTGAAATAAGAAGAGTTGAAGATGTTTTAAGAGGATCCTGTCCAGAGCTGATTAGATATTTCTTAGAAATTAGAGGGGTAGGAATATTAGATATTGAAAGAATATATGGAATTGGTGCAGTTAAACAATTTGATTATTTAGATCTTGTTATTGAACTTGAAGAATGGGAAGACAAAAAGGAATATGACAGAATTGGCTTAGATGAGGAAAAAATTGAAATTCTTGGAGTAAATTTACCCAAAATAACTATTCCAGTTAAACCAGGTAGAAATATTGCTATGATAGTAGAAGTTGCAGCTAAAAACAATCGACAGAGAAGACTTGGATATAACGCAGCAGAGGTTTTAAATGAAAGAGTGAAACAATCAATACGGGATAGAAAAGAATTTGCTAAAGAGAATATTTAGATAAAAATTCAGAAATTCTAATTTCAATTATAAGTTGACTTTTTTTTTAGAGTTTAATATACTATTAATGATGTAAGATTAAGTAAAACTCATATTTTTTTAATATGCGTTTCAATTATAATACAACTAATTTTCCAAGGAGGTACTATACATGGGTAAAACAATGAAGACTATGGATGGTAATACGGCTGCGGCACATGTATCATATGCATTTACAGATGTAGCTGCAATATATCCTATTACACCATCATCAACCATGGCTGAAGCAGTAGACGAATGGTCTGCACATGGTTTGAAAAACATTTTCGGTCAAACAGTATTAGTAACTGAGCTACAATCAGAAGCAGGTGCCGCAGGAGCAGTTCATGGTTCTTTGCAAGCAGGAGCATTAACTACTACATATACAGCTTCTCAAGGACTTCTTTTAATGGTTCCAAATATGTATAAAATGGCGGGAGAACTTTTACCTGCAGTTTTCCATGTTTCTGCTAGAGCATTAGCGTCACATGCATTAAGTATTTTTGGAGATCATCAAGATGTTATGGCTACAAGACAAACTGGTTTTGCGCTTTTAGCATCAGGTTCTGTTCAAGAAGTTATGGACTTAGGTGGAATAGCTCACCTTTGTGCAATTAAAACAAGAGTACCTTTCCTACATTTCTTTGATGGATTTAGAACAAGTCATGAAGTTCAAAAAATAGAAGTAATGGATTTTGCTGATTTAGAGAAATTACTAGATTATGATGCACTTAATGAATTTAGACAAAGAGGATTAAATCCAGAAAGCCCTGTAACTAGAGGAACTGCACAAAATCCAGATATATATTTCCAGGCTGCTGAATCATCAAATCCTTTTTATCTTAAAGTTCCAGATGTTGTAAATGATTATATGAAAGAAATTAATAAAATTACAGGTAGAGAGTATAAACCTTTTAATTACTATGGCGATCCAGAAGCTACAGATATAATTATAGCTATGGGATCTGTTACTGATACAATAGAAGAAACTATTGATTATTTAATGGCTAAAGGTGAAAAAGTTGGAGTCATTAAAGTTCATCTATATAGACCTTTCTCAGCTAAGTATTTCTTTGATGTACTACCAAGTACAGTTAAGAAAATTTCTGTTTTAGACAGAACTAAAGAAAAAGGATCACTAGGAGAGCCACTTTATCTTGATGTAAGAAATCTTTTCTATGATAAAGAAGAACAACCTTTAATCGTTGGAGGAAGATATGGCTTAGGTTCAAAAGATACAACTCCTTCACAAATTTTAGCTGTATACAATAATTTAAAAGCAAACCAACCTAAAGATGGTTTTACAATTGGTATTGTTGATGATGTTACGAATCTATCTCTAGAAATAGAAGAAAAAATTCAAACTGCACATAAAGGTACAATCCAATGTAAATTCTGGGGATTTGGATCTGATGGAACAGTTGGAGCTAATAAGAGCGCTATAAAAATAATTGGTGATGACACTGATATGTATGCTCAAGGATATTTTGCTTATGACTCTAAAAAATCAGGTGGAGTTACTATATCTCACTTAAGATTTGGGCATACACCTATAAAATCAACATATTTAATCTCAGATGCTGATTTTGTTTCTTGCTCAAAGCAGTCTTATGTAAATAATTATGATTTATTAAGAGGTCTTAAAAAAGGTGGAACATTCTTACTTAATTGTCTATGGGATGAAGCTGAGTTAGAAGCTAATTTACCAGCACCAATGAAGAAATATATTGTTGAAAATGAAATTAAATTTTATACTATAAATGCTACTAAACTTGCTGTTGAAATTGGTTTAGGCGGTAGAATTAATATGATTATGCAATCTGCATTCTTTAAATTGTCTGAAGTGCTTCCAATAGATGAGGCTGTTGCACATCTTAAGAAGTCAGTTGTAAAAGACTATGGTAAAAAAGGCGAAAAAATTGTTAATATGAATTATGAGGCAATAGATAAAGGCCTTAATGCTCTTGTTAAAATAGATGTACCTGAGTCTTGGAAAAATGCTCAAGATGAAAAAGTTGCGGTAGTAGATGTACCAGAGTTTATTGAGAATGTTGTATTTACAATGAATAGACAAGAAGGGGACGATCTTCCTGTAAGCACATTTGTTGGTAGAGAAGATGGTACATTCCCAGCAGGAACAACTGCTTATGAAAAAAGAGCAATTGCAGTAACTGTTCCACATTGGATTAAAGAAAATTGTATTCAGTGTAACCAATGTTCACTTGTATGTCCACATGCAGTAATTCGACCTATATTAGTAACAGCAGAAGAAAAAGCTAATGCACCAGAAGGATTTGAAACAATTAAACCAGTTGGTAAAGGTTTTGAGGGTTTAGAATATAGAATGCAAGTTTCTACATTAGATTGTACTGGATGCGGTAACTGTGCTGATGTTTGTCCTGCAAAAGACAAAGCACTTGTTATGACTCCATATGAACAAGAATATGAAGTGCAAAAACCAAATTGGGAATTTGCAATGACTGTTAAGGCTAAGGGAGATTTATTCGATCCAAATACACTTAAAAACTCTCAGTTCCAACAACCATTACTTCAGTTCTCTGGAGCATGTGCAGGTTGTGGAGAAACTCCATATGCTAAACTAGTAACTCAATTATTTGGAGATAGAATGATTGTTGCAAATGCAACTGGATGTTCATCCATTTGGGGTGCAAGTGCACCAGCTACTCCATACTGTAAGAATCAAGAAGGAAAAGGACCAGCTTGGGCTAACTCATTATTTGAAGATAATGCTGAATTTGGTTATGGAATGGCAGTAGCAACAAGAAAAATTAGAGAAAAAATTCAGTTAGCGATGGAAGAGTTCTTAACTCTTAATATTGACACTGAAATGAATGAATACTTCAAACAATGGTTAGAAGGAATGGATGATGTAAAAATCACTAAAGCAGCCGCTGGAATGATTCTTCCAAGACTAGATACTAAGTTTGAGAACGATAAAGCAAATGAACTAATGGAACTTTTAATAGAATTGAAAGAACATTTAATTAAAAAATCTGTTTGGATATTTGGTGGAGACGGTTGGGCATATGATATTGGATTTGGCGGACTAGATCATGTTCTAGCTTCTGGAGAAAATATAAATGTATTGGTATTTGATACAGAAGTTTATTCAAATACTGGTGGTCAAGCTTCAAAATCAACACCAACTGCGGCAGTAGCAAAATTTGCTGCATCAGGCAAGAAAATTAGAAAGAAAGACCTTGGTATGATTGCAGCAACTTATGGTTATGTATATGTAGCTCAAATAGCAATGGGAGCTAATATGAATCAAACTATTAAAGCAATAAGTGAAGCTGAAAGTTATGATGGACCATCTCTAGTAATTGCTTATGCACCTTGTATAAACCATGGCATTAAGACTGGTATGGGAACAACAATTAAGCAAGAAAAACTAGCAGTTGAAACAGGTTACTGGCATCTATACAGATATGACCCAAGAGTTGGAGATGAAGGTAAAAATCCATTCGTATTGGATTCAAAAGAGCCTACTAAACCACTTGCTGACTTCTTAAATTCTGAAGTTAGATATACATCATTAAAATTATCTTTCCCTGAGCAAGCTGAAACTCTTTTCAAAGCAGCAGAAGTTGCTTCTAGAGCAAGATATGATGTTTACAAAAGAATGGCAAGAGATTAATAGTAATTACGAGCTACCATCTATGATGGTAGCTTTTTTTTTAAGTATTATGATATAATAAATCTAATAATATTAAGAAAGCAAAGGGTGATAGATATTGGATTTATATAGAGATTTTTTTAACATAGAAGAATTTAGTGATATAAGATTTAATGAACTTTTGAAAAACCATACCTCATTTCAAATTGGTGGCCCGGCAGATGTGATGATAATTCCATCATCCGAAGAGGAGCTTATTAATGCAGTAAGAATATGTAGAGATAATAATTTGAAATATTTTATTATGGGAAATGGAAGCAATCTTTTAGTTAAGGATGGTGGAATTAGAGGAGTAGTTATAAAGATAAATGGAAATTACAATGATATAGAAGTAAAAGAAAATATAATAAATGTGCAAGCGGGAGCACTTATTTCTACCACAAGTAAACACGCATTAAAGGCTTCATTAACTGGGATTGAGTTTGCTAATGGTATACCTGGGACAGTAGGAGGAGCTGTGGTTATGAATGCTGGAGCTTATGGTGGTGAAATGAAGGATATTGTAAAAACGGTTCGAGTGTTAACTACAGAAAACCAGATTTTAGAATTATCTAATGAAGAGTTAAATTTTGGGTACAGAAATAGTAAAGTAAAGGAACTTGATTGGATTGTACTAACTGCTGAAATTGAATTATTAAAAGAAGATTATATAAAGATAGATGAAAAAATGAAAGACTTTACATTTCAGAGGACATCAAAGCAACCATTAGAAATGGCTAGCGGAGGGAGTACTTTTAAAAGACCAGAAGGCTATTTTGCAGGTAAATTAATAGATGATTCTGGATTAAGAGGCCTTAGGCATGGAGATGCACAAGTCTCGGATAAACATTGTGGGTTTGTTATTAATAGAGGAAATTCAAATTATAAAGAAGTGATGGAACTGATAGATGTTATTATGAAAACAGTAAAAGATAATTATGGAGTGGAAATGGAGATGGAGATAAAACAAGTAGGTGAGGATTAATGATAGTTTTAGAAGGTGACTATCATACTCATACTATATATAGTAGTGGTTTTAGGAAAAAAGGACCACATCATGCTACGGGAACAATAGAAGATAATGTTGTTGTTGCATATAAAAAAGGTCTAAAAACTATAGTTATATCAGATCATGGGCCGGGGCATTACTTATACGGTTTAAGGTTAGGTTATTTGGAAGAAATAAAAGATGAAATCAAAAGGTTAAGAGAGATTTACGAACCAAAAGGGTTAAGGATTCTATTAGGATTAGAATCGAATATAATAGGTGTAGATGGAGAGCTTGATGTGGATGACAAACTCCTAAAAGAATTAGATATATTACTTATGGGGTATCATTACGGAGCAATGCCAGCTGGACCTAGAGATGCGATTAATCTTTATTGGAACACACAGATTTCTAAATTAGTAGAGAGTATGTCAGAAAAGAGTAAGGATGTTATGACTTTAGCTTATATTAAAGCTATGCAAAGATATCCAATAGATATAATTACGCATCCTGGATCAAAGGCAGAAATTCATATTAAGGAAGTTGCAACAGAAGCAATAAAATATGGTACAGCACTTGAAATAAGTTCTAAACACAAGGAACTTTCCGTAATAGCATTAAAAGAGATTAAAGATATTGAAGTTGAATTATATATAAATAGTGATGCTCATCAACCTAATTGGGTTGGAGAATACGAAAAAGGAATTCAAAAAGCTATATCATCAGGAATCGATTTAAATAGGATTGTAAATATTAGAGTACAGGAGTGAGAAAATGGAATTTGTTGTTATAACAGGAATGTCAGGTGCTGGGAAATCTCAAGCCATGAAAGTTATGGAAGATATGGGATATTATTGTATGGACAACCTCCCTCCAGCATTATTGTCTAAGTTTGCAGAACTTACCTTTAAATCTACAAAGGAAATTGATAAAGTAGCTATAGTTGTTGATATTAGAGGTGGAGAATTCTTTGAAACATTATTTCTTGGCCTAAAACAATTAGTTGATATGGGAATTAGCTATAAGATTCTATTTTTAGATTCATCAGATGATACCTTAATTAGAAGGTATAAAGAACTAAGAAGACCTCATCCCCTTAATCCAGAAGGAAATCTGATGGATGGAATTAATGAGGAGAGAATATTACTTAGTTTAGTCAAATCAAGATCGGATTATATAATAGACACATCAAAGTTTAACTTAGGAATGCTAAGAGAAGAGATGACTAAAATATTTGTTGAAAAAGAAGAAAGAGGCAAGTTATCAATTTCAGTGACTTCTTTTGGATTTAAATATGGAATTTTACTAGATGGAGATTTAATTTTTGATGTTAGATTTCTGCCTAATCCATATTATATACCTGAGCTTAAGGAGCACTCTGGCCTTCAAAAAGAAGTTAAGGATTATGTTTTTAAGTGGCCACAAACTAGTGAATTTGTAGAAAAAATGATTGATATGCTAGAATTTTTAATACCTTATTATGTAATTGAAGGAAAGACAAGATTAGTAGTTGGAATAGGTTGTACAGGTGGCAGACATAGATCTGTAGCAATAGGAAATGAGATAGGTGAACTATTAAATAAAAAAGGGCATAGAGTATTAGTTTATCACAGAGATTTAGACTAATGATAGAAGGAGTTTTTTATGGATATGATTAAAAAAAATAAAGACCATAAAGTAGTAGTAATTGGTGGAGGTACAGGTTTATCTGTTTTGTTAGGGGGTCTTAAACAGTTTACTTCCAACATAACTGCTATTGTAACAGTGGCTGATGATGGAGGAGGTAGTGGCGTTTTGCGTGAAGATCTTGGGATGCTGCCACCAGGAGATATTAGAGCGTGCTTACTTGCTTTGGCAAATACAGAACCTACAATGGAGAAATTACTTCAATATAGGTTTAAAGAAGGAAAGTTAAAAGGTCAAAGTTTTGGTAATCTATTTATTGCTGCAATGAATGGAATTTATGAAAACTTCGAGATGGCTATTAAAGAGACAAGTAATGTACTATCAATAACGGGCAAAGTGCTTCCAGTTACCTTAGATAGTGTAAAATTAATTGCCCATTTGGATGATGGAACTATTGTTGAAGGTGAATCTAAAATTCCATTAGTAGTTAGAGAAAAAAGAGCTAAAATTCTTAAAATTACTATGCATCCTGAGTTATCTTATCCTTTGGAGGAGTCTTTAAAATCTATACAAGAGGCTGATCTTATTGTGTTAGGACCAGGTAGCTTATATACATCAATTATTCCAAATTTGTTAGTTAAGCATATGATTGAGCACATAGATAAAGCAAAAGCACCAGTTGTATATATATGCAATGTTATGACTCAACCTGGAGAAACCGATGAATACAGTGTTTTAGATCATGTAGATGCCATATTGACGCATACACACGATGGATTTATTAATTATGTTGTTGCAAATACTGAAAAGATACCATTTGAAGTACTTCAAAAGTATTCTTATGATGGAGCGCTCCCGGTTTGTCCAGTAAAAGGAGAAGACCGAGAGCTAGAAAAAAGAAATATAATGCTCATAGAAGATAAGCTTATTGATATTAAGAAAGAGTATATAAGACATGACAATATTCTGTTAAGCAAAATATTAATGGATTTAATTAAATAATAAATTCAATCTTAATTGACTATTTAGCGAGGGTGTATAAAATACCAAGTTTAATAGTCTCTTTTATTGCATCTTGATGAGTGCGTTCGAAAGAATGAGAAGCGTCAACACCAGGACCTATTAATCCAACTTTAAAGTCGTATCCAGCCCGTAGGGCGGCAGATGCATCAGATCCATAAAATGGGTAGATATCAATTTTATAATTGATATCATTATCTTTACAGAGTTTCGTTAATTTTTTTCTAATGTCCAAATCATAAGGGCCAGTACTATCTTTAGCACAAATTGTAACCGAAAATTCATCAGACGTTTGTCCATCTCCTGGTGCAGCCATGTCAATCGCGATAAATTCAAAGGTATCCTCAGGTATTCCTGATGATGCACCATGGCCGACTTCTTCATAGTGGCTAATAAAAAAATTGGTTGTATATTCAGGTTTTAAATTGTTGTCCATCAAGTATTTAGCGATGCCCCAAATTGCAATTACACCAGCCTTGTCATCAAGATGTCTAGATTTTATAAACCCAGAAGAGGTCAATGTAGTTCTTGGGTCGAATGATATGAAATCACCAACACAAATTTCTAATTTTTCTACTTCTGCTTTTGTATCAACTTTTTCATCAATTCTAATTTCCATATTAGCTATATTTCTATCCACAGATTCCGTTTCTTTGCCATGTACATGGGAAGATGCTTTTGTAGTCATTACTGTGCCTGTAAATATTTTATTATTGAGAGTTTCTATTTCTACTTGCTCACCCTCAATTGTATTTAAAACATAACCACCTAATTGAGATATTTTTAACTTCCCGTTAGATTTAATTTCTTTTACCATAGCACCAAGTGTATCTACATGTCCTGAAAGAGTTCTAGATTTGCTAGAATTTTTACCAGGTATAGTTATTATTAAAGCTCCTTTTTCAGTTTTTTTAGCAATAAGTCCTATATCACTAAATAAGCTTATAGTGTAGTCTATAGCATTTTGTGTATTACCAGTTGGGCTTGGTATTCTTAGTAATTCAATTAGCTTTTCTGTTATTATATCCATATCAAAGTTCATTCAAAAAACCTCCTAGTATTTTATGTATAAATTATAGCATGGAGGAGTTTAAATGGCTACTTTATAGAAATATATATATAAAAGGCTTTAAATAGTGTATAATATTTGGGTATAGAACTAAAGTTTGGGAGTGGTTTTATGATAGAAGTAAGCTCCGGAGGAGTAGTTGTATTTGGGAATACTATACTACTATTAAAAAAATATAATGGTGATTGGGTTCTTCCAAAAGGTAGACTGGAAAAAGGGGAATCTTTAGAGTCTGCTGCTTTACGAGAGGTTCAAGAAGAATCAGGGGTCAAGGGTCAAATTTTAGTTTATATAGGCGAAGTTAATTATAAATATAAAAATCTTAGAAAAAATGAGATTGTATATAAAACTGTTCATTGGTATCTTATGAAGACAAGCTCAATGGACTGTGTACCACAAAAAAAAGAAGGATTTGTAGATGCTAGATTTGTTCATATGGATAAGGCAAAACAAATTTTGAAATACCGAGATGAACAGAAGATTGTAGTGAAGGGAATAGAATTGATTAATCAGGAGTGATGCGGGATGTCATTTTCATCCATAACTAAAAACGAACTTTCAAGGCTAGAGATTGAAAATGATTGCTGCCTTTTAGCAGAGTTAGCTGCTCTTGTTAGAATGAATGGTTCAGTACAAATAACTGGAATGCAGAGTATAAATATAAGATTTACAACAGAAAACGCTGCAATTGCGAGGCGGATATTTTCAATTTTAAAGCTTTTATATAGTTCAGAGGTTGAAGTAATGGTAAGAAGGAATAAACAGCTTAAAAAGAATAATAACTATCTTATATCGGTTCATGACAAGGAGATCTCAACTAAAATATTAACAGATGTTGGATATATAAAAGATGACAAGAGTAACTTATATACTCCAAATTATGGTGTGCCAAAAGAAATTGTAAAAAAGAGATGTTGTAAAAGAAGTTTTATAAGAGGATCTTTTTTAGGTGGAGGTTCTATAACGAATCCAGAAAAAACTTATCACCTTGAATTTGTTACAAGTAGAGAAGAACATGCAAAGAGTCTTAGAAATATAATCAACTCATTTGGATTGGTTTCGAAGATAATACAGCGGAAAGAAAGTTTTGTAGTCTATATAAAAGAAGCCGAACAAATAGTTGATGTATTAAATATCATTGGAGCTCATCAAGCGTTATTGAAACTTGAGGATATAAGAGTTTTGAAAGAAGTAAGAAATAATATAAATAGATTGGTAAACTGTGAAACTGCAAATCTAGGAAAAACTATTGATGCATCAATAAGGCAAATAGAAGGTATCAGGCTTATTCAAAAGAGAATTGGATTAAATAAATTACCCGATAATTTAAGAGAAGTTGCGGAAGTTAGATTAGCTTACCCAGATTCAAGTTTAAAAGAAATTGGAGAATTATTAAATCCTACAATAGGGAAATCTGGTGTAAATCATAGATTTAGAAAGATAGAAGAGATAGCAGAAGAGCTTAGAGGAGGATCATAAATGGTTAAAAAAACTATAAAATTAAGGAATCCCGATGGACTTCATGCAAGACCAGCAGCATTGTTTGTTAAAAAAGCAAGCGGGTTTGAAAGTGAATTAGAAATAAAATCGGGAGATCGAATAGTGGATGGGAAAAGTATAATTGGAATAATGTCATTAGGAGCATTTCATGGTGAGAGCATAACATTAACGGCTATTGGGCCAGATGAAGAGGAAATGATTAATCAACTTTCAGACCTTATCGGAGAAGGGTTTGATAATTTATAGGAGGTAATATGAAAAATATAATAATTACAAATAATCCTGATGTGAACGAAAAATTTCGGGATGCTTTTAAAATAGAATTTTTAGAAGGAAAAACATATATGGATGTATTATATTATACTAGAGATTTAATTCATAAAGGACATGAGCTCTTAACTCATCCTCTTTCAGGTAGTGTAAAACCAAATGAAACGCCATATAAAAGTGTAATTATTTCTTCTGAAATTGGAATTCTAGACGAATCAGGATTAACTATTCTTGAGGAGAGCATTCAAACAGTAATTAAATTTATTGATAACAAAAAAACTCCTAATTGGACAGAAAGAGTTTTGGAGGATTTTAGGGTAATAGATTTATCGTTAATGGAAAATGTAATTGATCGTTTAGGACATAAATAATGTCTTCTCAAAAATGGAGAAGACTTTTTCTTGTGCGCCCAGCATGGGCGAAAACTAGTCGGTGAAAGTCCGATACGGAGGTTAATAGTGCCAACCGTTAGCTTAAGACAAGGGTGTCCATCGTGAGGTGGAATCTGAAGGAAGTCGGCGG
>JAVERT010000042.1:0-12674 GCA_034006985.1 Gudongella sp.
AATTATATCTTTCCGCATAATATCTCCCCATTCACATTTATGATAGAATTATTATACAAGAAAGATGTACAAATTTGTGTATTTTGAGATTCTAATTTTTGTGTATTTTTATGTTATCATTTACAGCAAATACAAATTGGAGCTCTTTTAAGAGCAATTTTATAAGGAGGCTATATATAATGAAAATGGAAATGAACACTCAAATTATGCGTGGTCAGATTTATGATATTAATTTGGAAGGAACAAAAGGTTCCGAGACCAACAAGCATCGCCCTTGTTTGATCGTCCAATGTAAAAAAGGGAACGAAAATGCACCGACCACTATAGTTATCCCAATAACACATAGAAATGGTCGTAACCAGCCAACACAAGTTGAAATCAAACCGTGGATGTTGGCAGAAGGTTTTGGGGATGTCACTGGAATTGCACTTGCAGAACAGATACGCACAATCGACCGTTGCAGGATTGGAGATTTAGTAGGGATGCTAAACCCACAAGGTATGGCTAAGATTGACAACGCTATACTTGTTTCAATGGGAATTAGCATGTAAAAAGAAGCCATACATAGGCTTCTTTTTTTTGTGCTTATTTATGTTTCTATGTATAAACTTATTTTTTATGATCTCTCCATTGTCAAAAATCATAAATTTTATATATTTTTATTAGTACTTTTTCTGCATATTATTTAGGTACAGGTATAAGTTGCTATTGTCATATTTACTTATCTTAATTAATAGACAAAGCTATTCACAAGTCTAAATCATTTATAGACTACTTCTATCTTTGTAGTTATTCAAAAATTAGAAGATCTTTCTACTTTAAAAAATTTATTTATAGTCGAAACCAGACTTATTAGATTAAATCCATTTTTCAAAGTAGGAAATTTGTTTTTGTTTTGGGATTATTTGTTACCAGAAGTGGTTTTATTAGAAGTGTTATTTTGTTAGAGTTGAATTTTTTTAGCAGTGTTGCATTTTTTAAGTTGTTTTATTTGTTAAAGTTGTTTTTTTGAAAGAGTTTAGTTGTTTTTTTAATAGTTTTTTGTAAGTTTATTTGAAGTTATTATCTTTTTTCTTTTATTGATAGTTCAGAGAAGGAGGAGTTTGCCAGATTTATATACCCCCTATACCCCCAAGGCAAAAAAATATAATTTGTTCGCTTTGGGGGTATAGGATGTGTAATTTTCAGGATAGTTCGTCGTTAGGCGTCGTTTCCGTCTTTCACAGTAGCTTTCGCTACGGGTGGTTCAGAATAAGTTTCTATTCAGCTTGCTCTGGTCTGCTATTACCAAGCGGCATTTCAGCCTTCCACACTCCCCCGCCTTTCGGCACAGGACAGTCGTTGCATTTAGAATGCAACAGTCAGAGGGTTCGTCATACTTGATCAACAAATTGCATGACGATGCTGTAACCCTCTAACGGCCATATCTGGGTAATCACTCCAGCTCGTTTTTTTATTTAAAAGTGATTAATTCGACTCAACACTTTTGGTTCATATGCAGTTGTGAAAAATAGATATCTTATTGTATTAACAATTAATGATTCTTATAACTTTACTAACTTTTATCTTGGATATAGTAGTATATGCTCAATAAGTAATTCTTATAACTTTACTAACTTTTATCTTGGATATAGTAGTATATGCTCAATAAGTAATTCTTATAACTTTACTAACTTTTATCTTGGATATAGTAGTATATGCTCAATAAGTAATTCTTATAACTTTACTAACTATTTACTCCTACCAATAACCTCCTGTTCCTTTTAAATCAAGCCTTTCAATAGATTTAAAACCTCAAACAACATTCAATTTCTTTATGAAAATCCGCATAAAAATAAGCCAACCCCATTGATTGGCTTTAACTTTCTATAGAAGAATAATCTTAAATAATAGTCATACATCTTGATTCTTAGATAATTTCCTCTTATTAAAGTTTGAATTTAGTTAATGAATAAGTTTTCATTTAAGTTCATATAATAAATCAAGAAGTAAAATAAAAGAAAAATGGAGGATGAAACTTATGAAAATAAATAAGAAAAAATCAAAAAGAAAATCAGCTAATGTGATGAAGAAGAAAAGAAAGCCTGCATTTAAAAGATACAAGCTATACCTCTCATCTGAAGATGCAACTTTAAGAGGATTTGAATTCAGTGGAAATACGATCATAAATTATGCTTCAACTAATAAGATAGTTACAATTCCAGATAAAATTAATAACATGACAATTACTTCCATATGTGAAACCACCTTTAGAGATAAATCTTTAAAGGAGATATTCATACCAAAAAATATAGAGTATATCCCATATGATTCTTTTTTAGGTAATCCACGAGCTAAAATCACAGTTGATAGAAGTAACAAGTTTTATATGAGTTGGGATTACAAAGTTTATAATAAAGCAGGCACTATTCTAATAAGTGGAAGTCATTATGAATAAGATTTTAAATATGATTTCAGTTATGAATTCGGATAATATCTTATACAAGTTTAGTTAACTTCTAATTTCCACAAAATATAAAGTTCACTAAGTGAACTTTATACTATTAATAAATTTATTTTAATTATAAAATGGCTTATTTCCAATGTTTTATGAATATAATAAAACACGCTAATATTTAATAAAATTACTAAACTTGTTGTAAAGGAATATATTTTAAAATTTTTACATATAATACTATGAAAGAAAAATACAAACCAAAACAAGGAGGAAATTATGAACAAAAAAGGATTAGAACTTACAGCAAAAGAAGATATTAAGGAAGGTTTTTTATCTAAAGAAAATATAATTAATAACTACACAGGAAGTAGTAAGGATGTAATAATACCATCTAAAATTGATGGAGTAGTTATCACGGAAATAAAAGGAAAGTCATTTTGGAAAAATGAATTAAACTCAATTGTAATACCAGATTCCGTTACAAAGATTGGTAGGTATCCATTTGCATACAACAATCTAACAGAAATAATTATCCCATCAAAAATAAAAGTTATAGCAGACAATGCATTTTATCATAACAAATTAACAGAAGTAACAATCCCAGAAGGAGTCACGGTAATAGAATATGGAGCTTTTATGTATAATTCGTTAAGAAAAGTTACAATTCCAGGAACGGTAACTGTAATAAAAAGCCATTCATTTGCATTTAATCTCTTAACAGAATTGAACCTTATGGATGAGGTTGTAGAAATTGCAGAACTTGCTTTTATATGCAACGAGCTAATATATGTAAATATACCATACTCAGTACGCGCTATAGAAAGTGAGGCATTCTATTGGAATGGTCCTAATTCTGATGCGTACCCTGTTTTTTCTGAGAATTTACAGAAATTTCTTGACTCTATGGAAACATAAATAGTGATTCTAAGATAATAGGCCTTAATAAAAATGAAAGTCTAAAAAAAATAAGAACAAAAGATAGTAGAAAAATAAAATATAGTATTATTTTAGACCAATATTATAATAAATCATAGGAGGTATATTTGAATAAAAAAGGATCAAGTCTAACTAATAAAGAAGCAATAAAAGCTGGTTTTTGTATCTGCTTTAGAGAAAAATTATATTCAACAATAATTAATAAAGCAGATGTTTCATTCAGTATTAATCACCTGGGTGTTTCAATAATAGATTACAGAGGAAGAAACAAAGATGTTACTATTCCCTCTTTCATAGATGGGATAGAAGTAAACACTATAGAAGACTTCGCATTCACACAGAAAAACCTAACTTCTATCGATATCCCTGATACAATTAAAAAAATAGGTTCTGGAGCATTTAGCTGTAATAAACTAACTTCACTTATCATACCTGACTCCGTTTGAAGGAAAATCAGATATGGTAATGAGAGAGATGGAATTGATAGATGATAAAGGTACAGTGATAGAAAGCTTTAAGTTAGTTTCGATATATATATGAGATTGGTGCAGGCTCCCCTAAGATTCTATCTATAAATATAAATTAATTTTTACATATTGAATCAATAAGCAATAATGGTATAATTTAGTCATATGATTATGATATAAAAGGAGCTGGCCCAATGGATAGAATTTTAATTAGCAATGAAAAGATTAATATGATGTCTCTTGTTTTCTATTTTCCCTTATTGGTTCTATCAATATTATTTCAGTACCTCTACTTTGGGTATCTTGATATGAAGTTGAGCTTATCTATTATTCTATTTCCTTTTGTTCTAATTCTATTCCACGAAATAATCCATTTCTTAGGTTTCTTATTGTTTGCAAAAATAAAAGCTAAAAACCTTGTTTTGAGATTTCAAAAACCAATTCTTGTTCCTTATATAGCTACAGCTACACCTATGAAATAGCAAATCCTTGAGTTCTTTGTAGTCTATTGGTCAATTTCATTCTCTTTAGAAAATCTTATCTCATTTTTTAAAGTATTCACCATCATACAGAATGATAAATCTCTCAATCTTAATTGCCTTTGACTGACCTGATTCTTTGTGTAAAGCATGTTATTTTCACCCGCTTTGTTGTCCATCCTGATAGAGAATGGATGACAGTCCTTTTTATGCTCTTGCCATAACATCCTACTTATCTTGAATTGATAACTTCCTCAATATAGGAGCATTCTTCCTTGGTCAATCCAAATAATTCATATATTTGAGCATTCAAGTCCTGGCTGAAATCAACCAACTGATTGTCCTTTTTATAATCTCCAATATCTGGAACCTTTTTACCCAATGATGTCAAAGACTCATCTGTCATTAAAAACATAAATCTAATTAAGTAAGTCTTACAATAATTATAGAAATTGATAGCTTCAATATTGGTCTTAAATGAGCCTAACGCAACCCTTGAACGACCAAATGCAGAATGGTTATCAATCACCTCAATCTGGTTATCACGTTTCTGACCGCCTGCATTGGCACTTGATACAACTACTTGCCATTCACTTATCTTTTCGGGGTTATTTGTGATTATGCTCTTATCAGCAAGAAACCACTTAGAACGACCTGCTTTACCTGCTTTATCATTGGTAAATAGCTTCACTTCTGTATCAAAATTGAAAGGATTATTATCGTTCAACTCTCGAACGAGAGAAGGATTATTCTCAACAAAATTACTTTCTATCCCAAATAAATTTCTTGGAAAAACTCTATCGTGGATATATGCTAAGAGATGGTTTTCAACAAAAGTGGCAACTTTTTGAACAATTATTCTGTCTTTTGGATTAAGTGGAATTAAATTTTCTCCTGGATTCTCCATAAACACAGAAGTTTGTTTTCCATCTTTATGATAAACATAAGTAAACCCTGAAGTCTGTTTATTTTTATTCTTGTAAACCATTGTAATACCATCAGCGATAGCAACATCCTTAAAAATTTCTTCTGAGTCAGGATAAAAATCAATTCGTTCTAATGTGATATCATTTATCTGATTTAATCCAAACTGAGCCATTCCCTTACCTGATCTATGTATCCATCTCGCACCTGGATATATTAATGAAACTGCTCCTGAAGATACTTCATCTGCTGCCATTTGGAAATAATGAAAAATACTCCTTCGTGGAGCTTGTCCATTTTTTTCAGAGACTTGCTTAATCGTCTCTTCTTGATATGGTGGATTTCCGACTACAGCATCAAATCTCATGTCCTTTACTCCCTTCCCCCAGAAGTTACCACGAAGCACTCGCTTGCGGAACTGCCCTGGTTTATTAGTTATTGTATTTAATAAGTCATCAAAGCTATGTGCATTAACCTTTCCATCAGCATATCCGAGAAGTGTTCTTGTAGTAATTGCTTTTGCCATAGGTGTTTTGCAGATAACATATACATTTTCTTCAACCGTCTGAATCCATAACACCTGTTTATCTGCAATGGTTAGTGTTTTGTCACCCAGAGCCTTTATCTTCATTCTGTAACAGCTATAAGCAACATAAAGCGGATAAAGCCCTGTCTTAGAGTTAATCTCCAATATCTGAGCGTCCTTTACCCCAAAGGTCTTTGCTGTTACTTCACCACGGTCTACGAAACGAGGAAAATCTAACGGCTCTCGATGTTGTTCATCCCAAAAATCCCAACCACCAAGGCAATCGCTCATGTGCATATTAACAACACTCCAAGGAGTAAGGACGGTCTCTTTGTCAGGATTCTTGAAGAAACTGAACAGACTTGCAATTTTAATAACTCTTTCTGTAGGGTCAAGCGTATCCGCCTCTCTTGCAATGTTACGAATTCTTCTACCAGCCGCAATAAAGACTTCCTCATCGTAATACTTCTGGAATTCTTTAAACTTTTCTTTTGTTACGCCTGCTGGCATAAACTCATCCCAAGAAAAGTCGTCTACAACATCAACGAAACGATCGAGCATAATTTCCTCATCATAAGGAATATCAGCACCATAAATTAACAATGGCATCCTGATAGATATTCCTCTTAAAATACTTATCGCATCATTACGCACTTTCTTCAGGCGTTTCAATTCTTCAAAACGAGCCTTTTCTTCTTCGGTTAAAGGCTGTTTTCCTCTTTTCTTTTTACCAAGCTTTTCGGACTCTTCATATTCTTCATCCGTCAACCCTTGAGCATTTACAGGAAAGTCATTTGTTTTAGGCTGAGCTTTAGAAGCACCAATGATAGCTTTCAATGCATCAAACTTTTCAATATCAATAGCTTGTAATTTAAAAAGCTCATCATTATATAAACTGCTATCATCAAAACCATTGCGAACAACTCTATCAGCATAAGCCTTCTTTAATTGCTGGAGCAATCTTGTTGCAGAGAATTCTTGCATATCAGAACCGCTGATACCAATAACAGGACAATAATTTAAAAATTTACCCATTATCTGTTTATCTTCTAATTTTGTCTTACCAGTCTTTGTAGAAATCGATACCGCAGAAGATACCATCTTTAAAGTACGGTCAGGAGCAAAGTCAAAGACATAGGCTTTTTCTTTAATTCTTCCATTCTCGTTGCATGGAGATTGGACTCTAAAGATTGTTTGTAAGTAGTTTGTGGCTGAAGTGGAATAAGAACCAGCCAACATGAATACGGCAGTCCATTCCTTAACAGTAACACCAGTTGTTAGTTTACCACAGGACAAGGTAATTGTATAATCTTCGCCTGCTTCCTTAATAGCCTTACGAACCTTCAACAAAGCCTCTTCATAAGCTTCTTCCTCATCACCATTACCTGCAACATTAACGATATTAAATTGACCACAACCAAAGACAGGATGCTTAAGCATCAGTTTCTTTAATGCTCTTGCTTCCTTAATGCCTGGAACCATCCAAAGAGAATGTTTAAATAAAGCTCTGTACTCTTCATTTGAATAAGGGTAATAGCTATTATCATCCTGTTTTGTCATAAGGTTCAGGAACGACCAAACATCCGCCTCGTGAACAAAGTCACCGATTTCTGCTCCAACAGGCATATCTGCATAATCAACACTAAAATCACCTGTAAATACACGGAAAAACTCTTTAAAATTAAAGGCTTTATCTTCAAAGGTTATATAATTTGAAGTTCTTAAAATATCGCCTAAAGAATAGGTGTAGATTCGCAATTCGGGAAGTTCATCATATGGATTAGAGTCACCGAAGTGGAGTAAATCCCATTCTGATTTACACTCCTGTTCCATAATGTAGTCCCAAGTATAAATACTATCTTCATCATAGTCCTGAAGAATATTAAACGGAGTTCCTGAAAGAGCAATGAACTTTGTTCCACTCCCCTTTTTGAATACTGCATTAACAGTATCTTCACCAAGAGCCGTTGTAGTACCTTCGTGTGCTTCATCAACAGTTACACAATCCCACACTGTACTGAATACAATATCGTTTTTGTCAAATTTTCCACCTACGATAGAAGATCCCCTTAAATCCTGAACTGAAGCAAAATAGATAAATGGCTTATCACTTGCAATCAGCTGTTCTACTGTAGATCCTTTGGCTTTAGAGCCATAAATATACTCTGTCCCATAAAAGATTTTTGTGAAATCCAAATACCAACCCGCATCAACAACAGGTCTGTGTGTGATGATGATTGTCTTTTTATAATTACATCTTTTAATAATTTCAAGCGACACAAACGTCTTTCCATATCTCATTTTAGCATTGATAAGGAATCGATCAGCCTTTTTAAAATGCTTAACAACCTTCTCAATACAATCAACCTGTTCAGGTCTAAAGATTATAGGAGCTTGCTTTACAACATCTGAACTACTTAAATTAGCACGATTTAATTTAACGGCTTCAATAGCCTTTTTCGCTGTTTCAATGTCAATCTCAAACCACTCACGACTTTGACCTAACTCTGTATGATTGATATTGCTATTCTTTAGAACAGCGTGAACTTGATAGTCACGGAACGCTTCAAGCTTAATTGTTCCATCTTTCTGACGAACAGTTCTCGTGGCAACCTCTGACCAAAGAATTTTAGGGGTTAATCCAACTGTATTTGTGTATTCCTTTATTCGCTTTAATGACGATTGGTTTAATTCATGACAGTTTGGAGTTAAATGGTCAATAGATGTCTCTGTAGAAAGAGTTGCGTCACCGATTTTTAACAGACCACGATGAGTGGAACCTCCAATTGTAAATATATAAATAACTTTATATTCAAAGGCATTCTTAAAAAATTTATCTGCCATGTTCATAACCTCCGTTTTTCAATGATTTAAATTCAAGACTGGTATTTGCTCTCCAGTCGAATATTCTACAATGCACAGCTTCCATCAGGAGTGTTTGTGTTCCACCAAATAATTTATCAAGAAAGTCCATTTGCTGATTAATGGAAGGGACTTCGCTAAATGGAGCTGTCATTGAAATTCCATCCATCTGCCATATGTTCCAGGAAATAATATTCGCAATCTTCTTTGTTTGCATCAGGGTTGGTTTATTCCCCGTTCTATTTATGTAATAATCATTAAAAGTAAGAAGCAGGTTCTCTCTTGCGAGCAGAACATTGTCTCCCTGATATTCGAAACCATATGTGCTCTCAAAGGCTCTTGTGACCCATTTAAACCAGTCGATTTCATTATCTGTATTCTCATTGACAATGCGGATTTTCCTGTCCAGAATCCCTATACGGCTCTGTAAGGGGATTTGCATTCCCGTTACGTTATCATAGCGGCTTACAAGATAAGGAGCTTCACCACAGCTAATTTCAAGTCTTCTGGCATCAACATAATCTTGCCATTTCTTTCCATTCGGAAAGACCGCTTTTTCAGGATTAACTACCCATGTTGTTCCTTCAACTTGATTGAATACCCCCAATCTACAGAACCAAGCCTCATCAATTGAATTATTCTGTATATTACATATCCAAGAAGGTGTGAACACTTCAGCCTTATCACGAGTTCGTTTTATCTGTTCTACTTGACTTTTAGATACTCGTGGTTGAATAATATTTGTATTTCTACCTATAACTAATTCAGGCTTAATCTCTTGGCTTGGAAAATAAGCATCTCCATAGTCCTTATAATTATCAGTAGCCCAAAGAATGTACTTGCCTGTTGTTTTATCTTTTAAGAGAACCTTTATCAGGTCAATGCTCATATCGGCTATGCTTTGTTCAGCAATATCTATTGCTTCCATACCACGGCTTCCTTTCCCCATAATGTCACCTCCTGTTTTAAATTTACTGTGATGAAAAAATAATACAAATTATTACATAAAACACGGACCTCAACATCCCAATAGTACTCAAACATAGATGAGTTGTTTCTCTGTCCAGTCATATGAGTTGTATACTTAATACATCACATCATCTCTGACTTAAATGACATTCTTTATTAAATATACAAACCAATTTTCTAATCCCTAAACATTTATCTTTCTCTTATTCACATACTATTTATACATAATTCAAATTACTAATATTATAAAAACTATCATCGGAAAGTTGTACTATTGCTTCTAACCAATCGTTTTCAATAATATATCTTCTAATTTCACTTGAACCACTTCCTGCATCTCCATTAAATAGTGGGGATCCATTGTGAACTATTACCATTCTTCCAGTGTCTTTTACTTTAGACAATCCATTTAAATCGAATAATTGTTGCCCATCACTTATTTTAGGAAGTCCAATGCTAAATCTTCCTTTATTACCAAGTTTTTCTTCTCGTTCAACAGCCTTTTTTCAACCTTCCAATCAATTCCAAATAGTGGATTTGAAATACAGTAATCGAATGTATAACCACTAAATTTATCATCCGAGAGGGTATTTCCTTGTCTCATATTTTCAGACTTTCCACCCTTTATTATCATATCTGCCTTTGCAATTGCAAAAGTTTCAGAATTTAGCTCTTGCCCAAATAATGCAACTTCTGCATCTTCATCAAGTTCTCTTAATCTTTCTTCCATATATCCTAACATCTGGCTTGTTCCAATTGTTTGGTCATATACTGTCTTTACAACACCTTCTTCAATTAAGCTATCTTTCTCTTCTGAAATTAGCAAGTCCGTCATAAAATATATTATATCTCTACTCGTAAAATGTGCTCCTGCTTGTTCATTGTATGACTCATAGAATTTTCTAACGAGTTCCTTAAATATATATCCCATATCTGTGCTTGATACTAAATCTGCTCCCATATATGCGCTTTTCTTATTGAATTCTTGAATAATCAAAAATAATATTCCATTATTAGCTAATTTAGTGATTTCTTTTTCAAATTCAAAATTCTCTAAAACATCTTGGACATTTTCTGAAAAACCAGCAAGAAAAGTTCGGAAGTTAGCTTCTATATGTTCTGAATCAGCAACTAAATTTTGGAATGTATAAGGGCTTGTATTATAAAAAGAATACCCTGATGCAGTTTCTAAAAATCCATCTCTTACTTCGAAATGCTTCACTTTTTCAAAAGTTTTTAAGACTTTGTCTTTAGTTGGAACTAATGTATAATTAAATCTTTTTATTACGGTCATTGGAAGTATGATTTTTCCATATTCATGAGGTTTATATAGTCCTTGCCCAATAATATCAGCTATAGCCCAAATTAGATTAGCTTTCTCGTTTATATTTACTGTTGTTTGCAGGTTTCTGTTAAACTCGTTTATTATGTACCTATCCCCTTTTTGTTTTATAATTGTCGTTCCAATATTTTATTAATAAGTCTAAGGCGCTTTGTTCCTAATTTTTGTTTTACGGCCATTGTATAATCATTGTTTTTAAACATCAGTTCAAAATTATTCTCATTTACTTGCTTTATATATTTAATTAAGTCATCCTCGTCTATTCCCATATTCCAATACTTATCAATCTTTAATTTTAATGATTCTGCCATCTCAATTTGGTTTTTAAAATAAGTAATCATAATGGCTCACCTCCTTAGAGTATATGTTGTCTATATTTTACCATTAATCTTGCATTATTACTTGATTTTTACATAATATTTATATAAAAACTACATAATGTTTTATGTCTATTATTACCATATATTTCCTTTTTTAAATTTATTTATTTTTACTTTAAATTTTTAAAAAACAAAAATTTTAAAAAAGGAATTAATTACCATTATTTATAGCAATTCCTAAGTTTTTTATTCCCTGTAACTCTCATAAATACTATATTCTAAAACTTCATTCCCATATATTCCCTTTTTTGAAAATTTGTGTAATAATTTCTTTTTGTACTATGTCGATGTTCGAAAATGTTTGTTCCTGACACCTAACCCACCTCAACCCATCTCCCCCTCTACATCACAGCCCCATTTCCCAAAAAACTTTGTCTAAATCCTCATTCCTGGAGCTTTCCCTTTTTTCCCTCAAAATACATCCTTTTTCACCCTCCCACGCACAAACATTTCGCCAATTTGGCGAAATGGCTCTCCATGATAAATCGAATAAAACCATAAGAAAAACACCTGAAAAAAGATCAAAAACATGAATAAAAAGCAGGAAAAACAAGAGATAATAAAAGAGATAGAAACAGCAGGAATTTAAGCAGGAACAAAGCAGGAAAAAGATAATAGAAATTGGCACACAACACCAATTTAAGGAAACGAAAGAGAAAGAGGAACTATTCAACAAGTGCGCTATTTAAGCCCTCTACAAGCCAATTCAGAGCCTCTGCATTGGTCCTGTCGGAGGACTTGTCCTCCCTTCTTTGACAGTCACATTCCACGAGATCTCATCAGAGATTTGGTGGAGTGGGCGCTGTTAAAGGAGAATATTAAGAAGGAATGAAAAGAGGAAGAAAACATGAGGAGAAGCATATAAATTAGCCATTCTCTGTGGTCTTGTATTGTTCTTCCTCTCTTTTTCTCTTTGTTCTATCCTGCTCTTTTCCTGCTTCTGGAGGAGATGAAAAGATGAAAAGGAGAAGGTGAATTATTGATAGGATTCAGTATCTATGCTTGTTATATGGATTTGTGATACATTGAAGTGATCTTACTGGAGGAGCTTTTCTCCACGCTTCGCGTGTGAGATTTTAGTGGAGGAGCATGAGAAGGAGAAGCAGTTTATGTAGTGTTAAACTGCTGTGGTGATTGCTATAGCTATGGTGTATGTGTTAGTGGATGAGAATGTGGATGATGAGAAGAAAGAGGAAAAAAGAGGATGTTTTAGTTGGATTTGGAGGAGGGAAAATAGGAATTAGAAAAGGAGTAGGCGCTGTTTTGTGGCGCTTACTCCTGGGGTTAGGGATGAACATTAAATTGTAGGAACAAACATAGAATTGTCGAATGGTTATTTTTAGATAGAGACA
>JAVERT010000015.1:0-64426 GCA_034006985.1 Gudongella sp.
GTAGTAAATAGGTTATGATTGAGTTCAAGGCAATGACATCCTTTCGTGGAGTATTTGTTTGTTAAGAGACTCAATTATACCACGAAATAGGGGGTCATTGTCTTTTTGATATAAAAGATACTGTAACACTTGATAATAGAAGCGTTTAAATAAAAAGTAGTAGTGTCTACTTGACACTACCTAAACTTTGTGGAGGGGATGTTTATGAAAAAGATTATTGTTATATTACTAGTATTTTTAATGATAGTATTTTTACAATCTAATACTACAATAGCGGAAACTCAAAAAATGGATATTACTCTTAGAATAGGCAGTCCATTGATATTAAATGAGAAGAACATAATGGCTCTAGATTCTGAAAATCCAAATGTTGTACCTGTAATACACAAAGACAGGACTCTCGTACCACTACGGGCGATAGCAGAACACTTTGGAGCAGAAGTTTCTTATGATAATAATAAAAGAGAAGCTACGATATCATTTAGTGGTAAAGATTATATATTTCCAATAGGAGAAGATAGTTTTAGTGAAAAGAGCTTTGGTAAAAAAACAATAGTTTGGACAATTGATACAGAAACCTTAATAATTGAAGATAGGACAATGGTGCCACTTCGAGTTATATCCGAACAAATCTTTAATAAAAAGGTTGGATATATGGATGGAGTTATAACTATAGGCGATAAAGAAGTAGTTTTAACAGAAAAATATTTAGAAGATGTAAATGCTAAAATAGGCCAAGCTTTAAGAGTTAAATCCAAAGAACAGCTTATGGCATTAATAGGAGAACAAAATAGATTTTTCCCTGAATTTAGGGATATGGATGAAGTTCTAGCACCTATAATGAATGAAAAAGAAAGTACAGACTCAGACAGTGGAGATTTTACAACTACTAATGAACAAGTTGCCGGTGTGAATGAAGCTGATATTATGAAGACAGATGGTAAGTTCATTTATTATGCTAACAGTGATTCAGTAAAAGTTTATTTAGCTAATAATGGCAAGCCGATTTTAACAGATGAAATTAAATCAAAAGTAGATAAAGAAAAAGGCGAAGTTGTAGGTTTTAGTGAGCTGTATATTGATAAAAATAGACTTGTAATTATTGGATCTGTTGAAGGATTGAATAACTGGATTAGACCAGTTGAACCTAATTTCGAGGGAAGATCAATAATGCCATACCCAGACCAGCATTCTTTTGTATATGTAGGTATATATTCTGTTAGTGAGGATGGAAAGTTAAGTTTATTAAAAGAAGTGGAAGTCGATGGGAATATATTATCAAGTAGAAAGACTGGTAACACATTATATCTATTATCAAATAAGTATATTTATGCTTATGGACTAGATTCAAGTTCAAAGTTGCCTCTATTTAAAGATAGTGCAGTTGACCAAGATTATAAAGAGCTTTCAATAGATAGAATAATGTATTATCCTTATAGACCTGCAGATAATTATCTTTTGATAACTGCTATAGATATACAAAATACAGAAAAACCAGCTAACATTGAAGCTTTTTTAGGAAGTGGTAGGGATATATATATGACTCCCGACTCTTTATATGTGGTAGCTGAGGATTATAGTAATACTTTAGGATCTATATCAAATATTGCTAGATTTTCAATTGATGGCTTAAAGATAGGATATAGCGGTGGAGGATTTGTAAAAGGAAGTATATTAAATCAGTTTTCAATGGATGAATGGAATGGTAATTTTAGAATAGCGACTAACAGTTGGGACAGAGAAAGCACAAATTCACTCTATATTTTAGATAAAGATTTAGAACAAATTGGTGCTATAGAAAATCTTGCGCTAGGAGAGAGAATTTATTCAGTTCGATTTATGAAAGACAAGGCTTATATAGTAACCTTTAGACAAATTGATCCATTGTTTGTAATTGACACCTCAAATCCAAGTGCTCCTAAGATCTTAGGAGAGTTAAAGATTCCTGGTTTTTCAAACTATCTTCATCCAATATCAGAGAATACATTGCTAGGAATTGGACAGGATGTAGATGAAAAAACTGGTCAGCAGGGTGGAATTAAACTATCGTTATTTGATGTATCTGATTCTGCTAGACCTAAAGAGATAGATAGTATTATTTTAGGCGAGAGTGGGAGTTACGCAGAAGTATTGAATAATCATAAAGCTCTTATGGTAGATAATAAGAGAGATATAGTAGGATTTGATGCCACTTTAAATAAGAGTTCCAAGGATTTTGTAAGAGATATGTTTAGTGGAGCTGTTCTAGTAAGTATAGAAGATGAAAAACAGCTAGAAATGTTAGATATGATAGAGATTGAAGGCCTGGGTAGTAGTCAATATAATGAATCAAGGCGTTTATTAGTAATCGATGACGTTTTATATTATATTGGAGAAGATGGAATTAGAGCATTTGATTATGGAACCCTAAAAGAGATTAAATAATAAAAGGCAGAGGATAATCCTCTGCCTTAATTTTTTTACCAGCCGCCGCCACCACCGCCGCCAGATCCTCCTCCAGAGCTTCCACCACCAGAACTACCACCGCTACCTGAACTAGATGGAGAGGAAGATAAAGTTCTGCCAACATTCTGTGTAGAAGAATTTATTTGTGACACAAAATAAGCTGTACTAAATGGTCTATTTGAACCTGATTGATACCAATCTGGATCACTAGTCAAAATATCTTCAAATTGTTTAGCCCATTTATCAGTAACCCCTAGGACCATTGCATACGGTAGAACATGATAAAAATATTCAGGGTCATCATCTATTAATGTTAAAATTCTATTTTTTTCTGCACTGTCAATAAACTGCTTAAGACCTAAAATATGAGATAACCATTCTTGTCCAATTTCGGTTCTCTTATTTGCATAAGGTGCAAAAAAGATAATAGCTATTGCTAATCCAAGCCCCACCCAATAAACGCTATCTGCTTTCGTAATAAATAGAAGACCAATAGCACCAATTAAGGGTACAAAAGATGAAAATATAGCACCAATTACTGTTTTTACCTTCTCTACAGGGAATCTAGTCTTGACTATGGATAATAAATGAGCCGAGTTAGCTAAAAATACACCTATAAATAAAGATATAAAAAATGCAAAAACAAATACTAGTCCAGGCTGGTAAGGATTTATGTTATTAAATTGGCCAATAAAAACTAGGAATAGGATTAATATTCCTATAAATGTTATAAAGAACGAGGCCACTTTACCTTCTTTTGAGTAGAAATTTCTATCTTTAAAGGATTTAATCAATTCTTTTTTCACCTTTGATAGTGTTATATAAAAACTGTTTTTTAGATATTTAACTTCTACAATATTATCTATAGCATATCCATCAAATAATTCATTAAAAAAAGTTTTCTCAAATTGTTTCGCATCATTAGGAAGGTCTTTTAATTTCTCCAACTTGACATTTGTGATACTTATTTTAAAAATAATCCGGAATTCAACTTCTTCTTCAATGATTTTCAAATAACCTTGATCAGCCCAATATACTAGCATAGCAGTGATATCATAAGGGTCAATGGTCTTATCGTATATATAGCCTATTTCAGCGGGTGTTAAATCTGTAGGTGGATAAAACTCTACTGGAGGATAAATTTTTTCATCCCTACCAAATCTAAACCACAGAAGTGCTACAAGGAGTAGTAGAGCTGGGAATATATAATTATAGTAAGATGTAAGTGTCTTTAAGAAAACGCCATCTGGAGTAACATCACTAAAGTACATCTCCGGGAGTGGTAGAGCAACGGTTAATGACTCCCCTGGATTTAATGTTCTATTTAATTCTCCTGTTATCGTATTACCATCAACAAAATATGTGACTTCAGAACTATCAGTGGAACCAAGATAACCGGAAGTAATATTTAGGTTGGTAGCATCAAATGATTTTGGCATTGCAACGGAAAAAGTAGTATTATGGATTGGAATTTCCCACTGAGAACCTACTATATTAAAGTAAAACTCATCCATTTCAGTATTTGTATCGTCCCCAATGGTGTACAAATAACTTATATTATAAGTCTCCATTGGATTTACATAAATATCTGCATCGCCAATACGAAGAGATAGAAAGCTCCCATTTCTTTCAGAACTATAATCATGAGTTGTTACATTTAAGTTTTTTATTTTAACAGGTTTCCCAAAATAAGTTTCTGTTGGTATATCTCTAAAGATTCCATGCATATCTATTTTATTAAATTCTACTTGAAGAGTTTCATTAATAAGATAGGAGTTATCTTCATTTACTATAATATTAACATCGTACTTATTGATCTCTAAATCATACGAACTCGCAAGTGATGGAGTTGAATAGAGAAGGATTACAAATAGTAATATGAGCAATAAATTATATCTTAATTTCAACTTAAAAAGATACTTTAACATTTTCCCGCTCCGTTTCATCAGCAGTAAAATAAACATCTCTTTTAAATCCAAATAATTTAGCGACAATATTAGATGGAAATGATTCGACTTTTGTATTTAAAGCTTTTACAACTGCATTGTAGTATTTACGAGCTTGCGAGATGTCTTCTTCAACCTTTTCGAGTTGCCTTTGAAGATCTAAAAATTGAGAATCTGCTTTTAAGTCAGGATAACCTTCACTTAAAGCAAACAATGATTTTAATGTGCCAGTAAGGTTGTTTTCAGATACTTGTCTTTCTTCAATACTGCCTGCATTCATAGCCATACTTCGCGCCTTCACTACCTTCTCAAATGTTTCACTTTCATGACTTGCGTAACCCTTTACAGTTTCAATCAAGTTTGGAATCAAATCATATCTTTTTTTAAGATAGACATCCATTGTAGCAAAAGCTTCTTCTACTGTATTTCTAAGTTTGACAAATGAATTATAATTACCGCCTAAAAATAAAGCTAAGAGTAATAATAGGCCACCGATTAGAATATACTGCATAACAAACACCCCTTTTTTTTAGATTAGAAAATTAACTATATTTATTTATACCCATATTATCTATATTGCATTATTTTTATTTAAAATTATTTTCAAATGTTTAAATATTTCAATTAAAGTAATTGTTAGGATGGCTAAAAATCCAATTCTAAAACCAATTGAAGTTCCAAGTTTTAAAGTATCTATAACTTCGGGATCTAACTGTGTAAGAACAGCAAGTACAAGACTACCTCGTCTCATCTCTTGTTTAAGATTTGCGAGTATTTTTTCTGAATCAGACAATTATAACCACCACTTTTTATCAAATTTATTGTACTGTTTACAACACAGTAATGCCAATATAAATTAGTTTTATTATAATAGTAAATTTAAGATTAACTTGATTAAAACATATCTTTATAATATAATTTTATTATTTAATAGGATATTACTTTAATGTAAATAGATATTATCACAAGGAGGTAGTTTATGAGTTTTGATTTTCCAAAGTATGTACCACCAGATTTTACATTACCAGGTTTTTTAAATGCACCTGATGCAAAATATGAGCCAGCACCATTTGATTTTGTAGCCCCTGAGAATTTCCACTCAACTACCATTTTCCCAGAGTATTACAAAGTAAGTGGAGAGTGGATTCTTGCTGAAGAGAGTAGAATGGATTGTATATCAGTATTTGAAGATCCTGCCATTGTTGTAAGGGAATTTAGAGAAATTAAAAAAGGTGATTTGATCTTTGTTGGAAGAACAGAAGAGGCACTTGAAGGAATTTATGTGCATTCAAATGCATTTGTAGAAGAATCTGATGAAGAGGTAGATAAATTTGTATTTAGAAGTAGTAGAACTAGAGAAACTGCTTATTCTTTGGATTATGATTTTCTAACTGAGCTTCTAGCTTACGAGAAAACTAATGGTCATGTAACTTGGGTACTAGGCCCTGCATGTGCTTTTGATATCGATTCAAGAGGAGCATTTTGTAAATTGATAAGAAATGGATATGTAGATTCAATTTTAGCTGGAAATGCCTTAGCCACCCACGATATAGAAGCAAGTCTTTTTAATACTGCATTAGGACAGGATATCAGGAGTCAACGATCTCAGCCAAATGGTCACTATAATCATCTAGATGCTATAAATCTAACAAGGCAACATGGTGGGATTAAAGCACTTGTAGAAAAAGGGATAATAACTGATGGAATTATGTATGAATGTATAAAAAACGATATACCATTTGTTTTAACTGGTTCTATTAGGGATGATGGACCTCTACCAGAAGTTTACGGAGATGCATATACTGGGCAGAATAAGATGAGAGATCAAGTGAAAAAATCAACTACAGTTATATGTATGGCTACAATGTTACATTCTATAGCAACAGGGAATATGACACCAAGTTTTAGAGTCATGGAAGATAAAACTATAAGACCACTATATTTTTATAGTGTGGATATATCTGAGTTTGTAGTAAATAAATTAGTAGATAGAGGAAGCTTAACTGTAAAAACAATAGTTACGAATATACAAGACTTTATTGTGAATATATCTAAGAGACTTGGGTAGGTAAATGATAAAGTGAGGCTACTGGATAAATAAGAATGAAGGAGTAATTATATATGAAAAAAATAATTCTTTATACTACTGAAACTTGACCACATTGTAGAACTGCGAAGGAGTTTCTTCGAGAAAAGGGCTATTCATTTACACAAAAAGATGTAAATAAGGATCCGCAAGCTAGAGCTGAATTTGCAAAAAGAGGTTTTCAAGGAGTACCTGCATTTGTTATTGGCGATGATGAAGTAGTAGGACTTGATAAAAATAAAATTGAAAGTTTGATTGATTATAAGGTAATAGATTGTCCTAATTGTAAAACTAGACTTAGGGTGCCAAAAGATAAGGGAAAGATAAAAATCACCTGTCCTAAATGCTCAAATTCATTTATAGTAAAATCATAAGAAGAGTTATTGAAGATCTATAGTAAAAGAAAGAAAGAAGTTTCTTCCTTAAGGGGTGTCATAGATGAATAATAATGTTGAAAATATACAGGAGTATCTAGAGGGATTATCTGATGAAAGAAAATTTGCTGTTAATAAAATACGAGAAGTTTTGAAAGAAAATTTACCCGATGGGTTTCATGAAGAGTTAAGCTATAATATGATTGGCTATGTTATACCGCATTCAATATATGAAAAAGGCTATCATGTAAATCCAGATTTACCTCTACCATTTATTAATCTTGCTTCGCAGAAAAACTATATAGCTCTCTATCATAGCGGTATGTATATGAATGCAGAATTATTAAAATGGTTTGAAGAAGAGTATAAAAAAAGAGTTGTAACAAAACTAGATATGGGGAAAAGTTGTATTAGATTTAAAGATATTGACAATATACCATACGATCTAATAAAAGAACTAGCTCTAAAAATGACACCTGCTGAATTCATTTCTGCATATGAGAAAACTATAAAATAAGAGAATGGTTTTTTAACGAATTTCTCTGATAAATACTTGACAAAAATAATAGAGAGTAGTAATATTTAATTATAAACAGGAACGCCGTTCCGGAAAAATGGCAATTAGGGGTAAGTCTAGTTAATTATAGGAGGAAAACTATGTCTGAAACAATATTATCAGTAGATCGCGCTTTGGATTTAATGTTACTTCTATATAGTAGGGGTCAAGGGATAGGAGTTTCTGAGATAGCTAGAGACTTAGATTTACATAAAAGCACAGTGCATAGGATTTTAGCAACACTTGAGAATAAAGGATTTGTTTATAAAAATATAGAGACAGATAAATATTGGTTGGGATTAAAAATTTATGCAATGGGTTTATTAGTTGGAGAAAAACTCTCTCTAACAGATATAATAAGACCTTTTGCTAAAGAACTTTTTGAAGAATTTGGAGAAGTTGTAAATGTTTCTATATTAGATAAAGATCCTAAAAGTATATATAAAAGTGTAATAATTTTGAAAGAGTCTAAAAATAACAAGGTTTTATCAGTTAATCCAAATGTAGGTTCAAGTTCAGATCCTAATATTTCATCTGTAGGGAAATGTCTTCTAGCTTTTGGTGAAAACATCGAGATAGAAAAGTTTAAAGATGTTGAATTTAATAAATATACTAAACACACAATTGATAATTATGAAGATTTGATAATAGAGCTAGAAGATGTAAAACAAAAAGGATATGCAATTGATAGAGAAGAACAAGAGATAGGTTTATATTGCATTGGAGCGCCAATCTTAGATAAAAATGGGAATGCAATGGCTGCAATAAGTATTTCTGGGCCAACTGCAAGAATGAAAAACAAAAACTTGGATAAAAAAATAGAAAAACTTGTAGAAGTTGCCAAAAAAATTAGTTATGAATTGAGATAAATAAAAAAGTAAAATCTTTTTTATTTATCAATAAACCGGAACGATGTTCCGAAAAAAAGGAGAAAGCTATGGAAAGATCATTAGATTACAAAAGATATAAAATACTTTGGGCTGCGACTAGTATAAATTTTATATCAGGATTGATATATATGTGGAGTGTAATCAGTAAATCTCTAATAGAAGATCTGGGATTTACAAGTAAGCAAGCATCACTACCATATACGACTTTCACAATTTCATTTGTAATAGCAATGATTATATTTGGTAAGATGCAAGATAAAAAAGGACCAAGACTAGTTGCGACAATTGGATCTATTCTAATGGGTTCAGGATTGATTTTATCAGGTTTATTTACTCAATCAGGGATACTAGTACTGACTATGGGAATAATAGCTGGAGCAGGGGTTGGCATCTTAACTGTATGCACTTCGCCACCTGTAGTAAAATGGTTTCCACCTGAGAAAAAAGGTATGGTTACAGGTATTGTGGTTGCAGGAGCTGGACTTTCGGCTACAATGTATTCGCCATTAGCAAATTATTTGATAAAAAACATAGGAGTTAGCAAAACATTTATATACATAGGAATAATAGCATTAATTGTATCATTTATTTTATCGCAGTTTATAAAAAATCCAAACCCAGGCGAAGTTGAATCTGGTGGAATAAAAGAGATTAAAAGAAAATCCAAAGTATCAGTAGATTGTGATTGGAAAGAAATGTTGCACTCAACATACTTTTATAAACTTTGGATAATGCTAGCATTCTCATCCTCAGCAGGACTTATGATAATAGGACATATAACAAACATCGCAAAAGTACAGGCTAACTGGCAAGGTGGATTTAAATTAGTAATTATTATATCGATATTTAATACATTAGGAAGAATATTAGGGGGCAGCTTTTCTGATAAAATTGGAAGATTAAACCTCATGAAAATAATTTTTACAATGCAAACTATAAACATGTTCGCCTTTTCATATTATAGGGATCCCGTAAGTCTAGGATTTGGGGTAGGTATGGCAGGACTTTGTTATGGGGCAGCTTTCCCAGTTTTTCCATCGGCAATCACTGACCTATATGGATTGAAAAATTTCGGAATAAACTACGGTTTAGTGTTTTCGGGATGGGGAATGGGAGGAATTATAGGCCCCATGATAGCAGCTTCTATATTTGATGTGGTCGGAAATTACAATGCATCTTACCTTGTAGCTGCGGGCTTACTAGTAGTATCAATAGCGATTGCCTTTACCTTTAATCCTGCAGGAGAGAAGAATCTTAGATTAGCAAAAGCAGAATAGAAATTATTGAATAATAAGGAGGTCATTATGAAAATTTTAGTTATAAATCCGGGAGGAACTTCTACAAAAATTGCTCTTTTTCAAGAAGAAGAACAGATATTTAGTAAAAATATAAGCCATACTCAGGCAGACTTAAATGATTTTAAAACAGTCTTTGATCAGTTTACATACAGAAAAGAATTAATAGTTGATGCTCTGCAAGAAAATGATTACAAGTTGAGTGAGTTGGATTGTGTTGTAGGTAGAGGGGGATTAATGAAACCAATAGCAGGTGGAGTATACCCTGTAAATGATAGGATGATTGAGGATTTAAGAAATGCTATTAACGGGGAGCACGCATCTAACCTAGGAGCAGTGCTTGCAAAGAATATTGGAGATGAATATAGTATACCATCATTTGTAGTAGATCCTGTTTCAGTTGATGAATTTGAAGATGTTTCAAGAATTACAGGTATATCTGATATTGAAAAAGCTAGTTGGTTGCATGCATTAAACCACAAAGCCGTTTGTAGAAAAACTGCTGAGAAGTTAGGAGGAGATTATAAAGATTTTAACTTTATAGTGGCACATCTGGGCTCGGGGATTTCAATAGTTGCTCATAAAAATGGAAATATGATTGATGGAAGTGGTGGAAGATCCGATGGACCTTTCTCTCCAGAGAGAAGTGGAGGACTTTTAGCATATCCACTAATTAAACTTTGCTATTCAGGAAAATATACTGAAAGTGAAATGGTCAACAAAGTTAGCAATATCGGCGGTATGTATGACTACTTAGGAACTAAAGATATGATTGAAATAGAAGAAAGAATTAAGAAGGGCGATGAAAAAGCTAGTCTAATAATGGATGTATTTATATACCAGATATCAAAAGAAATTGCTATGTATGGTGCAAGTCTATGTGGGAAAGTAGACAGGATTATCCTAACTGGTGGAATTGCTTTTTCAGAATTAGTTACTAGAGGAGTTATGGATAGAGTTTCATATCTTGCACCAGTTGAGATTATAGCAGGTGAAAAAGAAATGGAAGCTCTAGCCTTAGGAGCAATAAGAGTATTTGAAAAGAGAGAAGCGACTAAAATATACATTTAATGGAGGTGGAAAGATGATAAAAAATTTCAATGACCTAGTAGAAAAAGCTAAGTTGCTCGATAAATTTAAAGTGTGTGTAGCAGCGGCTGAAGACGAAGAGGTTTTAAAAGCAGTAAAACTAGCAATGGATATGGGATTTATAGATCCAATATTAGTTGGAGATAAGGACAAAATACAAGAATTAGCAGATAAAATTGGTTTAAAAGATTATGAGCTAGTTCACAGCGACAGTCCAGAAGAATCAGCATTAGAAGCTGTTAAAATTGTTAGCTCAGGAAGAGCAAGTGTTTTAATGAAAGGCTTTGTAAATACAAGTGTATATCTAAGAGCTGTTTTAAACAAAGAATTTGGTTTAAGAACTGGGAGATTATTATCACTCTTAGCTGCATATGAAATACCACAATATCATAAGCTTCTTTACTGTACTGATAGTGGAGTTAATACAAACCCTAACTTAGAACAGAAAAAGGATATTCTTGTAAATTCACTCCTTGCACTTGAAGGTTTTGGATTGCATAATCCTAAAGTAGCAGCTTTAACAGCCAATGAAACGGTAGATCCAAAGATACAATCTACTGTAGATGCAGGTGCACTAGTAGAGATGGTAGCAAATGGTGAAATTAAAAAATGCATTATTGAAGGGCCAATAGCTTTTGATGTAGCCTTTGACTCACATGCAGCAGAACATAAAGGCATTGATAGTAAAGTTTCTGGTGATGTTGATCTACTGTTATTCCCCAATATTGAGACGGGTAATGCACTTGGCAAGTCTTGGTTATTATGGAACGATGCAAAATGGGCAGGAATAATCCTTGGAGCTAGCAGTCCAATAGTTCTTGGCTCAAGATCAGACACAGCAGAAATAAAAGTAAACTCAATAGCGCTAGCTTGTCTAGCATCTAATAAAAAAATGGAGGTAATGAAATGAAATTTGCAAATCGTATTAATGCATTAAAACCATCAGATATTCGTGAAGCTATGAAATTGATTGCTGCTAATCCAGGAACAATATCATTTGCAGGAGGATTACCAGACCCAGCTCTTTTCCCAGCTCAAGCTATGAAAGATGCAACAGATAAGATTCTTACAGAAAACCCAAATTTAGCACTACAATATGGATTAACCCTTGGAAATGTCAATCTAAGAAAGAAAATTGTAGGACTTATGAAAAGAGAAGGCGTAGAAACAACAGTTGACAACATAGCTATTACAACTGGTTCTCAACAAGCAATTACTATTGCAGCAATGCTTTTAGTAGAAGATGACAGCGCTATCATCACTGAAAATCCATCATATTTGGGTGCATTTTCAGCATTTAAACCATTCGCAACTGACTACATAGGAGTAAACGGCGATAAAGACGGGATGCTAATGGATGAGTTAGAAGAAAAAATTAAAAACAACAAGAATGTAAAACTTATTTATGTAATTCCAAACTTTCAGAATCCAACTGGCAGGACTTGGTCATTAGAGAGAAGAAAAGCTCTTCTTGAAATGGCTAGAAAATATGACTTACCTATATTAGAAGATAACGCTTATGGAGAAGTTAGATTTGAAGGAGAAAGAATACCTTCAATAAAATCAATGGACACTGAAGGCCGAGTAATTTATTTAGGATCATTCTCAAAAATACTTTCACCAGGCCTTAGAGTTGGTTGGGCTTGTGCGGATAAAGAAGTAATCTTAAAATACGAACTTGTAAAGAATGGTTTAGATCTTCAGTCTGCAGAACTTGCTCAAATGCAAGTTGATGAATTCTTAAACGCTAATGATTTAGATGAGCATATTGCTAAAATCAACAAGGTTTACAAAGAACGAAGAGACTTAATGATAAAAACAATTGATGAATCATTTCCAAAAGAAGCCAGGTATTATTATCCAGAAGGCGGAATGTTTATATGGGTGGATCTTCCTTCACATATGAATACAAGAGAACTTCTAAAAAAAGCAATTGAAAATGGAGTGGGGTTTGTTCCAGGTGGATCATTCTACCCGGGTGGAGACTGCGAATCTTCAATGAGATTAAACTTCTCTACAATGCAAAACGATAAAATAGTTGAAGGAATTAAGATACTAGGCACTATATTAAAAGAAAACATTTAGTCTCTACTATAAGAATTACTAAAGAGGAGGAAATAATAATGGCAGATAAATCAAAAGGAAAAGTAATTACAACACCTGAGAGATGCAAGCAATGTGGCCTATGTGTTGCAGCTTGTCCAGTTGGAGCAATCAGTTTCGGCACAGAAATAAACTCAGTAGGATATAATTACACAATTATAGATCACGAAAAATGTATTGTTTGTGGAATGTGTTATGTAACTTGCCCAGACTTTGTATACGAAATTCAAGCAGATTAATCGAGAATAGAGGAGGTTGACCATGGCAGATATGATTAAAGGAAATGAAGCTATTGCTGAAGCAGCTATAAGAGCAGGAGCTAGACTATATGCAGGATACCCAATAACACCATCGACAGAGATAATGGAACATATGTCTTGGAGAATGGCAGAGGTTGGGGGTACATTTATACAAGCTGAATCTGAAATTGCAGGAATAAATATGATTATTGGTGGAGCTGCATGTGGAGTAAGATGTATAACGGCATCATCAGGACCTGGAATGAGCTTAAAACAAGAAGGTATGACAACATTGTCAGACGAGCAACTACCAGCAGTGGTTATAAACACTGTAAGATACGGTAATGGTATTGGTACACTACTTTCAGCTCAAGGTGATTACTTAAGAGAAACAAGAGGCGGAGGAAATGGAGACTATAGAGTTATTGTACTATGTCCAGAGGGAATTCAAGAGGCTGTAGATCTTACAGTTTTAGCATTTGACCTAGCTGAGAAATATAGAATGGTATGTATGCTTATGACTGAAGGTGCATTAGCTCAAATGATGGAGCCAGCAGAGCTTCCTGAAATGAGAGAGTCAACCAGATTCCCTTGGGGATTTGATGGTAAATATACAAATAAGAAAATTGGTATATTTGATAGAAATTCTATGACAGAAGCAGTAGAATTAAACGCAAAATACGCTGCAGTTAAAGAAAATGAGCAAAGATGGGAATCAAACTTTGTAGAAGATGCTGACTATGTATTTGTTGCTTTTGGATTAGCAGGAAGATCTACAATTGGAGCAGTTGAAGAGTTGAGAGCAGAAGACCATAAGGTAGGATATATAAGACCAATCACAGTTTGGCCCTTTCCAGAAAAAGCTTTTAGAGAAGTGAATAAGGATGTAAAAGGATTTATATCAGTTGAAGCAAATGCAACTGGACAATTGGTGGAGGATATTGCCTTAACTGCTAAGAAGGTTTGCGAAAACAATGTACCAGTATTTTGTAAACCACATGTTTATGGAATACCTTCAATTAGAGCTATCAAAGAGGACTTTATGAAGGTAATAGCTGGTGAAATGAAGGAGGTATACTAATGGCAGTTGCGAGAAAAGTACCCGAATTAGTTAATAGACCCAATGGATTTTGTCCAGGATGTGGTCATGGTATAGTAACAAGACTTATTGCAGAGTGTCTTGAAGAACTTGGTCAAGATAAAAATGTAATATTTCCAATAGGAGTAGGTTGTTCAAGCCTTTTAGGAGGAGTAATTGAAGCAGACAGACTCCATTGTTCACATGGTCGTGTAGGTGCAGTTGCTACAGCTATAAAAAGAGTTAATCCAGACAATTTAGTTGTTGTATATCAAGGAGATGGAGATGCTTACAGTATAGGAATTGGAGAGACAACAAGTGCTGCTTATAGAAATGAAAACTTTACAGCTATAATTATAAACAACACAAACTATGGAATGACTGGTGGACAAATGTCAAATACTACTATGCCAGGTCAAAAAACTGCAACAAGTGTTTATGGTAGAGATTGTGCCGTAACTGGTATGCCATTAAGATTTCCAGAATTAGTAGCATCTCAGTTCTCTCCGGCTTATGCGGCTAGAGGAAGTGTAGATAAGCCAGCTAATATAAATAAATTAAAAAAATACATTAAAAATGCCTTAGAAGCACAAATGAACAAAGAAGGCTATTCAGTAGTAGAAGTACTTTCACCATGTCCAACAAACTGGGGAACTAATGCTCTAGATTCTATGAAAAGGATAGTTGAAGAATTAATTCCATACTTCCCATTAGGGGAATTCAAATCTAGGGAGGCGAAATAGATGAAAGAGATTGTATTTGCAGGTTTAGGAGGACAAGGAGTACTTACTGCAGGTTTATTGATGTCACAGATGGCTCTTTTCAAAGGCTATAAGGCAACCTGGTCACCACAGTATGGCTCAGCTATGAGAGGTGGTACAGCAAACTGTACAGTTAAATTTGGAGAAGGAAAAGTACATAATCCTTCATTAGATCAGCCTGACATAGTACTAGCAATGAATGTAACAGCATATAAGCAATTTATACCACTGGTTAAACCAGGTGGAACAATTGTAGTCAATACAGATATGGTTGATCCAGCCTTAAATGATAGAGATGATATAAAAATTATTGCAGTGCCTTGTATGTCAATGGCTCAAGAATTAGGTCATGCTCAAGGAGCAAATATTATAATGGCCGGTGTAATTGTTAAAGAGACAGGATATTTCACAGAAGAAGAAGCTTTGAGCGGAATGAACGACATGTTTAGGAAAAAAGGAAAAGAAAAGTACGAAGAAGCAAATACAAAAGCTTTAAAGTTGGGTTATAGCTTCTCATAATTTTTAGCATCCATATAAAGCTAGGGAAAAGCTCTAGCTTTATATAAGACCTTAATAACGGAACATCGTTCCGAAAATACTCTAATGAAAGCGAGTGATCTTATGTCTAATAATACAAGTAATGCCATACTTGGTCGAGGCGATTTAGTAGCAATGGCAATTGGTAATGTAATAGGTGGAGGGATAATGTCTCTTCTTGGAATCGCCATTGGTCTTACAGGAAAATCTATAGTTATAGCTTTAATAATTTGTTCAGTTATGATCCTATTATCATCTTTACCTCAAATTTTTTCATCTGCGACAATTAAAATGAATGGTGGTTTTTATACACAAGCTTCTCTATTTGGCGGAAAATGGTTTGGAGGGGTATACTCAGTAATATTCATTTCATACTTCTTCAGTGCATCTTTGTATTGTCTATCCTTTGCAAGCTATGTTTTGAGTTTTGTTCCAGGTGCTAATGTGAAGCTAGTAGCAATGATAGTTTTAACAATCCTAGTGCTACTTAATTTAAGAGGAGTTCAAGTAGCGGCTAAAGCTCAATACATAATGGTAATTTTACTTACAGTAGCACTTCTAGCATTTGCTGGATTTGGATTAGGACATATAAAACCAGGATTTACTCAGGGGCCTGATTTTTTACTTAATGGTTTTTCAGGAATAATGACAGCAGCAGCTCTTATGAGTTTTGCGACGATTGGTTCCACATTTATTGTAAACTTTAGTGGACAGTGTAAAAACCCAACTAAAGATATTCCATTTGCAATAATAGTGAGCACGGTTGTAGTTACTGTTCTATATATTTTAGTTGCAATTGTTGCGGCGGGTGTACTTCCTATATCAGAGGTAGCCGGAGAAACTTTGGCTAAAACAGCCTTTACAGTTCTGCCCTATCCAATATATCTATTCTTTATTGTATTTGGAGCTATGACAGCTTTGATTACTTCATTAAATGCCCTTCTTGGTTGGATAACACCACCAATTGTGCAAGCATGTGAAGATGGTTGGTTTCCTAAGTTTTTAGCCGCTAAAAATATTAAGTATAACACGCCACATTGGATATTATTAATAATATATGCACTAGCATCTTCAATTATATTGATGGGTTGGGATATTGGAAGTGTGGCAAATGTAGGGAATTTTTTATCAAATGCAGTAATGACTGTTGTTATAATAGCATTGATTAGAATGCCAGATGTTATTCCAGAGCTATGGGCACAATCCAAGTTCCATATAAATGATAGATTATACAAGGTGCTAGCAATGATTGGAGCACTTATGACAATAATATTCTGTTACTACTTGGCAATTGAATTAACAAGAGCAGAGATAATAGGAACTTTTGTCTATCTTGCAGTAGCGCTAGTATATCCTGCGCTTAGAATGGCACAGAAAGACACTATTACAATAAATACAAGTTACGAGGGAGTATAAAAACAATTTACGGATTGTAATTAAAAAATCACAATTAAAAAGATAAGATCCCTCGCCAAGCACGGGATGACAAAACTCTGTCATCCTGAGTGTAACGAAGGATCTTATCTTTAATCTTTCAATTGTGAATTGTAATCTGTGATCTGTGAATTGTTCTCCAATTGTGAAATGTGATTTGTGAACTGTGAATAATTTTATCTACATATTAATCGGTTTATCAATAATATCCAGCGCAGCTTCTACCAGTGGCTCTGAAAATGTAGGATGCGGGTGAATGCTTTTAGCTAAATCATATACAGTACCTTCAAGTTGCATGATAGAGACTGCTTCTGAAATCATATCAGATGCAGTTGGAGCCATGATATGAACACCAATTATTTCTCCATAAGAATTATCGGATATAATTTCTATAAACCCTAGAGTTTCTTCTTCAGCAATAGCCATTCCATTTGCAGCTAGAGGGAATTTCCCCACACTGTAATCTAATCCAGTTTTTTTAGCTTTTTCCTCTGTTATTCCAACACTAGCGATTTCAGGGAATGAATATACTACCTGAGGTACCAGATTGTAATTTAATTTACTCTCAATTCCCATAATATTTTCAACTGCTACAATTCCTTCTGCTGATGCAACATGAGCAAGTGGGATTTTACCATTTACATCTCCAATTACATATACATCTTTTAGATTAGTTTCTAATTTATTGTTAGTTTTAATATATCCATTTTCATCTAATTCAAGTTTAAGGTTTTCTAAGCCTTTTAAGTTCCCTTTTCTACCCATCATAACTATGAAATTATCGGCAGAGTAAGTTTCCTCTTTTCCTTTTCTTTCGACAAGTAGCTCACCATCTTTAAAAGCTTTTGGAGTGGCTTCTGAAACAATTTTCACGCCATCTTTTTTAAGCTGTCTTTCCAGGGTAGAAGCCAAGGTTTTATCCTCATAAGGTATTATCCCTTTTTCTGGATTAATCAAAGTCGTCTTTGTTCCAATAGCATTAAAGAATGTTGCAAATTCTACTGCATAAGTGTTATTACCTACGATTACAACTTCTTTAGGTTGAGATTTTAATCCTAGAACGCCTTTATGATCAATCACTTTTCCAGTTTCTAGCATCTTATCAAGACCATCCCAAGTAGGGAATTCAATGCCAGCTCCAGTAGCAATTATTAGCTTATCAAACTGGATTGTTTTATCATTAACTCCAATAGTATTTTTATCAATTAATTTACCTTCACCCTTTATGTGTTCAATGCCATTTTTTTTAAATAGCATTACTACTCCTGAAACAAGTTTATTGACCACGGAGTCTTTTTTATTTAAAAGTTTATCCCAATCAATCTTAACTTCATCTGGATTAATGCCAACTATTCCAAAGTTTTCACATCGCTTGATATCTCTAAAATGTTTTGCACTAACGAGCAATGTTTTAGTGGGGATACAACCCCAATTAAGACATAATCCACCAGGGCTATCCTTTTCTATTATAACTACCTTGTTCCCAAGCTGAGCGGCTTTTATAGCCGCTACATAACCACCTGGGCCTGCTCCAAGTATTGCTATATCATATTTATCCATATTATCAACTCCATTTATGCTTTCATTAACAAGACTTCGGGATCACTTAATAAATCTTTAAGAAGATTTAAAAATCTAGCGCCACTTGCACCATCAATAGTCCTGTGGTCATAGGATAATGAAAGTGGAAGTACATATGCTATTTTAATCTCATCATTATCATCCACTATAGGTTTTTTAACAATTCTCCCAATTCCTAAAATAGCAGCTTCAGGATAATTGATTATTGGGATTCCAAACATTCCACCAATAGAGCCATAATTTGTAATTGAGAAACATCCGCCGCGAAGCTCAGATAGTTCAATTTTATTGTCTTTTGATCTACCTGCCAAATCTTCAACAGCTTTTGCTAAGTCAGAAATACTTTTAGTATCAGCATTCTTTATAACAGGAACCATTAAACCTCTATCTGTATCAGTAGCTATTCCTATATTGTAGTAATGTTTTAAAATCAATTCATTTTTTTCTTCGTCTAGAGTTGAATTAAACTCTGGTATTTCCTTAAGCGCAATAATAACGGCTTTTATTATAAATGGAAGGAAGGTTAAATGAATATCATCCTTTTCGAAGATATCTTTATACCTTTTTCTAAATTCGTAGAGCTTTGACACATCAATTTCATCCATCGCAGTGGTATGAGGAATAGTAAATCGTGACTCTGCCATCTTATGAGCAATGGTCTGTCTTATTTTAGTAAGAGGCACTCTTTCCTCTAGCTCTTCATTAAAAGCTATTGGAGAAGGCTTAGGAGCTCTATTTTGAGAATCCTGATGAGTCGTAGATTTAGTTTCACTGGCTTTTTTAATATCATCTTTCATAACTCTGCCATTTGGACCGGTTCCATCAACGAAATTTATATCTACGCCTAAATCTTTTGCCATAGCTCTAGCAACAGGGGTGGCAAGAGATTTTTTGTGTGTTTCAACTCTTATACTAGTACCTGAATGCTCATCGCTACTTGCAATCATTTGAGACGATGCTATAACTTCGCCAACTACACCTGCAGTTTCTTCTTCCTCTACAATAGGAACCTCTATTTTTTTATTTGGCTTTTCTGGTGCCTTGTCTGCTTCTATTTCCTCTGAATCACCAGATTCTGTATTTATAACGACAAACACATCACCAACATGGATTGTGTCGCCTTTTTTTCCATTCAATTTAGATATTTTTCCGCTTTTTGGTGCGGGTATCTCGGTTGTTACTTTATCCGTCTCGACTTCAGCGACAGAAGTGCCTTCTTCAATTTCTTGGCCTTCTTCGACAAGCCATTTCGTAATAACTCCTTCGTGGATACCTTCGCCAATATCGGGAAATTTAAACTCAAATTTCATTTTTTCCCCTCCTTGTTAATATCTGACTACCTCTTCTATTTTAGCTGCAATTCGCTCTATGCTAGGCATATAGTGTTTTTCTCCTCTAGGAAGTGGGAATGTTGTATCAAACCCAGTTAATCTAGTAGGAGGAGCTTCTAGATAGAGAAAAGCTTTTTCATTTATAATAGAGATTATTTCCGCACCAAGGCCTAATGTCTTCGGAGCTTCATGAACGACTAAAATCCTACCAGTTTTTTTAACTGATTCAACAAAGCTATCCCTATCCATAGGGGCAATTGTCCTTAAATCAATAATTTCAACTGAAATTCCTTTTTCTTCAGCAAGTTTTACAGCTTTTTGGACATCAGGAACCATAGCACCCCATGCCACAATCGTTATATCATCACCTTCTTGTAATATTTTAGCTTTTCCTAGAGGTATTTCATAGGCCTCTTCAGGAACTTCTTGTTTAAATGCCCTATAAATTCTTTTAGGTTCCCAAAATAGAACAGGGTCAGGATCTCTTATAGCTGCGATAAGAAGACCTTTAGCGTCATATGGAGTTGATGGTATAACTACTTTTAAACCTGGTATTTGAGCAAATATTGCCTCAGTACTTTCAGAATGATGCTCAAGTGCTCGAATCCCCCCACCATAAGGACTTCTAATAACCATAGGCAGCCCATATTTTCCACGAGATCTATTTCTCATTCTAGCAACATGACTTATAATCTGGTTAAATGCAGGATATGAAAATCCAGAAAACTGCATCTCAACAATTGGTTTTAACCCATTTACGGCCATTCCAAGAGCTGACCCAACAATCGCAGATTCGGCGAGTGGTGTATCAAAAACCCTTTCTTTACCATATTTCTTTTGAAGGTCTAGAGTAGCACGGAATACTCCACCTTCTAAACCAACATCTTCACCATACACTATTATGGTTTTATCATTTTCCATTTCATTCATTAATGCTTGATTTATCGCTTGAACTATATTTAATGCATTAGCCATAATTATTTACCTCCTTCTAGAAAAGCTTTGTATTCATCTAGCTGTTCTTGGAGCTGGTCTGTCATAGTAGCATATTGATATTTAAAGATATCTTCAATCTCAGTATCTGAATTATCTTCAATTTCTTCAAATGTGTTTTTGACTTCATCATCCAATTCCTTTAAAGTTTTTTCTTCCCATTCATCTGTTAAAATTCCTTTAGCCTTAAGATATAGACCAAATCTGGTAATAGGATTTTTTTCTTGCCATTCTTCAACTTCTTTGTCATCTCTATATTTAGTAGGGTCATCTGAAGTTGTATGAGCACCTAATCTATAAGTGTAGGCTTCAATTAGAGAAGGTCCTTCACCATTTCTAGCTCTATTAATAGCTTCTTTAGTTGCATTATAGACTGCAAAGATGTCATTCCCATCTACAACAATTCCTGGTATTCCATATGCTACAGCCTTTTGTGCAAGATTTTCACTCATTGTTTGTATTTTTCTTGAAGTAGAAATTGCATATTGGTTGTTTTGGATTATAAATACTACAGGTGCATTAAAAACAGCAGCAAAGTTTAATGACTCATGAAAATCACCTTGTGAAGTTCCGCCGTCACCAACATAAGTTACTGCAACATTTTTTTCACCCTTAATATTATTAGCCATTCCAATTCCAACTGCATGTTGCATTTGAGACGCAATAGGCACTGAAACTGGAAGAACTCTTACATCATCTGGATAGTGACTACCCCATTCATTACCGTACCAGTAAAGATAGATGTTTTTTAGCGGAGCGCCTCTTGTTAACCAAGCCCCAAGCTCTCTAAAAGCAGGGACCAAAAAGTCATCTTTTTCCATTGGGAAAGCACTTCCTATTTGGGCAGCTTCTTGTCCACTATTTGGTGCATAGGTTAACATTCTGCCTTGTCTTTGATAAGAAAGTGCTCTGTCGTCAATGGTCCTTGTAAATAGCATTAGTTTATATATCCTAAGGAGTTCATCATCACTTAGCTTAGGAATTTCTTCTTTGTTTTTTACTTTTCCTTTTGGATTTAGGACACTGTATACCTTATTTTCCAAAGGGTTGTAATCTTCAAATCGCATAGTATAACCTCCTGTAAATTTTTATTTGATAATCATTGTTGTTTACATCATATATATCTCCATAAATATGAGAATTCAAACACTATTGCTAGAAGTTTAGAAAACAGATGCAAGGGTATATGATAAAATGTGTGAAATGGCAATTAAACTAAGAAAAGCACAATAAAGGATGGGAGTAATATTGAATATATTATACGCAAAACTCAGAGAGGTTTTGGTTTCTGTACTGCCAATAACAATTTTTGCCTTAATTTTAAGCCAAACTATCTCTCCAATGAGTGGATCTGAAATATTTATTTTTTTAAGAGGATCATTATTAGTAATTTTGGGATTAACTATATTTATTATAGGGGTAGATTTAGGAATTAGCCCTATTGGAAGATATCTAGGAGCATCAATAGTAAAATCAAATAAAGTTTGGGTCATAGTTTTGTCGGGACTTTTCTTAGGTTTTATGATTTCAATTGCAGAACCAGCTCTACATATATTAGCAGGAGAAGTGGAATTAGTAACAGCTGGTAGCATATTAAGTATAGACATACTGATTATTGTTTCAATTGGTTTGGCAATAATGCTAAGTATAGGTTTTTTGAGGATGGTATATAATATATCACTTAAAACTGTATTTGCAGTATTATATGGGCTGATATTAGTCTTAGGAATTTTTGCACCTCGTGAGATTTTAGCAATAGCATTTGATACATCCGGAGCAACTACTGGAACAATGACAGTACCCTTTATTTTAGCACTTGCAGTTGGGATATCTGCTATGAGAAAGGATTCAAAAGCCTCTGAGGCAGGGAGCTTTGGACTACTTGGCGTTGCCTCAGCAGGGGCAATTATATCTGTACTTTTTATGAGTATCGTAAATAAAACATCTATATCAACAGGGGATATAAGTGCCATTGTGGTTCAGGATATTCCAATATCAATGTTTCAAAGAATTCTCTTAACTTCAGGAGAAGTTATAATGGCCTTACTCCCTATATTAATCTTATTTATTGTTTTGCAAAAAACTGTATTTAATCTTTCTAAAACGAAAGTAAAAAGTATAATCAAGGGACTTCTGTATGCTTATTTAGGACTTGTATTGTTTTTAATTGGAGTAAATACTGGTTTTATGGATATAGGTCGAGAAGTTGGTTATCAATTAGCTTATATGGATAATAAATTTTTGATAGTAACTATAGGATTTTCCTTAGGACTAATGACTATACTTGCAGAACCAGCGGTTTATGTCTTAACTCACCAAATAGAAGAAGTGACCAGTGGGTATGTTAAAAGGAAATCTGTACTAGCTTTTCTTGGAGTTGGGGTAGGTTTTGCAGTCGCATTTTCTATGATAAGAATAGTTATTCCAGCTGTTCAACTTTGGCATTTTTTACTACCTGGATATATTATATCTGTAGGATTAATGTACTTTGTCCCTGAATTATTCGTGGGTATTGCATTTGACTCTGGGGGAGTTGCCTCTGGACCTATGACTGCGACATTTATATTAGCATTTACTCAAGGTGCTGCAGATGCTGTACCAAGTGCAGATATTCTTGTAGATGGATTTGGAATGATTGCAATGGTAGCAATGACACCTGTAATAGCATTACAGATATTAGGATTGATATTTAAGATTAAATCTGGAAAGGTAGGTGTTTAAGATGCATAATAAAATCAAGCCTAATTATCAGCTTATAAATATAATAGTAGATTTTGGGAAGGCGAGTAGAATACTCCATAAAGCAAAACAACTAGGGATACCAGGAGGTACTGTTTGTTTAGCTGCAGGTACTGTTAACCATGGATTTTTAAATTTTCTTGGATTAAGAGATACTAGAAAAGAAATAATATATATGGTTGCTGATAAACGATTTTCGTCTGAAGTATTGGAAATATTAAATAAAGAATTTGAATTTTACAAACCAAACCATGGAATTGCTTATACAACGGATATAGGTCAAGTGATTGGGACTAGGTTAATTAGATTTGATAAATGTGAAGATGAGGGAGATGAAAATATGCACCAGCTAATTAATGTTATCGTAGATAGAGGCAAGGCTGAAGTTGTAATTGAAGCCGCAACAGAAGTTGGTTCTAAAGGTGGAACTATAATAAATGCAAGAGGATCTGGTGTGCATGAAACTCAGAAACTTTTTGGAATGGAAGTAGAACCTGAAAAAGAAATAGTTGTAATAATTGCAAAGATAGAGGACGCAGAAGCTATAGTAGAAAATATAACTTTAAAAATAGATATATCAAAACCAGGAAATGGAATAATATATACCCAAAATGTCAATAAAGTATATGGATTAGCCGAATAAGATTAAAAAATAAAAGTCGGGTACTATTATAGTACCCGACTAAATATTACATTTTATTAAGTTCTATAGCAATATCACTTGCAAGCTTTGCATTATTGTATACAAGCTGAATATTTGAATTTAAGGATTGACCTTCTGTAATTGCTGCAATTTTTGCTAATAGGTAAGGAGTTGCAGCTTTTCCTTTGATTCCTAATTGTTTAGCTTCTGCAATAGCTTCTGAAATAGCATCTTCAATAAGTGATTTTTCCATTGAAAATTCTTCTGGTATGGGGTTTGTTACTAATACTCCGCCATTTAATCCCATAGCCCATTTAGAGTACATTAAAGAAGCAATCTCTTCTGCAGATTTCATATTATAGTCTACTTTATAGTCACTTTGTATAGTATAAAAAGCAGGGAGTGTGTCTGTATTGTAACCTAGAACTGGAACACCTTTAGTTTCAAGGTATTCTAGAGTTAAACCTAAATCAAGAATAGCTTTAGCACCAGCACAAACAACTGCTACATTTGTATGGGCAAGCTCTTCTAAATCAGCAGATATATCCATAGTACTTTCGGCACCTCTATGAACTCCACCAATGCCTCCAGTAGCAAATACCTTTATACCAGCAAGTGCTGCTATAATCATGGTTGAAGCAACTGTTGTAGCACCATCCATCTTTTTAGAAATAATATATGGAATATCACGTCTGGAAACTTTTGCGATTTGATTATTTTTTCCCATAAAGTCAATTTCATCATGAGTAAGTCCTACTTTTAATCTTCCGTTTATAATTGCGATAGTTGCCGGTACAGCGCCTTTATCTATTATTATTCTCTCAACGGCTATAGCAGTTTCAACATTTTGAGGATAAGGCATTCCGTGAGAAATGATTGTGGATTCTAATGCAACAATTGGAAGATTATGTGACAGTGCTACTTTTACTTCTTCACTTATATCAATAAATTTATTCATATCTTTATCTCCTCGACTTTCTTTGATAGTTTTATTATATCTTCTATTCTGATATCACGGTTAATAGTTTGTGGAGTATCCATAGCCATCGATGCAGCGGCCATTGCAAGACGGACAGTATCTTTAAATTTTAAACCATTATATTCTCCATATACAAGCCCTGCTTGAAATGCATCTCCAGCGCCAGTAACATTTTTAGGTTTTTTATTTAAAGTATCCATCACCCCAAAGCCATCTTTACTACTATAAAATACGCCTCTTTCAGATAACGAGATACAAATATTGTGAACACCTTTTTTATGAAGAATAGCACAAGCATTTTTCATATCATCATAGCTATTTATGGTTATTCCTGTTAAGACTTCAGCTTCTTTCAAATTTGGTTTTATAGTATGAAAACGACCAATTATAGATTTAGCCTTTTTAGCCTTGATATTTGAAACTGTGTCTAGGAACAGCTTTTTATCTCCAAATAACTCGGTTGCATAGGTAAGTATTTCTCCGCCAGGGTTGGTATCAAATACAATTATAGAACTGTTTTTAATTGTTTTATAATTTTCAAAGATATAATCTCGATTTAAATACTCAATGATGTCCATATCATTTATTGCAACATCCATATCCTTGTTTTCATCTAAGATAGCCAAGTAAGTACCAGTATTTACTCCAGCAACTACTTTTACAAAACTCATATCGACTCCCGAAACAGTGGTTTCAGAAATTAGCTTATCTCCATAAATATCTTCTCCAACTACTGAAAACATCTTTATGGGTAGGCCTAGTAGACCTATATTTTCTGCAATATTTCGGCCGACACCTCCTAAAGTCAATTCCACTGAGCCTAGATTAGAATCTCCTCTTATAAGAGTTGAATGGGGAAGACCTATTATATCTATATTGCACCCACCAAGAACAGAAACATAATTTTCAATTTCAACTTTATTCATTAAACCACCACCATATTTAGTATTTTACCTACATTAAGTATACCCTTTGAAAATGGTATTCATCGATTAAATAATCATTTTCGCCAAAAAGTTGTGCAATTTGCTTTGTCTAAAATATTAAACTCAATAATATTTTCAAGTAATGAATACTCAACAGGCTTGTTCCAAGGTATTCGAATCAACATCTTGGTGTGTTCATAGCCAGCTTGTATAATTTCATTAGAGAAATGAATAATTCCTGCGCTTTCTGGGGTAACAGCTAAATGGCCTTTAGCTACACTAAATGCAATAATAAAAGTGCCGTGGTCAGTAAACATAGGCTGATTCCATGCAATCCGTGGGACTAAAATTGGATACTTAAAAGTTAGCCAATTTAAAACCTCTTCAGTTCTAGTACGGTGTTCTAAATTATCAATACTATCTAAATAGTTTGAGAATACTTGCATATAATTTTCACATCCTTTTATAATGGCTACTTTAATCTACAGATATCCTTTAATTTTATTTCAAACTGTATCAATCTAACAGAACGCCAGATCTTGATACATCAGTTATTGTACATCGACTTCTATCAAAGCAACACGGCCTTTTATCTCCTTTTAGCAATTTTGAGCACGCTACATCAATTCTTTTTTTTCGAGTTTCTGGATTTGTAGTTGAACGAATCCAGCGAATCCAGTCCCACCTCGCTTTTGTCGTTGTGGAATTCCATTGTTCTAAAACATCTGCTTTGATAATTGCATCCATAATATCCTCAGAAATATTCGGTTCAATCCATTTATCGATAGGTTCTATATTTAAAGATAAAGTATCATTTACTGATACACCAAGTTTTTCGCTTAGTGAATGACTTATTTCTAGCCAATGGCTTCCTTTACCATCTGGTTCTAAGGGAGCTTTGAAAGTTACATCATTAATTGTCCCTTGAACCATAACCATTCCTCGTGATGGAAGTTGGTCGCTCAAATTTGAAGGTATTGTTATTATTTGCCTTGTTTTAACTTTTGATAGTTTCGATTTGAAAGAAATAGTCATATTTATCTCTCCTTTTCACAATAATCTTAAAGTGATAATATATTATATACCCGTTATAGGATATATATAATAATTAACACTAATTATAGAAAACAATTACTAGTTTGTATGAGAGGAGTTAGCAGATGTTGTTAAAGCAAGAATTCTTTAAAATAGATAAATGGTATGGAGGAAAGCAAGAGTGGCTTTCTGAAGCAGGTTATATAAGCAAGAAAAAAGCAGATAAGTCTTGTGGGGTAGCAGCTGCAGCTAATCTACTTCAATACTTAGTTAGAGAAAACTCTGAATTAGAGAAGCTCTCCTATGGACATAGTAAAGAGAGTTATATTGAATTGATGATAAAGCTATATCAATTTTTAAAACCAAGATTTTATGGGATACCTACAATTAGGAAGATGAAGAAAGGAATCTTAAATTATGTCGCAAGTAAAGGGGGGCATTTAAAAGCTTATAGCAAAATTTGGATTTTTTGCCACCGTGATAGGACTGAATTTATTAAAGAAGCGATATTAAATGGTTATCCTGTTTTACTATTAACATGGAATTTCCCAGATCCACAGTTAAAGAACCACTGGGTAATAGTTACAGGCTGGGAAGAAATAGATAGCGAGGAATTTATGGTAGTTTCAAATTGGGGTTATAAAAAAACTTATTCCTATACAAATTGGATTAACCAAAAATCTTTGTTTAAAGGTGCATTATATTTTACAAAATAGTCAGAATAAACCATTCATAGTGCCTTTTTATATAGAATCTATTATTAATAAGATTTATAGATTTTTTCATTTTAAAAATAATTTTAGCAAGAATTATTGACACAAAGGCAAAGATAATATAATATATCAATAGTTAGTTACCCTTAGGGGGTATAACCTATATTATATTGGAGGTCCAAGGATGTTTAAAGTTTTAGCTCATATACAAAAAAAATTAGTGTTATATTTGCCGTTAACAATGCTATTTGCAATTATTTATGGAAGTTTTTTAGATGCATCATCTCTAAAATCATTTACACCAATAATAGTATTTTTTATGGTTTATCCAATGATGATAGTTTTAAGATACAGTGAACTTCTTTCAAAAGGAAACAACAAGCTTATAATAGTTTCTCAGTTGATTAACTTCATTATTTTTCCAGTAATGGGGTATTCTATTGGTAAAATATTTTTCCCGGATAATCAGTATATTATAATTGAGATTTTGCTTATTGCATTATTACCTACATCCGGGATGACGATTTCTTGGACAGGATTTGCTAAGGGTAATGTGGCTGCAGCAATAAAGATGATGGTTGTAGGTTTAATTCTGGGAGCGTTTTTAACACCATTTTATCTAGGTTTATTTGTCGGCGAAAGTGCAAATATTCCGTTTAGTGGTATAATTTCTGAGATAGTAAAAGTTGTATTTATACCAATGGCATTGGGTTATATAACACAAAAACTATTTATAAAAAAATACGGTGTTGAAACATATAACAACACTCTTAAGTTAAAAATACCATTAGTATCTACGCTAGCCTTACTTAGTATTGTTTTTATATCAACAGCAATGAGGGCAAAGGTAATAATTTCGAATCCAATACTCTTAGTCAAGATAGTTTTTGTTTTATCAGTATCTTATGCTTTTAGCTTTATAATTGTAACTCTAATTGCGAAATTGTTATTTAATAGGGAAGATGGAATTGCACTTGTTTATGGGACTGTAATGAGAAATTTATCAATTGCTTTAGCTATAGCATTATCAATATTTTCCGCAGCGGGTTCTGAGGTTGCTTTGATTGTAGCTGTAGGATTTGTTGTACAAATACAAGGAGCAGCTATATATTTAAAAAAAGTAGATAAGCTTCTTGGGGCTAGTGTTCAAGAAGTTGTACTAAATTAAAAAATGGTTCTCTTAGAAAATCTAAGAGGACCATTTTTTAGTTTAGAAAGTTAGTATTTTCCCATCTGATTTTAGGTGCTCGGTTAATGGAACACCTGCATACTTAACATCAATTCCTAAATCAATTAGTTTGTCAGCTACTCCATACATATCTGCGCAAGCCTTGCAAGCATCTATTTTAACACCACTATCCATAGCTTTTTTTATCAAGCTTTGAATATCAGGATCTTCACTTGTCAACTTTGAAGAAGGACCCCAAATTAAAATTGTGACCTCTTCAAACCAACCTCTAATTTTAGCATTAGTTGAATACATAAAAATCATTTTTTCAGCAACTTCTTTGTCAGCACTTGTCCAAACAACCAAAAGGCTATTTTCCATGGTATTTACCTCCTTATGTTATATCTTTGATTATTGATGATAAACTATTTTACCATTAACCATTGTAGTTTCAACTTGTACATTTTTAATGTCCATACTTGGAATTGTAAAAATATCTCTATCAAGTACAATAAGGTCAGCAACAAATCCTGGTTGTAACTTACCCTTAGTATCTTCTTTAAATTCATTGTAGGCACTTAATCTAGTATAAGCATCAATAGCATCTTCAATAACCATGCATTCTTCAGACTGATAACTATTTACAGGTCTTCCAGCTAATCCTTTTCGATTTACAGCACAATAAATATTTTCAAATGGATTACAATCTTCAACTGGAGCATCTGTACTTAAGCTAACTAGAGCACCCAATTTATATAGGGTATTTAAAGCGTAAGAAGTCTTAGCTCTTTCTTCTCCGATTCTATCTACAATTATTTTATAATCGTAATTTAAGAATATTGGTTGATACATTACCGGAATTTGTAGTTTAGCTATTTTTTTCAATTGTTCTAGTGATGTAATCTGATTGTGAACAATCCCATGTCTCAAGGGATTTTTACTGTTTTTCATTCCATTTTCATATGCATTAATTACACTATCTACTGCTTTATCGCCAATAGCATGGGTTATAACTTGAGTATTATTCTCTACTGCCAAATCGCAAAGCGCTTGAAGTTTATCATCTGAAAGGCCTTCAACGCCAAAATTCCCACTATCATCATTGTATTCTTCTTTTAGTAGAGCTGTTCTTGCACCTAGTGAGCCATCTTTAAATAATTTTAAGCAACCCTTTGAATAAAATTTCTCATCATATCTACCATTTATATTTTCAGTTTGCAGATAAATTTTAAAATCTTCTATATCCTGGAAGTTATATTGCATTCTATATCTAAATTTTAATTTTTTTTCATCGGCTAGTTCTTGAAGAGCTTCAAATACTGTAGGATAATTTTTATCCATCGTATCACAAGACTGAACAGAAGTAAGACCAACACTTATAGCATATTCCATCGCTTTCAAGAAATCTTTTTTAATATCTGATTTAGTTTTTTTAGGTATTACAGATCGTATTATTTGGACAGCATTTTCCTTGAAAACTCCAGTAGGTATACCATCATCTGATAGCTCAATCTTTCCGCCATCAACTCTAGTGGTACTATCTATACCAGTCATTTCAACAGCTTTTGTATTACCCGAACTTACATGAATACAAACTCTATCAAATACTATAGGAATTTCTGTAGATATCTTATCTAAATCATGTCTTGTTAAGAGTCTTTTTTCTCCGCTTGTGAAATAATCTTGGTTCCAGCCTCTGCCAATCATAGTTCTAGTATCAGGATGGTCTATCAAGAATTTTTTGCCGATAGCGATAATATCTTCAATAGATTTAGCATTGATTAAATTACAAGCATTCATAGCTTCTCCAACCATAGTTAGATGAAGGTGACTATCATTTATTCCAGGAATAACGGTTTTTCCTTCTAAATCAGTAATAGTATCAGCTTGAAGTGCCAATATATTATCATTAGGTCCTATTGATTTTACTAATCCATCTTCGATTAGTATTGCTTCAACAAAAATACCTTTTTCAACAAATATTTTCCCATTGTGTAATATTGTTCTCAAAATACCAAACCCTTTCGTATACTTAGATTTATTAGTTTTAATCTATATTAATATATTTATACTTATTAGATAATGGTTCTATTGACTGAATTATGGAACTGCCAAGACAAACTTCATCCTGATATAAGACAGCAACCTGACCTGGAGTAACTGCTTTTACGGGGTAATCATAGGTGATTTTAAGATTCCCATTTTCTTGTTTTTCTACAGTAACAGGAATATCGCTTTGTCTATACCTAAATTTCGCCGTGCAATGAAGAGGAAACGCAGGTTCCTTTTCCAAAACCCAAATAGGCTCTTCTCCAATCATTGAAACAGAAAAAAGTGCAGGATGTTTTTTCCCTTGAGCAACGTACAAAATATTATTCTTTAAACTTTTGCCAACCACAAACCAAGGTTCACCACTACCAACTCCGCCTATTCCCATGCCTTTTCTTTGGCCTAAAGTGTAGTGTATAAGACCAGTATGTGTTCCAATCTTTTTCCCATCATCAACATTTATCATATCGCCTTCTTTCGAAAGAAGATACTTATCTAAAAACTCGTCGAAATCTCGTTCTCCTATAAAACATATTCCAGTTGAGTCTTTTTTATCTTGTGTGTATAAATTATTTTTTTTCGCTATCTCTCGAACTTCACTTTTTTCCAAATGACCAATTGGAAATATTGTTTTTGAAAGAGCAGCTTGACCAATCCTAGACAGAAAATAACTCTGATCCTTGTTATTATCCTTACCCCTGAGTAAGAAAAAATTCCCATCTTTTTCTTCAACTTGGGCATAATGGCCCATAGCAATATAATCTGCATCTAATTTAAGAGCATAATCAAGAAATGCATTGAATTTAATTTCTTGGTTGCACATCACATCTGGATTAGGAGTCCTGCCTTTTTTATATTCGCTTAAAAAATAGCTAAATACTCTTTCCCAGTATTCCTTTTCAAAATTAACTGTATAGCAAGGGATATCTAATTCTGTTGCAACCCTTTTTGCATCATCTGCATCTTCGGCAGCAGTGCAAACTCCAAATTCATCTTTTTCATCCCAATTTTTCATGAAAAGGCCAATAACATCATAGCCTTCTTCTTTTAATAATACTGCCGCTACAGAAGAGTCAACGCCTCCGCTCATTCCTAATACAACCTTTTTTTTCATAATTTTATCCTTTCTACTTTCCAAAATATAGATAAAAATCACCTCATATTTATGAAGTGACCCCGTTGGTGGAGATAAGGGGATTCGAACCCCTGGCCTTCTGAATGCCATTCAGACGCGATCCCAACTTCGCCATATCCCCTAAAATCTAATATTATAATAGCATTCTAAAAATTTATTTGCAAGAATTATCAGATGCAGGGGTATAAAGATGTTAATTACTACAAAAAAATGCTATCATTTAATAATTAGGGTTATAATGGATTATAGGGGTTATTTTTAGAACACCCCAAGAACAGAAAGGTTGTGAGGTATGGAAAAAATTGATATCAGAAAAATAAGAATTCTGGATATAGTATTAATAGTCTTAGCAATAATAACATTTATATTTATTAGGGTACCATTTTTTAATGTAATAAATCCTTTTATTTATGCACTTGTAGTGGCGTATCTTTTAGACCCTTTTGTAAAAATGCTAGAAAAGAAAAAAATAAAGAGAATTTGGGCTATATTAATAGTTTTTTTGATTATTTTTTCTGTATTTGCAGTTTTGTTTGCTACTTTTCTTCCTATGCTTATTGAAGAGGTAGAGTCATTTATTGATAATATTCCAAGTATTTTCGAATCAGTAAAAGGAGCAATTGAAAATTTTCAATTAAATGGCTTTGAATTTCTACCACAAGAAATGAGAGATTTTTTAGATTTAGATGAACAAATATCAAATATTTCTGATAATACTGAGGCTTTTTTTAGCGGATTAGTTGGATTTTTGGTTCAATCAACTGGAACTATTTTTGATTTGTTAATGACACCTTTAATTGCATTTTATTATTTGAATGACAAAGATAAAATAAAAGATCTTATTATAAAAGCATTTCCACTTAGATATAGAGAATTTGTGCAAAGAGTGGGAATAGATGTAGATAAGGTGCTCGGAGGGTTTGTTAAAGGACAGCTTACTGTAGCAGCATTTGTAGGTATATTAATGGGTATTGGTTCACTTATTATAGGTATCCCTTATGCATTAATTATTGGACTTGTTGCAGGAATCACAAATATAATACCATTTTTCGGACCATGGCTGGGTGGTATTTTACCTATGATCCTTGCATTTATAGAAAAACCGATAATGGCACTTTGGGCTTTGGGTCTTATTGTAGTAGTTCAGCAAATAGAAGCGGCACTTATTACACCAAGAGTAATGTCTAAGTCCGTAGGCATTCATCCATTATTAATTATATTTTCAGTTCTTTTCTTTGGGAGTTTATTTGGAATAGTGGGAATGATACTAGGAGTTCCAATGATGGCAGTGCTATTGCTAGTTTTTGGATATATAAATGAATATAGAAATCATATGGATAAGGAAAAAATAGAGAAGGCTAATATGTAAAGCCTTCTCCTTCAACTTCGGTTGTATAAGATATAGATACAAAGGCTTTATCATCAGTGCTTTTTACAAAGTCTCGTATCTTAATATATTCGCTCCTAGAAGCAATAGTGTTGATTACTCGTTTATCTTCATTTGAGTATCCACCGCTAGCATGATAGATTGTAGTGCCTCTTCCAATGTCATTTAGAATGTAATTATTGATTGGGTCGAATTCTACAGATATAATGATCATATTTATTTTAACATTAAATCCAGCAATCATTTTATCAATTATAAAAGAGTTAATTACAATTCCAAGTAGAGCATACATACCTAATCTCGCTCCAAAAACTAAACCTGCAAAAAGAGTTATAAAAAAATCAGAGATTAGGAGAGATTTTCCAATATCAATTCGTGTGTATTTATTAATTATTTTTGCAATAATATCTGTTCCACCAGTAGAAGCGTTATGATTAAAGACAATACCCATTCCAATACCAGAGATTACTATACCAAAGATTAGGTTTATAAATAAATCGTCTGTAAATGGTTTGGCCATAGGGGATACTATTTCAAGGAGTGCAATCATTCCAGAAAGTGCAAGACTTGCATAAACCGTATAACCGCCGAATTCTTTACCTAAAATCAGAAATGCAGTTATAAAAAGGATAATATTTAAAAAACCAAGAATAATCCCCATAGGTATTGGGATTAAATAGCTTAATATCATAGCTGCCCCAGTAGCGCCACCAACAGCTAGCTTTGAGGGCATCAGGAAATAATAAAGTCCAATTGTCATAATTATAAGCCCTAAATTGATCCACATGAATTTTTTGAAATCAAATTTCATATAAGTACTCCTTTCAAAAACAATAGTTTCTATAAACTTGTATCTTATCACTTTGAAAAGGAGAATTCAAATATTTTGGCTATATAGATAATTCATAATAGAAAGGATGTTAAAATGGTAAATTTGAATAAATCTACAAAATTGAAAAATATAGCTGTTAAAAACTCTTTAGTTATACCCCCAATGGTAGCATTTGGCTTATCTAATGGCGATGGTTTTGCAACTAATGAAAACATAGAACACTACGATAATATATCAAAAGACGGAGCAGGGATTGTAATAGTTGAAGCAACTTGTATAAATCCCGATGGTAGACTTGCAGTAATGCAACTAGGTATTTGGGATGATAAATATATTAAAGGATTGAGCAAGATAAGTGAAGTTATACACAATAATGGTGCTCTAGCTATTCTTCAATTACATCATGCTGGTATAAAAGCAGGAAAAGGAGTAATAGATACTCCTCTTAGCTCATCTGAGTATAGCATAAATGATATGACTTCAAAAGAAATGAGTATAGAAGAAATAGTAGCAACTGTTAAGGAATTTGGAGAAGCTGCACTAAGGGCTGAGAGGGCTAATTTTGATGGAATTGAAATTCATGGAGCTCATGGTTATCTTTTAACTCAGTTTTTTTCTAGGAAAATTAATAAAAGAACTGATAAATACGGTGGTAGTTTTGAAAATAATCTTAAGATTGCTGATGAAATATATGGTGCAGTTAGAAAAAACACCAAAGAAGGCTTCATCATTGGGATTAGAATGGGATGTAATGATGATAGTTTAGAGGAAAGTATTAAAAGAGCGAAAAGATTTGAGGAAATAGGTTATGATTACTTACATGTCTCAACTGGTTTTGACAATACGCCTCTTGAAATTGATATACCTGAAGAGTTTCCCTGTAACTGGATTGTATATGGAGGTACTAAGATAAAGGAAAAAGTATCTATTCCAGTAATAGGTGTTAATATGATTAAAACAAGAGAACAAATAGACTATTTATTAGAAAACGACCTATTAGATTTTGTCGCGATAGGAAGGGCTCAACTTGCAGACCCTTATTTTATAAATCATATGTTAAATAATGAGGACATAATAACGTGTTTGGAGTGCAAACCTTGCAAATGCTTTTCTAATCGCAAAGATTGCCCTAGATATCCTAAAAAATAAAAATTAAACAGTTTGTGTTAATCTTTATTTGAAGGGTATAAAAATAAAAGTAAGGCATATATAAAAATTAAGGGGGCTGTCTGATGGATAATATTAAATTTGCAATTCAAATGGAGCTAGACGGAGAAAAATTTTACAATGAACAAGCTGAAAAAAATAAAGGCAATAAGCTTGAAGAGGTTTTTAGATTTTTAGCTAAAGATGAACATAAGCATGCTGAATTAGTTAAAACATTTGCAGATGCTGGGGGTTATGTGTTAGATGAGGGAAATGCTTTAAATGAGTTTAACAATATATTTACTGATGAAAAAGATTTTAGTTTAAAAACCACAACAGATCCTCGTCAAATAGATGCATATAGATTAGCACTTAGAAAAGAAAAAGAGAGCATTGACCTCTATAAAAAGATGAGGGAAGAATCTGAAACTGATGAGGGAAAAAAATTGTTTGATTATTTGGTAAGACAAGAAGAGTATCATTACAGTATTTTTGATAATTTGGAAGAGCATCTTAGAAAAGCAGAAGACTGGGTTGAAGATGCGGAATTTGGTAAAAGACCAAAGTATTGAATTTAAGCAGCCTAAGGGCTGCTTTTTAAAGTATAGGAGCACCATGATTTCTATATTTTAAAAATTGGGTTGTAGGCGATGTAGAAATAAAAATGATAGGATGATAATAATGGGTGTTTATAATACAGTAACAATAGATTCGGAAGAAATTTTAGAGGATTTTACAAATCAAGATAAATATATTCTTTATTTTAGTTCAGAAAAATGTAGTGTGTGCACTTCAATTCTTCCAGAGTTAGAGAGAATTACAGAAAAGTTACCAATACAAGTTGGGAAGATTGATGTAAATATGAACTTAAAAATCGCAGGCCAATATCTAATATTTGTAACTCCAACAATTATAATATTTAATGAGCACAAGGAAGTTTTAAGAGAGAGCAGATTTATTGACTTTAATAAAATAGAGAGAATGATTGGACTATTACTGGAATAGAAAGCAAAACAAATACTTAAAGGCACTTAATAGATGATATATGATGCCAATCATAACTATAGGGAAATGGTTGGTCAGTAAATAGGTAGTTTATTACTACAAAATAGAAGCCATAAAAGGATATTAATATCCTTTTATGGCTTCTATTTAATCATACATCAATCTTTATCACTATAGCCTCCGACACTATACAATACTGGCAAAACAAATAGGAAACCAGCAGCTTTTTTATTGTCAATATCAAGAATAATGCTAATTTTTTCTACTGCTTTATCTAAGACTTCTTTATCATTTATCACGCTTATTAGAGTTTTGTTATATGGCTTGTCTTCATTTAGTATATTTCTAAGACTAGTCAAAATAGTACTATCTATATCGTGTTTTAGTAAAACTTTTCCCATTCCTATGCTATCAATGGTTGTTGAACCTAATCCAAGTTCGTATAAAATATCCCTTATCTCATCTAACTTGTCTATTTGATTTAATATCAAAAATAACGCGTACATAATAATTCGACCTCCAAATTTTCTACTCATTAATATGGTTTACCAGTATAAATTATAACAAAAACATATACTAATAACAAATAAACTTTAAGAAATTTATAAAAGTATAAGTTGCAATATAAAAAAAATAGGAATATAATTAAAACTTGTTGACTGTTTAGTATCATATTATTAAATTTTTAATGGGCCCTTGGGCTCATTATTTTATACTATTAATTATTTTAGGAGTGGGTTTTATATGAATGAATTGTATTACGTTGGAATTATAATTTTATCAGGACTTATAATGGCAAGATTGGTTACAAAATTTAAACTTCCCCATGTAACAGGATATCTATTAGCAGGGGTGCTTATTGGGCCTTCTATACTTAATTTAGTGCCTAAAGAGGCAGGGGATAGTTTAGCAGTGATATCTGAAGCTGCACTAGGATTTATTGCATATAGTATTGGTAGTGAAATGAATTTTAAAACCTTGAAAAAAGTTGGTAAATCGTTAATAACTATAACCTTATTTGAAGCATTGGTTCCAGCTGTTCTAATAACTTTAACCATGGTTTATATCTTTAAACAACCTTTAGCATTTTCAATAGTGATAGGAGCAATTGCTTCAGCAACAGCTCCAGCAGCAACAATAATGGTTATAAAACAGTATAAGGCAAAGGGAAAAGTCGTAGATACATTGCTGCCTGTAGTAGCAATGGATGATGGTGTCGCTATTATATCCTTTGGTATTGCATTTTCAATAGCAAAAACTCTAATAAATTCAAGTGGTAATTTTTCTCTTATACAAGCTATATTTATACCAGTAGTAGAAATTCTTCTTGCCTTAGTTGTAGGTTTTGTAGTTGGGATGATATTATGTTATATAATTCCCAAAATAAAAGGAGAAGATGAATTGTTAAGTTCTGTTATGGTTAGTATCTTTATTGCAATAGGTTTGGCTGAATTATTGAATATATCTACATTATTAGTTTGTATGATGATTGGAATAACAGCTTCAAATTTTGCGCATGAAAGTCACAGAGCTTTAAGTGTTATTAATAGAATAACTCCTCCAATATTTATTGCATTCTTTACACTATCTGGCATTGACTTAAATTTAGCTGCACTTAAATATGCAGGTTTAATGGGAATTGGTTATATCGTTGTGAGATCTATAGGAAAAATATTAGGTGCATACATAGGTTCTAAGATAACAAACTCAAGTGAATCAGTACAAAAATACTTAGGATTAACACTACTCCCACAGGCTGGAGTGGCTATAGGATTGTCTATGATAGCTCAAACAGTAATGCCAGAGCTTGGTTCAACGATAAGAACTATAATATTGGCTTCAACAGTAATTTACGAATTAGTGGGGCCTTTTGTTGCTAAGACAGCATTAATAAAGGCTGGTGAGATTGATATTAAAGCATTATAATTAAAACAAGAAAGATCTAGTTTACTTGATGTGATACCCGAAAGTTAGACTTTGTAGCGTAGCAGTTAAATCTGTTACGCTATTTTTATAAATAGAACAATATCTACTACTTTCTATAAATCCATCATTTTAGCAAATAATAGTATTATTAAAACACACTATCACTAAAAGTAGGTTATAAAATTTTTTTATAGATGTCTATTTTGTTGTTATTACTACTTTTTGGGTATTATTTAGTTATAAATAGTTTAACGACAAAAAACAGGAGGTATGTTATGTATATTAAAGACATAATGACAAAAGAAGTTATAACAGCTAACCTAGAGGATACAGTTGAGAAATGTGCAAATCTATTGATAATGCACAATTTAAGCGGATTACCAATACTTGATGAAAATGGAAAGATAAAAGGAATGGTTACAGAAGGGGATTTAATAAGAAGAGCTTCTAGAATAAAAGGGCCAGCAGTATTAGAAGTATTGGGGGGACTGATATATCTTGATAGTCCTAAAAAATTTATGGATGAGCTTAAAAGTTCAATGGGCCAATTAGCTAGAGATATAATGTCTAAAAATGTTGTGACAATTCATCCAGAAAAAGAAATTGAAGAAGCGGCGACTTTATTAGTAGAAAAAAATATTAAAAGGCTGCCTGTAGTAGATAAGGAAGGGAACTTAGTGGGCATAGTTTCAAGAAGAGATATTATGAACTATTTATTCCCAAATAAATAAAGACTTGAAAACTATGTAAGGGGGAATAGTATGAGAAGGAGAAGAACATCTAAAACTATGGGGTTTATAGCAACTATTTTCTATATAGTAATGGTGATTGTAAATGTTATGGCAAATACAGTGCCTATAAATGGCCTTAATACAGGGGAAGTATCTGATAGTTTTCCAAACTTATTTGCACCTGCAGGAATTACTTTTTCCATTTGGGGCGTTATATACTTATTGCTTGCTATCTATTTATTTTTTCAGTTTAGTGATTCAAGAGAAATGGAATCTAAAAATAATAGAGTTTTAAATAGAATTAACCTGTTGTTTATAATATCTTCAATAGCAAATGCAGCTTGGATTTTTGCATGGCACAATCTAAAGATTGGAGTATCAGTTGTTATTATGTTTGTTATGTTCTTTTCCCTTATTACTATAGTGCTGACTGTAAATAATCTATCTCTTAACAAGAAGGAAAAATTTTGGCTTAGAATACCATTTAGTGTATATTTTGGTTGGATTAATATTGCTTTAATAGCAAATATAACTGGATTTTTAGTCAATTCAGGCTGGAAAGGGTTTGGTCTATCAGAAACTGTATGGACCATTATAATACTTATAATAGGATTACTAATAGGAGGAACAACTATTTGGAGGCTAAAAGATAGAGCCTATGGCCTTGTTTTTGTATGGGCATATCTAGGTATACTTATAAAGCATCTATCAGCAGATGGTTTTGCGGGAGCTTATCCAGGAATAATAGCTACAGCTGGAATTAGCATAGGTATATTTATGTCAATTATATTTTTAACATATAAGAAAAAAAGAGGAATTTTTTAAAAATATTTTAAAATGAGATTGGGAAAAAATAGATTGGGTAAATATGCCAAGAATGCTTTAGCGGGGCAATACATGAAATGAAATGTATTGGAATCATATTAAGGGGTGCTATAATGAATTATATAAAGATGTATTTAATAACCTTAATTATTTTCTTTGCTATTGATATTTTGTGGCTAGGATTTATAGCCAAGGATATATACAAAGAACATTTAGGGTTTTTAATGAGAGAAAAACCAAATTGGAGTGCAGCAGTAATATTTTATATGGTATATATAGTTGGATTGTTATTTTTTGTGCTAAATCCAGCTTTACAAAAAGATAGTTTGATCTATGGAGCTCTAGTAGGAGCATTTTTTGGTTTTATTACTTATGCAACTTATGATATGACGAACCTAGCGACTTTAAAAGATTGGCCAATGTTTGTTACTGTAGTCGATATAATATGGGGGACTGTTTTATGTAGTGCAACCACTTCAATTAGCTTTATTATACTTAGAGCTATAGGAGTTTAACTTTTTATTAAGGAGTGATCACATGGTTTTAACAGAACTAACAGGGGAGAATATGTATCATGCTTTTTTATCTGGAGCACTAGAAGTGATAAAACAAAAAGCTGAATTGAATAGAATTAATGTATTCCCAGTACCTGATGGAGATACAGGATCTAACTTGGCATTTACCATGTATACTATTGTTGAAAATGCTAAAATAAATGATTCTGTTAAGCAGACAATGAAGTCTATAGCGGATGCAGCAATCGATGGTGCAAGAGGGAATTCAGGGATTATCTTTGCGCAGTATATAAATGGAATGTATATGGGATTAAAAGACAATGACGATGTTGATTTAAGTACATTTTCAAAGTCAGTTTCAAAAGCAGTTGAATATGCTTATAATTCTATTGCTAATCCAGTTGAAGGAACTATGATAACTGTGATGAAAGATTGGGCGGGTGCGCTAGGAGAATATGGACAAAAATCTACTGATTTTGTTGAAACAATGACTCTTTCTTTAGAAGTAGCGATGCAATCATTAAGAGATACACCCTTAAAATTAAAGGTTCTAAGGGATGCTCATGTAGTAGATTCTGGGGCAAAAGGTTTTGTGCACTTTTTGGAGGGTTTTCTTAAGTTTGTAATAACAAGAGAAGTTGCAATTTTTAATAATAAAGAAGTAAAAGTTGAATATGATGAAGAAATGCATATGTTAGAAAACATAGATCTTACAAATAGATATTGTACTGAAGGTTTAATAAAAGGCAAAAATTTGGATACTGAATTTATAAAAAAAGAGCTTTCAAAGTTCGGAGATTCAATGGTTATAGCAGGGAATAGAGATAAAATGAGGGTTCATATTCATACAAGTAAACCTGAAGAGATATTTAAAACCTTAAGATCACATGGCAAAATAATACAACAAAAATCTGATGATATGTTAAGACAATATGAATCAGCTTATGATAGAAAGTACGATATTGCAATAATTACTGATTCAATTGCAGATTTACCAAAGGAAATTATGGATAAGTATCAGATTCATCTTTTGCCTTTAAATTTACTGATAGAAGATAGCAACTATCTAGATAAAAGGACAATTACTTCAAAAGCATTTTATACTATTATGGATGAAATAGAAGTATATCCAAGTTCTTCACAACCTACTACAAAGATAGTTGAACATTTTATAAGTGAAGTTGCAAGAAGTTATGACAAGATAATAGCTATTACAGTATCAAGTAAAATGAGTGGAACCTATAATACTTTTAAAAATGCTATAGACAATTTGGGCATGTCAGAAGATAGAATTGCACTAATTGATTCAAAGAGAAACTCAGGAGCAGAAGGATTAATAGTTTTGGAGGCAGCAGAATATATAGCAGCAGGGGATGCTTTTGAAACTGTAGTAGAAAAAGTTAATGATGTTGTTTTAAAAAGTGAGATTTACGTTAGTGTATTAGACTTAAAGTATATGATTAAGTCAGGACGAATTGGAAGAGCAACAGGTGTGATTGCTGGAGCATTAAATTTTAAGCCAGTTGTATCAATTGATAAAAAAGGAGATGGCAGTATTATTGGAAAATCTTTTAGTGTATGGTCAAATACCCAAAAGGTTTATTCATTAGTGCGAGAAGTAGCTAATAACACTGGTATCTCAAGATATGCAGTAGTTCATGCTAATAGCTTGGATAGAGCTAAAGAATTTGTTGAAAATATAAAGGAAATAACAGGCAAAGAACCGGAGTATATTATGGAAATATCGAGCATCGTTGCAATGAGTGCAGGCATAGGAAGTGTAGCAGTAGCTTTAATAAGTGAATAAGGAGGGGAATATATGAATATATATATATTCACGATGATGGCAGTTTTCATATTTTTTAATATTGTATTTGTTATTGCTCAATCGAAAAAGAACAATGGATTAATTGATATTGCTTGGGGTTCAGGTTTTGTGGTTTTAGCAATTACAAGCTATTTAATCTCCCCTATATGGACCATAAGAAGTGCAATAGTTACAACTTTAGTCACCTTGTGGGGTTTAAGATTAGCTTACCATTTATTTAAAAGAAATTGGAATAAAAAAGAAGACTATAGATATGTTGCTATGAGAGAAAGATGGACAGAAGCTGGTAAAAATATTTATTTAACAGCCTATTTTAAAGTTTATATGAGTCAGATGATACTTCTTTTTATTATTTCAATTCCAATATTTATTGTTAACTTCAGCGTGCAAAAAGGATTCGGGATATTAGATTTTTTAGGACTCCTTATATGGATTATTGGTTACTTCTTTGAAGTCACAGGAGATGCTCAATTAAAAGAATTTATTAGTAAAAGAGAGAATAAAGGAAAACTTATGAAGTCAGGTTTATGGAAGTACACAAGGCATCCAAATTACTTTGGAGAAGCTACCATGTGGTGGGGAATTTTTATAATTGTATTTAGTGTAGGCGGATTTTTCCCAACAATTATTAGTCCAGCTGTGATAACGTATTTACTATTGTTTGTATCTGGAGTTCCATTACTTGAGAAAAAATATAAGGACCATCCAGAATGGCCTGAATATTCTAGAAAAACAAGTAAATTTGTGCCAATGCCACCAAAAGAATAGAAATGCAGTTATTGTACAAGGGAGCGATTGAACCATGGTAGAGAAACCTAATGCAGCGATTGAGGAAGAAGGTCACTTACCTGTAAATCTTATTAGAAGTTATGCAATAAAGTACAAACAAGAATATATTCTAAATCAGTTTATTTGGGAGCCATTTCCAGATGGATTATTAGATATTAAAGATACAGGAAAATAAAAGAAGAATATAAAAATGGCCTATTGGATTAAATCTCTACTAGGCCATTTATATATTCTTGAAGTTTCATAATTATTTTTTTTCTATTGTCATCATTCCATTCTTCATTAGGTTTAATTAATGAAAGATAATCCCAAAAAGCTTTTGTCATAAAAGATTCATTTATTGCAAATGAGATTGGAGGACAAGTATATTTCATAATTATAAGCCCCACATTTTCTTTTGCATATATTGTTAAATCATCAGTTTGATCATCAATGAGAATTAGATGATAGTTTTTATATTGTTTTAATAAACTTATAATATTCTCTAGTTGGGACTTAAAGGTAAATTGATCATAATAGAAGTTGAAGTTACCCAATAAGCTTGAAGTTGGTATTTTTATGCTTTTGTTTTTTATATCTTCATATGAAGGTAAATTGATGATTTCTGTTAGAATATTAGTTTCAAGGTATTTTTCTAAATTTTTCAATCTGCATTTATGATTTTCCAAATAGCTTCTCTTGTCGAATTTGTTTAAATCTTTAGTAGCTTTTTCTAATACGAATAAAGGCATAGTAAGCGAAGAAAGGCTAGATGACTTTAATAGAGCATCACCATTTTCAGATTCGAATTCTGATAGTGTGTTTTTAAAAGAAGTAGTTAAACTTGTTGAGTATATTTTCATTAAAGGTTTACATAAATTAAGATAATCATTGTATTCATTAATTAAAGTATTGATAGCATCTTTATCATAAAGAATAAAATTTGAACTATTACTTATATTTTTACCAACTGAGCTAGATGTCAGAGCACATGTCTGGGGAGCAATAAAAAGAGTTCTTCTAAATACACCATCTCTATTCCTTGGATAATAATATGGTTCAATACTTCCTGTCATATAAAATGGCATCCACAGCTTTATTGCATTAAAGATATCATCAATTGATCTATTTATAGTATGTATAATCTTTATTTTATTGCCTAGGGATATTGTTTTTGAAAACAACTCTGCCCATCTATTTGAATAAGTAATATCCCCTAATAGCCAATCCATATCTTCATCACTATATAATAGGAGTGTTTGTGGGGTAGGATTTTCTATTACACTTAATAAAAAAGATAATACAGCTTCTCTCTTTCCAGAGACCCCATAAAATAGATTTTTTTCTAGGTTTTCAGGAATAAGATAAGGATCTTTTTGTTCAAAGGTTTCTTTTTTAAAGCTAAATTGATCTAATTCTTTTATAAAATTGGTAACATGGTAATTATTATTTGCTGAGTTTTGTGTCAGTAAGTTTAAAATAAGTATTTGTAGTATAGGCTCTGTCATATCAAAGTTATCGATGGTTATTGAATATTTATTCTTTAAGCATTCTTTTTGATAGTCATGTTGAAATCTTTTTGCTAAGAATAAAGAAATTGAATTTAGATAATTTTCATTTTTTGAAGGGGATCTAGAACCATTTCTTAATCTACTTATAAAAGATGGATCAAGAGACACTTGTTTTGCGAGCATACTATTAGTAGTATTAGTTATATTCATAATAAAATCTAATATAGTTGAAAACTCCATATAATCGTCCCCCTTTAGCCTAGTATAGCAAATTACAAGGTACAATTCAATATTCTAAAATTATTTTTATTATTGGAAAGATTTACCTTCATATAGGATATAATAAGCAATCATTAAGGGAGATAATACCATATCCTAGTAAGTAGGGTGCTCAGATGTGTAGAATTATCGAAAAAAACTTAAAGTTTAATAGCAAAAGTAAAACAAAGATATTTTTATGTTGAATAATTTGTTAAAATTGACATTAATGGGGAAAAAAATTACAATACTATATGTATCGTATATTAATAAGGATTGGAGATTAGAAAATGACCTTGATAAAAAAGGGTGTAGGAAAAGTAGTTTATGCTCTAGGACAGTTATTGTCCTTTGTGTTTAATTTGTTTATAGGAATCGCGGAATTTGCTGTTAATCTAGTAATTGGTATAGCAAGAGGTCTTGCAGCACTAATAAGTATGGGGGGCTGTCTTTTACTGTTCTTCTTATTTAACCCACTAGTATTATTTAATCCAATAACTATATTAGTTATATTGTTCTTTTTGATATTTCCAATTTTAGGAACAAAGTTTATTTCTTTCTTGAAGTATTGGAGATATATAATTACAGAATACTTATTTGATTTGGGTAATTATTTAATGGATGGGAAAGGTACTCATAAGTCTTTTTCTGAATATGGTCATAAATATCAGAGCATGGAAGAGGAAAGAATCAGAAAGGAAAGAGAAAAAAGGCAACAACAACAGCAAAAGGAATGGGAAGAAAGATTTAGTCAGTGGCAAAATTACCAACAACAAAGAGGAAATTATGGTGGTCAATATCAACAGGGCCAATATCAAGGTGCACAATATGCAAACCCAATGACTGAGTTTAAGTCAAAGTATAATAAAAGCTGTGATTTATTGGGATTGCCATATGATACAGATAAGTATCAGGTAAAATTAGCATATAGGAAAAAAGCAAAAGAAAATCATCCAGATTTAAATAAATCACCTGATGCAACGCAGAAATTTCAAAAGATTAATGAGGCATATGAGTTTTTAAGTGACGAAAACATTGAAAGATACAAGCAAATGAAAGGGTAGGATAAGGATGAAAAACTCATTTTTATACAGTACTATAATAGGTGACTTGCATTTTTTTGAGGATTCAGGTTATATTACAAAGATTAACTTTGGAAGAGAAGATGATTTAGATTATTTAAATAATGAATCAGAAACTATTAAGAAAGCATACATTGAAATTGAGGAGTATTTAAATGGTAGTAGAAAAGAATTTTCGATTCCATTTAAATTAGAAGGAACCGAATTTCAAAAAAAAGTTTGGGCAGAATTGCAAAAAATCTCATATGGTGAAACGGCAAGCTATGGAGAAGTGGCTAGCAGAATAGGAAATCCAAAAGCATCCAGAGCGGTAGGAAATGCGAATAACAAAAATCCAATATCCATAATCATACCTTGACACAGAGTAATTGGTGCCAATGGTTCATTGGTAGGATTTGCAGGTGGATTAGATATTAAAAAAACATTACTAAATATAGAAAAGCAGCCACTTTAAGAAGAAAAGTGGCTGCTTTTTTGTTTTAAGGACATTCATGCATCATAATATCAAGAATTACAGCATCAGTATTGTTCATTCCAAGATTTGAAACTAATGCTAAGTTAGCTATAGATTCTTCAGCAGTATCACCAAGAATTCCGTTATCAGAAGGAATCTCAATGTTATCTAATGCCATGCCAGCAGCATCAAGCGCTGCATCTACTGCGATACTCAACTTATAAGAACAACCAATTTTTGCACCATCACAGAACATACCTGAAATGCCTGCTATCATATTATTTATAGCAGCTTTTATTGCATTGTTCGTTCCACCTTGTAAATAAGTCATACCAGCTGCACTTCCAAGTCCGGCAGCTACGCCACAACCACAAACAGGACTTAATGCACCGAGTTGAACCTTTACAAAGATAGTGATTAAATGACTTAGAGCTACTGCTCTGATAATCTGCTCATTTGTGTATTCTTTGTCTTTACCAACAATTGCAATTGGAACTATCGCTACTAAACCATGATTTCCAGAACCTGCGCTACTCATAACAGGAAGTGGATAGCCAGACATCCTAGCTTCAGAAGCAGCTACTGTGTAAGCTTTTGCCTTCGTACTTGTATTTATTATATTTTTTTTATAATGTTTAGAAATACCTATTCCTAAATCAACATTTAAACCAACTTCTGCTAGTGTAAGGTTCATATTTATACCATCTTGAATAAAAAGTAGCTCATTTATGTCTTCTGTATTTACATATTCAATCAACTGGTCTATATCGTAGTCCATTATTTTATACTTAATTTCTTTATTTTCTAGTTTTTGAATTGAATCAGATTTTCCGCTAGAATCATTATCTAATATTATCTTGTCATTTAAAGATTCAAATATAAAATTGGTATGAGCATCTTTAATAATAACTTTAGCAATGTCATCTCCAGCTTTAGCTTCAACACCTATATAGAGTGAAGTTAATGATTTATCAAGTTCAACTTTGATAATATGTTTAGCTAAGATTTCTTTTGCTTCTATTACACTTTTATCTGTAACATCTTTAAAAACTTCAAGTCCATATTCAGATTTTCCAACACATAATGCTAGTGCCGCAGCAAAATCTAATCCAACATCTTTTGTACCAGGTATTCCTACACTTAAGCCATTTTTTAAGATATTGTTATTAACTGTGATATGTAGGTTTTCTACCTCTTTACCTAGGATTTCTTTTGCTTTTGCAACAGCTAATGCTACCGCACCAGGTTCTGTACATCCTAAGGCAGGTTTAACTTGAGTTTTTAGAATTTCTCTAATTATACTATAATTTATCATTTTATCACCTCAGTTATTAAACATGCAATAATGGTGCCAATATTTCTAAGGATTTAGGATGCTAATAAATAGCCATTTAAAGAGGGTGAGATAAAAAATCTTGAAAAAAATTCTCATTAATGATAATCTTAAGTAGATAACATTGCAAAGACGCTTAAATAATAGCAATTGAAAGGTTTCTCAATTTTGAAGAACAATTCTCAGTTATAAGAAAAGGGTGACTAGATGAGCTTGTTAAATAGTATTAGGTTAGAATTACAACATGTTATTGAAGCTATGCATTCTGTAACGGATGTTGATATTACTATTGTTGATCATGATTTAAAGAGGGTTGTAGGTACTGGATTTCATAGTGAAGCTATTGGTAGAATGGCACCGAAAAATTCAGCTTTTCACAAATGTCTTGAAACAGGAGAACAATATTTTATAAAAAATCCGAGAGCCGAAGCAATATGTCTTGGTTGCGAAAACCATGAAAATTGCAATGAACTCGTAGAAGTTTGTTTGCCTATAAATTATAATAACGAAATTATAGGTGTATTAGGTCTATGTGCATTTAATGAAAAAGCAAAGTCAAATTTATTGTTAAATATAGATGCGTATAAGAAATTCGAAGATCAGTTGACTGGTATAATTGGAACAATGCTTAAGGAAAAAGACTATGGTCAAAAATTGGAGTATATGTCAAATGAGATGTCTACCCTTATAAATTCGATTAATGAAGGAATATTAATCATAAATACAGATTATCGAATAGTATCTAAGAATTTATTTTTAAAGGAGAACTTGGGTATTGAGAATGAGCTGTTCTTAAATGAAATAGTAACAGATAATATTTTTAATCAACTATTAGAAATGGGATTTAATGGAGAAGTTGGTCCAATAAATTTCTCTAATGGGAACTATATAATTCAATCAAATCCAATTTTTGTTCATAATTTAAAACAAGGATATATATTAATATTTAGTGATTTTAATAAAATGAAACAATCTGTTTTAAGGTCACATAAGAATAGAGATATTGTAACATTTGATGATATTATTGGAGAAAGTGAAGCAATAAAAGCCGTTAGGAGGCAAGCTATACAGGTTGCTAAAAGTGATGCCTCGGTATTGGTTCTTGGGGAAACTGGGACAGGAAAAGAAGTATTTTCCAGAGCGATACATTTTTATAGTAATAGAAGTGATGGGGTTTTTATGGCATTAAACTGTGGTGCGATTCCTCAAAATCTTATAGAAAGTGAACTCTTTGGATATGAAAAAGGTTCTTTTACAGGTGCTAACCAATCAGGGAAAAAAGGATATTTTGAAGTTGCAGATGAGGGGACTCTTTTTTTAGATGAGATTGGTGAACTCCCATATAATATGCAAGTAAAACTATTGAGAGCATTGGAAGAAAAAGAAATAACAAGGGTTGGTGGGCATAAAACTATAAAAGCAAATCCAAGAATAATTTCTGCTTCTCATAGAGATATAGCTAAGATGACGAGAGAAGGAAAATTTAGAGAAGATCTTTTTTATAGACTTAATATAGTTCCTTTATATATACCACCACTTAGAGAAAGAGGATATGATGTATTGATACTAGCAAAATTTTTCTTGGAAAAGTTTTCTAAAGTATATAATAAAAATATCAATGGATTTAGTTTAGAAGCTGAGAAATTGCTTTTAAGCTATGATTTTCCAGGAAATATACGAGAATTAAAAAATTTGGTTGAGTATGGAGTTATTTTCGCTGAGGAGGAAATTGTAAGTAAGAGGGATATTGAATCTAAGATGTCTATTAATGTGCCACAAGAGATAAGACCTCTAAATATTCTTACAAGGGAATTTGAAAGAGAGATAATAATTTCAAAACTTAACTTATTAGGAGAAGATTTAAATGCTAAAAAGAATTTAGCAAAAAAATTAGGTATTAGTCTTGCAACACTTTATAGAAAGTTAGAATAAAAGAGTGTTTGTGATACTTTAGCTATGAACTTTTAGGCTTTCTTAGACAATAATATGCAACATAGGATTTCAATTATAATAAAAAAAGCCTCTTTACGAGGCTGAAAATAATCTTAATATAGTTGGATAATAGAGAACTATTATTGAAACTGCAGCTGAAACCCAAAATATAATTTTTGTGATTTTAGTTGCATTTTTCTTTTCTATATTTGAATAGGCTTTATATAAAAGAAAACCAGTGATAATTACAAATAGTGGCTTATACTTTGTTAAATTTGCAAAATAAGCAGTTCCAATTGACCCTAAACCTAGGGATGCCAAAATCAGGCCGCCGCTTCAGCAAAGACTAGCTGCTATAGCTGCGAAAATAGAAGATATGCTCATAAATTTTACTTTCATTATTCAAACACCTCCAGTACCCTCAGGGGGTTTGTACTAGTTTATCATAAATAATTAATATATTCAATATACAATAGAAGGCAGGTCATAGTTATATTATCATATTATTTAAAACACAAGATTATAACCAGTAATGTTTTATTATAGTTTAAAGTGGTAAGAATATACTAACAGATAAAGTTTGATAATACTGGTTAATCGTAGTCGAATATGATCAGCTAGACTTAATATGAGGAGGCGCGTATATGGAACAGTTTAAATTAGATGATTTAAAAGAGCTTATTAGTGAAGGTGAAAATAGGTTAATTTCCATTTATTTACCTACTTTTAAGAAGGGAACTGAAGTTAACAAAAGCAGGATACAGCTTAAAAATCTTCTTAAAGAAGCAGAGGAAAAACTAACTACTAAAGGCATGAACAAAAGAGATGCAGAAAATTATTTGGAGCATGCATATAAGCTTTTAGATGAAACTATATTTTGGCAGAATCAAGAAGAATCGTTAGCCTTTTTTATTTCTGAAAAAAAGTTTAAATATTTTAAATTGCCTATAAATGTTGAACCTATTGTAGTTATTTCAAATGTATATTACCTTAGACCATTGTTAAAAATGGTTACATCCTATAGAGATTTTAATGTATTAACATTAAGACAAGATGAAATTAAATTGTATAAATGTAATCAATATGATATTCAAGAGATCAATACCCCTGGAATTGAAGAGTTAGTAGAGGATTATATTCCTATTTCAGAACTTGACAGAGAAGCTAGTAGTCCAAAAGGAGCAGCATCTTCTGGTGCTGGATCAGGAATGCACGGTTATAATGAAATAAGCAAAACTCAAAAAAATGATATTTCAAATTATTTAAGAAATATTGATAAAGAAGTAAATAAGATTCTAAAAGATGAAAAGAACCCTTTGATTATTTATTCAGTTGATTATATATATCCTATGTATAAAGAAGTTTCAAGCTATGGAAATATACTAGATGAGTTTATCAAAGGAAGCCCTATTGAAGCAAATTCAGATGAAATTCATTCAAAAGCTATGGATATTTTTCGCGATGTAATAAATGAAAAATATAATCATGAAGTAGAAAGGTTTAATAATATTAAAAATACTACTCCAACATTGGCATCGACAGACATTGAGAATATAGTTAAGGAGGCTTATAAAGGATCTATAGAAACTCTATTTGTAGCATATGATGTACAAGCGTGGGGTAAATTTGATGAATTGAATTTCAGCGTAGAAATTATAGATGCTGAATCAGATGGAGTAAGAGAATTACTAGATTATGCAGCTCTTACCACACTTAGAAATGGAGGAAAGGTTTATATAACAGATATAGCCCAGATTCCAGAAATTAAACCGTTAGTTGCTGTGCTTAGATATTAAAGCAAATGATTTAAATGGGGGGTGCGGTAATTTGCTGCACTTTCTATTTTTTATTGTCCTTTAAACGCATATTGCTGTATTATATAAATAGAATATAAATAAACTACAGATTAAAGAGGGGGTTATAATTTGAAAAATTTAGTTAATCAAGATTGGCTTAAAAAGAAAATTGTCGAAGATTCGGTTGTAATATTTGATGTAAGATATAAGCTTGGAGATGAGGTGTATGGAGGAGAGGAATATAAGAAGGGGCACATTCCAGGAGCTATTTTTATAGCGATGGAAGAATTACTAACAGGAGATGTGGAAGAACACGGAGGAAGACATCCACTTCCAGATATGGAAACCTTTAGAAGAGCTATTAATGAATTAGGTGTAGATGATGATATAGATGTAGTTATCTATGATGATGGTGAAATTGCAATGGCGGGAAGGCTTTGGTTTATGCTTCGCTACCTAGGTAAAAAAAATGTGTATATTTTAGATGGTGGAATGAAAGAGTGGGCATTGTTCGGAAACAAAATTGATAGAGAAGAAAATCATCCTAAAATGAGAGGTACACTTAAAACAAATTACAATAAAGCTATAGTTGCTGATGTAAACGATGTGAAAAAAGCGATTTATAATAATAAAGTTGCTATTATTGATTCTAGAACATCAGATAGATATAGAGGAGAAATAGAACCAATAGATAGAGTTCCAGGTCATATACCAACATCACTAAATTATCCTTGGCCAGAATTGGTTGAAAGAGAAGAAAAGTGGACAAAAGAATTATTATTAGACCACTATAAGGATTTAGTAAAATTCGATGAGATATTGGTACATTGTGGCTCTGGAATTACGGGAACTGTAAATATGATATTTCTTGAAGAAGCTGGTTTGAATGCAAGGTTGTATAATGGTGGATATAGTGATTGGATTAGCTATCCGGAAAATGAAATAAAAAAAGAAGTGTAAAAAGCATCAGATAATTCTAAGTATCAGTTACTTTCATACGTGGATGATATAAACACGTTCAAACGGTTACACAAATTAATTGAGGTGGTTGAGAGAATGAAAGAAAGAGAGAGTGGGATATTATTACCCATATCAGCTTTACCAGGAAAATATGGAATTGGGGATTTTGGCAAAGCAGCCTATGACTTCATAGATTTTCTGGAAAATTCAAAACAGAAAAATTGGCAAATTCTACCTTTGGGAGTTACAAGTTATGGAGATTCGCCATATCAATGTATATCTTCCTATGCGGGGAATCCATATTTTATAGATTTGGATAAGTTGATAGAGTTGGACTACCTTACATGTGGAGATATTGAAAAAGTCGATCTTGGAGATAATCCAATTAAGATAGATTATGCAAAACTATATACTGATAAATATAAACTATTGAGAATTGCATATAATAACTCTAAATTAATACTTAAAGAAGAGCTCTCTGACTATTATACTAAAAATACGTTTTGGATAAGAGAGTTTGCATTATTTATGGCTCTAAAGAAAGCTCACAACGACAAAACATGGCAAGAATGGGAAGATAAATACAAATATTTTGGGAATCCTGAAGTAGAAAAATTTGGAGAAGAACATCAAGATGAATTATATTTTTGGGTTTTTACTCAATATGTTTTTATGAAGCAATGGCAGGAGTTAAAACAATATGCAAATAAGAAAGGAATTAAAGTTATTGGAGATTTGCCAATATATGTAGCAAGTGATAGTTCTGATGTATGGGCACATCCAGATTTGTTTGATTTAAACAAAGAATTCAAACCAAAAACTATTGCGGGTGTCCCACCAGATGATTTTACAGATACTGGACAACTTTGGGGGAATCCAATATACTCATGGGAAGCTATGAAAAAAGATGATTATAAATTTTGGGTAGACAGAATCAGGCATAATTTGTATCTTTATAGTGTATTGAGAATAGATCATTTTAAAGGATTTGAATCATACTGGGAGGTTCCGAATGGATCTTTAACTGCTGTTGGAGGCAGGTGGGTTAAGGGGCCAAGTACTGAATTGTTTGACAAAATTAAAGAAGAATTAGGAGAACTTGAGATCATAGCAGAAGATCTTGGTTTTCAAACACAAGAAGTAATTGATTTGATAGAAAACACTGGTTTTCCTGGAATGAAAATTCTCCAATTCGGATTTGATCCATTGGATGATAGTGACAATTTGCCTCATAATTACAAAAATAACTTAGTAGTTTATACTGGAACACACGACAATAAGACCGTAAACGACTGGTTTCAAACAGCATCTGAAGCAGAAAAAAAATACGCAATTGAATATCTTAACCTAGATGAAAAGGAAGGGTATAATTGGGGTTTAATTAGAGGTGTGTGGAGTTCCGTTGCCTATTTAGCGATAGCTCAGTTACAAGATTTTTTAAATCTTGGTGAAGAAGCTAGAATTAACACACCTGCTACTTTTGGTGGGAATTGGAATTGGAGATTTAAAGAAGATGACCTAGATAAAGAACTTTCAGATAAGATTGCAAGGATTACAATGACTTACAGGAGGGGATAATTTGGTAGATCATGAAAATTTAACGAAGAGAATAGAAATGTATGCTAGAACTACATTTGGATGTGAGTTTAAGGATCTCTTAGATAGCGAGAAATACATCGCACTTTCAAAAGCACTAATGGAGTCAGTTCTTCCACTGTGGGAAGAATCGAGAGAAATATCTAGTAAAAACAGAAGAGCATTTTATTTTTCATCGGAATATTTGATGGGAAGATTTTTAGATAATAATTTAATTGGAATTGGAGCAAAAGAAGAAGTAATAGAAATATTAAAATCTGAAGGTGTAAATTATTATGATATTGAAGAATCAGAAGAAGATCCAGCTTTAGGGAATGGTGGATTAGGAAGACTTGCAGCTGGTTTTTTGGATTCTGCAGCTACACTTGGATATCCCTTAGATGGATATGGTATAAGATATGACTTTGGTTTATTTAAGCAAGAGTTTGTAGATGGGGAACAAGTAGAAAAAGCAGATAATTGGACCAAATATGGAGATCCTTGGGGAATTAGAAAAATAAGTGAAACAGTAAGAGTTTCGTTTAGGGATGGAGAATTAAACGCTGTTCCATATGATTATCCAGTTATTGGATACAATCATAAATTGATAAATACTCTAAGACTTTGGAAGGCGGAACCATTAGAAGAATTCGACTTTCAAGCATTTAATAATCAACAATATGCATTGGCAGTTAGAGAAAAAAATCAGGCAGAGAATATAGCAAAAGTACTATATCCAAATGATTCCTATGAAGAGGGTAAAAAACTTAGATTAAAGCAACAATACTTTTTCGTTTCGGCTTCATTACAAGATATTATAAGAGGATACAAAATAAATCATTCTGATTTTAGTGAATTTCATAACTCTTTTTCAATTCAATTAAATGACACACATCCTGCTGTTGCAATACCTGAATTAATGAGATTGCTTGTACACATTGAGGGAGTAGAATTTGAATATGCATGGGAAATTGTAAAAAAGACTTTTGGTTATACAAATCATACTCTACTAGCAGAAGCCTTGGAACAATGGCCAATTAGATATTATCAAGAGTTAATTCCTAGAATATATGAAATAATTCAAAGAATAAATTCAATGCTTTTAATTGAACTAAACAATATGGGAATTAATGAAAATGAGTTTTCAAAATATGAAATAATCCACAATGATAATATTAGAATGGCTTGGCTATCAATTTATGGTTCGAAATCAATAAATGGTGTGGCAAGATTACACACAGACCTTTTGATAAATCACGAATTAAAAGATTGGTACAGAATATATCCAGAGAAGTTTAACAATAAAACAAATGGCATTACACAAAGAAGATGGTTACTACAAGCAAACCCAGAATTATCTAAGTTAGTTACAGAACTTTTGGGGAGCGATGAATGGATAACTAATTTAGATGCACTTAAAGGTTTAGAAAAGTATGCGGAAGAAAAAAGTGTGTTAGATAGATTTTTAGAAATTAAGAAAATAAAAAAAATCCAGTTAAGTGAATATATTTACCAAGTTGAAGGAATAAAAATAGATCCAGATTCAATTTTTGATATCCAGATTAAGAGACTTCATGAGTATAAAAGACAACTTTTAAATGCATTGCATATACTTTATCTGTACTTTGAAATTAAAGACAACCCAGACTTGGATATAACTCCAAGAACCTTTATTTTTGGAGGGAAAGCTGCACCAGGATACTTTAGAGCAAAGGGTATTATAAAGTTTATAAATGATATAGCAGAATTAGTAAATAATGATAAATCAATCGATAATAAATTAAAAGTAGTATTTGTACAAAACTATAGAGTTTCTTATGCTGAAAAGTTATTTCCCGCAGCAGATATATCAGAACAAATCTCTACTGCAGGAAAAGAAGCTTCTGGAACAGGTAATATGAAGTTTATGTTAAATGGAGCTCCTACAATAGGAACATATGATGGAGCTAATATCGAAATTGCAGAAGAAGCGGGAGAAGAAAATAGCTTTATATTTGGTTTAAGAGTTGAAGATATAAATTTAATTTATGATAGCTATAATCCGGAGTCAGAGTATTACAACAATCCAAAGTTAAAGAGAGTAATGGATACTTTGATAGATGGAACTTTTAATGATACTAGTGGAGCATATAAAGAAATTTTCAATTCTATAATTTATGGAGCGCCATGGCATAGAGCCGACAATTATTTTATATTAAAAGACTTTGCAGAATATAGAATTGCTCAAGAAGCTGTAGATTCAGCTTATAGAGATAGATATTTATGGGCTAAGAAATGCTGGCTAAATTTAACAAATGCAGGGAAATTTAGTTCGGATAGAACAATTAAACAATATGCAGATGATATTTGGAATATCAAGACAATTGTCTAGTTAGTGGAGGCTCTGCCTCCTTTAACATCAGACATTGGGGGCAAGTGGGCTTCAATAATAGTCTTTTATCCAGCTAGTCAAGGGTTCCTATTACTTCGGTAGAGATTCATGCTGACAAATTAGGTGAAGAAGCTGTTGATATGTTTATATGAATAATTAAAATGGGAAAAAAACAGGCTAAAAAAATAGTGCTGTTTACTATTTACAAAAGAGAATCCACAGATATATAAATTAATTATCTGTAAATAGATTCAAATTTTGCAAATTATCACTTTATTTGATTAAGGAAGTTGATTTAGGTTGATAACTGGTAGATTTAGTGCTATTATTTATTTATGGTGATTATCATCAAATACAGATAAATGTGAGGGATAATATGGATTATAAGCTCATAGAAGATAATTTGAAAAAAATTAACGCGGTTGTGTCAAGCAAAATTGTATTCAGTGAGGACAATAGAATTGAGGAAATCCATATTGTTTCTAATGGGCACAGAGGTCCTAAGCAAATTGCTAGGGACATACAATCAGTTCTTTTGGCTACATATGATGTTGATGTTGATCATAAAAAGATAAGCATAGCTCAGATTCCAGAAGATTTAATCGAAAAAAGAGGATGTAGGATGAAACTAGAGGGAGTTTTAAGAGAAACTTCAGGTTCTACTGCAACTGTTAAAGTGACATTTTCAAAAGAGGGCGACGATTTTTCATCCGCCAGAACAGGAATGAATTCAAGTAGAAATGTAGATAGAATGTTAGTAGAAAGCACATTACAAGCAGTCACTGATGCATGCGGTTTATGCGATGTGTTTCTTTTTGATGATATAAGACAAGTATCTATATCAAATTCAATGGTGGTAGTAGTTGTTGTAACTGGTATAGAAGGAAATTTAGAACAGAAACTTTCAGGTTCTAGTATAGTGAATAACGATTACCATGGATCAATTGTTAAAGCAACACTTGATGCAGTAAACAGATTTATAACAAAACAGTGAATTATGCCAGCTAATTGTATATTTTAGTTTTAAAATCATTTAAGCGGAGCGAATATAGCATGCTAACATAGCGAAAAGCATAGCACTCTCAAAGGAGGCTATATTCGATGAATAAAATAATAAGAGTATCAATGACTGTTCTTGCATTAGTTCTTGCAGCTGGCGCTCGTTACTCCCTAATTTAGTGTAAATACATACAATTAGCTGGCATTTTCTATAAAAGGAGGGCCACCATGGAAATTAATAAAAAAACTAAATTTTATCTTGGGTTATTGGTTGTCCTTGCTATAAGTTTATACATATATTTACTTTTTAATTTTACAATTGAGAGCCTTGGATTATTTTTATTCTGGACAATGCTTTCAATCATTGTTGAATCATTGCTTATTCCACTTCCTAATAATACAATTGGAGTTTCCGTAGGTTATGCAATTGAGATAGCCACAATAATAGTGGGTGGCCCATTGCTTGCTACAACAGCCTCTGGATTAGCGTTCCTTTTAAGAGCACCCAATATTCCTGGAAGAGGATATGTGCATGTGCTGAATCTTCCTTTCTACAAATCTTTATTTAATATAGCCCAAAGTGTAATTGTTACTGCTTTGACGAGCCTATGCTATTTGGCATTTGGAGGGGAAATTGGGGTATTTGCTGCTATACCTACAATAATAATTTTACTTTTGGGAATGATTATAAATACTTCAATAATTTCTGGTTTTGTATCTATATCTGATAATGAAGATTTTGTAAATACATGGATTGACAATATAAGGGGTACATTCTCAAGTTCACTTGCTGTAGGTACAATGGGAATAATAGTTGCTATTGCTTTTATTGGGTATGGATATTGGGCGGTAATTCTTTTCTTTGGTCCACTACTGCTAGCTAGATATTCATTTAGACTTTATATGGAAATGAGAAATCTTTACTTATCTACAATCCAAGCATTAAACAAAACAGTTGAGGCAAAGGACCCATATACAAGTGGTCATGCTAATAGAGTAGGGGAGTATGCAGTTGATTTAGCTAAAGCCTATGATCTTCCATTTAAAAGTATTGAAAATATTAAAACAGCTGCTATATTACATGATATTGGGAAAATTGGTATTAATGATAGCATATTAAACAAAGCAACTAGGTTGACAGCTGAAGAGTACCATGAAATAATGAAACATCCTTCAATAGGTGCTGATATAATTTGCAAGGTAGATTTTCTTAAAGACATAACAACAATAGTCAAACATCATCACGAAAGATACGACGGCAAAGGATACCCAGATGGACTTAAGGGAGATGAAATACCTATTGAAGCAAGTATTTTAATGATTGCAGATTCTTACGATGCAATGACATCAGATAGACCATATAGAAAAGCATTAACAAAAGAAGAGGCAATTGGAGAATTACGAAAAAACTCGGGCACTCAATTCCATCCAGAATTAGTTATTAAATTTATATCAATAATGGAACATTAGGTGATAAAATGTTTATAGAACCATCAGTGCTATCCATAATAATAGCAAAACTTAAAGGTGGAAGATTTAGAAACCTCGAGACCGTAAAAATAAAGGGATTCTACCTGATAGTTATCTCAGCGATTTTACAATTTAGTCTCTCTCTAACAAAAAGATTTAATGTGGAGTTTTTAGAAAGAATTACTAGCAATTATCTTATATATATAATTTTAATTTCTTACTTACTTTTAATAGCAGTAACGCTATTAAATATAAAAAAGGTTTATATGAAGCTGTTATTGATAGGAATTTTATTAAACCTTGTAGTTATAATGGCAAACAACGGTAAAATGCCTGTTTCCATTACTGGCTTTAAAGGTATATATACTGAAACTGAACTTCCAGAAAGAGAATTCGATATAAAGCATACAAATGTAAATAGAGACACAAACTTAAGGCTTTTGGGGGATATAATTTTGATAGATAGACCATATCCTCTGCCAAAGATACTAAGCATAGGTGATTTATTTATAATGGGGGGAGTATTCTTTTTCTTCCATAGTGAGATGCTAAGAAAGAAAGAAATTTAATCCCATACACTTAAGAAATTAAGATGTTTGGGATATTTTAATAAATCGAGATAGGAGAAAAAATGAAGATTTTAGAGATAATAGATAGTTTAGAAATTGTTGAGATGAAAAACTATGATGAAAAGATTGATATTAGGGGTATAGCTTTTCATTCTCTTAAAGTTGAACAAGACTATATTTATGTTGCGATAAAAGGCTATATTGTAGATGGTCATAGTTTTATTAATGATGCTATAAAAAGAGGAGCTAAAGCAGTATTTGTAGAGGAATTTGTTGATACACAAAAAGAGATTTGTCAGATTAAGGTTTTAAATACAAGGAAAGCTCTTTCTATTATAAGTAGCAACTTCTTCGGTAATCCATCTAGAAAAATTAAGGTTATAGGTATTACTGCAACAAATGGAAAGACAACTACATCATTTTTACTAGATCAAATTTATAATAGTGCTGGATTAAAAACTGGACTGATAGGTAGTGTTATTGCAAAAATAGAAGATGAAGTTATAGTTTCGTCGCTTACTACCCCAGAGAGTTTAGAATTACAGGAACTCTTTTATAAAATGAACCTAGCTAAATTAGATAGGGCTGTTATGGAGGTTTCATCTTCAGCTTTAGAGCTTTATAGAGTTAATGATGTGGATTTTGACATAGTATCCTTCAGCAATTTTAGCCGAGAGCATATAGATCAACATGGAAGCTTTGAAAACTATTGGCAAATAAAGTCTAGCTTGATAAGAGATGCTAAAAAAGAGTCTATTGCAGTTTTGAATATTGACAACGAAAAAATTAGAAACTTGATAAATCAAACACAAGCGAAAGTAGTGGATTATTCAATAAATACAGATTTTGGAAGGATCCAGTGTTGTGATTTAAAACTTGTAGATGGAAGAGCAAATTTTACAGTAAAAATTAAAGAAAATATTATATTGCCAAATGGGAAAATTGATAAAGGTAGTTTTGAAGTCAAGCTTAAGATACCAGGCTACCATTCAGTGGAGAATGCCATGGCAGCAATAGTAATTTCTCTAGTTGAAAATATATCGATAAAAACCATACAACAAGGTCTTAGAGACTTTGGAGGAGTAGAGCGAAGATTTGAATTTGTTTATGAAGATAATTTTATAATTATTGATGATCATTTTGCAAATATAAAAAATATCAATAGCACATTAGAAACGCTTACAGATATGGAGAAGAACAAGATTATAATAGTTTATGCGATAAGGGGTAATAGAGGAGTAACGGTAAATAGAGAAAATGCTGAAGCACTTCTTGCTTGGAAGGATAGATTAGGAATAGATAGTATTATAGCAACCAAGAGTATAGGTGCTGTATCTATTAAAGATAAAGTTTCACAAGAAGAAGAAGCTGTTTTTAAAGAAGTACTAGATGGATCTGAGCTTAACTATATAATTTATGATACTCTAGATGAAGCTATCAGTTCGGCACTTTCAAAGGTAGAAAGAAAAGATTTGCTATTATTAGCAGGATGCCAAGGGATGGATCATGGAGGAAGAGTTGCACTTGATTATCTATACTCTAAAGATTCTACATTGGATAGAAAAGAATTGTATAAACCATTATTGAAAAGAGTTTCAGAAATCGGATTAGAGATTAAAGAATAGTTTTTCAAATAAAGAATTATATGGTAAAATTAATGAGTGCAAAGGACATTAACTTAAAATTGATAACTTAAGACAAGGAGGAGAAATTTTGGATCTTAAATCTAAAATTCGTGAAGTAGAAGATTTTCCAATAGAGGGTGTAAGTTATAAAGATATAAGTACGCTTACTAGTGATAAAGATGCTTTTAAACAAGCAGTTGATTCAATAATAGAAGACCTAAAAGATAAAAATGTAGACTATATAGTTGGCCCTGAGGCAAGGGGCTTCCTATTTGGTGCAGCGGTAGCATATGGTTTAGGAGTAGGATTTGTGCCTATTAGAAAGCCTGGGAAGCTTCCAGGAGAAACAACAAGTCATGAATATAGTCTTGAATATGGCTCAAATACTTTAGAGATTAATACAAAAGCATTTAAAAAGGGATCTAGAGTAGCTATATGTGATGACCTATTAGCAACAGCGGGAACTGTTTCAGCTGCTATAAAATTGATAGAATCACTTGGTGGAGAAGTTGTTGCGCTTGAATTTGTTATAGAACTTATTTTTCTTAAAGGAAGAGACAAATTAGAAGGATATCATGTAAATTCATTAGTAAACTATGAATAATGCAGAGTTATGGCGTTTTTGAAGAAGTTCTAGGAGGATAATTATGTGTGGAATAGTTGGATATATAGGTAGCAAGAATGCACAAGATATAATATTAGATGGATTAGAAAAGCTTGAATATAGAGGATATGATTCAGCTGGAATAGCTATAATTAGAGATAATGAATTAGTCGCAAGAAAACTTGTTGGTAGATTAGGAAATCTGAAAAACAGTTTAATTGAAAATCCTATAGCGGGGAATATAGGAATAGGGCATACTAGATGGGCAACTCATGGAGCACCATCAGATGTAAATTCTCATCCTCATTTAAATGAAGATGGTACTATTGCAGTAGTTCATAATGGGATTATTGAGAATTACAGAGAAATAAAAAAAGATTTATTAGAAAAAGGTTACAGCTTTAAATCTGAAACAGATACAGAAGTTATAGCCCATTTAATAGACTCATACTATAAAGATGATCTTTTAGAAGCTGTGTTTTTAACTGAAGCTAAGTTAAAAGGTGCTTATGCACTAGCTGTAGTATCTTCAAAGAATCCAGATGAAATAATTGCGGTAAGGAATGAAAGTCCTTTAGTACTAGGGGTTGGAGAAGAAGAATTATTCGTTGCTTCAGATATTCCAGCAATACTTAAATATACGAATAAGGTAATTTATCTTGAAAACAAAGATATAGTCAAACTGACTAAAAAAGGTTTTCAGATATACGGCGAGAATAGAAATAAAATATTCAGAGAACCTAAAGAAATTTCTTGGGATGTTGAATCAGCTACGAAAGAAGGATTTCAACATTTTATGCTAAAAGAAATTTATCAACAACCAAAAGCAATATTAGAGACTTATTCAAGAAGATTAGATAAAAACAATGAAATAGTTTTAGAAAATATAAATATTGATGAACAAACAATAAAAGAAATAGAGAGGATATATGTGGTTGGATGTGGAACTGCTTATTATGCTGGTCTTGTAGGCAGATATGTCCTTCAGAGTTTTTTAGAAATAGAATGTATTTCCGATATAGCTTCTGAATTTAGATATAACGAACACTATATAGATGATAAAACTTTAGTTGTAATTGTAAGTCAATCAGGAGAAACCGCAGATACTTTATCAGCACTAAAAATTGCTAAAGAAAAAGGTGCAAGGATTTTAGCCATTACAAATGTAGTAGGAAGTTCTATAGCTAGAGAATCCGAAGATGTATTCTATACATGGGCGGGACCAGAAATTGCAGTTGCCTCAACAAAAGCATATATAACTCAATTAACTGCATTTTATGTGTTAGCTCTTTATTTTGGTAGATTAAAAAGAACTCTATTAGATAGTTGTTACGATGAAATCTTGGAAGAATTGAAAACTCTGCCAGAAAAAGTTCAAAATATTTTGGATAAAACAAACGATAAAGCGTTAGAAATTGCGGAAAAAATAATGGATAAAAAATCTTTATTCTATTTGGGAAGAGGACTAGATTATTACTCTGCTTTAGAAGGAGCTTTGAAATTAAAGGAAATTTCATACATCCATTCAGAAGCTTTTCCAGCAGGGGAGCTTAAACATGGAACCATTGCATTAATAGAAGATGGAACGCCTGTTATTAGCATCGCTACCCAACAAAATGTTTATGAAAAAATGGTTTCAAATATAAAAGAAGTTAAAGCAAGAGGAGCATATGTAGTAGCTATTACAAGAGAAAGTAATCAAGATATAATTGAAGTATGTGATGATGTAGTATTTTTAGATGAAAGCTTTAATATATTTATGCCTATTTTATCAGTGGTGTTTCCACAATTATTAGCTTATCATACTGCATTATTAAAGGGAAATGATGTAGATAAGCCTCGGAACTTAGCAAAATCAGTAACCGTAGAGTAGAAAGATTTATGCTCTAAAAATTTGTATATAAATTTAATAGAAGAATATTTTATGTAGCGGCGGGCTTTTATGCCCGCCTATTTTTATGCATTGAAGTATTGCCAATTAAATATTTACAAATTAGACCCATTTGTTTTTTTTGATGTATCGTATCCCAATTCATAATAATTGTTATTATTAAATTGGAATTCTTTTATTATATCTAGTCCAAGTTTTTTGTGAGCTCTAAGTGACCTTGGATTAATTCGATTTATAAAAGTAACCATAATTGGGTATTTTTCTTTCATTTGTAGTCTTGAAAATTCATAAAGATTTGGAAGAACTAAGGTGCTACGGTAGTCAGTGTGGATAGCAATCGGTCCGTATTGATATGAGTTTTCTACTGAGAGAACTTTACCCAAATATTCTGTTGAATGTAAATCTGCTATCATATGTTTAAATAATGGCCATTTAGACCAATAATCCCAGGAAGCAGCCATAGCATATCCCACAATTTTATCACCATCACAAGCTATTGCAAGACCATTCTCTTGTTCTATTAGTTCTTTAAACTGATCATTAGTAAATAGAGTAGTTACAAAGCCATCAGGTTTATCCTCTTCTGAAATAGTATTTATATGGTATTTTGTTTGTAGAGCAGAAACCTTAGGGATATCTTCTAATAATGCATTTCTATAAATCATAGTATTCTCTCCTCTCAAGAATTTAAGTTATCTATTAAGTAATACTTTACATTATGGAATATGGATTGTCTATTAGGGATTCTAATAGGCTCTCTACATATACGTATTTAAATATATGAAGTGAGATAATACATGTGTGACATAAAACAATAAAAAAAGAAGGACCTCTGATATAATGTTAGTCACGACAACAAAACAAGTATCGGAGGGATCCTTCTAATGAAACTAATTATAACAGAAGAA
>JAVERT010000043.1:0-12138 GCA_034006985.1 Gudongella sp.
AAAACCTTTTAATGCAATCATGGGTTAGCCGTCATTACGCCGAGATGGCCCAGCCCGGTAAGGCGCGAGCCTGGAAAGCTCGTGGGGACCTCCCCTCGGGAGTTCGAATCTCCCTCTCGGCGCCATTATACTCTTCTGGCTACCCTTATGGCGCGGAGGTACGTCCACGCCGCAGAGATTCATTCGTCTACGAATTCCGGCGTTCTGATTGCCGTCATCCATAGTGTTTGTTAAGGGGTTTCGTTGAGGATCTACGAAATCCTCAGGGTTCATGGTGTCTCCGATGGCGCAGAGCGGCTGATCTTGAATCCTGTCGGCATCTGCACATCGGCGGTCTCCTTCGGAGCTTCCTCGAGGCTGTTGAATGTCTTCGTGACCTCCTCCACCGCGACCGCGTGCTTGACGCGGGCGTAATGCTGCTCCGTGGTCCTGGTGCTCGCATGGCCCATGACCACGCTCACCACGGAGATCGGGACCTTGGCGTCGACGAGCCTCTGACCGTAGGTGCGCCTGCACTTGCGGAGATCCACATCGATGCCCGTGTCATCCGATACCCTCTGAGCGTAGAGCCTGACGGTGTTGGTCGCCAGGTATCCATCGGTAGCGACGTTCCCGAGGAACAGCGCCCTAGTGGTGGCGCCTATCCTCTGGACGTGCTGTGCCCTCGCGACGAAGTACCTTGTGAGGAAGGGGTACGCATCCGGATGGATGGGCGCCTCCCTGACCTCCCCGTACTTGCCCTCGCCCTTCGGGTGCAGGACCTCGACCGTCCAGACATCGTCCTTGATATGCACGTCGTTGACGTTGCAGAACCTGAGCTCCTTGGACCTGAGTCCGGAGCAGATCGCAAAGACAACGGTGGCATACCTGACCATGCCCGACCAGTCATCGTCCTTGACCTTCTCCGCCGCTTCGAAGATGGCCCTGCATTCCTCCTCGTGGAGGGACGGGAGCCTCTTGTGGCTGGCGGAGACCTTGAGGTATGGGTATTTGACCACGGCGACCCTGTACGCATCGTTGCCGATGAAGGCGAAGATGTTGGACAGGGCAGCGAGCTCATGGACCATCTCCGAGTCGGAGACGTCGAGGCTCATCCTGTAGGATATGAAGTTATGCACATCCTCCGGGGTGAACTTCGCGGGCGAGGTGGTGGAGAGCTTCCCGAGCCTGAACAGGTAATCGATGTCCCTGTCCATCCTCTTGTATCTCCTCCACACGCTGTCCTTCGTGCCCTCCATGTACTTGCGGTCCATGGAGCGCATGAACTGAGCGCCGTAGGTCTTCATCGTGGCCCTGCCGCCCGCTCCGCGTCTCTCGGTCTTGCTCGGGGAGTACGACACCTGATCCGTGTCGAGTCCCGGAACGGTCTGCCTATTGGATCTCTTCGAATTGACGTCGATGTATGGTACGCTGTTGTCGAAATCTTCGGGCATCTGTTTGTTGCTGTCTTCGCTGTAGTCGATTAGGTTGTAATCCCTTGTCTTCCTGTCTTCAGGTTTGACCATTTTCCGTTACCTCCTGTCGTTGTGAGGGCTTTACACCCTCTGAATACTGCAAGTGTTCTCATTGTATTTATACCCTCCGAAATCTGCAAGCGTAGAATACGGCAAGAATTGGCAAAAATCGGTGCGGAAGTCTGCAAATGCAGGCTTTTACACTTGTAGTAATCAGATAATATAATAAAGAGAGAAGGGGATATGGAGAAACCATGGACGCAACCACGCTGATCATCGAGCAGCGCTTCGCGACCTTCATCCTGCTGAACGTATACCGCAACCCGGGCATACTGAAGAAGATGGCGGTCGACGAGGACGGCGGATCGATGAGGGTGAAATATCAGACGCTGAACAAGCTCATAGACTACGGGCTGATCCGCGAGGACGAGCAGAAGTACAAGCACAACGCCAAGCCGCTGTTCTGCACCGACATGGGGAACATCGTCGGGGAGAACCTCGAAAGGATCTATCAGGCGCTACCCCACAAGGAATGCAGCCCTGACGAGTACAAGTGACCGGTCATAACCTCTTCAATACCTGGCTGCCGAGATCCGTGATCCTCCACTTCGCATTGCGGATGCCGTCCCTTTCGATGAGACCGTTGTCGCAAAGATACTTCGTATGATAAGAGAGCGATGTAGGGGAACCTATCACCTCGACCAGTTCCGAGTTCGGGATGCAGTCGCTGTCAATGAACCGCAGCAGGACCTCGAGGGTCTTGGGCTTCTTCTTGAGCTCGTAGATGATGCTGAGATTGTCTATGCCTATCCTGATCAGCTCATCCTTCTTAGTGGGCGAGTAAGGCGCTTCTTGGATGTAATACAGCTCGGAGTGGAATGAATAGGCGACATTGCTGAGAGCGCAGGCACCGGGACGGGCGCCCATGGTGATGTTCATGTGAAAGAACACGTCCGGATTCTCCGAAAGCTCCCTGTCGGCGATTGCCTTGGCCTTCTGGAAGACATCGTAATAATCGAATGGATTCGCCCTGACGACCTCAACCTGCTTCTTGATGCCGTGGAATCCGGAGACGACCTCGTCCTCGTATCCGCTGAAATCCTTTGAATCGTTGTTTAGGACGTACATCTTGTCCAATGGGATCTTATCGACCGCGATGAAGGCGGTCTCGGGTTTGGACCCTACGATGTAGAAATGGACGTGACGTTCCATAATTCAAATATTAATTGAATCATATAAATAATATTTTTAATAGTTACCCGGGGATGATACCAGCATGGCAAGATACGATTGGACTGCGGAAAAAGACCCTCCGGTAACGGTCAGCGAGAGGATGATACACGAGGGCATCGGCGTGATGAACACAAGGCTGCTGATGCTCATCGACTCGATGATAGATCTGCTGGAGATCACCGACAGACTGTCAGATGAGGACAAAGAGGAATTCATCGGAGCATTCGAGAGCGGCACATTCGGGAAGCAGACGAGAATGATCAAGTCCCTGTTCAAGGACACCGAGATAAGGTACTCCCAGTTCGAGGATGCTGTGGACAAGCGCAACAAGATCATCCATGAATACAGAAGCTACGAATCCGATAATCTGCGCAAAGATGCGATAGAGATACACAACCTGGTGCGCCAGCTCATGAACATGACATCTACCGTGGACCACCTCTACACGAAGGCGAGAAGTCAACAGAAGAAGTCCACCAACAAGAAGAAGTCCAAGACGAAGCAGGCCATGGACCGGATCTTCAAGGAAAAGAACGACGAAGGGACTATCCACAAGTCACTGTTCTGCAAGCTGCTGCTCGAAGAGGGGATAGAACCCGGTCCCGAGGACATGAATTGGGATACCCTGTTCAGGAACAACGGGTACTACGTCCAAGGGAAAGGTCCTGGTCAGAGGATCGGGAAACTGAACTGAGAAGGAGGTACTTTCCTAGCACCCTGTGCTTTTCTTCTCCACCCTTCAGCTATCTTGCCCTGCGTCATCGGGCTTTCCGTATACTACGTATAAGCGTCGTGTACGCAGGGCTTCGGTCAGTCGCCTTAGGTTTCGAAGAAAGCCCAGGGTTGAAAAAAATGTTCTCTATGAACTTACCTGAAAACAAGATAAACGACTTAAGAAACGACTTCGAAACTGATTACAAGATTCTGATCGGTGAGGTTGTCATCGAGAAGCTGAACGTGGAGGACCTCTATGAGATCATCCGCTACGGATGGGACAGGAACGACCTCCAGAAGATGCTGGACGAAGAGGACTACGCCGGGATCGGGATTCTAGCGGCGTGGATCAGGGAATGCGGGAACGGATGCCACGGATTCATGGTCGAGGACGACCCGTACGTGTACCCCCTGGACGAGGACGGCAACTACACCGAGGAAGGACTCGGGAGGTGCTACTGATGGCGACCAGACAGGAACAGATCCTGATACATCTGTACGGACAGCTGGGATTCGGGAACACCTACGAGATGCCTTATGAGACCACTCAGGACGGCATCGCGGAAGCTATCGGGATCTCCAGGAGCCATGTGGCCGTCGAGATCAAGAAGCTGGAGGAGAAGGGATTCGTGTACCACCTCCAGAGGCATGTAACTGCCAGCCCTAAAAGGGCATACGCACAAAGGATGTGCTACAGGCTGAACGCCCTCGGGATCCTGACGGTGAAGGACATGCTCGCATGCAACGAGGGGGTGGCCTGAATGGATCCCTATCAGGAGGCATTCGAGGAATTCGAGGAGAAGTACTTCGGAGGGAACTACGCCGCATTCTGCGACGAGTACTCCAACGAGGAGGTGGACTGAATGCAGGACTGGCAGATCGCTGTCCTGAACAGCGAGAACCTCAGGGTCGACCAGGACCAGTACACAGGATACAGGCTGGTCATCAGGAAGACCGACAAAGAACACAAAATGAGCATCCCCGCGATCGTTGCGACCGTAAGGAAGTCGAAGAGAAAGCCGGTCATCATGTGCCCGGACGAGCCCTTCAGAGGGATGTTCGCAGACAGGAAGGAAGTGCTCGATATCCTGATGAGCACACCAGACTACGAGAACTACGCCATGTTCATGGCGGAAGCGAAGATGAACGGGGTGATCTGATGGGGAACAGAGCCGTTATCACGACCGAGGAGAACTTCGAGAAGAGGTCCGGACTCGGAATCTATCTGCACTGGAACGGAGGACGCGATAGCGTTCAGGGATTCCTGGAGTACTGCAGGCTGAGAGCCTTCAGGAGACCGGAGAACGACGATTACGGATGGGCGAGGCTGGCCCAGGTGATCGGGAATTTCATGGGAGCAGACGGATGCTCCGTGGGAATAGACGACGTCAAGTGCCTTGATATGGACAACGGGGACAACGGAGTCTATCTGATCAAGGACTGGAAGATAGTCGGAAGGAGATACTACGAATCCACTTGGGAACAGAACGAGTACGGACTGTGCGAGTTCCTCCATTATCTGGACAAGGAACAGCCAGAGAACCAGCAGCTGGGAGGCGATATGATCGACTGCCTGATGCACCACGGGAAGACGATCTCCAACGTCTGTTGGAACTACTCCTATGAGATGAACAAAAGGAAAGAGGAAGGGATGGGATGCACCGGATTCAAGATAGGATCGTACTACTCTCTGAACGAGAGGCAGCCTGACAATATCCTCAGAGTTGTTGACAAACCGTTCATGGAACTCATCGTGGAGAAGAACGGGGAAGAGCATACGCTTCCCAGATTCCAGTGGAAGGATGGAAGGGAGTCGATACTGGTCCCCGACGAGATGAGAGGGAACATCTCCCTGGATTCCACCAAGGAGGTGATCGCATGAGCCTCTTCGAGACCGGACCCATAGTGATGACCGAAGGCATCAGAGAGATGATGGTGACTGGTTACCAGGACGAGATACAGAGCTGCCTGGACCGCCACATGTCAGGAGACTGGGGCGACCTCAACGAGGAGGACAGGCAGATGAACGATGATGCCTTGGCAGCCGAGAAGAACGGCGGATACACCGACAGCCTGTTCAGCGCATATAAGACCGGATTCGGGAAGATCTACATCATAACCGAGTGCGACAGATCCGTGACAACCATCCTTCTACCGGAGGAATACTGAACCTAAAAGGGGCCGAAAGGCCCCATTCCAGAGGTGATTGAGATGGTTACAGCGAAACAGATGACGATGTTCGCATTCGAATCGGTAGAGAAGGTGTCAGGACCGATCTGGCTCGAGAACTATGACGGGGAACATGCGAGCATGTACCGCATGGATGCCGAGGCGCTGGTGGAGGATCTGAACAGGATGCCCTCGGGAAAAGGATCATGGCTGAGATGCCTGGAGGTGGACCATGACCGTTCGTATGAAGAACAATTCAAGGACTGGGATGCATGCATCTGGTTCCAGAGAGGGATGGGCGTGAAGAAGATGGTCAGGAGCACCGGAGAGGTCATGGATTGCATTGACCCACACCCATACAGATGGCATTACCTGAACGGCAAACAAATACGCCCGTGGAAGTACGAGCCTCTGAGAGAAGCATGGATCGATGAAGATACGCTGCACCTGAAACTCGATTCGGGAGAATACCTGGCGGATATGAAGCCTGACAGCGAGATCGACAGATACGATCTGCACCCATACAACCCGACCTTCGACCTGGAGCACTTCGCGATAGAATGCTACAGGCACAAGCTCCCTAGGGAGATGATGAAATGGAGAGATCATTACATGTACGGGACACCCTGTCTGAGGCCGTTCAGCAGGAACATATCGCATGAGGATGCGAAGAAGATCGACCTCATGGGCAACATACCGGGGTCGATAGTACGCAACGAGGAGTTCAACCAGATATGCGAGTGTGCCGAAAGGATAGGGATCCAGCTTCAATTGAGCTACGACATCCCGCCGTTGATGAATCTCGCTATGTATCCTGTAGAAGAGAATTGCAAGACCTGTCTCAGAAGAAAATCCAAGAACAAAAACAAGGATTCAGAGTGCTGGAAAAACAACGGACAGATGTGCTATAGCAGTTACATTTGGGACAGAAAGACTGAAGCCAAATCAAGGATTAAGAAAGAGAAGGGGGAAGACCCCTTCTAATAGTATCACAGATCGAAAACCTCTTTAAGCTTTTCATCAAGAGTCCCGTCCTTCGAATATTGGAGGGAATCACAAAGCCTGATGTTGTTCTTGGAGATCTTGACCTCCTCGCTAAATCCGAGAAGGAATGAAAGGACGATACGATAGATTATCTCAGTCGGAGCTAGACCGTAGATCTGTTTGGAGAAGATGTGGTCCAGACGTTCCTGTTCATTGGGATAATTCGCTTTGATCTTCTCACTGCGATAGAGTCTCTTAACGATCTCTGCCAAATACAGACCGGACTTCATGTAGAGGTCTGCAAAAGTCTTCGAATCATCATCGAAACAGCCAGGATTCTCCTTTTCCAATAGATCTACCATCTGGATGACGACCTTCCTGGGTGTGAAGATCTGGTTGGTCCTCTGTGGAGGAATGAAATCGAATATGTCCTGAGTAGCGGATTCATCGAAGTAATTGGCAAGCTTCTTCTTGAGGCCCAGAAACACATTGACCGAATCGTTGAAGACGACAGGATCGAACAGATGGCCTTCGAAGTGTTCCTCTTCTCCAGTCTCCTCGTTCACATAGATTCCGCCATCCCTCAGGAAGCGGAAATCTTCCAATGAGATGCTGGTGACCTCTTTGAAGACATCTGCGGGAATGATCTTATCGAAGTTCTCAAGGGTTATCTGACCTTCGGAGCCATAGGCCATCAGGAATGAGGGGATGGTTCTGCTGAACCCTCTGAGGTGATCTTTGACCGCATCCTCAATGGATTTCTTTTTCTGATTCTGCTGGTCGGTGAGTACACGTTCCACTATATCCTGGCCCGCATTATTGACCAAATCATCAAGGGTCGTGTCGAGGCTTTTCTTGAACTCGGCCGACTTCACTGCCTTCTCCTGCTCATAGTGTTTCACGATCTCTTCACGTTCGGAAACATCAATGGTCTTTCTGAGAGCATCATCCCTTTCGGCATCGAGGGTGTTCTGGAGAATCTGATAGTCGGTCACGGCCTTATTCATATACATCTCGACATCAGAGTTAATCTTACGCTCCAGAGCCTTCGAAGCTGAAGCGGAAAGATCGCGACCGAACCTCTCTTTGGCAGTATCGAGCATCGGCGAGGTGACGGAGGTCTTGAACTTGTCCATCATCGGTTTGATCTGCTCATCTTTCTTGGACTGTGAAGTCTTGGCCTCGATCTGATCGAGCATCTCGTCGACATCTTCCTGTTCGACCCCGTATATCTTGTCCCCGAAGAGATCCACGGCAGTACCTTCGATCTTCCCAGTGGCAACTTTGATTTCGCCGTCTACGAGATCTAGTTCACCCACGGAATATGTGATGTAGCCATCGGGCTGTTTGACAGGTTCAAGGGAATTGATCAGTTCCCACACCTGAGTCGGTGCATGGAATATATTGCTGATGTTCTGGAAAAGGAAATCAGACATGAAACCGCGATGGACAACCTCGATGGAACGGATCTTCCTCGGGATGGAAAGAACGCTCTCAGCATCGAGCTCGATCATCTTACCATTCTCATCCTCTCCGATTACCGGGAAGAAATTCAGCAACTCGCGGACATGGTTCTTCCTTGAATCCATATCTCCCTTACCAGCTGAAGTATCCGAAGACAGATCGTTTGCGAACTTCTCGAATATATCGAGGGTCCTTGCAGGATCGAAATCGAAGACATAGGAGTTCTCCTTCCTGAAGAATTCACCTTTCTTTGTCGAGAAGAGACAGGGGTTCTGTGCTCTGAATGCGGCCTGCATATACAGGGCGGCACTGTTGATGTTAGATAGCATGAGGACAGCCGTCCATTCAGGGATGGTGACTCCTGTGGTGAGCTGACCTACGGAAAGCGTGATCGTCCTGTCATGCTTCTTGATGGCTTCAGTGACCTTGTTGAACGCCTTGGTATTGTCGCCTTCATCATCGACCTTGCCATCACCAGCAGCAAGGATGATCTCATACTGACAGAATACGGGGTGAGTGCGGAGCTTCTTATACAAGGCCTTAGCGCTATCGACACGGTTAAGGATCCACAGAGTATGCTTCAATTCATTGCGGAGTTCCTCGGTCGAGAAGGGGAATTTCTCCTGAGTGGTCAACGCATTCAGGAACTTCTCGACAGAGGAATCATGAACGAATTTACCGGTCTTATCAGTGGCGAAGAAATCATTCAGATTGAATGCGTATTCCTCAACATCATCATCAAGGATTATTCCCTGTTGGACCTCATCCTCGACGATCTTGGACATCTGATAAGTGAACATATGAAGCTTGGGCAAGGTCTCATAAGGATTGGAGAGGCCCGACGAACTGGACCAATCACGTTTGGCCTTTTGCTCATCAGCATAGGTCCAGTTGTAGATAGCATCCTCGGGGAACTTCTCATTGGCCAAGGCCTTGAAAGGAGTACCTGAAAGATGGAGTGTCCATTTGCGCTTTATATGATCGAATGCGACATCGGTCTTGTATGTATCGACACCTTCATGGGCCTCGTCAATGACAAGGAGGTCCCAATTCTCTTTAGCAACATACTTGAGTTTATTGAATTTACCGCCGAAATAGATGGAACCTTTCAGGTCCTGGAGACTCATGAACTCGACACATTTGGCTGAATGATCATCCACGAGTTTCTCTTCATATTCTTCGCGGCTTATCGTCAGATCGTTATCTCTAAGAGCGCTGGATCCACTAACGAAATAATAGCCGGAATCCAGACCAAGGAATGTACAATAATCGCTATACCATGAATTGGCAATGGCCGGACGATTGGTCACTATCAAAACCTTGGAGGCGTTGATCCGCTTACATAGGTCGTATACAGAAAGAGTCTTCCCGAAACGAGGCTTAGCATTCCATAGGAATTCGCCGTGGTCATGCAGCTCGAAATAATCCTTCGCGGTCGAAACCGCCTTGTCCTGTTCATCTCTGAGCTTATACTCGGAGACACCGAGATCATCAAGAATCCCGTGATTCTCTCTGAATTCATTCAGAAGATCCTTCGACTTCGGTTTGACAACATGAAACCATTCATTGTCTTCACCCTCCATCCTCTCGATACCATTTCTGACAAGATACCGATGGAAATCGTGATCCTTGAAAGGTTTAGAGTCGTCTTCGAAGAGAGCATTAGCCTGCCATTCTAATATCCACTTAACGTTTGCAGTATGAGTTTGCTCATTGATACGTTCAGTCACATCTTTTTCTGTGTAACCGATCTTGCTCCAGCCATCATGTCTTGCAATCTCAGGAGTAATGTATGCATATATCTTTGGAGACGCCTTGAATGAAGTCCTCACCCTCGAAGCAGACATATCAATTCATCTCCTGCACATGCTTTTTTATAAAATTAACATCAGCGTCGGATAAATCGTATTTAAGGAATAACTGATCATCTATATCCGGAATAGATTTAGACCAATCTATATCAGAATGAGATGAGAAATCTTGATTGTTTACGAATCTGAAAGTATCTGGAGTAATGTGCTGAGTGGTTTTTAACACACCAATTAAAGCTCTGCAAAACTTTGTTTTTAGGTATTTTTCAATATTCTCGGCTTCTTCCTTAGAAGAACACGAACCTATTCCCAGATAAGTTTGAGTATATGCTTGACCTGGTTGCAGAATCATCGTTTTTCCAATGGATTCGCCAAATGAACCATTACCTATAGCACTCGAAATCAGAACTTTCCAAAAATTCAAATTAGGATGTTCTTGATCAACATAATTAAGATCGATGTACTTCCAAACACGTTTGTTTTTAACAACACCGACTACTGAACAATCTGAATCATAGGTCGGTTCATCGGTGAAAATTGTTGGCAATTTATCAAAAATATTATTTCTGAAGCGTTTATCACGTCCATCACTACCAATCGAAGGCTCGACTTCAGGATGAGCAGCAAACAGGATATCGAGATTAAACTTGTTCTGATTGTTGACCAAATAACTGAAATTATCATTTTTTGGAGCCGCTGTCTTCTGAAGAATGTCATTTAGTTCAGGATATTTTGTATAGACAACAATAGGGGCAAAAGAAGAAAAAGATGAATAATAAGATATTGCAACCCCTCCTTTTATATCAACTCCATTGAAGACTTGAGATGCGTCCTCTTCATAGTGCAGGACTTTGAAATGAGGATCGTTTAGCATCTTTTCGTTCCAGGCCTTAGGAGTACTACCGGCGTTGAATAGGAATCTTGCAGGATGGATCAATTCTACGGCATCGCCTACTTTGAAAGCCTCTTCCATAAACTCATGGTATACTGGAGCCGCAAAGGTTTTGTTGCCTTCATCCGTGAACTCCTGCTGATACGGCGGATTGCCTATTACAAAATCGAACATCTTCTTGCTCATCTTACCCCTGCCTTTACAATTTCTGAACTGTAGAGATTCCTTACTTCTCCAATTGTTTATCTTGCACACCTGTGCTGGACCGGCGGAAGATTTCGTCTCCCCGCCGAAGAATGAATCGAATGTCATTTGCTGCTTCGTACCCGCAGGCCTTCCGAACGGAACCGAATCCTTGAGGCCGTCCATCTGCCAGAGGTTCCAAGCGATTATGTTAGCTACCTGCTTGAGAACATCCATTTCGGGATCCTTCGACCAGCGTTCCTGATAGTAATCGTAAAAGGTCATAAGGAAGTTGATCCTGGCGATGAGAAGGCTGTCACCCTGCCACTCGTATCCATAGCAGCTCTGGAGTGCCCTGATGGACCAATCTATCCAATCCTCCTCTGTGGAGGTGTTCTCGTTCACGATGCGGAGCTTGCGGTCGAGGATGCCTATGCGCCTCAAAGGCGGTAGGATGAACTGACCTGTGGACGCATCATATCTAGAAACAAGATATGGAGCTTCACCGCATGTGATCTCAAGTCTCCTGGAATCGACGTACTCCTTCCAATCCTTCCCTTCGGGGAATTGAACTCTATCCTCGATGACAGTCCATGTGTTATCGTCATTCTCATGATTGAAGACATCAGCTCTGCCGAACCACTGCTCGTCGCAATAGTTGTTCATCTTGTTGCACAACCAAACCGGAGTGAAGACCTCTGCCTTCTTTCTGGTGCGTTCCTGTTGTTCCTCGGCGGATTTGTTGATCCTCGGCTGCAGAAGATAACGGTCGACCTTGAAATGATTCGGAGAGATGCAACTTTTATCTCCGAAACCGAAGATCTTGTAAGCATCGGTGGCCCAGATTATGTTCTTACCAGTGGTCTTATCCTGAAGAAGAATGTCCAAGACATCCTTGACCGGGTAAGATGTCATATCTATGATTCTGACCTCCTGATCGACATCGGGCTGGGAAACGCCCTTTTCAACATAATCAGTCAAGTCGGAACCATTCAACAGAACACATCCCTCGTGGTACGGATGGCGTAGCATCTCTGATGATAAAATGGTAACCGGCATATGTAAAGTCCACCTTGAAACATACTTTCTGACCTATCTTCGATTCAGCCTGAGCTCGACAGGACCTGATGTAAATTAGGTATCGATACTGAACACTGGACGTAAGATAGAAATGCCCCGAGCGAATCAGTTCAGTTGTGACACAAAAACATTTTCGGTTCAGGACATTCGTCCT
>JAVERT010000017.1:0-56918 GCA_034006985.1 Gudongella sp.
GCATTGTTTTGTCATGCGGTCAAGGGTGACGGAAACAACCATTAAATCTTATTTTTCTAGATCATTTGTACTAAATCAATATTTTTTTGATTTCTTTTTCTTTCATATGCTACTTTACACTATCTAAAGTAATTATATTACAGGCGGATTCTAAATGAAACAAAAAAATCCATGTACAATTTTTGCACACAGATTTCTTATAATTTTAATTCTATTCAATTATTATTAAATTCTAAACAAAAATTTATTGTTCAAGGATATCAATATTAATTTTCAAAAAAAATATTTATAAAACCTAAACAAGAAAATATCTAGTCATTAAAAAATTTTGACAGTCTATCTACAGTTGACTTATTGATATCAACATCTAGCATAGGTATTTTTATAAATTCCTTACCTTTAAATTCATTTTCAATATCTTGAAGATACTCGATTTCCTGTGCTTTCTTTTTCTCCCAGAAATCTAAACCTATGTCATCCGGCATTATTCTATTTATCACAAGTGTATCAACAGGAATATTAAATTGACTTAACATTTTAATTGCTTTCTTAGTTTCTTCAATAGGGAGTCTTTCAGCATTTAACACAAATCTTATTCTTACATTATCATTGTCATTAAATATCTTCTTGATCTCTCCAAATCTTTTTTGTCGTTTTTCCAGAATTTCCAACACAGGATCCTTTTTATCATTTTCTCTTGTGACCATCTTATTCATATCAACTATCGTTCTTCTTTTTTTTGCTAAAGATCCCATCCAACCTTCCAGCAAATTTGGAAGAGTAAAAATCCTTAGTGTATGACCTGTAGGTGCAGTATCAAAAATAATAATATCGTATTCATCAAACTTATCAATTATAATATCTGATATTTTATCGAAAAGAGCAGATTCATGAGTTCCTGGAGAAACCATTGCAGCATCAAGTTGACTATTGATTTCCTCAACAATAACATTTGAAAGAATAGTCTTCATATTCTCTCTTATTTTATTGACATAAAGTTCAGCTTCATATTCTGGATCAATTTCAAGTCCATCCAAATTTTCTCTTAATTTAATTATTTTTTTCCCAATTTTCATCCCAAGAACATCAGAAATAGAATGCGCGGGATCTGTTGAAACAAGCAACGTTTTAAGACCTTGCTCTGCATAACTTATGCTATTGGCAGTAGAGCAGGTTGTTTTTCCTACACCGCCTTTACCACCATAAAATATTATTTTAGCCATGTTCTTCCTCCATCAATTTTAAGGATCTAAATCGTAATTGGACCATCTTTCTTCCCATACACTTTTTCTGTTTCCCATTCGTTTATCCCAATCTTGGATTTCATCAACCAAATATGGCAGAAGCTCCAGGGTATAGTAACTTGTGGGAAGGGGCATTCCCAATTGATCAGAAAAACATATTAGAATGAAATTGTCCATTTCTATCTTTCTCTCACTTTCAAGCATTTCATAGGCTCTACCTTTGAAATCTGTCGCTCCTTTAAAGAAAAGCCCGAAATCAGTGATGATTTTTTTGATTTTATTCATATTAGTCCCCTTCTACCAAGATTTCTATAAGTTATTTAAAAGAGAGAAGCCTTAGCTTCTCTCTTTTGTTTATCTTAGATTTCTATGATTCTAATTTTTCAGTATTTGCAAATGCAGCTCTTGACTCTAAGATCAATACTATCGCAAGTATAAACAATGCTACTGCGAATACTAACAACACTGGATTAGAAAGATTTGCCATTATAAGTAACACAAGAGCAACCAATGTTGCCGCAAACATAAATATCATTGGGTATATTGCCATTTTGTACTCTCTACCAGTTCTCTTAAGCCAAAGTGCAATAGCTAGTAAAGATAAGGCTGCAAGAAGCTGGTTAGCAGAACCGAATATCGGCCAAACCTGTGCGTAACCTCTAAATGCTAATGCTCCACCTAAAATAACAGTAATCAATGTTGAAACATATTTGTTTGTCAATGTACTTGTAAAAGCATTATTTGTTGAACCTTCTATATCAGATATAAAGAATTCCTGGAATATAAATCTAGCAAGACGAGTTGCTGTATCCAGAGATGTTAATGCAAATGCTGAAATAGCAAGTGTTACAAAGTTCTTACCAATTAAAAATGGGATGCCCAAAGAAGACATAAATGTTCCAATTCCATCGGCAAATACATTAAGTGCCCCACCTGCAGCAGTAACCTCAACAAGCTTATCTGCTGAAAGATATGCAGCTGTTATAATTGCCAATGTTGCTAGCACACCTTCTATAAGCATTGCGCCATACCCTATTAATTTAATATCAGCTTCAGTATCAAGCTGCTTTGAAGTTGTACCGGATCCAACAAGTGAGTGAAATCCTGATATTGCTCCGCAGGCTATTGTGATAAATAATATAGGGAATAAGTAGTTTGTTCCTACCTTGAAACTTGTGTATGCAGGAAGTTGAATTTCAGGTCTCATTACAAAAAGACCAATTACCCCACCAACAAGCATCGCATACAATAAAAATGAGTTCAAGTAATCTCTTGGTTGCAATAATATCCAAACAGGAGTTACTGATGCTACAAAGATATATCCCAATAAAAGTATCATCCATGTATTGATTGAAAGACTAATTGGGAACAATACTCCTACCCATACAGCGACACCAAGTAATAAAACGCCTATTACTGTACCTACTGCAAGGCTAACGCCTCTTCTATAAACCCCAATTCCAAATATAATTGCAAGTATAATAAATAATATTGATGATGTTGCCGCTTCTGGTGTAGATACGAATGCAGCTGCAACAATGTTTGTAAATGCTGCTACTACCAAAATTAGTGTAAGCCATGCAAACAATGCAAATAGCTTCTTGCCCTTGCTACCCATTGTATGACCAATTACTTCACCAATAGATCTACCACCATGTCTTACAGAAGCAAATAGAGAACCCATGTCGTGAACTCCTCCAAAGAAAATAGACCCTATTACAATCCATAACATTACAGGTAGCCATCCAAACATAGATGCTGCTATTGGACCAACTATCGGTCCTGCTCCCGCAATTGATGAAAAGTGGTGACCCAATAAAACTGGCGCCTTTGCAGGAACGTAATCTACTCCATCTTCCATAGTATGAGCAGGAGTTTTTCTTGTAATATCAATGCCCCATTTTTTGGCTAACCATGAACCATATGTTACATATGCGATAAGAAATACAACGATGCTAAAAATTATTAACCATAATGAATTCATAATGTCCCTCCTTTTAAAATATAAGATTATAACAACTTTTTAATACTGTAAATCTCACTTACTCCCTCCCCTTTTTTATTGCTATATTTGATCCATCCTTAAGGGAAACCAAAAGCAGCCTAATATCTACCCAGCCCTTAAATCCGAATGAAAAGCCTTTATGATATTTGAATCTAGATATTTTTTTCAAGACATCATCATCTATTTCATCAAGTGATTTATCAGTAAGTAACACCCCTGTTATGACACTTGACATATGATCATCATTAAGTTCAACAAGTTCATCAATAGAATTAATCATACTATTTTTAAATATTTCTAAATCTCTATTGTCAAGATTCTCCATCATTTTCACTAAAATATACTCATTGCTTTCCAAGCCATAAATCTTTGCAGACTTGACGAGGAAATATTTTTCTGATCTCATATGATATCTTGCATACAAATGAAATTTATCATCACCCATTTCATAATTTCTATAAATGTCAAAACTTCGAATTAACTTTTTTTCAAGTTCCTCTATGTATTCTTCCAACTCCATCAAATCACTCTTTCTGTTATGAATTTCTGACAAATACTTAATCTACTCTTTTATTGTACTACTCCCATATATTGATGTCAAAACTTATTAGTCAGCCTAATTAAATCTGATAATAAGGCTTTTATATTAGAATTCTCTGAAATTAGTTTATTAACATTATTGAGTATATTCACTAACAATTTCTCCTATACTCTTAGTTGATAATATGTATAATAATATTATTAAAGTCACTTTCTTTTAACCCATCAAAAGTTTAGAAAAAGCATGTTTATTATTATCTATTCAGATCAAATTTACTAGTTATTTTTTCTAAATTCTATCAAAATAATCATCCCAGTTCATTTGTTTTACGCCATTTTCTAAAACTGTTCCGTAACTATAATTACAACTTTATTTTACTCTTCTACTAAGCATATGTCAATTATTGGCTCCTATTTGCGTTTGTTTGAATATATCTTTTTTCTTAAAAACTATTACCGCTAAAATGAACCTAACTACTAAATCCAATCCCATAACTATCCAAATCCAATATATATTTGCATTAAGCACATAAGTCACTATCAATACAAGTGGTACCCTAACTAACCAAAGCCCCGCACCAACATTTATCATAGCAGCATTTGGATACCCTGCACCTCTTAACGCTCCATTTATAAGACTTGCCACATTTTGAGGCACTTGGACTATTCCCATCACAAATAGATATACGGCTCCAATGGAAACAACTTTCAAATCTGAAGATAGTGCTCGCATTATTATTGTCGGAAATAAGAGTAAAAGCATTGCTGCAAAAAATGTTATCATTAAAGATATTTTAACCAAATGTTTAAAATAACGTCTACCTAATTCTCTATCATTTGAACCTATAGCTTGCCCTATAAATGTAGAAGCTGCAATTCCAAATCCTGCGGCTGGCATAAAAGAAATAGACTCAGCCTGTAAACCTAGTTGATATGCTGCATATGCTATCTCTCCATAGGTCAATACAGCTCTTGTAATTATAATTGAAGCAAATTGCCAAAAGCTCATTTCAAATGAAGTTGGAATCGCAAATTTTACTAAATTCATACTACCTTTCATTGTAAATTTTTCTTCAGCATTAGCCCTTATTTTACTAAACATAGATTCTCTATTAAACAAGCTATATACAGCAAGACATGATGCAAATACATATGAAATATTATATGCTATTGCCGCCCCGCTTAATCCTAACACTGGCAAACCAAAATTACCAAATACTAAAATATAACTAAAAAAGATATTAATTAAATTTAGAATAGCAACGATTATCATAGGCGTCTTAGCATTCCCCATGCCTTGGAGTATCCCAGCTGCTAACAAAATCATTCCCGTAAAGGGCAAACTAAATGACAATATCTTTAAATAACTAGTTCCTGCTTCCAAAAGCACTGGGGATGGATTGAAAATCTTAAGAAGTGTCTCTGCGTTCCAGTATATAACTTGCTGAAAAACTAGAGACGCCCCCAACATTATTACTAAAGCTTGAATAGATGAATTTCTTAATCTATTGTAATCTTTTGCTCCAAAGCTTTGAGCAACAAACACAGAATTTCCTGTTGCAATTCCTTTTAATACTGCCCAAATAATTCTTATAATTATCGTTCCTATTCCTATTGCACCTACTGCTGTAGCGCTTATTCTACTTACCATTGCCATAGAAACTACCCCTGCTGTCATTTGCAATATGTTTTCAGCTGTTATTGGTAAAATCATGGATATTATTTTTTTCTTTATTAGCTTTTCATCTAAAATGCTTGTATTCATTATGCACCTCTTCTATTAATATATCTACTATAACATTAAATATAATATATTAAAATAACGAAATTCTAACATCACGAAGCTATTGATAACAATTATCATTTACAATTATATATTATTATGGTAAAATGGATTTGGCTTTAATATTATCGCGGCAAATATAAAGTGGAGATGATAATTAAATGGCTAATTTTAAAGGGCCTCGATTTAAACTTAGTAGAAGATTAGGTTTAAATGTCTACGGTCACCCAAAAGCAATGAATAGAGTTTCTAAAGGAACATCTAGAGCAGATAAAAAACTATCTGAGTATGGTCAACAGCTATTGGAAAAGCAAAGATTAAGAGCATATTATGGTGTAATGGAAAAACAATTTGCAAAATATGTTAGTGTCGCTAAAAAAAGCAAAGAACAAACTGGGCATGCTTTAGTTCAGATACTTGAATCAAGATTAGATAACCTTGTTTATAGGTTAGGTATTGCTTCATCTATAAGACAAGCTAGACAAATGGTTGTTCACGGTCATATCCTTGTGGATAATAAAAAAGTTGACATCCCTTCTTATCTAGTTCAGCCTGGTAACAATATTAGCTTAAAAGAAAAGTCTAAAAGTATAGAACTATTTAAAGCTAATTTCGAAAATGCATTTCTTTCAACTTTTCCATATATCGCTAAGAATAAAAACACTTTCGGTGGAGAATTTTTAAGACTTCCCCAAAGAGATGAAGTTCCAATAGAAATAGAAGACCAATTAGTAGTTGAGTATTACTCATAACTAACCTCATAAATTCTAAAACAAATCATAAAAAACCGAGATGAAAATATAAATCATCTCGGTTTTAATATTAAATCTTTTCAACTAATCCCATAAATTCTTTTTCTACAAAATCTGTAGAAACTCTTTTGTTAAACATTCTAGTTTCTGAAACTACAGCTAACTTAGCTTTTTTATCCTCAAAATGGAAACCATCTGTATATAATATTTCATTCCCATTTATTGGCCAGTAGGTCGCTACTGTTTTCTTAAATAAATCTACATACTCAGGTATAGCTTTTGAAATTTCTGCTGTAAGCTGTTCAACTTTTGTATATTTTTCCGTTTTACCCAATATAAACATCATCTCATTGACAACTTCCCAGTTTGAATATCCAGTTAAAGCTGGTATTGCTCTATTGCTAATTTGGATTCTTCTTTCTGAGTTAGTTATAGTTCCTTTAGATTCTGCATAACTTACTCCAGGCAATACAACATCTGCAATATCACAAGTTGGAGTTAAATAAAGATCTTGAACTGCAAGGAATTCTAAACCTTTTAAGTTTTCAACTGGAATATCTTCCCCAAATACTAACAATCCTTTTATTGTATTGTTTTTTATACCTTCAATAATCCTTTCACTAGGTGTATCAATTCCAATATCTGCTAAACCTTGGCTATTGCTTTTAGGTTTTAACTGAATTATACCTCTTCTTGGTTTTCCTATTTGACCGGAGACTACTGCTATATCAGCTAATATTTTAGCTGCTTCACTAGTAATATAATTCTCATCAAATATAATCATTGCTTTTTTAGCCTCAAGATATAATTCTGCAATATCTATTGCTTCGTGAGATGGGCTTAGATTTTGAAGACTAGCTTTTAATTCATCAAAACCATTTGCATTTGCTGGTACGTGACCTTTATCAATAATAGCCTTTAGAATCTCATTTAATAATTTCACATTATTCTCAGGACAAATAGAAGCTTTAGTCCAATCATTTATCTGATCGTATTCTTGATTAACCACTACCAATTTCGCTCCATTTTCTACTGCATATTTTACTTTAAGGGCAGCTATTGTATGATCCTTCATCATACTCGCTCCAACAACAAGTATAAACTCTGCTTGTTTTATCTCTTCAAATGTATTAGTTGAAGCATCATAACCTAGAACTTCTTCAATTCCACCATAGTTTCTATTAAAGCAGGTAACATTATCTGTACCTAAATATTTATTTGCAAACTCCTTAGCAATATAAATCTCTTCGTTATTGTATCTATCTGATATTGCCACAGCAATTGCTTCTTTTCCATATTGAAGTTTTAGTGACTGCATCTTCTTGGCTACAAGTCTTATTCCTTGATCCCAAGTAGCTTCTACTAAATCATTCCCTTTTCTTACTAAAGGTTTTCCAATTCTGCTCTTTTGCTTTGCTTGATTATATCCAAATTTACCTTTAACACATAGTAATCCTTCATCTATACTACTATCCTTATCAGGAATTGCTCTATAAAGCATATCTCCATTTGTTTCAATGTCGATATTACAGCCTACTGAACAGAATGAACAAATAGTCTTTGTCTTCTTAGTTTTAAGTGGAACAGATTTATCTATTTGAAGTCTCTCTTGTAACGCTCCTACTGGACATACACTTATGCATTGTCCACAAGCTATACAAGAAGTTTCAGATAATCTTAAATCTAGTGCTGGCTTAACTATTGTATCAAATCCTCTATCTACAAGTCCTAGTGCTCCGTTATCCATGACTTGATCACAAACTCTTACACACAATCCACAAAGAATACATTTGTCAGTATTCCTAATAATAAATGGATGACTATCATCTTGCTCTCTATAATGAACTTCTCCCTCGAATTTTTCAGGTTCAACATCATATTGATTAGCATAATTATATAGCTTACACTCAAATACATCATGACATCCACATTCCAAACATCTCATTGCATCTTTAATAGCTTCATCTTCAGATAATCCAAGATTTACTTCATTAAAATTAAACTTTCTATCAGCTGCAGACAAATGAGGCATTATAGCCTTAGGAACTTTTCTTTTATCTTTGTAATCATCACTTGTTAAATGAGTTCTTTCCACAACATATGGTCTCTTATAAGGAATAATATGACCTTCAAGGTATGAGCCAATAACATCTGATGCTATTCTTGCATCTCCTATTGCTTTAATTGCTATATTAGCTCCTTTGTTTATTACATCTCCTCCGGCAAATATTCCTTCTATGTTAGTTTGGTAAGTATTTTCATCTGCTGAAATTGTACCTCTTTTAGTTGTCTCTAATATTTCAAATCCTTCTAGACTAGACTCTTGACCAATTGCTCCGATAACTAAATCAACATCTAAGTATTCAAATGCTCCTTCTATAGGTACTGGTCTTCTTCTACCTGATGCATCTTCTTCTCCAAGTTCCATCTTTTGAAGTTTGATCTTACTAGCTCTCCCGTTTTCCTCTATTATCTCAAGTGGAGAAACTAAGAACTTAAATTCTACACCTTCTTCTCTTGCCTCTTTTATTTCAACAAGTTCAGCTGGCATTTCAGCTTCTGTTCTTCTATATAGAAGATACACTTCTTTAGCTCCAAGTCTTATAGCTGTTCTACAAGCATCCATTGCCGTATTACCACCTCCGACAACAGCTACTTTTTCTCCTAAATTAATATCTTCATTAATTGTGGCTTTTCTTAAAAAGTCTATACCACCAATAACTCCTGGAAGTTCTTCCCCTTTTATCCTCAAACTTGAGCTCTTCCATGCACCAATAGATATATAAGTAGCATCAAAGTTATTTCTTATATAAGATAAGTTTAATTGTTCTCCCACTTTTACATTATTTACAAATCTAGTTCCCATCTTCTCTATTATAGCAACCTCTTGATCGATAACATGACCTGGAAGTCGATACTCTGGTATACCATATCTTAGCATTCCACCCATTTGAGGCATTTGCTCATAGATTGTAACCTCATGTCCTGCAACTCTTAAAAAGTAAGCTGCTGATAAACCACCAGGCCCCCCACCAATAATTGCAATCTTCTTACCTGTAGATTTCCCTAACTCAGGAATAAAAACATCGTCACTTGCCAAATCTATATCCGCTAAAAATGCTTTTAAATAAGCTATTGATACCGGCTCTTCAACAAGTTGTCTTCTACATGCATCCTCACATGGATGTGGACATACTCTTCCTATACATGCTGGAAGTGGTAATTGTTCTTTTATTAATTTAAGCCCTTCACGATATTCCATATTTGCAGCTAACCCAACGTAACCTTGACAATCTGTATAGCCTGGACAAGCTAAAACACACGGTGGTCTACAATCACCTACATGGTCTGATAATAACAATTCTAGAGCAGTTTTTCTCGAGCTCTTTACTCTTTCTGTATTTGTATTTATAATCATTCCATCAGCAGCAACAGTTGAACAAGATCGTAAAAGTTTTGGAATTCCTTCAACTTCTACAACACACAATCCACAAGAACCATATATTTCAACTCTTTCATCGAAGCACATGGTAGGGATATCTATATTATTTTCTCTAGCGATATCTAGTATAGTCTGACCACTATTCCCTTTTACTTCTCTTCCATTAATGTTTAAATGTATTCTAGACATATTTCACCCCTACCTTTAATCTATTTTTATTGCATCAAATTTACACACTTCAAAGCATTTCCCACATTTAATACAGATATCTTGGTTTATTTCATGGATATTCTTTGGAGAACCAGATATTGCTTCAACTGGACAACTTCTCTTACACATTCCACAACCAATACAATTATCCTTAACTTCGTAAGTTATTAAGGCTTTACAAGCATGTGCAGGACACTTTTTATCTCTAATATGAGCTTCATATTCATCTCTAAAAAATCTTATTGTACTTAAGACTGGATTTGGTGCAGTTTGACCAAGTCCACAAAGCGAACCATCTTTTACTTCTATTGCAAGTTTTTCAAGAAGCTCAATATCTCCTTCTTTGCCATCACCTTTTACTATTCTCTCAAGTATTTCTAACATTCTCTTTGTTCCCAATCTACAATGTATACACTTGCCACAAGATTCTTTTCTTGTAAAATCCAAGAAAAATCTTGCCATATCAACCATACAAGTAGACTCATCCATTACCACCATACCACCAGAGCCCATTATCGCTCCAACCTTTGTTAAAGATTCATAGTCCACAGTAGTATCATCTAAAAAAGCGGGGATACAACCACCAGATGGTCCTCCCATTTGAACAGCTTTGAATTTCTTGTCGTTTAAAATTCCTCCACCAATTCCATATATAATATCTTTTATTGGCATCCCCATAGGAACTTCAACAAGTCCACCTTTTTTAATCTTCCCAGTTAAAGCAAATACTTTTGTGCCTTTTGATCTTTCTGTTCCGTAAGCACCAAAAGCGTCTCCACCTTTTCTTATTATCCAAGGAACATTAGCAAAAGTTTCAACATTATTTATATTTGTAGGCAAACCCCAATAACCCTTTTGCGCAGGAAATGGAGGTTTAAGTCTAGGCATTCCTCGTTCTCCCTCTAAGGATGCAATCAATGCAGTTTCTTCCCCACAAACAAAAGCACCAGCTCCAGCCTTTATTCTTACATCAAATTTAAAGTTAGAACCAAGGATGTTCTTCCCTAAATAACCTGCTTCTCTTGCTTGTTTAATAGCAATATCCAATCTTTTTATAGCAAGTGGATACTCTGCCCTCACATAAATAATTCCCTCTTCAGCGCCAATAGCATAAGCTCCTATTGCCATGCCTTCTAATACTCTATGTGGATCTCCTTCAAGCACTGATCTATCCATAAATGCACCTGGATCGCCTTCATCGGCATTACAAACCATAAATTTGGGTGTTACTTTTTCTTTTAGAGCTGCATTCCATTTAAACCAAGTCGGAAAACCTGCTCCACCTCTGCCTCTTAAACCTGAATCTCTAATCTCAGCAATAACATCTTCTTGGCTCATTTCTAAAAGACATTTTTTAAGTGCTTCATACCCATCCACTTCTAGGTATTCTTCTAATTTTTCAGGGTTTATTATTCCACAGTTTTCTATTGCAATTCTAACTTGTTTTGCTAATGCGTCTTCGTCTATTTCAGATATTTTATATGTATTATCTTGTTGCTTTTCCAAAGATTTATTGATAATCTCAACAATTTTATCACTAGTAACCTTAACATATCTTTCTAAATGGCCTGCTTCATCGTAAATATCAACAATAGGCTCTAAATGACACATTCCCACACAGCCAGTTATTTCTAAATCTATATCCAAATTATTATCCTTCATCTGGTGCTCTAATTCTTCATAGACCTTTCTAGCTCCCGCAGCAATTCCGCAACTTCCTAAACCAACAACTACTTTCATTATTTTCCCTCCTTTGCTGATAAAGACTCTTCTTTTATAAGCTTTATTATAGCCTTCGCTTTTTGAGGGGTTAAACTTCCATAAGTTTCTCCATTGATCATCATTACTGGCGACAAGCTACAGCAACCAAGGCATGCAACATGATTTAATGTAAATAAATTATCTTTAGTAGTCTCTCCATCATTTATACCTAATTCTTCTATTATGGCTTCTGCAATTCTGTCTGCCCCATTTACATGGCATGCTGTACCCTTGCATAGCATTATCAAGTTTTCTCCAACTGGGTTTAATCTAAACTGAGTATAAAAAGTAGCCACTCCAAAAACTTGAGAACTATATATTCCCGTCTTGTTTGCAATGTGCTCTAAAACTGATAATGGTAGAAATCCATAAATCTCTTGTGCATATTGCAAAATAGTAATAAGGCTACCTTTAACATCCTTATACTTAGCTATTACATCATCAATAAGTGTTAAGTCTACAGCTTCATCAAGAAAGTGTTCCTTCAATTCTTTTGCTCCACAACAACCCACAATACCATCTCCTTTACATTAATTTTGACTGAATAAATTAATTATACATCAATGGGTATGGATATACAATTAATTAAGTGTTAAATTTTTAACTTATGTCTATATATTTTTTTAATATAATACAAATTGTTTTTCAATTGTGAATAATAAATCAGGCTTCATTATTTAATTTTTCTTTAAGTTCAACTATAGATAGTGTTGATATGTTTTTACTATTAATCCCCAATTTATCTAGAATTACGCTTAAATCTTTTTTGTCTTTTAATTCTATCTCAATATAGCTTTCAGGATATGTTTCTTTATCCCATGTATCTAAATCAATTCTTGCATCCATAAATCTGTAGGACTTTCGATGCTTAAAACCCACAGAAACATTAGTAAACCCTAAATTCTTAAAGATATCTAGCATTGTTTCTTTGCTTTCTAATACAACATTTAATTCTTCATTCTCTCTCAATTCTTTATTCTTTATACTTTTCTTTAAAGTAAGTTCTATTTTTTCACTTCCAGTTAGATTATCTTTTGTTTCTCTAATTCTTAAATATGCGTCTACGTATGACTTAATGGGATTATTTTTTGAATCAATAAGAGTATTTATTTGCTCTTCATTTGCAATTAGCACTCCTCCCATCTTCACTATCTTTTCTTCAATATTATTAATATCCACTCCTAATACTTTTACCTCTAGTTCTTTTTCCATAGACTCCTCCAATGCTATTTATTTACTCTTGAATAAGCATCTTTATCACATATAATTGTAACATTTGGATGCAATAACAATAAGCTAGCGGGTATATTTGTAGTAATCGAAGGACTATTTAAAAGCTTTCCAATAATATCAGCTTTATTCTTTCCGCTTGCTAACAATATTATTTTCCTTGCTCTCATTATGCTCCCAATCCCCATTGTAATAGCTTCTGTTGGAACATCCTTTATATTATCAAAAAATCTAGCATTATCTTGAATTGTAGCTTTTGCCAATCTCACAAGAGTTGTCCCTAACGAAAGACTTTTAGCTGGTTCATTAAAAGCTATATGTCCATTTGACCCTATTCCTAAAATCTGCAAATCAATTCCACCATTTTCTAGTATCGTCCGGTCATATTCCATTCCAGCTTCAATAGGATTATTAGCCATCCCATTAGGTACATAAGTATTCTCTTTTTTAATATCAATTAATTTAAATAGGTTTTCTGACATGAAATATCTATAACTATTTTCGTTATTTTCATCTAATCCAATATATTCGTCCAAATTAAATGAAGAAACATCTTTAAAACTCAAATCTTCATCTTTAAACAGCCGTACAAGTTCTTTGTAGGTGCCTAATGGAGTAGCACCTGTTGCTAGACCTAATACACTGTTCTTTTTCCCTCTTAATTGCTTTTCAACCATCTTAGCTGCTTCCTTACTTAACTCATCATAATTCTCCTTGATAATTACTTTCATAATCATACCTCCACTAATAGTTTCAATTTAAAATCTAGATAATCAGAAGCAACCAAATGAAAATCTATACCACAAACCTCACCTTCTACGGAATATTTATGACCTTCAGCATGAAGGTGCCCATATATACATGTATCTACATTATATTCTCTTAAGACCTCCACAAACTCGTTAGGTTGAAGTTTGTTATTAAATGGAGGATAATGAAGCATAGCTATTTTTTTAACTACTTTAGTTTCTATAGATGAAATCGAAGCTTCTAATCTTAGTATCTCTCGTTTAAATATTTTTTCATCCGATTCATCAAATCCATCTGAATCTCTTGAAGTCCAACCTCTAGTTCCAACAATTGCAATACCCTTATATATAAAACTATTGTTTCTAAGAAATACAATAGAGTTTAATTTAAGAGCTTTTAATCTAGATATACCTTCCCACCAATAGTCATGGTTCCCCTTTATAAATATTTTCTTACCAGGCAAGGAGTCTATTAATTCTAAATCTGGAATCGCCTCATTTAGCTTTAAGGCCCATGATATATCTCCAGGGACTAATACCATATCATTATCTTTAACTCTAGTTTTCCAGTCTTCGACAATCTTATCTTTATGACCAATCCAATTGTCACCAAAAATATCCATCGGTTTTTGTTCACTGCTATCAAAATGAAGATCTCCTATTGCATAAATCATCCATACACCTCTTTTACTTTAATTCTGTAAATTGATATAATTATATTTTATGCCTAAACTATCTAATATTTTTTTCTCTCTATTATGACACGTAAATAAAACTATTTGTCTTTTTTGATTTTTTTCAACTAAAAACTTGAGTATAGTAGAAAGTCTTAAATCATCGTATTGGGAAAAGCATTCATCAAGTATTAGCGGCAAGTTATTGTGAGTGACTTCCTCCGCTAGGCCCATTCTTAAACTAAAATAAATTTGATCTATTGTTCCTGCGCTTAAATTATTCAAGTTTAAAAGTTTATTCCCATCTTTTGATTCAACACTTACATTAAGATTTTTATCAATTTTAACAGAAATATACCGGCCATCTGTAATTCTATTAACCAGCTCTCCAACTTTTTTGTTTATTATAGGGGCATAATCTCTATGTATGTCCGTTGACAACTCTTTAATTCTGTTTATTGCATACTGAATTGAGTTTTTTTTCTTATCTAGATACTCCTTTTTAGCTTCTAAACCTAAAATATTTTCACTTAAAGAGGCCTCTTTAGAAATTTGACCCTCTAGGTTTTGAATTTGGACTTCAAATTCTTTATAATCCAAGCTTAAATTTTCTAAATCTATTCTCAAAATATTTAAATCATTAAAAATCTGTTCTTCGTCTAAGTCTACTAAATCGAGTTCTACATTTTTTATTTGTTCTTTATCTACTTCCAAATCCTCTATTGTTTTCCCATCGAGAAGTTTATTAAGCTCCTTATTACCATTTTCTAGTTCTTTTTGTAATTCATCAAATCGCAATTTCTTCGATTTTGATTTTTTAAAACCTTCTATACTATTTTGGCAATTAATCTCTAGTATCACATCTAAGTCTTTTTTATTCACTATTAAAGAACTCTCTAACTTTCTAAGTTTATCAATTGCTGTTGCTATCCTAGCATCTAGTTTAATTAAATTCGTCTTTTTATTGTTAATTTCATCTTTTTTATTCTTAGTATATTCTAATTTTGCATAAAAATCTTCAATTGAATCAAGATCATATTTACGAATAATATGGAATATATCTTCAGAATAATTCTGATTATTATTTAAGGGTTTTATACTATCTCTATGCAATTTCAATTTATAAAACAATAATATAAGTACTAACAATATAGACTGTATTGCTGTAAACAAAATGTAGTTTTTAATAAATATAAAATAAAAAGATAAAAATATATACAATACAGATACTGCACTTGCTACTAATTTTATGTTTTTTATACTTTTTTCATGTCTTTTTATTTTCGACTCTACAACAGATATGGATTCATTTCCACTTTTTCCCTCTATATATCTTAATTTTAAACCATCCTCTATAATATTTTCTAACTCTTTGACTTCAGGCTCCTTAGAAATATCAATACTATTTTTCTCGAATTCTATGTTTGCTATTTCCGATTTTGTATCTTCTATTTGAGAACTGAGTTTTTTAATATCATAATTTAAGTATTCAGCTTTAGAAAAGTCCTCTACTACTACACTCTTGTACTGATCCAATGAAGATATCTCTTCGGTTAAGATTTTTATTGCTTTTTCTAAATCTAATGCTTCATTATATCTTTTTAATTTTTTACTTAAATCAATCTGTTTTAACATCTCTTCTTTTTTTGATATTTCAATTTTTAACTTTTTTCTTTTATTATTAATAACTTCAGCATTTTCAATCCATTCATTATATGAAATTCTTTTTTGTTCAACTTCTTTTAGTTCCATTTTTTTATGAGTTAACTCCTTAATTAATAGACCGTATTTTGAAGTATATGCTCTTTCAGTACCTATTTCTTTAAATTCTAAATCCAAAATATCTATAGCTTTATTTACTGAAATATTCTCATCTTTTGTTGTTACAACATTTACAAGTCTATCTCTCACTTCATCAGCAAGTTTATCATCTGTATATACTCCTTGTTGGCTTACAAATACAGTGTTTTTAAAAACTAAATAACTTAAGCCAAAAAAATAAATTCCAGGCTGAACTACCTTCCCAACAGACAACTCACTAGCTTTATGTGTAATATCTTCCCCTGTAGATTTCTCATAGATACGAGTGTTTTCATCATTTTTCTTGAAATCTTTTTCAATTCTATACATTACATTATCTATTTTAAATTCAAGATTACCTCTATAAAGATTCGATTCTAAGGGACTATACTTTTCGTGTTTTTCTGAATAAATTGTTTTCTTTGTAAAGGGTTTTAAAAAACTATAAAATATCCCCTCTATGAAACTATGAATTGTTGATTTTCCACTTTCATTTTCCCCATATAGTAAATTTAATCCATCTTTCAACTCTAATTCATAGTTTTTAAATTTGCCGAAACTGTTTAGCTCTAATTTTGTTATTATCAAAGAGTTTCACCGCCTTCTAAAAGTGAATATAAACCCATATAGAAAGCATCTCGTATGGTCTCGTCTTTTAAATCTTCTTCATTAAAACTATCAATATATTTGCTTATAATATTATTTTCATTCTCTTTTTTAATCTTTTCGATATCAAAATCTCTTCTGTACTTAGCTATTAATTCAATATGATAAAATTCTTCTCTTAATGCTGATTCTATATCTTCTAAATCAATATAAAATGGCATAACGCCTTTTAAGATTACTCTATAAAAATTTTTATTATAAGCTCCTTCAGTTAATTCTTTTATCTTAGTAATTATTTCATTTAATGTCATATCTTCAGATAGAATAAATTCTTTAATATAAAATTCTCTTTTGCTAAAAGGTCTAAACTCAAAGCTATGAGTTTCCCCTAGCTTCCCCTCAATAAAACCTCTCTTGCCAATTTCTCCAAAATCCAATGGCTCTAACGAACCACAATATGCTATATTATGAGACAAAAACTCTGGTTTGTGGATATGCCCCAATGCAATATAATCCATATCCAGAACTTTTAGCTGCTTTAAATCCAAAGGTAAGTAAGCTGAATTCTCAAATATATCTGCATGCATAACTAATATATTGTAGTGATTTGGATTCTTTTCTATTTTAAATAATTGTTCTTTTAAGTCTTCTATTTCGTTTGCCCAACTATATCCGTATAATGTTACTTTAATATCATCAAATTCTACCTTGTTGATTTTTTTATCTTTTAAAATTGTAGTATTCTCTGGCCACACTATCCTATTATACATTGATTTTAAATTCAATTTATCATGATTACCTGCTGTTATAACTATTCTTTGATCTTTAGCTTCACCTATAATATCCTTAAGCTTATTTATATCCTTTATTGTAAACATGTCTTCTTCAAATAAATCTCCTGCTAATATTATTAAATCACTCTTTTTATCAATAGCGTAATCTATTAATCTTTGAAAACTATTCCATAATTCTCCTCTTCTTTCTTCACCTTTACTATTACCAAAAGTCGCCGTTTTAAAAGCAGTACCCAGGTGAATATCTCCAGAATGAATAAAACTTATCATTAGTTTGCCTCCTAAATATTGTTAAATCTAGCTAATTCAATCTCCTTCATCAAAGCTTTAATATCGGTAACCTCTAACTCTAAATTTTTATCTTCGAAATTCACTAATCCACACGCATAAGATAACTTACACACTGTTTCCATATCATAATTTCTACTCATAGCAAGTGCAAGGCCTCCTAATAAGCCCCCGTATGATAATTCTCCTTTTCCATATTTAAAAGGAACTGACACTCTATATCCATATTCTTCGTTTAATATTATCAATCCTTTTTCATTATTATCTATAATAATATGCTTTATTCCTTTATCAAATAAATACCTGCATGCCTTTATAATTTCAGTTTCAAAATCTAAACTTAAATTAGTAATATCTTCTAATATGCTTTTACTTATCATCAACACATAAGGAGAAGCTTCTATAGCATTTTGAAAACTTTTGTCTTTAACAGCTAAAAGAATTTGCCTACCCCATTTTATTGATAAGTCAACTATATTGTAGGCCATATCCTCTGGAATATTAAAAGGATGTTCTCCAACTAAACATATTACTTCACTAAGATTTAATCCTTCTTTATACTCTGTGTAAAAGTTTGCAACTTCTTCTCTAGAAATTTTAGGTTGCCTGTCCCTTATATTTATTTTATTATCTAAAAAGTCTAAGTTAACTTGTTCTGATGATTTTTCTTTAATTGGAATAAGATTTAGATTTATTAAAGAATCATTTAGAATGTATCGTATATTTTCTCCAACAATTCCTCCTGAAAAACCTAACAGTGTATGATCTTCTCCAAAGGATAAGAGTACCCTTGCCATGTTAAAGCCCTCTCCTATTGGTGTAATTAAGCTATTATCTGCTAAAAAATCGTTCTTGTTAGTAGTTTTTTCCAAAAATATAAATTGTTTCTTTAAGCTTAATCCTAAATCACAAATCAAAATCAAGATATCCCCTCCTCCATTATACTATATTATACACTTTAACCATGTTTAGATGCAATTATGATAATTTATTCATCATTGAAAAGACTCCTATTTAACTATATAATTAGATTAACTCAAAGGGGGTTATTTTATGGTCAAGTCAAATGAATCAGAATTAAATCAAAATGAAGTTTTAGAAGAAGCTTCTTTATTTAAATTACAATTTATAGATCAAAAGGGAGTTATTAGCAAAATCAGTGCTATATTAGCATCAAAAGATATCAATATTGCAACTATGCAAGTAACTAGGAATGGTAATATATCAACTCTTATGTGCCATATAGATGGAGTTATTGATAAAGAAATTATGAATCAAATCACTTCGGTACATGATTTCAAAAGTATAGAATTCATAAAATAAACTTTCAATCCATACTAAAGGAGGAACTTTATGAGCGTTAAAGAGCAACTGGAAAAACACTTAGAAAATAACGGACTTAAATCAGAATTAGAAAATTTGAACTTAAAATCAAATATCTGTGTATTTAATTTCTTAACATTATTAAAAGAATTTCTATTAAGTTTTGATTCTTTAACTATAGAACAATGGATGTTTGAATTATACGAGTACACAGTAAAAAAATCTTTTCCTCATAAAGATACTCTTTATATGAAAGAAAGCTCTATACCAATATATGAAGAGGTGCTACTTTTATTATCAAGTTTAAATGGCAGCGCTTATATTGATTACAATATAAAAGAGACTATAGATGAATACAAAATTTTTAAAGAAGCTTATAAGAATCTATTTGTATATGAAATGATGCAATTAGATATGGAAATAACCGGGCATAATACTATAGACCATGTACTAATGGTTAAAGATGTAACCATGCATATTTCAAAACAACTTTATGACTTAGGACTCCCAATAGATTTAGGGATTGTCTTAGGGTCGAGTTTAGGACATGATATTGGTAAATATGGTGTTACTAAGGAAGAACAAAGTAGAGTTCCATATCTTCATTATTATTATACTGAATCTTGGTTTAAATCACTAGAATTAGAAAAGATTGGACATATAGCAACAAATCACTCCACTTGGGATTTAGAGCTAGAAACTCTACCTTTAGAATCCTTGGTCTTAATATATGCTGATTTTAGGGTGAAAAATAGATGGAAAGATGACCATTTAGAAATGCATATTTTCGATCTAACTGATTCTTTTGAAATAATTTTAGAAAAGCTAGATAATGTTGACACAGCAAAAGAAAATAGATATAAAAAAGTTTATTCAAAATTAAAAGACTTTGAAGATTATATGGTTTCATTAGGTGTGGATACTACTCTAGCAGGTGAACTTACAAAAAAAGATAAAATATTCTGGAGCTTACTAAAAGGAGAAGATATAGTAGATTCTTTTAAGTATAAATCAATTGAAAACAATATATATCTAATGTCAAATTTCATGAATGAAGAAAGATTTCACCAAATTTTAGAAGAAGCACGTGGAGAAGGTGATTGGAGAAGGTTAAGACTTTATATTGAAATTCTTAAAGAATATTCTCTTTATTTGACTCAAAAACAAAAAATTATGGTATATCATTTTTTGGTTGATCATCTGCTTCATAAAGAAGAAGGTATAAGAAAAGAATCTGCTTATTTAATTGGCAAGTTAATAGCTAATTACGATGAAGAGTATAGAAAAGAACTCCCAAAAACTGTTGATAGAAACCGTCCTCTTCAAACTAGTTTAGATATTTTTGATCAACTACTAAATGATTTACTTTATCCAAGTCATAAACTTCTAGATTCTCAAGATGAATGGCTTTACAACCTGAAAATAATAGTAAAATCCTTATTCGAAAATTGCAATCAAATACAAAACACAGACTATTTCGACAAACTAAATCAATTTTATCAAAACTCTGACAATCTTATTTCTAAACCACAGTTCTATTTACTTCAAACAATCAGTTATTTACCCTTAAATGGATTAGATAGTCCAAGAAAAAAAAGACTGTATAGTTATATTTTAAAAAATGTAAGTATAGAACACACTAATATACGTTTAAGTACTTTTGATAGAATATTTGAAGTACTAGGAATAATAGATGACCCAGATTTATCAATACCTTTAGCCGATTTTCTTAGCAAAAATTTATCTAAATCTACAATACCTGCAGAAAATTATCTAAAGTATATTATAGGCAATAAGCTTAAACTGGTAGATTCAGACCTGCAAACATTAAGAGAAAACTATCGTAGTGATGAAGCTAGCGTCCCAGAGTTGTTTTTAGCAAATCTTAAAACTGCGACTGCTTGGACTATTAAAAAGATTAATATTGATATCCTATATGATCAAGTTAGAAAAAATCCACCCACAACAGGTATACACACTGCCATTCACCTTTGTAATCTCTTAAAGGTGAGTGCTATTGAGCGAGTCCGAAATTATAGTGGTTATACTTTGCTTAATATTATTCCATTACTTTCGTTCGAACAAAGAAACGATGTATCCATAGAGCTTTTACGCGCTCTAGAAATGGATAGTTATCAATTCACAAAATTTATACCTGAATATCTAGGACAAATTCTATTGTACCTTCCACCTAAAGAGTTGGATGAAGTAATAGATGATTTAGAAAACAAAATAAAAGTTTCCAGGCCACAAACAATTTTGCTGATATTAAATACAATAGGTGTTAGTGTATTAAATTATCCTAAATATGAAAGTTTATTTAAAGAAGAAGAAAATCTTAATAGCAAGAGATTAAAAAGACTACTAGGTTTACTTCTTGTTCCTTTGGCTTCGTATAAATTAGAATTAAAGACAGAGTCTTTAAGAGTAATTGCATCAACTATTTTTAATTCAAATGAACTATGCTTACAAGATAAGATGTTTGTATTTAAAAGGCTCGCAAAAAAAATCTTAACACTGATAGAAGATTCCAAGAACAATAACTTCTCATTTTATAATAATGCTGCATCCCTAAACCATATTTATAGATTTGTATCTGAATATGAGTATAACTATGGTTCACTTGATATGCAGATATTAGAAGATGTTGCATTTTTCCCTGGTTCATTTGATCCATTTAGTCTGGGTCACAGAGAAATAGCTAAGGAGATTAGAAAGCATGGTTTTGAGGTTTATCTTGCAGTTGATGAATTCTCATGGTCAAAAAGAACCGAAGCTCATCAGCTTAGAAGAAATATAATTAATATGACCATTGCAAAAGAAGATGGCATTTACTTATTTCCAAAAGAAATCCCAATTAACATTAATTCAGACCAAGATATGCTAGGACTACGAAATATTTTTGGAACTAGAGAAGTTTATATTGCTGTTGGTTCTGACGTTGTTCTTAATGCTTCCGCTTATAAAATGAAAAAAGAAGTACTCAACTTCTCTCACGTAATATTTGATAGAAGAACTGATGAAACTATATTGCCTCTTGACGAATTAACAAATAAAGCAATTAATAATATAAATAATAATGTGATTAGGTTGACTCTCCCAACTCAATTTGAAGATATAAGTTCAACTCAAATACGAGATAATATTGACAAAAATAGAGATATCTCAAAATTAATTGACCCAATGGCTGCAGAATATATTTATAACTATGGATTATATCTAAGAGAACCCTTGTACAAAACTCTTTTAGAAACGAAAACTTTAGATGTTGAGGTTCACAGAAACCTAAGCAGTGAATTACTAGACTATTTATATGATAGTTTCGGTTCAATGCTCGATATTGATGGCCTTTTAGAAATAAGAGAAAAACTTAGCTATAGAATCATAATCTTAAAAGATACAAGTAAGAATATAGCAATAGGCTTTTCAGCTTTTTATTGGGTAAGACATAGCATGCTTTTCGATGAATTTAATGACCAAAATATAACACAATTTATCAGAAATAATGCTAAAGGAAGAACTGCTTTTATCTCTTGTCTATATGCTAAAGATGATGATGACCATACAATGGATATGGTTCTAAATGAAACACTCTCTATAGCACTAAATAGAGATTACAACTATGCTCTCTATGCAAACACTATGATTAAAGGATCTAATAATAAAGCTCTGGAGTTTCTTATTATGCAAGGTTTTATTGAAACACCATTTTTGCTTAAAGAATCTCCTATGTTAATGGTAGATATGAACAATCCCATAAGCATAAATCTTGATTTAGAGAACAATTTAAAAGCTCCATACGATGCCCATCCAAAGATATTAGAAGCCATTACATCTTCAAGGAAAAAAATTAAGAAAGCACTTGCAGACCTCTACCCCGGTGAGCTTTTAATATCATTTAATCGGACGATGGTTTATAGTAAGCTGATACAAATGGTTTGTGATGAAAACGAGGTTTCTACAACTGACAACAATAAAAAGTCTCTTGGTGAAAAAATGTGCGTTCCATTTGGTATAATCTTAAATAATTCTATAATACCTAATACAGTTACTAAAACGCTTCATACTGAAAAGATTTTTTCCAAAGATATAAAGTGTTTTACAATTACAGAATTTCCAAATTATCTATCCTTGGAAGGACAGTGTAAGACAATTAAATCATTTAATCGAAAAGTAATTTTACTGGATGATTTGCTCCATAAAGGATATAGAATAAAAATTGTAGAACCTCAGTTAAGACAACAAGGAATTGAAATATCAAAACTTTTTGTTGGCATTCTATCAGGTAGAGGAAAAGAGATAGCTAAAATTCGTAATCTTGATATAGATTCAGCTTATTTTGTACCGAACCTTCGACTTTGGTTTAATGAAAGCAGTCAATATCCATTTCTAGGTGGAGATATGGTAAAAAGAGATTATGCAGATACAAATCTTATACCTAGTGTTAACCTTGTACTTCCTTATGTTTCGCCAAAGTTTATTAAAGATGTTAGCGAAGAATTAATTTTTGAACTCTCAAGTGTTTCGCTAACCAATGCATTAGAATTATTTAAAGTCATTGAAACAGTATATCAAGAAATTAATGAAAAAAACTTAAACCTCGCTTCCTTAGGAGAAGTAGTTTTTATTCCTAGATATCCAGATATGGATCGTAGCGTGTTTGAGAATAAACATCTTAAACCATCTAGCTTTATAGAAACAGATATAGATTATTTAAAAAGACTAGAGCATACACTAAAAGGTCATAGGAGTGATTGATTTGTATTATTATAAATTGAATAATCATTTTTTGTTTTCATTTATAGAATTTCCTGAATTTGAAACATGTAGACAAGAAGATATTGTAGATTCTAATGAAATTGTGTTTTTTCTAAATAAATTAGACCCCAAAGTTTCAAGGAGAGGTTTTGCTGTTGTAGAAATCTCTCAATTATTTACAGAGTTTGAAGACTTAGGTATTTTGAAAAAAGACACTCATAACAATGATTTACCATATTGGATCGAAGAAAAAATCGCTCACAAACAAATAAAATCAGTTAATGTTAGTTTTCCTAGCTGGAAGGATGAGTTAATATCTGTTCCAAAAAAATGGAGAATAAATGTCTTTGCACTAGGAGATGTTGGAAGCACACTTTTAATTGGTCTTAGATTGCTTGGAAAAAATATCGATATTGGTATATATGATAGATCTCCTGAAAAAATAAAAAGGTGGGAATATGAATTGAATCAAATTAGAATACCTTTTAGCGAAGATGTTTTACCACCAGTAAGAGCCCTCCAAAAATCTGAATTGTTTGATTGTGATATGTTCGTTTTTTGCGCTTCTAAATCTATTCCTCCCGTTGGCAAAGAAAATGTTGATGTTAGAATGATTCAATTTCATGACAATCGAAAAATCATTTCTCAATACGGAACATTAGCTCGTGATAAAAATTTTAAAGGTATTTTTGCAGTTGTAAGTGATCCAGTTGATCTTTTATGCAAGTCTTTATATTTAGATTCCAATCTAGGTCCTGATGGAAATCTAGACTATAATGGACTTGCTCCAAATCAAATTATAGGATATGGTTTAGGTGTTATGAATGCAAGGGCTTGCTTCTATTCTGAAAGATTACATGGATTTTCACATTATCTAAAAGAAGGTTGCGTTTTTGGTCCACATGGTAAAGGTTTGATTGTAGTTGATAGCATAGAGAATTATAATCATGCAAAGTCAGATTTACTCACTGAGAAAACACTAAATGCTAATTTGGAAATTAGAAGCTTTGGCTATAAACCATTTGTTGCGCCTAGTCTTTCTTCAGGTGCCTTATCGATTTTAGCTACCATATCTGGAAATTATTTTTATGGTTCCAGCTTAATGGGTGAAGTTTTTATGGGTTCTAAAATGAAACTCGGAGATGCTGGCATAGAAATTCCAAAATATGATTTCCATGCTAATCTTGAGGAAAAGCTTCTAGAAACATACAATGAATTAAGGAGACATATATGAAAAAACTAAAATTACTAATCCCTTCTACGCCAAGCCCACTATTGCAAAAGATGATTGATGCTGCTGTTTTAGATAGTGAGTGCGAAATTATAACTGAATTAGACGACTTAAAAGATTTAAAAAACAAAAAAATACTCTTTGCAATTGAGTTAAATCAAATAGGAATTAATACAAAATTAAATTCAATGCTTGAAGAATTAGTTAACATAGGTGCCGACTCTCTTTCTGGTTCAAGAGGCGCTATTTTAATCCATAGCAAATACAACAACTATACTAAAACTGCAGCTGCCGATATTATTTATATCGCAAATACGCTAGGTTGCGAATTTCCTGGTAGACCTACTATCGAGGCAAACGCTAACCTAAATAATTATCAGGCACTTCAAAAAATCTACAAACTTACTCAAGAAGAAATTTGCTTACAAAAATCGATGGAATTAGGGCGAAGATTGCTATCTACACAAGAGTATTTTAAAAACAATTCTATAGCAGTTTTACATTCTTCAAATATAGAAACATCCAATACATATGCACTTTGGAAAAAAGTTAAAAACAATCTTCCGGATTTCGAGATAAGAGAAGTTTATTTGGGAAATGGAACTATTATGGACTGCAGAGGTTGTAGCTATAAAACTTGTAAACATTTTAGTAAGCAATCAAAGTGTTTTTACGGAGGTATAGTAGTAGAAGAAGTTTACCCTGCAATAATCGATGCCTCAACAATAATTCTATTATGTCCTAATTATAACGATATGTTAACCGCTAATATTGTAGCTACTATAAATCGATTGACAGCTTTATTTAGAAAGACAAAATTCTATGATAAAAGGATATTCTCAATTATAGTCTCAGGTTATTCTGGAGGAGATGCTTTAGCCAAGCAATTAATAAGTAGCCTAAATATGAATAAAACCTTCGAATTACCACCTAATTTTTCTTTGCAGGAAACAGCAAATGACCCTGGATTTATAAATAAAATTCCTGATATAGAGTATGCTGCAAAAGAATTTGCAAAACACATATCAAAAAATATTTAAGACCTGCCATTTGGGCAGGTCTGCTTTTTTTACTCAACTGATTCCATTCTGTGTCTTACAACTTTTTCGATTAATTCAACTTTTGCAAAAGCTTCTTTTCTAGATTTCCCCTTTGAATAAATATAAAGCTTAATCTTCGGTTCAGTTCCCGATGGTCTTATAGCATACCAAGATCCATCATCCATATAGTATTTTAAAACATTAGATTTCCCAGCTTCCGTTTCATCAATTAAATAATCAACTGTTTTCTCTAATATCATTTCGCCAATTGATCCTATAGAATTATGTCTAATATCATCCATAATTCTTTTTATCTTCTCTTGACCATCCGACCCTTCTAATACTATGGATATCAATTTTTCACTATAATATCCAAATTCTTTATAAACCGCTTCTAAAACTTGAAGTAAGTTTAAGCCTTGTTTTTTATAATAACCTGCCATTTCTGCAATCATCATTGAAGTTACAACTGCATCTTTATCTCTAACTAAATCCTTATACACATAGCCTATACTTTCTTCATAACCAAATATAAATTTATATTCTTCAGTTATATCCCATTCATTAGCTTTTGCACAAATATGTTTAAATCCTGTTAGAGTTTCAAAAGTTACTACTCCGTATTTCTTAGCTATAGCTTTTCCTAAATCTCCTGTAACTATACTCTTAACAATAGCTGCATTTGGAGGTAAATTACTCATTTTATGTCTTTCAGATAAAATATAATAAATCAGTAACGCTCCAGTTTGGTTCCCATTTAAATATGTGAAATCCTCCTCTTTATTCCTAATTGCAATTGCAACTCTATCACAATCAGGATCAGTAGCAAGCAATAAATCAGCATCTTCTTTTAATCCCAATTCCCTTGCATATTTAAATGCTTTTGTATCTTCAGGATTTGGATAACCAACTGTAGCAAATGTATAATCAGGCTTTTCTTGCTCAGGCACAACAATTATATTTTTAAAACCTCTTTCTCGTAATACTCTTCTCACAGGAATATTCCCTGTTCCATTAAGAGGTGAATAAACTATTTTTATATCTTTATCTATGTCATCATGTATTGGCATTTTTAACAATTCAGAAGTATACTCATCGTCAATTTCTTTGCCAATTATTTCTATTAGTCCCGATTTTTTTGCTTCTTCAAAATCCATTATTTCGATATCCCTATAATGTCCTATCTTGGACATTTCATCTAATATTTCATCTGCTATCTCGTCTAATATCTGAGACCCCTCTTCCCAATAAGCTTTATAACCATTATAAGCTTGAGGATTATGACTAGCTGTAACCACAATACCTGATATCGTATTTAGTTTTCTTACAGCATATGAAAGTAAAGGGGTAGGTCTTATATCGTCAAATAGATAAACCTTTATTCCATTTGCTGCCAATACCCTAGCTGCTATCTCCGCAAAACGGTCAGAATATAATCTAACATCATAGGCAATAGCTACTCCTTTTTCCATAGCGTCTTTCCCATGATTTACAATAGTTCTTGCTAAACCTTCTGTTGCTAAACTAACTGTATAATTATTCATCCGATTTGTACCTGCGCCAATTTTACCTCTAAGCCCCGCTGTACCAAATTCTAATTCTCTATAAAACCTATCTTCTATTTCATCCTCATCTTCTATAGCCCTAAGTTCATTTTTAGTCTCTTCATCAAAAAACGGATCATCTAACCAAGATTGATACACTTCTTTATAATTCATTCATATCCCTCCTATTTTTACTCTATTCATTTAAGATATACCCACAATTTATGTGTACACACTAATCTAAGTGTTGTTTCCATAGCTCATTGTATCTTAATGCATTATTTCTAATTGCTATTTTTTCATCCTCTGTTACCCTTCTTACTACGCGACCAGGTATACCCATAACCATAGAATCATCAGGGATAGTTTTACCTTCGGTTACTATTGAACCTGCTGCAATTATACAATTATCTCCAATTTTCGCACGATTTAGTATTATTGCACCCATACCTACTAGACAGTTATTTCCTACTTTTGCACCGTGTATAATCGCTTTATGGCCTACCACAGTATAGTCTCCAACACTAGCTGGAACATTGTTTTCAGTATGAATAACTGAATTGTCTTGTATGTTAGTATAATTACCTACTGTAATCTCTGCAATATCTCCTCTTAAAACTGTACCATACCAGATACTGCTTCCTTCTCCCACCCTTGCTTTTCCTAATACCACGGCTGTTTCTGCTATAAATGTATTTTCATGAATAGTGGGTTTTTCATCTTTTAAGTTTTTGATCATACCAATCTCCTTAGTTATTATTGTTATTTTCAAAGAATTACCCCTGATCAAATCAGGGGATTCCGTATTAAAATTGTCTTGCCCTTTCAAGTATTTCCTTGTCAATATCCCAATCGTTATAACCTTCAACTAATATTTTAAAATAGCTCTCAGGTGGTTGTTGTTCCTTTTTATCAACCATTGAATAAACAAAGGCTTCATAAAAACTTCCATCCTCATCCACCAACTCGACTACTATTCTCTCGTAAAGATCGGGATGTCCTTCGAGAATATCTAGTTTTTCCAACTCTTGCTTTGAAATTAAATAAAGTCCTCCAGTGACAGATGCACCTACTTCAGGAATTATATCCGCAAGTTCATTAAATGTTAACTTATAATCTTTAAGATAAACTTTTTTTAATGGCATAGCATTAGGACATCTACTGGACATATACTTTTTACTTAAATTACTCGCATATGCAAAATATAACATATAAACACCTCCTAAAGTTCTTCATTCACTAGTTACCCAAAGTTAGGTGTATTAAAGCTTATTTAAAGGTAATATTATAAATCCATTGCATTTAATAACTCTCTCAATTTTAAAATCTCATCCTTGTTTAATGTGATGCCTTTACTCATTTTCTCATGGTCTGGGTCCCACTCTCTAATATCATACTTCCCTGGATACTTATTCCATGAAACAAGATTTATTTCCTTAGTCCATCCTTTTGCAGAGATACCTAGTTCTCCAAACTTTTCAACAATTTCAAATGTTATATCTGCCAATTTAGTCACTCCATTCTTAAAATTTAATAGTTTCTTACATAGCTTTAATTTATCTGATATAATAACCTTATCTAAAAAAGACAGGGTGATTATATGAGCTCATTAGCTTTAAAAATAATAGCATTAACTACAATGATTATAGACCACTACGGTGCTATTTTCCAAAGTAGCGAATTAATATTTAGGATTATTGGTCGCTTGGCTTTCCCCATATATTGTTTTCTAATAGTGGAAGGCTATTTCCATACTAAAGATATAAAAAAATACGCTAGTAAACTCTTGATTTTTGCTCTTATATCAGAAGTCCCTTTTGATTACGCTTTTTTTGGTAAACTCAACTGGAGTCATCAAAATATATTTTTTACACTCTTTATTGGTCTAGTTGCGATAAATCTATTGGAAAAGTATAAAACAGATAATCATTTTACTAGTCTTAGTATAATTCTAGGTGCTGGTACTCTGGCAACACTTCTAAATACGGACTATAGTTTTATTGGAATAATCTATATATTAATCTTTTACAAAACAAAAGATTTTAACAGTGTAAAAAGGATGCTCTTAGTTGGAGCGGTAATGTTTATCACTAATTATTTATCAACTTCTTTTATTCAACAATATTCATTACTTGCTTTGCCAATTTTGTTATTATACAACGGAAAGCTAGGATTAAAAGTAAAAGCATTACAAATGTTTTTTTATATAGCTTACCCTCTTCACCTAGCCATCTTTGCTTTAATTAACTTAAGTCGGTAAAGACTTATTCTATTTAATATAAATACTATTTAAATCCATATAGTAATCTCTTCTGACCTGGCTTGTATCATTAAATATATTTATATTGTTAAATACTAGTAGCATTGATATTTCATCCGTTTCTATTTTTAAACTCATATCTTCTAATGGTACATTTATATCCTTATAATCATTAGGTGGATATTTATTTTCTATTTTAGTTAAAAATTCTTCCAAATCTCTTTCAATTAAGATACGGTCCCCCATTTTAACTGTTAATTTAGGAATTCCGTTTTCCATCAAATCCCATATTATTTCATAATCAATACCATTCTTTTCAAAAAATATCGAACTCTTATCTTTTTCATTAAAACCAATATTAATACTTACATCATAGTCTGAAATATCTATAGCCTGAGTAGTTAATATCAAATTTGTAGAAAAATACTCAGATTGCCCTGGATAATCTTCGACTCTATATACTTTTTGGAATCCAAATGTATCTTTAAATACTGCTTCGTTACTTAATTCCTCTTTAAACCAAGAAGGCTTTTGCCCATCCCTACTATAAGCTATGAAATCTACTGCATCAGTAATATTTTCTCTCTTTATTTTATCAATTTCTTGTTCTTTCACGACAATTCTACCATCTATAAGGAGATTTTCTTGTATCAATATCTTCTCAACTCGATTAATTTGATTCTTTAAAGGAAGTATATGATATCCAACTAAAGGCAATACTGCTATTAAAGAAATCACAGCTGCTACTATTGCAATCTTTCTATATGATTTTTCTTTATTGAAAATTAGAAAAGCAACAGATATAGCTGCAAATACCCACAACAAAACAAACAAATACTCAGTTGTCTTAAGTCCTGATTCTCCAAGTTGAACTATAAGAGCCCATCCTTCAAATGACAAAATTAAGATAGCAGAAAAAGGATAAGCTTTTCTATAAAATTTCGTGATACCAGTGTCATGATTTGCAACCATAATATGAAGCCATATCCCAACTAATACATAACTAGTCGATATACTAGATAGCTGATTAAAGGATACATCTAGACCTTTAAATAAAACCCTAGCAGACCAAGAAAAAAGCACAAGTGTCAAAGCAATAATAATTGGCACCAAAATATAATCAAATAAAACAACTATAAATCTTGGTTGAATCTCCTTATCATCTTTATTTTCATATACTTCTTGATTATTAAAGATTGGAAAGTACCCCAAAAATATCGCATACGTTAAAAATCCAATAATAACACCAACATACTGAAATATTTTATTGTCCATATCTCTGTAAACTAGAGTTTGAAATGCTCCTAATACACCAGATATTCCAATCATCAAGACCAAGCCATAAATAGCAGATATTACAAATGCTTTATGTGTTATAAAAAAAGCACTTGGAAACTCTTTTATATTCGAATTTTTGGATATAATATAAATAAAAATCACTATACTTATAAATATTGCTACAGTAATTCTTGCCATTGAGATATCTGTTAAATACATTATCCCCTGTTCGTTAGCGTTTCCTCCAAATAAATATAGCAATAAAAATGCAACTGTTCCAATCACTAACCCACTTATACTAGCTATACTCTTAGAAATTTTAGTTTTATCAAGCTGCCTTAGAGCTATTAATGCCATTGAGAATACTGCTGCAAAAACAAAAGCAAGCTGAATACTATCAAACAATACATTATAGGATTGTTCTACATCATAGTCCATTTCAATCCGAATAAATGCAACTATAGCAATGATAATCGCACTAAAAATTGATGCAGGAAAATTATAAAATGATTCTACTGCTCTCTTGATTACTTTTTGAATTGCTATTTTAAAGTCTTTCATAAGCTTACTCCTCCAGGCTATAAAAAATCTAGAAATTATACGCACCGTACCATGTTAGATAAACATTAGACTTATTTGCAACATTCAATAATGGGAACCATGCGTACCATAATTTTACTAATGGGTCATATTCAATTACTTCATCAGGATTTATATCGTTTTCTTCTAAAAATGAAGGGTACTCATCATAGAATCCAGAATACACAATTACCATCTCAACGTCAGTACCTATTATTGTTGCATAATGCAAGCTGATATTTTTTAGTTCTTTAGCAATTTTAAGAATATTCGATTCTTCTATGCCTATAAATTCTTGAAATTCATCTTCATTAACATAAGCAAATATTTTAGTTGTTTTACCATCAATTGTCCTTGTAACATCAAATCCTTCAAAAGCTACATTAATATTCTCCACATTTATATTTCTCACATTAGCTACAAGATCGTCGAATATTTCCTGTTCAGTCATTCCATCGAACAAAGTGATAGAATTTGAATAACCATACTCAGATGTATTATTTCCTTTAACAGAAGCTACTGCATAATAAACTGTAGACCCTACTTCATAATCAGATATTTCTACGCTATAATCTGAATGCCAATCCCATCTATTTTCACCATTTTCATTTACTAAAGGAAGCCATGTTTTCCCATAATCTAAAGATTCGTAAATTGTATAATAATCCGCTGTAGTTTTATCCCAAGAAAGCAAAATACTTGTTGAACTATCAGCTACTGCCATTACATTTTGGGGAGCCTTAACTCCTGTAGATATACTTTTATTAAAATCTACTAAACTTAAATCTTTAGATTTATCAAGAGCCTTTAACTGATTTATTGGAATTGCAAATCCAATATTATCTGCTCCTATTAGCTTTGCATATGTTATACCTATTACTTTACCAAACTCATCTATAAGTGCTCCACCACTACTTCCAGCATTTATTGCAGTAGTAACTTGTATTATATCTGGTCTGATTGCACTTATTAATCCATCAGTTAGGGAATTTTTAAACCCTATGGGACTTCCAATCGCATAAACTTTTTGCCCTTTTACAAGTATATCCGAATTCCCCAATAATAGTGGTTCTGTTTTTTGATCATTTATTGATAATACTGCTATATCCAACTCCCTATCAAATCCTACTACCTTTATATCTCCATTGTATTTCGTTCCATCTTCATACTCTAAGATAATACTGACAGCACCTTCAATAACATGAAAATTAGTTGCAAGCTTGCCTTTCTCAAAGAAAAAACCACTTCCATATCCTGTGTCACCATTGTCATATTTAATAATTATCTGAACAATACTATTTGACATCTCTCCTATTTCTACAGGTGTCAACTTTCCCTGATTGCTTGAAACATAAAGACTAGGGAATCCCTTATAAGTCCTTAATGTTAAAGCTATGGCTTGTTCTCTTGTTGTAGTTCCTTTCGGATTAAAAGTATTATTGTTCATACCCTTGATTATAGTCTTATTACTCATAAAGTTTACTGCATCTTTAGCCCATATGCTTATCATATTATTGTCAGCAAAGCTTAGTTTAGAGTCTTCTATAATCACTCGGTTATCTATTGCTTCAATCATTCTAAAATACATTACCGCTATTTCTTCTCGTGTAATAGATTCACTTGGAGCAAAAATACCATCTCCTCGACCTTCTACTATTCCTAATTTATGAGCTTTAAGAATCTTGGAGCTTGTTGTGTCTTTAAAGGTATTTATCGGAGAAGGTATCGCAATTTTATTGGATAAAGATTCATATAGATTTATTACCAACTCAGAAAATTCTTCTCTAGTTATATTCTCTTGATAATTGTTTAACAAATTTTCTGGAACAATACTTAATTCCTTAGCTTCCGCTACTTCTTGTATAGCCCAGTTTGATGGAGTTGCAAAGCTAACACCAGAAGATAAAATTATGGATAAAATGACTAGTAATGATAATGTTTTTTTCATTTTTTACTCCTCTTTAAAATGGATTATTTGTGAACTTAAATATTATTTTCTACATAAAAAAGTATAATAAGCATATTAATATCTATATACATATTATACTCTAAAAACACTAATATAAATCATCTAGCGATTATTTTAACCATATTGTAATCTTTATGCTTGTCTATTTAATAGACTTGCCTAATTCTACTCTTACTTCAAGTCTATCCACATCTTCATTACTATATGCTTGTAAATCAAAGCCAACTATCTTAAATTCCAAAACTTTATAAAAATTTATTGCTGGGAAGTTACAACTTTGAGTTTCTACAACAATTGCTCTGGCTCCGTGATTCTTAGAAACTTCATATGCCTTCTCCATTAGTAGTTTCCCTATGCCTTTGTTTCTAAAATCATGTTCTACCAATATATTTGTTATTCTCATTCTGTTGTTCCATTTTTCATATACCATTTCTAGATACGCGACAACTTTTTCCTTGTAAATTACCCCATATAAAATCGGATTATCATAATGATCCTCCATTAGAATTGTTTTGAATCTCTTTTCAATTGGAGTAGAAAAGTGTTTTTTAACAAATCTGAAATTAATAGAGTCTTCATGATAACTTTTTTGAATATCATAATAAAATTCGGAGTTATAAAAGAAATCAAGTTCTTCACCCTTATATGATTCATCCAATTTTTTTATCTCAAAAGTCATTTTATCCACTTCCCTTTTTATATATTATATAGTCCTATTATATTTTTTTACAGTTGCATCTAATACAACTCCTATAAGAAGTCCTAGGGTAAGTCCTAGTACTGTTGGCAGAACAATTTTACCAAAGAAAAGTAGTCCTACAACTAATCCTACGCTAGTTCCCAGAGGAATAAATATGCTCATATAATGCCCTTGTCTAAACAAATTATGCTCTTTATGAAGATGTTTCATTATAGTATTTGTTAATACTTTACCCTCTTTTTTATCTTTTCTATTTAAGTGATATTCTTTTTCTTTTAACACTTCAAAATAATCTTCAACATCCGTGTATAGTCTTTTGCACTCTGAACATTTTTTTGAATTAGCTCCAAGGAGAGAAATCATTCTATCAAAATGATTTAATTCTAAATTTATAGAATCTCTTTTTTTAACATGTTCTTTGGTATCTTTGATATTACCTCTAATAGTTTTAGTTCTCGTCATTTATGATTTCTCCAATCTATTATTTATTAGCTACAATAATTATAACATATTACAAGTGGCTTCATAAACTTTGTTATTAATTTAATTAACTAAAGTTTATTGACAATGCAATTTTGCTAATATATCATTATATGAATAAATCTATAATAATATTTCTCATCAAGGAGTTTAGCTATGCCAAATTTTGCAGCTTTTATTTCATATGTATTTGTTACAACTTTTACACCTGGGCCAAACAATATTATGTCCATGTCTAATGCGAGTAGATATGGGCTGAAAAACAGTCTAGGATTTAACTATGGTGTTAGTGTAGGTTTTTTTATTATCTTAATGCTTAGCAATATATTTAGCTATAGTTTATATAAGCTTATACCAACAATAAAACCAATTATGACAATTATTGGCGCTTCCTATATTTTTTACTTAGCTTGGAAAACATTTCAAAGTAAGCCCCATAAAGAAGTTGACGAAAGCAAAAGAACCAACACATTTATTAAAGGTGTACTTCTTCAATTTGTCAATCCCAAAGGAATTATATATGGTATAACTCTTGCATCTACATTTATTGTTCCATATTATGAATCTATTCCTATCTTAGTATTATTTGCTATATCTCTATCGCTAATTGCTCTTATGTCAACAATAACTTGGGCACTATTTGGATCAGTATTCCAAAAATTTATGGAGAAAAATTATAAAATGATTAATACCATCATGGCCGGACTATTAATCTATAGTGGAATTTCATTGTTTTTATAATTTACTTGTAGATACTAAAATTCTCCCTAAATTATCTAATTTAGGGAGATATTTTTATTTAAAGTAATTTACTCCAGCATTGAATATACCTTGGTCTTTTTCCCCATGTATGTTTTTATATACATCTTTTCCTATTCTTTCAGAATGGCCCATTTTCCCAAATACCCTACCATTTTTACTTGTCAAACCTTCAACTGCAAATACAGAACCATTTGGATTAAAGCTGCCATCGAGGCTTGCTTTGCCAGAAAAATCAACATATTGTGTTGCAATCTGCCCATTCTTTATTAATTCTTCCAATAATACTGGATTACAAACAAATCTACCTTCTCCATGAGAAACTGGCATAGTATATATTTCTCCAAGTTCTACGTTTGATAACCAAGGTGATAATTTAGATGATATCCTTGTATCTACAAGATTAGAAACATGTCTTCCAATTTGATTAAAGGTTAAAGTTGGATCATCGATTCCTAAATCTTTGATTTCTCCGTAAGGTAACAATCCAAGTTTAATTAAAGCTTGAAAACCATTACATATTCCTAATATTAGTCCATCTCGATTATTTAATAAATCAGCAATAGCTTCCGCAATATATGGATTTCTAAATATTGTTGCTATAAACTTACCTGACCCATCTGGCTCATCTCCAGCGCTAAACCCACCTGGAATCATCAATATCTGGGATTCCTTGATTGCACCTGCCCATTCTTTAATTGAGTCTTTAATGTCTAAGCTAGATTGATTCCTAAATACACTTATCTTTGCAGTAGCTCCAGCTTTTTCAAACGCTCTTTTTGAATCATATTCACTATTCGTTCCAGGAAATACTGGTATAAAAACTCTTGGTCTAATAATCTTTTTGCCTTTATATGGTTTAGATGAAATTGCACTTGTTATAGTCTCAATATCTCCTTTCAAATCTATTTTTAAAGGAAATACCTCATTTAATGGTTGTTGCCATGCTTCTATCATATTATCCAAATCCACACTCTCGTCTTTGTATATAATCTTAGTTTCTTTTTGTGTATTCCCAATCTTTGTGAAATGCTTTCCTAGCAAGCTTGCATTAGAAGGATCTATTTCAATAATTATACTTCCTATTGATTTCTTAAATAGATTTTCTTCATCAATACTATTCTCAAATTCGAAGCCTATTTTATTCCCAAAGCACATTTTACTAATAGCTGCTGCAATGCCACCATTATCTACTGTTTTTGCAGAAATAATCACTTTCTTATCTGTTAATTCTTTGATCTTTGAATAAACTTCTCTTATAGTATTAAAATCAGGCATATCATTATTATCAGTAATTATCTCAGCAAAATATGCCTCAGTTGATTGCTTCTTAAACTCAGGAGACAAAATATTCTCAGTATTATCTGTTGTGACTGCAAAAGTAATTATAGTAGGCGGTACAGAGATATCTTTAAAAGTTCCTGACATGCTATCTTTACCACCTATAGCAGCTAAACCTAGTTCCGATTGTGCTTTATAAGCTCCTAGCAAAGCACTAAACGGTTTACCCCAGGTTCTTTCATTTTCTCCAAGTTTTTCAAAATATTCTTGTATGCTTAGTCTTATTTTAGTATAATCTCCTCCAAGTGCTACTATTTTAGAAACCGCCTGGACAATAGAATTTACTCCACCATGGAATGGGCTCCACTCACAAATCTGTGGATCAAATCCAAAGCTCATTAAACTACAAGTATTTGTATCTCCTTCTAACACTGGTATTTTCGCAACCATACCTTCTATTGGAGTAAGCTTATATCTACCACCAAAAGGCATTAAAACCGTTGCAGCGCCAACAGTATTATCAAATAGAATATTCATCCCTTGTTGTGAACAAATATTTAAATCTGAGATAGTAGTAATAATTTTTTCTTTAAAACTCCTATTGTCAAATACTATTCCATCTTTAGGCTTGGGTGCGCCTATATTAACCTTAATTGTTTGTTTTGCACCATTAGTCTCAAGAAAATCTCTCTTTATATCTAAAATTTTCGAGCCTCTCCAGTACATAGTCAACCGACCTGTATCTGTTATATCTGCAACATTTGTAACTTCTAAATTTTCTGTATGAGCTAATTCTTTAAATCTTTTAAAATCTTTAGGGTCTATTACAACTGCCATTCTCTCTTGTGACTCTGCAATAGCAAGTTCTGTCCCATCTAGACCTTCATATTTTTTAGGAATTACATCAAGTTGTATATCTATACTATCTGCTAATTCTCCTATTGCAACTGAAACTCCTCCAGCACCAAAGTCATTGCACCTTTTAATCATTTTAGCTAATTCAGGATTCCTAAAAAGCCTTTGAATCTTTCTCTCTTCAGGTGCATTTCCCTTTTGAACTTCAGCACCAGATTTATATAAAGATTCCTCTGTATGCGATTTCGATGAACCTGTAGCCCCACCAATTCCATCTCTACCTGTTCTACCGCCTACTAATAATACTATATCTCCCAGTTCTGGTCTTTCTCGCACTACATTTTCTATAGGAGTAGCAGCAATAACTGCTCCTACTTCCATTCTCTTGGCTACATACCCTGGATGATATATCTCTGTCACTTGTCCTGTAGCTAATCCAATTTGATTACCATATGAGCTGTAACCCCTCGCTGCTTCTTTAGTTATCTTTCTTTGAGGCAATTTACCTGCTAGCGTCTCTTCAATAGGCTGCCTTGGATCTCCACTTCCAGTAACTCTCATAGCTTGATACACATAGCTCCTCCCAGAAAGTGGGTCTCTTATAGCTCCACCTAAACAAGTGGCCGCTCCTCCAAAAGGTTCTATTTCTGTGGGGTGATTATGTGTCTCATTTTTAAACATCAATAACCATTTCTCATTCTTACCATTAACATCAACATCAATTTCTATGCTACAAGCATTTATCTCTTCTGACAAATCAATATCATTAAGTAAACCCATTTTTATACATTGTTTAGTATTAATAGTAGCTAAATCCATTAATGAAATAGCTTTTTTAGCTTTAACAAACTCTCTTGATCCAATATATTCATCAAGAGCAGATTGAAATATTTGTTTATACTCACCATCATCAATCTTAATATCTTCAATTTCAGTTAAAAAAGTTGTATGTCTACAATGATCAGACCAATATGTATCTATTACTTTCAATTCAGTTATAGTAGGATTTCTTTTTTCATCATTCAAAAAATAATCTTGAACTAGGATTAAATCATCAAAGCTCATAGAAAAACCCATCTTAACCTTAAATATATCTAAGTCATCATGGCTTAATTCTATAAACCCATCTATCACTTCTATATCTTTCGGATTTTCTATTTCATCTTTCAAATTCTTTGGTATTTCTAAGGAAGCTTCTCTAGAATCTACAGGGTTTATTAGATAGCCTTTAATTTTTTCAATATCTTGTTCGCTGATACTACCTTTTAACAAATATACTTTAGCAGACTTTACAATTGTTTCCATTTCATCAAGTAAAATTTGGATACACTGCATAGAAGAATCCGCTCTCTGGTCATATTGACCTGGAAGAAATTCTGTAGCTATTAACAACCCCTCTGATTCTGGAAGTTTGTCTATATAAATATTATCAACATTAGGTTCTGATAGAATTAGGCTACTTATCTTATTGAAGTTTTTATCATCAGAACAATTAAAATCATATCTATTAAATAGCCTTAAATTCTCTAACCCTTCCATCCCAAAATTCTTTTGTATTTCTTTTAGTAAGTTATTTGCTTCGATGTTATATCCGTCTTTTTTTTCAACATAAACTCTTCTAATATTTATCATATCTTCCTCCAGTTCGCTAATTTTATACCTACATATTATTGTATCATCCTAATTTAAGCAAGTAAAACAATTAATCTACCATTCTATATTAATCCTTTAAAATATTTAGAGCTATGAATTCAAATCCATAGCTCTTCTATTTTTAAATAGTAATAATTATACCAGTTGATAACTCATTTATCTTATCACCCATAATCTCTTTTAGCTTATAATACTGTTTTCTACCAGTACAATGACCTGTATAGAAAGTTGCTCCTGACTCCACTAATTCATCGGAAACTTTTTTCAAAAATTCCATATCTAAAGAATCATTCAAATCAAGATCGTATAAATGAAATCCCCCTATCACATGAGTTATCGGTAAATCACTAATCTCTTGAGCTTGCTTTAAAATATTAACTATTCCTCTATGTGAACAACCAACGATAAGTACCCTATTGCGACCTTCTCTAATTATTAAATTTTGCTCGTGTTTAAAGTCGTCCTTTTCCCAAAGATCATATTTTTTCATAAGAAGAGTATCGTTTCCTCTTGGCACCAATTCTTCTCCTTCTATATGTGAAAATAAAATTAAATCTTCATCAAAAAATATATCCTCTTCTACAAGTTTAACTCTTTCATTTTCTTCTATTTCAGTATCTATTCCAGCATCTCTAATTTTTTCATTTTCTTTAATTGAGCCATGAGGTGTAAATGCACCTTTTTGAATATAAACAAAGGCTTCTTTGTTCACATCTAAAAAATCTAAAAGTCCTCCCCCATGATCATAGTGTCCATGAGATAAAATTGCCATATCAGCATCTTTCAAATTAACATCTAATGTCTGAGCATTCACGATAAACTTATTTGTCTTACCAGTATCAAATATAATTTTTCTTAGCTTTGTTTCAATATACAAACTTAAGCCGTGTTCTGTCAATAAATCATCTGATATTGTCTCATCTTCTAAAAGTGTTTTAATTATCACTAGTAGCCCACCTCTCTTTATATTACTAGTATATCCTTACCCTTTTATTATAGACTAATTGACAATTTAAATAAATAAAGATAAAGTCGATTATAGAAAGGTTGGGATCAATATGATTAATAATTTAAAATCTAAGATGCAGAATGGCGAAAGAACACTAGGCACTTTTCTTGAACTTGGAAGCGAACTGGCGATAGAATGTTTGGGTTATACTGGGCTTGATTTTTTTATAATAGACCAAGAGCATGGCCCATTTGATATTGGAGAAACAGTAGGTTTTCTAAGAGCTGCTGAATTAAGCGAAATTACGCCTCTTGTTAGAGTGAAGGATATCTCTAGACCTTCAATCCTTAAAAACTTAGATATTGGAGCTAAAGGATTGATTGTTCCAAATGTTGAATCAGTTGAAGAAGCTAAATTGCTAGTAGAATGGGCAAAATACTCCCCTATTGGTAAAAGAGGATATTTTATGGCTAGACCATCTGGTTATGGTAATAAAGATTACGCTAAAGATATGAATAATTATTTTGAGACATCAAATAAAGAAACTCTACTTATTCCTCAATGTGAAACTATGGGAGCTTTAAATAATATAGAAGAGATACTGGCCTTAGAAGGTATTGATGGTATTTTCATTGGACCTTTTGATCTTACTATTGCAATGGGTATCCCAGCTCAATTTTCAGCTCCTGAGTACAAAAAAGCTTTGGATAGAGTCCTTAAAGCTTGCAAAGAGAATAATAAATTCTGTTTTATATTTTCACCTGATAAAAAAACAGCTCAGGAATACATAAATTCTGGATTCGATGCAGTAGCAATTGGTATGGATGCCTCCCATTATATACAAGCTTTTAAAGATCTTGTTAACAGTTTCAAATAAAACTCAAATGAGTGTGCTAGTTAGCACACTCATTTTATTTATTCAAATATCTATCTAATTCTTCTTCATCCTTTATTACAAGTCCTTTTTCTCCTGCTAGTGTTTCTAGATGATGTGTAAATTCATGTATCAGTGTACTCTCTAATTGCTCTTTTATTTGTTCTTCCGATAGCCCATTAAATACCCTCTTAAACGAGCCATAATATATTCTAATATGAGAACCTGTTATACTTCTATGGTATTCTCCCATAATATATAACGGTCTGCTAGCTTTACTCTTTGGATGATTCTTTCTTTGTGGCAGTAATACTACCCCTTCGTTTAATTCTTTAAAAAAATCAGCTGGTAAAGTTTCTGCAATCTCATCAAGTATCTCATTAACTCTATCTATATCTGGAAAATCATACATTTAATCTCCACCTTATAAGTTAGAACCACTTGAACCAAGTACATTCTTAATTTTATGTTTTACCATTCCTTTTATAGCTTCTCTTGCAGGTCCTAAATATTTTCTAGGATCAAATTCTGATGGATTCTCAGCCATAAACTTTCTAATAGCAGCTGTCATTGCAAGTCTTAAATCTGTATCAATATTTATTTTTGCTACATTCATCTTTGCAGCTCTTCTTAGCATCTCCTCAGGTACTCCCTGTGCTCCTGGTATATTTCCACCGTACTGATTACAAAGTGCTACGAATTCTGGCAACACTGTTGATGCACCATGAAGAACCAATGGAGTATTTGGAAGCATATTACCAATAGTTTCAAGTCTTTCAAAATCAAGATTTGGTTCACCCTTAAATTTAAATGCACCATGGCTTGTTCCGATAGCAATAGCTAGAGAATCAACTCCAGTTCTTTTAACAAACTCAACAGCTTCATCTGGATCAGTATATGTTGCATCTTCTTTAGTAACATTAATTGCATCTTCTACTCCGGCTAATTTCCCCAATTCAGCTTCAACAACAACACCTCTAGCATGAGCATAATCAACAACCTCTTTGGTGATTCTAATATTTTCTTCTAATGGATGATGAGATGCATCAATCATAACTGAAGTAAACCCATCATCAATACATTTTTTACATATATCAAAACTATCTCCATGGTCTAAATGAAGTACAATATCCAGATTACTATCTTCAATAGCTGCTTCAACCAATTTTTTCAGATAAATTGAATTTGCATATTTTCTTGCACCTGCAGATACCTGCAAAATAATTCCCGATTTTTCTTCCTTAGCAGCATCTACAATTCCTTGGATTATTTCCATATTGTTTACATTAAATGCTCCTATAGCATACCCACCTGCTTGTGCTTTTTTAAATAATTCTTTTGATGTAACTAATCCCATACTCATCGCTCCTTTATTATAATTAAATAAGTCTTAATTTATTATATACCCTAGCATCTTAAGGTCAATTAAAAATGGTTATACCTATTAATTTCTTTATATAAATTGTCTATTTTATATTCTAATGCTATCTTTGGGTTTAGTTTTAGGTTCATTAGATTTAAAAATACCTCCTCTATTAAACTTTCACTAGGACTATTATGCTGATCATAAATACCATTGTTGCCATGTATATGTATATATGCTATATAATCTTTTAATCCAACAATCCAGTCTTTTAAGGAAGCTTTTGATAAATTTAAATGTCCTATATCCAAATTAATTCGAATTCTATCGTTGTCTATACATTCTATAAGCTCTTTTAGCATCAAAGGTGTTTCTTCAAATATATTTTCGAGTAATATTACTCCTTTAAACTCTGTTAATGTAAGAGCTTCTTCCCAGAAATCTTTTGCCTGGAAATTATTTAATTCCTTCAAACTAGGCGAATTTAAGTGGGGATTTATTTGGCTATGAAAAATTATATAATCCGCATTTAATTGACGAGCAATCTCAAGTGATTCCAGATATTTTTCTATACTAACTCTTCTAATATCTGGATCTGGACTAGATGGTTTTAAATCTAAAAATGGCCCATGAATAGCAATACTACCTTTTAAATCTGCAAGTCTCTCTTTATATTCACTTATCAAATTATTTTTTTCCTTCTGTGATAAATTCGGTTCTACAAAATCTTGTATTTCAACTCCTATATTATTCCTATTTAATACATCTATATCTAATTCCTCGATTGTAGATATACAATTCAATACATGAATCTTTATCATATCTCACCTACCTATAATTTAACTGTTTAATATACTTATAGCGATCGTCTAAATTAACAACTGTTATACTACCATTGCCAGCTCTAAATTTAAAAAAATAGTTTGGATCATCCATAACATAGCTACATATTAGTCTTATAATCCCTTCATGTGTAACAGCAAGTATATTCTCTTTTGAATCTTTTATTGAATCCATAAATCTTACTACCCTGGTATATGTCTGAATTATATTTTCACCGTTTGGAATATTATAATTAAAAGGATCATCCACCCACATTTGTGATTCTTCAGGATACTTTTTACTAAACTCCTCAAAAGTATAGCCTGTAAAAATCCCAAAATCCATTTCTCTAATTGTATTATTCTCAATACCAGAGAGACCTAATATCTGAAGAGTCTGTCTCGTCCTTGCCAAAGGGCTAAAAAATACTTTTGAAAACTCATAGTCTTTCAATAATTCACGAGTTTTTTTTATCTGTTCTACTCCATTTCCCGTAAGAATCGTATTATCACTACTAAATCTTTTACTAACATTATCTTCGGATTCCCCATGTCTGACTAAAATCAATTCCATATCATCACTCCCCAACACAATAATAAAGACAGAAGTTCACTTATCTCAATCGTTGCTCCATAAACATCTCCACTAAATCCCCCGATTTTTTTATATGTTAGTCTTGTAATAGCTTCTCCCAAAATAAAACATGCTATTAGTGGAATAACAAACAATAAATTTATTCCTATGACTAACATCATATATAGCGGAATAGCTACTACAATATAATTTTTCGGGTTCGAATTATTAAACATTTTCCCAAGGCTGCTATTCTTGTTAGTTTTTTTCTCTGATATTAAATAGCTAGTAACTAATCTGGCATTAGCTAAACTAAGAGGTATAGCTATCCACATACCCTGACTTAAGCTGGTCAATATAGCAAACTTCAAAAGCAAAACTAGGACTATTGCTATTACTCCAAAAGCTCCTATTCGACTATCCTTCATAATCTCTTCTATCCTAGAATTTTCTCTGCCAGAAAAGAATCCATCACAAGTATCAGAGAGTCCATCCAAATGAAGTCCTCCTGTTAAAATAACCATTAAAAAAAGGGTAATAGCCGCTCCGACCTGCACGCTATATTTGTATAAAAAAATAAAGGGAATAGCTGATAATAAACCTATCAATAACCCAATAGGTGCAAAAAATAGCAAACTCCTCTTTATATTTTTTTCATTAAAATTGATTCTTTTATTAATAGGAATTCTAGTTAAGAATTGAATAGCTAAAACTAATCCATCTATCATTTTATTTTCACCGGTATTCCACAACATACTAGATAAACTTCGTTTGATAAAGTCGCAATTCTTTGATTAACTCTTCCTTGTATATCTCTAAAAACTCTGCCTACATGGTTTTCAGGAACTAAAGAATATCCCAGTTCATTTGTAACCAAAACTAGCTCACCATCAATTTTTTCTAATTTATTGTAAAGTTTTGTTATCTGACTAACTGTAGTGTTTTCCACTTTGTTTTGAACTTCCATGTCAATATGCTCCATGTCTTTACTTAAATCAAACATAATATTTGAAGTAAGAACCGTTAAACAATCGAGCAAATATTTCTTCTCCTCTCCAACCGCAAGTTCTAAATCATACGTTCCTTCAAAAGTTCTCCACTCATTCGGTCTATTAGCTTTATGTAATAATACTCTTTCGTCCATTTCAGAATCTTCAATCCTTGAAGTTGCAATATAAACAACATCTTTATCATCATCAAATAACGATTGAGCAAAATTGCTCTTTCCGCTTCGTGCACCACCAGTAACTAATATCATATTTTTCACCACTTTAGTATTAATTTTTGTAAAACTTTGTTATACTTAATCTTATCATAGTTATGTATAGCCTTAAAGCTAGATTATGATTTTTTTTAAGTCAATTGTATATTTTCAATGATTTTAGGGTAAGTCTATTATATCAATACTAGAAGGGGGTTAAATTATGCACAAAAAATTATTTATACCAGGACCAGTAGATGTAAGAGAAGATGTTCTACAAAAAATGGCAACTCCTCAAATTGGCCATAGAACAAAAGAAGCTTCAAATTTACAAAGAGGTATTTCAGAAAAGTTACAAAAAGTATTTAAAACAGATAATGTTATTCTTTTATCTACAAGTTCTGGTAGTGGTCTTATGGAGGGATCTATTAGATCTTTTACTAACAAAAAAGCTGCTGTTTTTTCAGTAGGTGCCTTTGGGAATAGGTGGTATGAAATGGCTTTATCAAACAACGTACCAGCTGATTTATTCAAATCTGAACCCGGAGAGCCAACTACAGTAGAAATGGTCGATTTAGCTTTGAAAACAGGTATGTATGATGTAATTACCGTAACTCATAATGAGACTTCTACTGGATTGATGAATCCAGTTGACGAAATTGGCGCATTATTAAAGGAAAAATACCCTGATGTATTATTTTTAGTTGATACAGTTAGCTCAATGGCTGGTGTTGAAATTAAAACTGATGAATGGGGCATTGATGTTTGCATAACTTCTACACAAAAAGCTCTTGGTCTTCCTGCAGGATTATCTATTTGTTCAGTATCTGAAAGAGCTATAGAAGCTGGCAGAAATGTTAAGTACAGAGGTAGTTACCTGGATATAATTTCACTTTATGATACAGTTAAGAAAAAGGATCATCAGTATCCTTCAACACCATCACTATCACATATGTTCGCTTTGGACTATCAGCTTGATAGAATTTTAGAAGAAACACTAGAAGTTAGATATAAAAGACATGATGATATGGCTAATTTGGTCAGAGATTGGGCTAAAAAGAACTTTGACTTATTAGTAAAAGATGAGAAATATCTTTCTCAGACTTTAACAACAATCGTAAACACCAAAGATATTAGTGTAGGAGATTTGAATAAAGCTTTAGCAGAGCGAGGTTTTATGATATCAAATGGCTATGGCGATCTAAAAAATAAAACTTTTAGAATATCACATATGGCTGATTATACAACTGAAGATGTTAAAGAATTATTAGATACTATCGATGATATACTAAAACTTTAGGAGGTCTTTAAATGGTTCATATTTTAGCTACTGATGGTATTGATAAAAATGCTATTCTTGAATTAAACAAATTAGGACATAAAGTAACCGAACAATTTTACAATCCAGAAGAACTCGGTGATGCATTAAAAGATTACGATGTTGTAGTAGTAAGATCTGCTACAAAGATTAGAGAACCTATTATAGATAAAGCGGTTGCACATGGAAAACTTAAAATGGTTATAAGAGCAGGAGTTGGATTAGATAATATAGATGTTAACTATGCAAAAGAAAAAGGATTAGACGTTAGAAACACTCCTAATTCAAGTAGTGCTTCTGTAGCTGAACTTGCCCTAGCTCATATGTTTTGCCTTGCAAGATTTGTTGCTATTTCTAATGTTACAATGCGAAATGGTGAATGGAATAAAAAAGCATATAAAGGAATAGAACTATCAGGAAAAACATTAGGCTTAATAGGTTTTGGTAGAATTTCATCTCAGCTTGCAATAAAAGCACATGCTCTTGGAATGAAAGTTATTTATACAAATAGAAGCGGTATAAAAGATGGCTATCCTGATTATGAATATATGAAGATGGAAGATTTATTTAAACACGCAGATTTTATATCCATTCATACCCCTGCAACAAAAGATGGGAAACCGTTAATATCTACATCAGAAATAAAACAAATGAAAGACGGCGTTTATTTAATTAATTGTGCAAGAGGCGGAATAATAGATGAAGATGCTCTTCTAGATGCATTAGATTCTGGAAAAGTTGCTGGTGCAGGTATAGATGTCTTTTCGGAAGAACCAACTAAAAATGAAAAACTTGTAAATCATAAAAATGTATCTGTTACACCACATATTGGTGGCTCAACAGATGAAGCCCAGGAGAGAATTGGCGAAGAAATCGTCGATATAATTAAATCAAATTTTTAGGAGGTAATTAAATGGCCGTTTTGAAACCCTTTAAAGCTTATAGACCATCACCTGAGTTAGCGAAGCAAGTAGCTGCACTCCCCTATGATGTTATGAATAGTGAAGAAGCAAGAAATATGGTTAAAGGAAACCCTTACTCATTTCTTCATGTTGACAAAGCAGAAATAGACCTTGATCCAAATATAGATGTTCACGATGCTGTTGTCTATGAAAAAGCTAGAGACAATCTATATAAAATGATTCATGAAAATGTATTTATTCAAGATAATGAAAACAGCTTTTATATCTACCAACAAACTTGGAATGGCAAAACCCAAACAGGCCTTGTTGGGACAGCTTCGATAGACGATTATTTAAATGATAATATTAAAAAGCATGAATTTACAAGAGCAGATAAAGAACTAGATAGAATAAATCATGTTGATAAGACAAATGCAAACACTGGACCTATCTTCTTGACTTATAGAAAAAATGATAACATAAATTTAATAATCAATACTTGGATGCAAAAAGGGAAAGCGATATATGATGTCCAATATGATGACGGCGTTTCTCATAAAATTTGGCGTATAAATGATATTTCTACAATCAATAAATTAACTAACTTATTTAGTGAAATAGAAAATCTTTATATAGCTGATGGCCACCATAGAGCAGCTTCTGCTGTGAAAGTTGGAAAGAAAAGAAGAAATGAAAATCCAAATTACGATGGCACCGAAGAATTTAATTTCTTTTTGTCAGTCCTATTCCCTGATGAAGACTTATATATCATGGATTATAATAGAGTGGTTAGAGATTTGAATGAGTTTTCAACAATAGAATTTATAGAATTGTTGAAAGAAAAATTTGAAATACTAGAGTATAACGGAGAAGACCAATTTAAACCAACTAAAAAACATGAATTTGGAATGTATATTGATAATCAATGGTATATTCTAGAGGCTCTTGAGAACAGCTTTGATAGTAATTCCCCAGTTGATAGGCTTGACGCGTCTATACTTCAGAATAATATACTAAGACCTATTCTTGGAATTAATGACCCTAGAGTTGACGAAAGAATAGATTTTGTAGGTGGAATAAGAGGATTAGCTGAACTTGAACAAAGAGTTCAAGATGGTATGAGAGTTGCGTTTTCTATGTATCCAACTAGTATAGAAGATTTAATGGCTATAGCGGATTCTGGTAATGTAATGCCTCCAAAGTCAACTTGGTTTGAGCCTAAACTCAGAAGTGGTTTTTTTGTTCATACATTAGATTAAACAAACCCGCGAATGCGGGTTTTGCTATACTATTAATAATTAAAACAGTCTAGAGGTGATTCTATTGAAAAAATGGATTTTTATAGTTATAGCAGCTCTTTTTATAAACCTTATAAGTAGTAATATGATTCTATTTTCTGAGAATCCAGATTCCATTACTGAAATAGAAAAAGAAATGACAACTTTAAATAAAGAAGAGTTGCAAATTCTAGATGAACTTTTTCTATTAAACCAAAATATAGTTGAGCTAGAAAAGGAATCATCTTTGTTAACAAAAGATATTGAAACCTTAAACAAAGAAGTTGATTCTCTCCAAACAGATATTGAATACTTAGATATTAAATACTCAGATAATCTATCTTTAATGGAGTCATTTCTCCAAGATTACCAAAAAAAGGGACCTTTAAACACTCTTCAATTAATCTTGAGCTCTGACAGTCTTAATATGATGCTCTCACGCTTAAATAGCATACGCGAACTTTCTAAAGGTGTTTCTAATTTACTAGAAAACTTAGAAGAAAATAAGGTGGCTCTAGAAAACAAAAAAACTTTCCGTGAAGAAACTCTTCTAACTATAAAAGATAGACAAGCTGAACTCCAGGCTTCTAAAAAATCCAAACAAATCGCAATTGATAATCTAGAAACTAGGCTATCCTCACTTAAAGAGGATAGATCTAAATATGAGAATTATCTTGTTGATATCGATAATTCTTGGAAAGAAACGAAGCCGGACTTTACAAAGACTATTTCTACTATCTCAAAAATAGTAGAAACTGGTGACCTCCCAAATGAACTTGTAGATTTGAAATTTGGATTAGCTGGAATAACTGCTAAAATTTATGATACTCCATTTAATACAGCTTTAAATAATAAGAATCTGCCAACTCCAGTAGAAATTATATTTAATAAAGACAATATGACTTTAAATATCCCTGAGCTTAATATTTATTTATCCGGCAATTTAGAGTTAATAGATGATACAACTCTTCAATTTAATATAATTGAAGGCAAATATTTAGATTTAACACTTGGAGAAAGAAGTATAGAATCCTTATTTGATTCAAATTATCTTAAGTTTAATTTCAAAGAAATTCTTATGGGTAATACTATTAAATCATTAAAAATGAACAATGAAAATATTGAACTCTTGTTAAACAAATTATTTTAAATAAGGAGAAATTAAATGATTGAAGCTAAGAACTTAAGCCTAATATATAAAGATGGAACTCATGGAATAAAAGATGTTAACCTTCTCATCCCCCAAGGGGAACTTGTCTATGTAACAGGAACAAGCGGGTCTGGAAAAACTAGCTTTATAAAACTTCTCCTTGGAATAGAAAAGCCTAGTTCTGGGAGTTTAGATGTTATTGGATATTCTATGAACAATATTTCCTCAACTAAATTGCAAAGTTTAAGGCAGTTAATAGGACCTGTTTTTCAAGATTTTAAGCTGCTAAATGGTCGTAGCGTATATGATAATGTCCTTGTAGGTCTTAGATTTCTAGACTATAGCGATGAAAAAATGCATGAACTTAGCTTAAATGCAATGGAAAAAGTTGGTCTTTCTCACAAAGTTCATTCTCCTGTTGAAAATCTTTCCTATGGAGAAAGACAAAGAGTAGCTATAGCAAGAGCTGTTGCCAGAAGTCCTCGATTAATAATAGCTGATGAACCTACAGGTAACTTAGATAAAAAAAATGCATTGATAGTGCTTGATTTGCTGAAATCATTCCAATCAAATGAAACTTCAGTTATAATAACAACACATGCAGTAGCACTTATCGAGGATGAAAAAAACGCAATGCATATTCTTGTAGAAGATACAAAAATGTCTGTGAGGGATAGATATGGCAAATAGGAAAAATAATATACCTTACTTTATAAAAGAAGCTGCAGTTATTGTAAAAGGAGATATTTCTTCTAATACTATGAGCGTTATAAGCCTGTCATTTATTTTTTTTATTTTAACAATACTCTTTTCCATAACAATTAATCTTCAAACCCTAATAACTGACCTAAAGGAACAAGCAGAAATAAGTGTTTTCTATGAAGAAAATACTGACCTCGATACTCTAAAGACCAAATTGCAAAGTATTGCTGGTGTAAGAAACATTACTTTCATTAATCAAGAAAATGCAAAAAAAGAAATGGTGGAAACATTAGGAGAGGATTCAAAGATTATAGATTTATTTGAATATAACCCCTTTAGCCCTTATTTAGAGGTTAATATCGAATTGGAAAAACTATCTGAAGTTGTTAATGAAATAAAAGATACAAAAAATGTAACATATATACGAGATAATAAAGAAATCCTACTGAAATTAGAGAATATAATGAGCCTAATCAGTGTCTTTGGTATTTTTATTCTTCTAGCAGTAAGTATTACAACTGTTTTTGTAACATCTCATCTTATAAGACAAGGGATATATATAAACCGAGAAGCTATTGGAACATTAAAGCTCTTAGGTGCCCCAAGTAAATTTATATTTTTCCCATATCTTTTAAATGGACTATTTATGACTTTATTTGCAGGAATTCTATCTATTGGATTAACTTTTGTTACTGTTAGTTATGCATTTAAAATGCTTCTATCAACTATTTCTTTTATTAAACTCTCACCATTTAATGAACATATGGTTGTTTTAGCTGGCTTTGCTATTTTACTAAGCATAGTTTTAGGAATTTTAGGAAGTGCAATAGGGATTAAATCTACTAGCCCAAAAATTAAATAAAGACTCTATTTAAGAGTCTTTAGAATAAAAGTAAAACTGCAACTCCCGTTACTGATACAAACGCACCAAAAATTTCAAGTGGCCTTACTTTTTCTTTAAATAAAAATATTGAAAACGGAATTATTGTTATAGGTGTAATAGATGTAATCGTTGATGCAATTCCAGCCGTTGTATACCTTATAGCTACAAGAGACAAACTTACCCCTATAAATGGACCAAAAATAGATCCTAATAGGGTGTATTTTATTGCCGTTTTATCTTTAATTGCAAGATTTATACTTCCCCATTGTTTTCTTATTGTTATAAAAAGTGCAAAACATATGAATCCAGCTATTATTCTTATCTGGGTAGCTGCGAATGTGTTGTAATCTCCTAAACCAACTTTGCTAAATATTAAACCTACCGCTTGACCAACTGCACCTAAAAAAGCATAAAAAAGTCCTCTAGTTGAGTATTTGATTTTTATTTTTTGTTCTGATGTATCTTTGCTCATTATTACTATAACTATTCCTGCTATTGTAATCGCCATCCCGAGCATACCCACTAATGATATTTTTTCGCCTAAAAAAATGAATCCGAATAAAGCAGCCATCGGGGGACTTGTAGCCATCATAAGTAGAGATATCCTTACACCAACTTCAACATATGCCTTCAGCATAAAAAAATCGCCTATAAAAAAACCTATCACCCCAGATAAAGTAAGCCATATCCAAGCATGCAATGAAGCATCTGTTGGAAACATAACCCCTCTAGTTATAAATGCAGTAATTGAAAGAAATGTAAATCCAAAAATTAACTTAATAAAATTAACTGATACACTTCCTATTCTCTTAGTAGCCTCTCCAAAAAAAATTCCAACCAAAGTCCAGCTAAATGCTGTAAACAAAGCTGCTATTTCACCAATATTCTGATTTAGCATCAGCTTTTTCCCCTTTCATAAAAAAAACTTATTCCTCAATAAAAGTATCAAATGCTCTTAATACTAATAGCACAGATTGCTCTCTTGTTATTAGAGTAAAAGGATTTAGCTTACCATTTTCATCACCTTTGAATATTTGTTTTTGATTTAAAAAGATCATACTATCATATGCATATTCTTTAATTCCTTCATTGTTTTGTGAGGGATATATAGCAGTATCCAAACTAGTATCTATTTTTTTTAAGGTTCTCATCATTATAACCGCAATATCTTGTCTTGTTATTGGGTTTCTAGGTCTAAATGTTTTATCTTCATATCCAGAAACTATTCCTAATTCAAATGCTTTTGAGATATCTGGGTTTGATGTGTCAATAAAAGGAACTTCATTAAACACTATTATATCGTTTGTAGTTTTCTCATAAAGATTAACCATTAATGCGCTAAACTCTTCTCTTGTTATAGTCTCTTTCATATTCGATTTGATATCATCAATTAACAATCCAGAGTTCACAGCCTGATTTAATTCCTCAATTGCCCATTGACTAGCATAATTATATGGATAAATCAAACCAATACTCGTTGATGGGCTGTACCCACCAAGTATACTGAATGAACCCAGTATATCCTGCATTCTTATCCCATGTCTTATTTTAAAGCTATAAGAACTTCCCATTAAATCTATATTTTGCGTTTCAATGCCAATTTGATCTGGAGTTAAAACTATTTGGTATAAGCCTTCTGAATTTTTTTGTATACCATCAAATTTAAATGTCAAATCTTTTGTATTCACCTTATCCCCAGCTCTAATATATACATTAACCTGAGTAAAAACTTTCCCTTTATACTCATCTTTTAGAGCCATCTCTGATATATTCAGGTCTTCTTTCCATTTTAATATGAAAGAGTCACTAGTACTGTCTTGTATCTCTACAGATACTTGTTTTGGTACTCCTATTGAAAAATCACTCGCAATAACAGTTGATGGTAGCATGATTACTAAAATCATAAAAAGTAGTAGTCTATATTTCATTTTAACCTCCATAATTATAATTGTTTCCAATCTTTATACTTATCTAATTCATCTTTTATCTTTGTTAACAAATAACCTATTACCGCAGCATCATCTATGAATCCTCCAAAAAGAAAATCTGGAATAATATCCATAGGATTTGCTAAATATACTAATCCAGCAATTATTGTTATAATTGTAGATTTTGGTACCGATCTATATCTTTTTTTTGTATAATCCACTACAAGACTCATCACTAATTGGATATCTTCTATAAGATTCCCCAATTGAGTATTATCCTTTATTGTTAAATTTGTGTTTTCAAGTAATCCTTTTAGTTTTTCAGGATTATTATAGTACTCGATTGCCTTAGCTTTAAGATTGTATAATATTCTTTTAGGTTGTATTTTCATCTTTACACTCTCTTTCTATTCTTTAAAACTATCGACTTTAATATATAAATCGTTTTTGACACCATCAATTAAAACATTATATCATAATACTTGCACTATCTACAATTGCACAAGAAAAAAAGCCTCCATAAGGAGGCAATTTAAACATCTTATTTATTAAAATTTTCTTCAACTTTATCCCAGTTAATTGTATTAAACCAAGAATCTATATATTCATCTCTTTTGTTCTGATATTTAAGATAATAAGCATGCTCCCATACATCGATTCCAAGCACAGGAATCTTGCCATCAGATATTGGATTGTCTTGATTAGGAGTAGAAGTAATTTCTAGTTTATCACCATTTAATACCAACCATGCCCAACCACTACCAAATCTACCTAGTGCTGCTTTTTTAAACTCTTCCTTAAAAAATTCAAAGCTCCCAAAACTATTTTTAATTTTTGCTAGAAGCATTGTTTTAGGTTCTCCTCCACCATTTGGTTTCATAATCTCCCAAAACATACTGTGATTTAAATGTCCGCCACCATTGTTTCTAACTGCAGTCCTAATCTCTTCTGGTAATCTATCAATAGACTTTATTAAATCTTCTAAGCTAAGGTTTTCTAACTCTTCAAGCCCTTCTAGCGCTTTATTTAGCTTATCAACATAACCTTGATGGTGTTTTGTATAGTGGATCTCCATTGTTTTAGCATCAATAAAAGGCTCTAATTCATTGTATCCATAATTTAAACTCGGTAGATTAAAACTCATAATATTATCTCTCCTTTATATATACATTGATTGCTTTCTATTTATTGTTATACCCGCCAAACTAGTTGATAAACATTATCATTTACTGGAATATAAAAAGTCCACATTTATTATCGTGGACTTTTAAAAGAAATTCTATTCATTTTTTTAAAATTTGGAAGTTCAACTTTTTTATAAAAAACTTTCTTTATTTAAGTGGTTCCAATTTAGATGTAAAGTGTCTTAATACAGCTGGTTCCCAAACTATTTTATAGCCTTTCAGACTATCTTTTCTCTTTTGTATTTCTTTTAGAGCTTCAATTATAACATCTAGATGCGATTGAGTATAAACTCTTCTTGGTACAGCTAATCTAGTAAATTCAAATTGAGATTCTATTTGTTTACCTGTATCAGGGTCATTACCCATCATATATGAGCCGATATCACAACTTCTAATTCCCGCTTCCAAATACAACTCAATCGCTAACGTTTGAGCTGGGAACTCATTATATGGGATATGTGGCAAGAAGTTCTTTGCATCTATAAATAATGCATGACCCCCCACAGGTGATTGATAAGCAATTCCAATTTCATCTAACTTTTCAGCTAAATATTCCATTTGCCCTATTCTATACTTAAGGAAATCATAATCAGTTCCCTCTTGCAAGCCTATTGCCATAGCTTCTATATCTCTTCCCGCAAGTCCTCCATATGATATAAATCCTTCATACGGTATAGTTCTAGCCTTAACTGTTTCGAATAAATCAGCATCATCTTTAACTCCAATTAATCCACCCATATTAATTATTGCATCTTTTTTTGCACTCATTGTAAACATATCTGCATAACTAAACATTTCTTTTGCTATTTCTTTTATTGTTTTATTTTCATATCCAGCTTCTCGATTTTTAATAAAATAGGAGTTCTCAGCATATCTAGCAGCATCTATACAAACAGGAATTCCATATTTTTTAGCAATTTTGCTTGTTTCTTTTATATTTGCCATAGAAACAGGTTGTCCGCCAGCACTATTATTAGTAACTGTAATTATTATCATGCCAACATTTTCTTTTCCAAAATCCTCTATCAATTTTACTAATCTTTCATTATCCATATTACCTTTAAAAGGATGGAAATTTACCGTATCCAATGCTTCTTTGATAACACAGTCTATTGCCCTTGCCCCCGATAATTCTACGTGAGCTCTTGTTGTATCAAAATGCATATTTGCAATTGCAACTTTACCTGCACCTAAAAATATTGGCATAACTACTTTTTCAGCAGCTCTTCCCTGATGTACAGGTTGGAAATACTTATAATCAAATATATCCTTGGCTGAAATCATAAGATTCTTATAGCTTTTTGAACCAGAATACGATTCATCACCAACCATAATTCCAGCCCATTGATTAGCGCTCATTGCACCAGTCCCACTGTCTGTAAGAAGGTCAATATAAACATCCTCTGCATTTAGTGAAAACAAGTTGTAGTTTGCTTCTTTCATTTTTTTAATTCTTTCTTCTTTAGTCAAAATTTTAATAGGTTCTACCATTTTAATCTTAAATGGCTCAGCATAATATTTACTCATTACCTTTCCCCCATTCTTTACTTCGTTACTAAATATCTCCCTTAAGTCCAATCTCTTCTGCAACTACTCTCATTCCAATAATTGTTTCGTGAATCAAATCTTTGATTTCCATCCCTAATAGCGATGCACCATCTTCAATTACATCTCTATTAACTCCTGCTGCAAACGACTTTTGACCCCATTTTTTCTTAACAGATTTAGCTTCCATATCCATTATCGACTTACTTGGTCTCATTAAAGCTGTAGCTGCAACCAAACCTGTTAGTTCATCAATTGTGTAGATTACTTTTTCCATTTTTTCTTTTGGTTCTACATCTGTACATAGTTTCCAACCATGACTCATAACAGCTCTAATATAATCCTCTGGCCAGTTCTCTTCTTTTAATATTTGCTCTGTCATTTTACAATGCTGTTCTGGATACTTATCATAATCCAAATCGTGAATTAAACCAATTATCCCCCACTTTTCTTTGTCCTCTCCAAATAGCTCTGCAAAATGAACCATTGTAGCTTCAACTGACAAAGCGTGTTTTATCTGACTCTCATTTTCTACATATTTTGTCAATAATTCATATGCATCTTCTCTTGTTGGTTTATAATCTGTCATATAATCCCTTCTTTCATATATACTATATTCATTTTATCTAATATTCTGACAAAATACAAGCATACCCATA
>JAVERT010000067.1:0-4485 GCA_034006985.1 Gudongella sp.
TACATATTTTGTCAATAATTCATATGCATCTTCTCTTGTTGGTTTATAATCTGTCATATAATCCCTTCTTTCATATATACTATATTCATTTTATCTAATATTCTGACAAAATACAAGCATACCCATACTATATTCTCATGTTCACTTATTAAAGTTTATAATATATAAAAGTTAAACCTTATTATATTATAAAATAAAAAATACTCTCTTGTCCTAATTGACTTTCCACACCTACCTCACCACCATGTGCTAGTATAATAGATTTAACAAACGACAAACCTAATCCTGTTCCAACTTGAAGTCTTTGGTGCTTTTTCCCACCTCTATAATATCTATCCCATATATAATTTATATCTTCTTCTGCTATTCCTACCCCGTAATCTTTAATACTAAAACATACTTTATCAACTTTTTCAATTATATCTATTTCTATCTCTTTATTCCCTTCAGAATAATTAATTGCATTTGCAATTAAATTATAGATTACTTGAGATATCAAAGTTCTATCTGCTGTTATATAAACTTGACCCTCTGTCTTTATCGTAAAATTGAAACCTTTTTCGATTGAAAAATACTTAAATCTGGCAAGTACCTCTAGGGTTAGTTCTTCTAAATCAAATCTAATTTTTTCTAGTACTTTTAATCCAGATTGCACCCTTGATAAATTTAGCATCTCATCCACTAGTTTCTCTAATTTATCCGTTTCTTCAATAATAGTCTGGAGATTCTGGTTTCTTTTTTCTTTGTTTTCTCCTGTCAAATCTCTTACCATCTCACTATAAGATTTGATAACGGTTAAGGGTGTTTTAAAATCATGAGTGACATTTGCTATTAAATCTCTTTTTAGCTCTTCACTTTTTTGCAGTTCTGTTGTCGTTAAATTAAGAGTATCAGCTAAGTCGTCAATTTCTTTGTAATCACCTTTTTTGAATTTAATAGAATAATCACCCTTACTAAGAGATTTTGCGGTATTAGTAATAGAAATTATTGGCTCTGATAATTTCTTTGAAAAAAAATAGGATAACAACATTGCGAGTAAAAGAGAAATTATAGTTATAATTAAGAGTTGATTTTTAAGAATAATAATTGTTGTATCCATAGGCTCTAAAATAGAGCTAATATACAGAAAATAATTTGAACCTGTTTCATTTTTAAGAATAGCACCATAAACTATAGCATCTTGATTCATTCTAATATTACGAGTGGTATAGACAACGGATTCACCACTTGATTTATAGAGTTGATTTAGAAAATCAACAAAAGCATTTGCTTCAAATTGTGGTCTTCTAATTAAATCAAAAATGTCCAAAGGAAAAATTATACTCCCATTTTCATCTATTATATTAATAGCTATCCCCTTAGAAAAAGATGTCGCAACAAGTTTTTCCTGAAAATCATCACTTCCGTATTCACTATACAAGGAATTCCCTATTCGTTCTATTTCTTTTATTTTCATTGATTTATAAAAACTGCTCATAAAAACAATTTGTAAAAGCCATAAAACTATCATAATACTAGCAGCCAATATCATAAAATATTGCCACAGTTTAAAATTCATTTTTTTGCTATTCTCTTCTAATCTCATTTTATCACTTTGCCTTTTCATCAAACTTATATCCCACACCTCTAACAGTTATAATATACTCTCTGTATTGTTTTAAATTGTTTCTCAACATCTTAATATGAGTATCTATGGTTCTATCATCTTCATAAAAATTGTATCCCCATATATTTTGAAGAAGTTCTTCCCTTGAGATAGCTTTCCCATTGTTTTGCGCTAAGTATAGTAAAAGTTCATACTCTTTTTTTGTCAATTCAACCTGTTTATTATCAACGCTTACAGTTCTTCCATCTATATCTATAAAAATGCCGTGAAATTTTAAAAACTTTTTTTCTGGTATGTTATTTGTTCTTTTAATAATAGCATTTATCCTTGCCATAAGCTCCTTTGTTGAAAATGGTTTTAATACATAGTCATCGATTCCAAGTTCAAAGCCATATAACTTGTCAAGTTCATCTCCACGTGCAGATAGCATAAGAACAGGTACTTTAGATTTTTTTCTAATTTCCTTTACTGCTGTGAAACCATCTATTTTAGGCATCATAATATCCATAACTATAAGATCATAGTCATTTTCTTCTACACTCTTTATAGCCTCCATACCATCTTCTGCTTCATCTACATTATATCCCTCAAATTCACAGTATTCTTTTATAACATCTCTTATTTTTTCTTCATCATCAACTATTAATAAATTATACAAATATATCACCTTCCCATTTAAAACTTCTTCTATTTTAGTCTATTATTTAATCTTAACAAAAATAAAAAAAATAGGCAATCAACCAATCGGATTATCGCCTATTTAAAATATCATTTTCTATTTTTTTAATACTTCCTGAAAGTATACTTAACGATGGAATATAATAATCGATAAAATTATTAATTGTTTTCTGATTTGATGAATCTCCAATATTTCCTCCTAATAAAAACTTAGGCTTGTTATCTTGTAAATTTGATTTTATTGCTTCTACAAGATAACTAGCACCATTAATTGAACTTTGTGATAAAGCCGATAAAACTAATAAATCAACTCGATTCTCTTTAATTGTATCAAGTAAACTTTTTATTGGAATAGTTCTACCTATGAAAATTATCTTCCATCCATTAATTCTAAAGTACTCAGTAGACATTTTTAGACTAATTACGTGTTCTTCTCCTGTTGGTGCCATAAACAATACTGTCAGATCCTTGGTTTGATCAACTATTTGGTTTTCTGAAATAAAATCAAATAACCTGTCTACTAAACCTGTCATATAGTGTTCTTGTGCTATACTTATCTGATCTCTTTCCCACTTGTCACCTATTAGCTTTAATAAAGGTATAAATATATACTCTATTATATCTATAGAGCTTGTTCCACTATAAGTGAAATTCTTTATAATTCTCTTTGCTTCTTCAGCTTCTCCAGCCATTAATATATCTATTAAATACAAATATACTGTATCTAAATTGTACTCATTATTTACATCTTCTGTTTTTTCTGCTTCCTTTAATCCAAGAAGATAATCAACGCTAATCTTAAGGTAATCTGAGATTTGTTTTAATATTTCACTCCCTGGGAACCTAATGTTATTTTCATAATTAGCTATAGTTGACTGAGCGACTTGGATGCTTTTAGCAAGATCTTTTTGAGTAATATTTCTTGTTTTCCTGATATTCTTTAATCTACTTCCAAAGTCGCTCATTAATGTCACCTTCTATTATCCGTATATTTTTTTCTTTAAAAGAAATGCTGCTGCTAATGTCATTATACTTATTCCTATTATAGGAGTCAAATCTATAACTCCTGTTTTTGGCATTTCTGTATCAGCTTCCATAGTTTGTAGTGTAAAGTTTGAAGGAACAAGAACTTTATCTATTACATGGATTACTCCATTCCCTGCTTCTAAATCAGCTGCTGTAACATTGCTACCTGATACCATAACACCTGCTGATAAATCAAATTTAACTGACTCTCCATTTAGTGTAGGTGCTTCTAACCCATTAGATAAATCCGTACTCATTACTTTCCCAGATACAACATGGTATAATAAAACTTTTGAAAGATCAGGTTGATTCAATAAATCACTAGCTGAAATATTTAATGATTTTAAAAGATCTTCAAAAGCTGCATTTGTTGGTGCAAATACTGTAAATGGTCCTTCACCTTGAAGTGCTCCAACTAAATCCGCTTTTTGTAATGCTGCTACTAATATACTGAAATCTTCATTCCCTAATGCAATATCTACTACTGTCATTGGAGTTTCCATTGCTGGCTCCATTGGAGTTTCCATTGCTGTTTCTTGAACTAATTTAAAATCTGAAGGAACAAGAACTGTATCTATTACATGAATTACTCCATTTGAAGCTTCTAGATCTGCTGTTACCACATTAGAACTGTTTATTTTAACTCCATCTGTCAAATCAACTATAATTTTATCTCCTTTTAGCGTTGCTGATTCTAAACCATTTGATAAATCTGTACTCATTACTTTACCTGATACTACATGGTATAACAATACATCTTTTAATTGTGGGTGTCCTAGTAACTGCTCTGCTGTAATATTTAACTCACCTAGTAGTTTAGTGAAAGCTGCATCTGTTGGTGCGAATACTGTAAATGGTCCTTCACCTTGAAGTGCTCCAACTAATTCTGCCTTTTGTAGCGCTGCTACTAGTATACTAAAATCATCTGAACCTGATGCTATTTCCACTATATCTTGGTCTGCTGCAAATACCGGAGCTCCTATCATTAATACTAACGCTAATAAAATACTTAATACTTTTTTCATTTTTATGCCTCCCTTTAATTTTTGGTAGTGTCAAGTAGACACTACTACTTTTTATTTAAACGCTTCTATTATCAAGGGTTACAGTATCTTTTATATCAAAAAGACAATGACCCCCTATTTCGTGGTATAATTGAGTCTCTTAACAAACAA
>JAVERT010000044.1:0-11607 GCA_034006985.1 Gudongella sp.
CCTCTCGAATCAGTTTTGGGCTCTCGGTGCTCGCGCGGCCTTCGTGTTCGACTGAGCTCGCCGTCCTCGGCGAGCGGGTGTAACTGAAACCATTTCTATGAACTTTAATTATTTACTTCGAGCCCGGAAGGGCTCAGGCTGCGGTGGGATGCATTGGCGTCCGTGCCATTTCCTGCTCGGGATTGCCGGGGGCTCCTCGAATAATGGGTCCGCCGGTGGTGTTTCGGCTCTTAACCTGAATAATTTCCTCTCGAATCGGAATTGGAATATCGGTGCTCGCGCGACACTCATCACACATTACGCTCATTGCGGCCTCACCCCTTGGTGAAATAAGAAAAAACGAACGCCGCCTAGTACCCTCGCGGAAACGGGAGCTGGGAAAGGCCGCCACTAGATGAAGGCATAGAAGGCATAGAAATGAAAAGAGCCGGGAATATTTGGGACAAGGTCGTAGATCCGGAGAACATCCGCCATGCTTACGAGCTCGCACGGAAAGGCCGTACGAAACGGAGCGGGGTTATAGCCTTCGAAAAGGATCTGGACAGTAACCTCGGCATGGTCAGGAAAGTCCTGATGGACGATGAGTACAAAACCTCTCAGTACAACTTTTTCGACAAGGTCGAAGGAGGGAAGCTCCGACACATAGCGAGCCTGCCGTTCTTCGATCGTGTAGTGCAATGGGCCGTCATCTTGCAGACTCGTGATGTTTTCATAAACAGTTATATCCGCCAGACTTATGCCGCTATACCTGGGAGGGGGACGCATTATGCCCTTAGGACGCTCAAGAAGTATCTGCGGGGCTCCAGATCCGAATACTGCCTCAAAATGGACGTTTACCATTACTTCGAGAGCATCGATAAGGACAAAATGTTCCAATTTTTAAAAAGAAGGTTCAAGGACCCTCATGTCCTCATCTTCTTCAAGGAAGTGATCTACGGATATCCACGTCCTGGCATGCCGGTGGGCAATCTCACCTCTCAATATCTCGCCAATCTCTACCTTGCATATGTTGACCGTTACTTTAAGCAGACCATGCATGTAGTATGCTATCAGCGCTATATGGATGATATTGTGATGATCGGAAAAACGAAGAGCTGGCTACGTCGCATGAAAAATAAGATGGTGGCTTGTCTCGAAGAAATAGGGCTCAAGCTTAACAGACATTGGCAGATCTTCCCCTGCGATGTACGCGGAGTAGATTTTGTGGGCTACAGATCTTTCTCTGAATACACGCTGTTAAGGCGGAGGACAAAAATCAAGATCAAGCATAGGATGAAGGATATCCTATGCAAACTGATAATTAATGACTACATACCGACTCTTAGGGATAGAGGGCAGTATGCGTCAGACATGGGTATCCTATCACATTGCAACGCATACCGTCTCAGCAGGGTCACCGTATTACCTGTAAAGGATGGATTGGAGGCAAGGCATGGAAACTGTGGAAGCGATTTATGACAACGAGCCGAAAGATACGACGGTCGGGCGTGACGTGTATCTCATCAGAGACAACATTTCCTCTGAAATTGTAACCGACGGAGATGGCAACGCCGTTAAACAATGGAGATGCACGGAGCACAGGCTCTCCCGCGTCGAATATGATAAACTTCTAGACGGCATCATCGATGGATCCTGGACACCGGCCCTGCATGGACACTATCGTGAGAAACTACATCAAACGGCCGACAGCCTTCTTGCGATCGCGTACCGTAAGAAGAGGCAGGCCGAGGATGTGACTCCATGGGCGGCCTACATCACAGCCATGGACAGATGGAACGACTTGGTCTCTGCGATGGCAGAAACAATGACCACAGACGTTCCGGATCTGCCGGACATGCCGTGAAGGCGGCCGATCAAATTATTTCAATCATTTATTCTGATAACATTAGGTCTTTTTTGACCATGGCTATCGCGGTGATCAATTTTGTCACTTGGAAAAACAGGAATATTCGCTGTTCTCGCGCTGCTGTGCTTCGGATGTGTCGCTATAGTCGACATCCCCGAGGCATCCGCCGCAGTCGAGACCTATGAGATCCAGTATGTGGTGGCGGATACCACTTACTCCTACACCGGCACGGAGAGCTCCGTGACCCTCAAATCGATGGGGGACATGAGCATCACCGTCCCGGCGGGGAAGCAGATGGACGGATGGAAGTACTCCGGAACAACGATCACGGCGGCCGTAGGGTCGACCGTGTATCTGACGTCCGGGGTGCCCACTGTCTTCGAGGCCATAATATCCGATATTGATTATACAGTAAAATTCGTCGACGAGAGCCGTACGATCAGCACGGCGACCTACAAATATGGCGCCAATATAGCAGTCCCCGCGAGCCCCACCAAGGACGGGTTCACATTCAGCGGATGGGACAGGGCCATCCCTAAGGCTGTGACCGAAAGCGTTACATTTAACGCGATGTGGAAGCAGATATACTCCGTAGCATGGACGGTCGAAGGCGTAACCATATCGACCGGCACGACCGAGTCCGCGTTATCTGCGGCCATGCCCGCAGATCCCATCAAGGGATCCCATACGTTCCTCGGATGGTACGATGTGAACGGCGTCAAGCTCGGGGATAGCTACAGCTATGTCGGCGACACCGTATTCTCGGCCAGGTTCGCCGCGGATGTTTACACCGTTAACTTCGTTTACGGAGACACGGTGTTCCTGACCGAGACGGTAGCACATGGAGGGCACGCCATTATGCCCGCGGCCATGCCCAGCGGATACTCGGGTTGGGACTGGGACTTTGATGCACCTGTGACAGGCGATGTGACCATTACTGCCTTGGAGGCTGTCCATGCCGCCGCATTCTGGGAGACGGTCGAGGCACAGTGTGCTTTGATCATCCTCATATTCGTTTCGGGGCTTTTGGTCTGGTCTATATACGGGAGGCTGAAAAAGGAATGAAGATCTGTGCCCTGATAAGCTCACCCTGGATCCAGGTAGGACGGGGTGTCTGGGCATTGATCTCCATTCTGATTTTGTTGGAGGTGTTCAAAATGATAGATATAACAACGATATCGACGCCTGAGGAATACATTCCTTTCATGCTCGCGTCAACGCTCATAATGGCCATTCTCATCGGCAAGCTGACCAACGACACATTATACCACAAGGCTGTGGATAACAAGATCGCGTCGGGTAAGATAGAGAGTGCGGCAGAGCTCCCGCAGGACAACCGTTACCTGTTCGGGACGATCGTCTCTATGATCCTTGCGATCGGTACAGGGCTCTTCGCTACCGCCTATCTCATCGAGTATATCGGGATAGTCGGTGCCGGACAGTGGACGTATGTATGCATGTCCGGACTTACATCTGCCGTGTCTGTGGCCGTGTATATTCTGATCCTGCACTGGGGGCTCAGGGAGTTCTTAGTACGGGCATCGGACTATGTGGTCAGCCTCGCAGACACAGTTAAGGAGTCTGCGTCCAAGGTAACGGTGGCCAAGGAGACGGCCGAAGATATAAACGAGATCATCAACGATCTCAAGGAGACGGTCACCACAACAGACGACCAGCTGCCGTAAGCAACAAGGCAGGATCTAAACATTTTTTATTTTTTTAATCTGATTACATACAATTCAATGCGCGCATGTACTCTCGCCCATGTTCCCGATCATAGACAGCAAGATTACCGAGCCCATAACCATCGACGGGCTTAAAGAGTTCCTGTCTGTCAGAGACGACGTTAGAGCCGATGACCCATTTCTGACCCAGATTATAACTGCCGCGAGAACAAGGCTCGAAGAGCACCTGGAGCGCGTCATTGTGGCCAGGAATTTTGAGCTTTCTTTCACTTCCGGGGGGACTCACGCCTTATATCCATCCCTTATTGATGTCGAGAGCATCACTTACTTTGACAACTCCGGGCACGAGCACTACATCGAGGACTATTTTATTATAAAATCAGAATATGTGGCGTTCGACACTCCAGGGGACCTCGGTATAGGGAAGACCATAAAGGTAGTTTTCAGATCGGGATATGAGAGCTGTCCGGCAACGCTAATGCTTGCGATCGAGATGATGTGCAAAGAGCTGTACGCCCGATCGGCGGCCGACCCTCTGACCGATGAGATCCGGAAGATCGTTCAATCGGAGGTGATCTACGATCTATGAGCATCCGAATCGTTAAGATCACAGACATCACCGAATTCGCCAACAAAATAGGCGTTTTCCGCGACGGGTTCGCGGAAACCCGTAAGGCGCTGCATATTGCAATCCTGAACACGGTCCATGAGCCAATGATGCTTCGAGTCCCTCAGTCGACAAGGCAGCGATATCCCATGAGGATAGACTCCGGTAACGCCAACCTCCGCAAATCCCTAATGATATATGTAGGACAGAACGGAGGCAACAGGATCAGAGTAGTGGTCGGTTCCGAGGGGGTCCCTTATGCCAGACGGGTTCATGACATGCCCGATCCTGGCAGGTCCGGCAAGCCTGTCCGATGGACCAAGCCCGGGACAGGGAATAAATTCATCTCAAAACCGCTCATGGACAACAGGGACAGGATCCCTGAAGATCTGTGCGACGAGGTAGATGCCAGGCTACGGAGGATTGGGCTGTGAGCGTGGTCGAGGATATAGTGGACTACTTAGCAGAGCTCGATATAGTCGAGCGCGGAGTCGACATATTCACAGAAGCGGACCTGAATCTGTATAAGGACCGCCCCTCGTCGGCGATAGTGACCGCAAGGCCCTCCCCTAAAGCACCATCTCTGACATCGGATGTGGACTACCACAGCCTCACTGTAGCCGTGGTCACAGGCCAAGGGGAGAAGGGCTACACTGCGGGGCAACGGATGTCGGAGCTGCTCTATCGGACTCTGCGTATGGTGCTGGATGTGACCATTAACGGAACGTTCTACCCCTGCGTACTGGCCGCGACGGCCCCGTATGTTGTGTCAGTCGACGACAACCGTCGCACCCAGTACAATTTCGACGTGGACGTGATCCGCTACATAGGAGAGTAAGATTATGGGAATAAAAACGGCCGGGGCGCTCAAAGCCCTGCAGTACATCAAGGAGACCACGTACGGCATCGTCCCCGCAGGACAGCTCCTATATGGGGGAAAGCTCCAGGGGCTTGATGCCATCAACAACTACGATCTGACGGCCTACGGGTCCGACGGGTCCAGGACTACGTCGATAGTGACCTATGGTAAGCGGGAGTCGGGATTCAAGGCAGAGCTCGGGATATATCGTGACTCGGGCGCATACTCGTGGACGGACCTACTGGAGCTTACACTCGGAGAGCCTTCCGGGATACGGGGGGATATCGAATCGTTCTCAACGCTTGTCGAGGCGTCGCCGGACCAGTACTACCTCTACAGAGGATGCAAGGTCAACTCGCTATCTCTCGCAGGCACCGGGGTAGGAGCTCCTGTTATGGCGTCGCTCGACGCGCTTTCCATGATCTGCGACGAGCCGAAGGCTACAAAGGCCGAGCTGATGACCAATATAGATGCCTCCATCCCTGCTCTTAATCCTGTAACTCACAATACATATCCGATATGCAGCCTGTCCGGAGGCATAACGATCCCGGCCATGAGCTACAACATCACCATCAGCAACAACCTTGTCCAGAAGGAGGGGATAGTTAACGGCAAGGCGCTTAAGGCCGGGTCTCTCATGTATCCCGGGGACCTCCTCGGCATTCAGCTCGAGTATACGGTGCCCAGCACATCGCTGATGTGGGACAGGCTTAAAATGTCCGAGACCTCCGATTTTTCAGTCACACAAGCCATCGGAGGCTACAACGTTATATTCGGCGGATGCTGGATGCCGGGATCGGACCTCCCGTCCAGATCGCAGACGGATTACGATGAGACGCTGACCGTCAACGCATCCAATATGACGTGGGTGATGATCTGATGCCGGATGTGGGCTTCGACGGTTGCCAGTGCGATGTCGAGGATATGCCCGCTGTCCGACATGTCCCGATCGAGGATATCCTGAGGCAACACAGAAAACGTTTCATTATCCGCACCGCACAGTATGGAGATGTAGTTATGCGATATCTATCGAGGTCCTATAGGGTACCTATAGATGGGATCCGCCATGAGATGTACCCGGAGCTTGTAGAGTGGGAGGACGAGTTCCGGACGCTTGTGCCTTTGGCATCTCTGCCGGATGCTGACAGCGACCTCAGAACGTACGTCCAGGAGCTCGCGGCCAAGATCATGCCGACCCTCGATCTGTATGCCATAGGGTGCATCGAGCATCCTGTCCTTAACAGCGTGGACGACCTGAACGTTTTTTTGGACCTGCTCACACCTGAGGAGCAGGAAGCCGTACGGCAGATGCTCTCGGTGCTCACGGCCCATGCAGGCCCGGTCGACACGGCATACATGGACATAGCGGAGCGCTTCGATGTCAAGATCATTGACAAGGAGCTCATGGACAACATGACCATGCAACAGCAGGAGGTCCTGCAGGCTGTTCTCAAGGCTGAAAGACAGAGGGAGCGCCAGCTATACAAGCAGATGGGGGTGAAGTTGTGATATCGGCCCTCGATAACCTCTCGGCCGTATCAGTTCTCGACATATCGTCTTCGAAGAGCTCTGCCAACGGCCTCCGCACCGGGATGTCCGGTGTGACCAGCGGCCTCCGCGGACTAGGGCTTATCAGTAACGAGACGGCGGCGGCACTATCTGTAGCTACAGGCGCACTATCTGTAGCTACAGGAGTGTTGGGAATAACGTCGATCGTCAAGGCCCGCATCACAGCCAAAACCGCTCAGGAGACGGCACAGTCGGCCGCATTGGTCGCGGCCAACTCTTGGAATCCGGAGGGATGGTCGACCATTGCCTTAGCGACGGGGGCCGCCGCGGCCGCAAGCATCGGGATGTATGCGCTCATCACGAGGATAAGAGCGGACCTATCGACCCCTACCGGCAGACAGGACGCGATCAGCGGGGTGCAGGCGGCGATGCCATGAGCGACATGGACACGCATCTCAAATATGTTTTTGAGATGATCGACAACGTCTCTGCGACAGCATCCGGCATCGAGCAGTCCACATCCAAGGCCTCGGAGAAGATCAAGCAGACCACCATCGATCAGCAGGGCCTGGAAACCGCTACCGACAGGACCACTCAATCTTTTACTCGGCAAGAAGCTCAATTCGTCAAACAAGTGGCCGTCCTCATGACGGTCAAGGAGAGTGTCAGCGCCGTGACCAGCGGCCTGATAACCCTTGGAATTGTGTCGGGAGATAACGCCGCGGCGCTGCAGAAGCTCAATGCAGGGTTTCAGATTCTGGTCGGGTTTGCGTCGGGGATCAAGGCACTGCAGGCGGTATCCGAGGCACTCAAAACGTCGGAGCTCGGTCTAGCGGTGGTGGAGACATTCAGGAGCGTGATGCAGTCGCCCTGGAAGGCGGCCCTCGTCGGGGTGGGAGTGGGTGCGGCAGGCGGACTTCTCGCGGCAACTATGGCCGGCGGGTCAAGGACGACCACCAACTCGAGCACCCAGATCGTTATCGAGAACACCGCCAGCAACGTCGATACGGCTACAGGCATCAACGCCACTATCAGCGGAGGGCGGATCATATGATCGCAGTTTCCAAGGACGGCTCACCGATAAGCTCCGAGATACGCTTCGTCACCATGTCTCCGTGGACATCCACGGTCAAGTACAAGAGGCACGAGGTAGACGGCGCTGATTACGATATTGTCCACGTCACCGGCCTCAATTCACCTACTACGAGCATTACCGGCGTATGCAGGAGGACGGCATCCAATGTGGCCATCCTCGAAGGGATGAAGGGGGCCACCCTTAGCATAACACATTCAGAAGAGGGCACCAGGTCCGGCATCTGCGTGTCCCTGTCCACCGACTCCGAGTCGGGGATCTGGGTTACATTTAACATGATGGTTATTTGTCAGTGATACATATGGTAGACTACGTAAATTCAACTGTTCATTTATCAAGAACAATTGGTGGGGACTTCATTAACATATCAGGGTACATGCAAGGTCCAAAACTCAAATTCGTGGAGAACTTTGGAGTGACAGGATCCCTAACGCTGGTTAATGATCTTAAGACATCCGCCAATAATCTGCTAAGCAGTGAGTGCACCTTGTGGTCATCTGGATCCGGGGCCATACGACCGGGGATGTTCTTATACATTTATAGAAACGAAGGGATTCCAGGTAATCTTATTGGCATTTTTATGATCACAGAAATGTCTGTTGCAGACGATTTGATCAAACTGACGTTCGGCGATGCCATTCAGATCCTGAGGGCGACAGGAGCAGACTACCACCGCAACCACTACTCTTCGGCGCAGCAGCACAACTTAGAGAATGCCTACGGCGGCTGGGATCCCGTCGCCGAAAAACTGTATGTAACCAAGCCGGCAGGGGTCACACTGAGTGCCACCGGCGGCGATGTACAGTGGGCTGTCAATAGCAACATCAACGTTAGTCAGTTTTATTCTTTCAACATGGGCTTTGCGAGCGATGGCACTGCAAAATTCACGTTTGCACTAGATCTGGACTGGCTTTTTTCGTTTTCATTTTATCGTCAAAATATGCTAAGGTGCAGAGTAAGATTGCTTGTCGAGGGGGCGGTCGTAGCCTCCAAGACCTATAGCGAGTCCTCTTACAGCTCGATGGATACATTGAGGTCCATAACGCTGGACGCACCGACATATGTCCGCGGTAAGTCGATAGACGTAATTATTGACAACATCTCGACAACTTATGGCGCGGATATGGATATGGCGAGCTACCCTGGGTCCATATTCGAGTACTACCGTCACTTTGTAACCGGTAGCACGTATGATAGCGGGACGCTTAACGATGTTATTTTTAAATCGATATATGTAGGATCATACTACGAATATGCTAACGCGGGTCAGGCCGACGCCGATAATGCGACCAAGTACTATGTGACCGGAATCAACAACGTCACCACGATATCATCGTCGATGGGCAGTCCGGAGTATATAGGCCGCGCGAGGATAACTTATCTTGACCTTGCCGGGGGCTTGTCGATGTCGACCATCTTCCAGAGCATATGCTATGCCGCGGGATATGGCGCGTCGACCATATCCAGCAGTCGCACCGTGGGCGTGTTCCGCTGCGCCGGGGCGAACTTTTTCAGCTATCTCTTGGCTCTTGCCGACATGTCCGAGCCAAGCGGAACATATGCCGGCCGGCAGCATGCTATATCATGCTCCCCGGTGACGTGGGGCGCCATCAATCTAGGATATAGGCTTAAGGCGTCAGATACTGCCGCCGTCGTCCTCTACTATGCCGGAGATGAGTCCCCTGTCAGCGGAGCGATCCCGATGATGAGGTTCTCTCCATCCATGACTATGATGTACCGTCCATTTCTTGCCATTACTAAAGGGACAAAGGACGACGGCACCCCGATTATTATAGCAATGAGGGACCCGGAGGTCACTGTGGGGTCGGCCGTGTCTGTGGTGGACGGAAGTGTGACTACGGTTGAGGATGCGGCCTTGTATTCATACTCCGAGATCGTAACTAACAGGTCAAAAGACTGGGAGGGCACAATAGTGCTCTCCGGGATCTATACCGATCTAATGATATCGACAGGGATATTCGTCGGCGGTCGGCCTATTAGAATATACGATTCGAGATTTGGGATGTCAGACTATCAGGCAAGGATCAAAGAGGTGCAGATCGATGTCAGCACTCAACAGACAACGCTCGTCCTGAATAACTACTCTGAAATGTATGCCAACAGCCTCATCGACTCGACAAAAATGGCATACACTGCAGGTAACATCGCCGTCGAGGCATCGTCTAACGATGTGTTCGCCAAGCAGTACGTCTCTGTTGTTTCGGCGGCCACGCTGTCCGGATCATCCTCCCACACCATAGAGATATACAGCGTCGAGAAAGGCTATGTTTCGGCCGTAGCCGACGTTTTGAAAGTCGTCGATCTAGGAATCTGCGTGCTGTCTGCTTACTTCGGGCGTGGGGTGAGCACCGTCACCGGACAGTATGCCATCTCCAAGATCCGTGTCGACGGGTCCACGGTAATAGACATAGATCAGCACAGAAGACCCGATAAGTATTCCAACCAAAGCCTGATAGTCAACGTTCAAATGGTTTTATAAAAGATAAGATGATGTTCTCTCATGAAGAGGACGTATCGAGCAGCTTTGGCGGTAGCCATTGTCGCAGCTGTGGTTTTTGCGACCATGGCCGCATATTATTGGGATCAAGGTAATGAGCGGGCCTATGGCGAGTATGAGTTCGGGTACAACGCATACACATCCTATGATGGGGACCTGGTATCAGGGGATGGGGCTGCTATAGTGGACATGTCGAGCATAACAGACCTTTCTGAGGTCTGCACGGTATGGAACTCTGACGCAACAACCTACAGCAGACCCGCCGGGTCCATGCTTGTCCTCGAGTACTACATCGATCTATATTCTGAGCCGGGAGTGACTGTGGACATCGGTGACATATCTTTCCTAGACCTCTACGATCCCGGCCAGAATTTACATTATTCGGCCTTCATGATGTACGGATATACCGTAGTGCACCACGAACTGTGTGACATGACCGCAACAACAGATGGCTCCGGACACGCTAGGATCTCGATGATCCTCGTTGTAGGAGAGTTCTGGGACAATATCCCTATCATCGAGTCAGATGTCAACTGGTCGTTACGGCAGTAAAAAGGGGGGAAAGGGTTTAATCCGATCACAAACTCAACGCGAACTCCTCGATCAGCGCAGAAAGGGACATCCCCTTCTCCTGAGCCGCTCTCTTCAGCTTATCGTGCGCCCCGGCGGTAATGGATATCCCGACGGTCCGCTTCTCGCCGCCCTCGTCGACCGCGCCGAATTCGGCCTCATAATCGGACGCATCCATATGCTTCTCGGCCCACTGTCTGGCCGCATCGTAACTCATCGGGATGATCCTATCTCCTCCGGACCATGAGTTGTTCCCCGTCGACGTTGCATACTTGGACGCAGGGCCGCCCTCGCCATAAAGGAAGTACTCCCCTGTGCGCTTCTTATACAAATCCTCAACGAAATACCCAAAGTCGCGCCGGTTGCCATACTCGTGTGTGGCAACGTGCGATGCGGTCGCCGTGTCGTATCTCTTGCCGTTAATTATTTTTGCCATTCAGATCTCCTCCTCTTCCTCTTCCAGGGCCTTCAGCGCATCCTCCATGGAAATGGTCTCGTCAATGCTGTCAAACCACTCGGCACTGCCAAGCTCCTCCTCAGTAGAGGTGTGTGCAACGTACAGCCTTACCTTGCCCTTATTCGCAAGGATATCTCTCCGGTCGAAGGGGGTCCTTCTCTTGAAATCCCATATTATCGCACTCCTCGCCTCTTCTTCGCTCTCGTGTTCCTCAAAAAATATGTCGCCGCGATCCTCTATAACGAACCACTCGCACTTTTTCCCGGACATCTTACTCAACTCCGACGATCTGAACGGATCTGAGCGATGAGATGTTCTTCGTTTTGCCGGATTCAAAATTCTCGGCCGATCGGACGTTGTACTGCTGCCTGTTGGATCCTGCTCTTTCCATCGACGCGCTGACGACCCTCGCCCTGCCGGCCGAGATGACCTCGAGGACGGCGTTCACGGTTTCGGACCTCCA
>JAVERT010000045.1:0-10604 GCA_034006985.1 Gudongella sp.
CTGGGATTCTATCCGTTTTTACGAGGAAGCAAGTAAAAGAGAAGTCGCATTAGTACCAGGCAATGTATTTTTTACCGAAGAGGAACCTGATGTACATTATATTCGACTAAGTTTTAGTGCAGTTGATGAAGTCCAAATCAAGAAGGGAATGCGTATTATAAAAGAAATAATTGATGATATTAATTTGGATGAAGTTCATAAGTATATGCCATTTTTGTAATCATAAATAGCTAGATTACTACTTAATCTTACTCGCCCTTGAAGTACTTAACACAACTTCCTGATTTTCTTAAGTTTAAACAATACTTCATTATTAAAAGAAACTCTTTAATATAAGTCAGAAAAATGCTCTATCCTGTAAATTAAGTTTTGCAACGAAATAGGTGAAAAACACTCTTAGATCTTATATTCACTAGTATTAAATCATTTCACAAACTCTCTAGGTATTCCTCTTTAGTTTTTTTTGTGATATTAATATTTTTTGGCTTCTAGATTTTTTGATTTGTTGTAAGGTTCTTATCTTTATTTGCCTTCTAGATTAAACCCTAATCATCTTAAATAAATAATTATTTAGAATTAGGTATTTAAAAAAATTTTTAAGAAACATACTTGCTGATCTAATGTTATGTAAGTCTACCAAATAAATACTAATTCTATATATAATACTACTCTAACATTCTCATTAGTAAAAATCTCCTTTAATAGTATCTAAAGGAGATTTTCTATGTTAAATTATAGTTAGTTATTAAAATTCATTGAATAGATTTTGGAAATCCTCTAGGCTATCTTTAATATGATAAACATGTTTATCTTCTGGAAATTTTTCTTCTTTAACATCTACAACATATTCTTTAAAAGCATTTGTTATAACTTCAGCAACATTTGCATACTTCTTAACGAATTTGGGTGTAAAGGCTTGGAATAAACCTAACATATCTCCACAAATTATCAACTGCCCATCACAAGGGAGACCTGCTCCTATGGAATATACAGGGATTGAAAGCTTGTTTGCAATAAACTCGGTCAATTCAGGTGGTACTGCTTCTAGTAATAAAGCTAATGCGCCAGCCTCTTCTATAGCTATTGCATCTTTAATAAGCTCTCTAGCGCTATCAACATATAATCCTTGTGCTTTAAATCCACCAAGTTGTCCTGCACTTTGTGGAGTCAATCCGATATGTCCAAACACTACTATCCCTGCATCTGATATCGCTTTGATTCTGCTAAGAACTCTTATCCCACCCTCTAATTTGATTGCATCAACATCAGCTTCTTTAAGAAATCTAACTGCATTTCCTACTGCTTGTGAATCAGATTGATGATATGAACCAAATGGCATATCTCCAATTATATAAGTATTAGGAGCTCCTCTTTTAACTGCTTGACAATGAGATATACAATCTTCCATTGTTACAGGAACTGTCCCTTGATATCCTAATGTTACCATACCTAAAGAATCTCCAACAAGAATCATATCAAGCCCTGCTTGTTCAGCAAATGATGCCATTGGGAAATCATATGCAGTAACCCAGGCAACTTTTTCTCCACTTTTCTTCATTTTGTGAAAATCTAATATACTTTTCTTTTTAGCCATGTCTACACTCCTTCGAAATTTTTTAAATTTTGATACTAAGATATTTTAGTTAAAAATACTTATAAAACTAAAAAGCATTTAAATATATATTTTTAATGTCTTCTAAACTAAGATTTCTTGCAGCTCTCCCAAGTAACCTTTTCTCCATAAACGCTTCTTCTGCCCATCTATCAACCTTTGATTTATCAGTTATTTCCAACGCTGTCAATGTAGTAGGCAAATTTACTATATTCATCAAATTATCAATTGCTTTTAAACCTAATTGTGCAGCTTCTCTTTCTGAAATTCCTTGTGTAACTTCTCCCATAGCTTCTGCAATTTCAGCAAATTTTTCTTGCTTAGCCACCATAATATAATCAAAACAAGAATTGACTAGTCCAGTTAAACTAGGTCCATGAGGAACATGAAACTCTCCCCCTATTGGATAAGCTAAAGCATGGACTAAACTAGTTCCTGCATTGTTTAACACTAGTCCCGCTAATAATGACCCTAAAGCCATATTATATCTTGCTTCAACATTATTACCATCAGCATATGCTGGTCCTAACCACCTACTGATTATACTTATCGCTTTTAGAGCTATAGTATCTGTCAAAATGCTAGATCTAGTAGATAGAATTGGTTCAGCAGCATGAAGAAAGGCATCAAATCCTGTATTTGCCGTAACTATCTGTGGGCAAGTTAAGGTAGTCATTGGGTCAATTATAGCGACCGTAGGCATTATATTAGAAGAAGCAACTGCTTTTTTTACATTATTTTCTTCATCAAGAAATATTGCATGTTTGGTTACTTCAGATCCTGTTCCTGAAGTAGTCGGAATAAGAATTGATGGTATTGCTTTGTTTAATACTTTTTCCTTACCAAAATAATCTCTAGTTCCTAATGGATTTGTCATCAAAGCAGCTGTCATTTTTGCTACATCAAGAACGCTACCGCCTCCCATACCAATAATAGCATCAACATTTTCTTCTTTTGCTAGTTTTGCAGCTGATTCAGGTAAATCTGTAGTAGGCTCTGGTGTCCTTCTACTTTCAAGTAACGTTAGAACTTCTATTCCCTCTTTTTTTAAAAGTTCTTCAACTTTTTCAACGTATCCATTTTTTTTAACGTTATTACCTGAAATAAAAAGAACTTTTTTAGCTCCCAACTTTTTAGCTTCTACTCCTACCTCTAAAATTGCATCAATTCCAAAGATGATTTCTGGTGTATTGAATAAAAATGATTTAAACATACAGTATTCCTCCTCTATTTACATGAATCTTGTTATAAACTTTATAATAATAGGTACAAAAGTAACTACTAAGACAATCCTTAAAGTATGTATTACAGCAACTTTAGGGCTGTCAGCTCCATAGCTATCTGAAATTAAAGACATATCCGTCAACCCACCAGGTGCAGTGCTAAACAATGCAGTAACTATGTCCATCCCTGTTGTTTTATGTAAAACAAAAGCAAGAAATAAGCTAAACACAGTTAGCACTAAAATAATTACTATTGATGGAATCAAAATTTCTTTAATCTCTACCATTGTTTCTTTTGTAAATCTTAATCCAATCATTCCACCAACAACTATTTGAGCCATAACTCTAAAATTATATGGAATGAATGCATTAGCTGTGTAAATATTGTATATAGCAACAGCTAGCATGGAAAAAACTAAGGCACCTGCGGGAATTTTGAGTTTTATGCCTACTAATCCACCTACAGCCGCAACAAATAAAGTCATTATTATTTTTCCCATACAAGTGCTCCTTACTTTAATATATTATTTTTCATCAACAATTTTATTTACAATTTTACCTAATTTTTCTATTTCTACAGTACAAACATCTCCTTCAACCATATAAACTGGATTAGGTAGGTATTTAGCTATACCATATGGTGTTCCAGTAGCTATTACATCACCAGGTTTTAATGGAAACATACTTGATATAAATTCAACTAATTCTGGTATTTGATAATAAATAGATGATGTATTCTCATCTTGAAGCATGTTATCGTTAACCCAACACTTGATAGTCAAATTATGGGGATCCTCAACTTCATCTTTAGTAATTAGATAAGGTCCCATCGGTGCAAATGTATCAAACGTCTTACCTCTTAATACTTGTGTATCTGTAGCTGTAACATCGCTTGCACTTACATCATTAAATATTGTGTATCCAGCGATGTAATCGTAAGCATCTTCAGCTTTTACATTTCTTGCAGTTTTTCCCATTACAAATGCAAGCTCTGCTTCATATCCTAATTCATTTGATGCTTTTGGCTTTATGATATCATCGTATGGACCACAAATTGCATTATTATACTTTGAGAATATTCTTGGAACTGGCGGAACAGGAACTTTTGTTATTTCCAAGAAATCTGAGTAATTATGTGATAAACAGATTATTTTCTCAGGGTTTAGAATAGGAGACATCAATTCAACTTCATTTAAATTATAAATATATTTATCCTCTAGGTCCGCATTTTCTAAAACTTCTACTGCTAGTTCAAGACCTTTATCTCCTCTACGAAGTAATCCTACCATGTCTGATGGCAATAAAGCATCAGCAACAGTTTTGTAGTCTAATTCTCCATCCTTCTCCAATTGCTTCTGATAAGCCATGTTTAAATCAAGAACCTTCTCATCATTTAAAAGTACTCCTATTCTCTCAATACAACTAACTTTGAATGTTACTAATTTCATTGTAATCCTCCTTATAAATTATATTATTTTAAATTTCTTATGATTTCATTAGTATATTCACTTGTCTTAGAACTACCGCCTAAATCATAAGTTACTATTTCACCTTTTTTCAATACTTTTTGCACTGAAGTATAAATCATGCTGGCTTTTTCATTTTCACCAAGGTGTTTTAACATCAAAGCACCCGAAAGAATCATTGCTGTTGGGTTTATTTTATCTAAACCTTGATACCTAGGTGCGCTTCCATGAGTGGATTCAAATACCGCTAATCCGTCTCCTAGGTTTACTCCATGACCAACACCTAGACCACCCGCTAATCCTGCAGTTAAGTCAGAAACAATATCTCCATAACAATTTTCAGTAACTATTACATCGAAATCAAATGGATTTTTAACCAAATGCATACAAAGTGCATCAATTATGGTTTCACTATATTCGATTTGAGGATAATTTTGTGCTACTTCTCTAGCTACTTTTAAAAACAATCCATCAGTTAACTTCAGTATGTTAGCTTTCACTGATGCTGTTACTTTCTTTCTGTTGTTTGCAATAGCATATTCAAAAGCTCTTCTTACAACTCGTTCAGTACCTCTTCTTGTGATAAATTTTATTGCTACTGCCCCATCAGGCCCAATCATCTGTTCTGCACCAGCATATACATCTTCCATAGCTTCTCTTACTACTATAATATCTACATTTTCCCATTTAGATGGTACTCCTGGAAAATGTTTAGCATGTCTTATGTTTGCATACAAATCTAAAGCATTTCTTAATCCAACATTAGGACTTCTTTGACCAGACCCAACTATATTGGTTAAAGGACCCTTAAGAGCTACTTTATTCTCTAGTATTGATTCTACTGTTGATTGTGGCACAACATCTCCAAACTCTGGAATCGCATTTTGTCCAGCTTTCCTAACATCCCATTGTATATCAATCCCAGTTGCTTCAATTACCTTTCTTGAAGATTCTACTACTTCAAATCCAATTCCATCACCGTGGATCAAAGTTACTTTATACATTGTCTACCTCCTTAACTGCTACTTTACTTATTTTGCTTTTCCTGATAAAGAATACCACAAAGAATAATGCTACTAGGCCTAAACCTATGTAATTAGTAAAATTTCCTACATTTATTAATAATAGTCCAGCTAATACTCCAATTATTCTTTCATACCATATTAAATCAATTCCAAATATGCCATGAACTCCTAGAGCTATAAAGTAAGTTCCTATTAACGCTGTAACAATAGCTTTTGCAACTCCAAAAACAGTACCAATCATTAATAATTCTGGCCCAAATACAAACATATATGGCAATACAAATGCTGCCCAACCTAATTTAACTGACTGCCACCCAACACTTAATGGCTCATCCCCAGATACACCTGCAGCAGCAAATGCTGTTACACATACAGGCGGAGTCATCCCAGAAATAGCTGAGAAATAATAAATAAATAAGTGAGCCGCTATTGGTACTACCCCCAGTCTAATAAGTGCAGGTGCTAAGATAGCAGATGCAGTTATGTAAGTAGCTGTAATTGGTAGTCCCATACCTAATACTATTGCAACAAACATTGTAAGCATTAATGACAATATTAGTGAAGTCCCTCCAATTTTCATTATCATACTTGAAAATGTTAAACCTACTCCTGTCATTTGTACAACGCCAATTATTATTCCAGCACATGCTGTTGCTCCAACAATATTTAAGGCTTGAACAGATCCTTCACTTAATAGTCTGAAAAGTTTTTTTGGACTAATTCTAGTATCTGCATTAAACCATGAAAACACTATACTTGCTCCTATTGACAATAATGCTGCTCTAATTGCAGATGTCTTAACTATAAGAAGAGCATATAATAAAATAAATATTGGAATTAACAAATATCCTTTTGTTTTAAGAATATTAAAGAAGTTTGGTAGCTCTTCTTTTGATAATTTTTTAAGTTTTAACTTTTGAGCTTCAAAATCTACCAGCATAAATAAAACAATATAGTATAATATAGCAGGTATTGCCGCAGCTTTTACAACTTCTCTATAAGGAATTTGTAGAATATCCGCCATTAAGAATCCTCCTGCTCCCATTATAGGTGGCAAGAAAAGCCCTCCTATTGAAGCCGTAGTTTCTACAGCAGCTGCAAAGGAGCTTTTAAATCCTGACTTTTTCATCAATGGTATGGTAAAAGCTCCAGTTGTTACAACATTTGATGATGCACTTCCAGATACTGATCCAAATAATGCACTTGATAAAACAGAAACTTTTGCTGTACCACCTCTTACACCACCTGTAAGTCCTTTTGCAAGATCCATAAATACATCTCCTACTCCAGTCCCTACAAGAAACACTCCAAATAATACAAATAAATATACATATGTTGCTGATGTAGCTATAGCTGTACCAAATATTCCTGTAGTACTAAACACATAACTTGCAATTCTCTTAAGAGTATACGGCGGAACATTAAAACTACCTGGAATGTATCTTCCAAAATAAGCATAAACTAAAAATAGGATTGCCACAATGGATAGTACAGGCCCAAAGAACCTCCTTGAAGCTTCTAAAACTAAAAGTATAGTTGCTATTGCAATAAATATATCAATTGTAGTAGGGGATACACCAGCTCTCATATTAAGAGCATCTAAGTTTAAAGTTATGTAAATTACAATTATAACTGACATTATTGCAAAAATTGCATCAAGTATAGAAAAAGCATTTCTAGGTGATTTCTTATTTGCTGGAGTAAGTAAGAATATAAGTACTAAACCAAAGCCTAAGTGACCAGCTCTAAATAACCAAGGGTCTAACATTCCGATGCTGACATAATAAATTTGGTAAATTGCCATAATTGCTGCAAAAAAAGATACAATTAACCCTTTATTACCTTCTAGAATTCTTCCTTTTCTTCCTTTAATTTTCATACAATCTCGTCTCCTTATTTGCTTAAGGGAGGTGTACTCCCTTAAACAAATCTTAATATTAGTCTATTGGCTTGATTAGTTCTGGAATTTCTATTCCTCTTTCTTCAAAAGCTCTGGCAGCTCCCTTGTGTAATGGTATTGATACACCATCTAATAACTCTTCAATCTCTAAAGCACCAACTGACCCATGAACTTCTTTTAATGTATCAAAATTGTCAAGTGTTGCCTTAACTATTTCATAAACAACTCCCTCAGGAACATCAGCAGAAACTGCATATGCATATCTATCTCTAATAGTTAACTTATCTCCTGTTAAATAGCTATAAGTTCCTGCAGGTATAACTCCTTTAGAATATTGAGGTAATTCCTTAATGATTTCTTCTACTTGCTCATCTGTAAGACCAATTTGAACACCATTATTTGATGCTGCTAACTCCTGGAAAGCTGGTCTTGGGATTCCACCAAAGAAAAACGCTGCATCTAATTGACCATCTTTTAATGCATTTATACTATCTTCTTGTCCTAGATTTACATATACAGGTTTAATACCATAATAATCAAGAATATCTGGAATAGCTAATGCTGGAGTTCCTCCTGCTGGACCAACAGAAACGGTTTTTCCTTCTAAATCAAATATAGTTTTAATTCCACTTTTTTCTAAAGTTATTCCATCCATTAAAGCATCATGCATTCCAAACATACTTCTCATGTTGCTGAAATCTTTCCCTTCAGCCCAACCTTCTCCTTTAAATGCTGGCATTGCAATCGACATAGCAATTACTCCAATTTGTGCATCCCCATTTGCCATAAGTTCAATATTAGATGCAGGACCTCCTGTTGCTTCAGTTATTATTCTATGTTTAGTGTTGTTGTTAATAATTTCTCCCCAACCAGCCATTATTAAATAGTTAGCTCCACCAGAACTAGCTGACCCAGCAATCAGTGTCATGGGTTCAGTTTCTTCAACTGCTATTTCTGTAGGTGTTTCTACTGGAGATTCAGCTGGTTGCACTGGTTCAGGCGTTGTTTCTTGGCTACATCCTGCTCCTAATACTAACATAAGTACGATAACAAATAATAATGATAATTTTCTTTTCACTTTAATACCCTCCCTTTGTTTTTAGCAGATTACTTATCCTCTAATGACAACTTGATTTTCTAAACATGGCTTTTAAAACAACCCCCCTTTCTGTTCCTACTATTCGATATCTTCAAATATATCTCTTCTTATATCCGTTAGGTGTTTTTTTGTTAAAGCTTCAGCTTTGGTAAAATCTCTATTTTTTAATGCATTGTAAATTTCTCTATGCTCAACTTTATACCGAGACGCTCTTCCACCTTTTCTAAGGCTTTTGTACTTCATATTTCCCCATAATTTACTTTCCCTTAAGTTACTTATACTATTAGAAAACTTATTAAGCACATCATTATGTGCTGCTATAGCTATTAAATCATGAAATTTCCCATCTAAAACCTCAAATTCAACTAATTGAGATTCATCTAGTAACTCTGATTGGTCTAAAATGTTTTTCATGTTCTCCAAGTCTTCATTAGTTGCCCTCATAGCTGCGAGTTTAGCAATTTGAGGTTCTAATATTAATCTAGCTTCAAATATTTCACTTGGACTTATAGCATCAGCTTCGCTTAATTCATCAATATAATAATCATCACCAGTTTTGCAGTCTGTTATAAAGGTCCCTAAACCAGGCCTTCCTTCTACAATCTTCATTATTTCCAGTGCAGATATTGCTTCTCTAACTGTGGATCTAGATAAACCAAATTTTTGTGATAATTCTCTTTCTGATGGAAGCTTGTCACCACACTTTAGATGTTCATCTTCAATGAGAGCTTGAATTTGCTCGACAACCAGCATATATAATTTTCTGTTTTTTTGTACCTCTTTAAACATTCTTTTCACTCCTAAGTAAGTTTATTTTAATTACTGGTATGTTGGTCCTACCAGTTGTGGTCTGTCCACCCTACCCATGAAAATAGCATACTATGAAAACATTTTCCTGTCAATACTATTTTCCCTATTTTTTTATATATTAGTGAACAATATTTGATAATGTCTCATTAAGAGTTATGTGAAAATGTCCCAAGAGTATATAATAGACCTCGACTAATAAATCGAGGTGACAGAATGAAAAAGCTGGAATTAAGATTGAACGAGGAATTTAAATATAAGGTAATTAAAAAGCTGGTTGATATAGATGGTAACAAAGATGCTGCAACATTGAAGCTCGGTTGCACAAAAAGACAAGTCAATCGCATGATTAATGGATACAAAACACAAGGAAAAGCTTTCTTCATACATGGTAACAGGGGAAGGAAACCTAAGCATGCACTCTCTAAAGAGATACGTAATGATATTATGGATCTCTATCTAAACAAGTATCCAGAGGCTAATTTCCAGCACTTCTGTGAACTTCTTCAAGAACATGATGACATCAAGATTTCTGTTGCCACTGTGCGAAATATTCTGATGGATGAACAGATTATTTCTCCTAAAGCTACTAAGCGAATCAAAAAGGATATGCAAAAGAAACTGATGGCTGATAAGAAGAAGTACAAGTCTAAGAATGAGATTGCGGCCATTCAAGAGAAGATAATTACCACTGAAGATACTCATCCAAGACGACCGCGTTCAGCATATTTTGGAAAGATGATAACCTGTTCGCAAGCATCAATGATCATGTTTACTCACTTGATGAAATACCATTGCATGAAATTGAGTCAAGAAACTTCGATTACTCGGTGCCTCAGAAACCTAAAAAGAGGTATGTGCCTTCTATGAGTCATCCTTGGAAAGCTGAATCCTTCTTAAGGCAAGCTATTTCACAGAAACATCGTACATTTGAAACTGAAAAATTATTTGAAGATAAAGTCTATTCACAAGAAATTCGATTCTAGAAAGCATAAAAGCACCAACTATCGCTGGTGCTTATGCTTCAATCTTTTTAGAACATTTTCATTTGTGCTTGACATACTATTTTTTCTATTTTTTTATATGTTTTTGTACATATCGAGATCAGATTAAAATATTTCTTTTAACTCTTTTTAGTTTAGTTTTACAGAACTGTTATTTGATTCATCTTTGAAATATTAACTTCGAAACAAAACTACATCCATATTCAAAACATGTGATCTAAAGGTTAATCTTTCAATTAGAGCTGCAACCATCTCAACAATAAAATCTCTCTGTTAGCTATTACAAGTTCCATAATGTTAAAAGAATTAACACAACTAGAGGGTTCTGGATTTTCATTTAAAGCACCTGATAGTGGACTTAGCATCTGGGTAAAACTCCCATCCAACTGGGATTCTATCCGTTTTTACGAGGAAGCAAGTAAAAGAGAAGTCGCATTAGTACCAGGCAATGTATTTTTTACCGAAGAG
>JAVERT010000046.1:0-10545 GCA_034006985.1 Gudongella sp.
GGCACTTCACGGACCGACGGGACGTGGAAAGGCGGAGGGGGTCCGCCCTCCCATCCTTTTACAGTTTCCGCGGCAAGATGTCTCGGATCAGGAACCGGGGACGTTTCCTTCCGACCGTCCCGAGGATTGTCTCCCGTCACGCGAAGGAGGGCTCCGCCCTCCTTCGCACCGGACGCTGTGCTATTTAATATGCCGCAGGGCGATATGAAATCCGGGGTTCGTATGACGAAAAGGGATTTCAAGAAGGAGAGGAAAGACCTGTACTCTCCGAAACCGGGCATCTTCGAGGTTTCCGTCCCGTCCATGAGGTTCATAGCCGTGGACGGCGAGGGACCGCTCGACGGGGAGAGGATACAGGGCAGGATGCAGACGCTTTTCAATCTGGCCTACGGGATCAAGATGTGCAGGATGCACGGGATCCAACCCGAGGGTTGCTTCGAATACACGGTCATGCCCCCGGAGGGGCTCTACGGCACCCGGGAGGCTCCTTTCGATCCCGAGGACGAAACCACTTGGACGTGGAAGATGATCATCCGCCAGCCCGAATTCGTTGACGAGGAGCTGTTCGAATCGGTCAGGGAGGCCGCGAAGAGGAGGAAGCCCGAACTGAATCTGGATTCCGCGTATCTCCTCGATATCGAGGAGGGGTTCTCCGTGCAGATCCTACACACTGGCAGCTACAGCTCCACGACCGAATCGGTGAGAGGGATGCAGGAGCACATCCTAGAGCAAGGGTACAGAGTGAACGGCCCCTACCATGAGATATACCTCTCGGATCCGAACAGGGTGGAGGAGGAGAAGCTGAAGACGATACTCAGACTCCCCGTGGTTCCGGGGCCCCCGTGAGCCCGGGCGGTCCTTCGAAGGGATATGCTGCCATGAACCGCCTTACGCCCGCCATGAATGGAAGGCACGGACGGAGGTCCGCATGAGCATCGGATACGCCTGTCTGGCGCTGGGCGTGCACGGAAGCGGCATGAGAAGCTGCACGATGAGGAATGCCGGCGAGGAGCTGCTCCTTTCCCTGATAGGCGACAACCTCGATTCCCTGGAAAGACTGATCCGGTATAACATCCGGAACGGCATCAGGCTTTTCCGGATATCCTCGGACCTGATACCCTTCGGATCGAGTCTGTCGGAGGGGCTGCCGTGGCAGGATGTCCATTCCGATAAACTGGAATCCATCGGCGGGGAGATCCGCAGGTCGGGGATGAGGGTGTCCATGCATCCCGGCCAGTACACAGTGCTGAATTCTACCGACGAGAACACGGCCGACGGGGCCGCGAGGGACCCGGACTACCACGCGAAGGTCCTGGACTGCCTGGGGCTCGGCCCGGAGCACAAGATGGTGCTCCATCTGGGCGGCGTCTACGGCGACAAGGAGCGTGCCAAGGAGCGCTTCGTTCCAGGTACAGGCTTCTGGATCCGGCCGTCAGGAGAAGGCTTGTGCTGGAGAACGACGACCGGCTGTTCGACATCGCGGATATGCTGGAAACCGTTTCCGAGGCGGGTATGCCCGCGGTGTACGACAACCTGCACAACGCCGTGAACCCGGCGGACACCTCACGCAGGGACGTGGAATGGATAGAGATGTGCAGGGAGACCTGGACGAATGAGGACGGCCCTCAGAAGGTCCACTACTCCCAGCAGAACCAGGGCAAGAAGCCGGGAGCCCATTCCGAATCCATAAGGATCGACGAGTTCCTCGATTATCATCGTGAGGTTTCCAGGACAGGCACCGACATCATGCTCGAGGTGAAGGACAAGAACCTGTCCGCGCTGAAATGCATGAACTGCGTCTCCGACAGGGGGATCGGCGCGCTTGAATCCGATTGGACGCGCTACAAGTACTCGGTGCTGGAGAGGTCCCAGGAAGGCTACGACCGCATCAGGGCGCTGCTGCGGGACAAGTCAGCATATCCTGCACAGGAGATGTACCGGACGATCGAGGAGTCCCTGGGAAGACCTGCCACCGCGGGGAACGCGGACAATGCGGCGCAGCACGTCTGGGGCCATGTGAACGGGACGGCCACGGAAGCCGAGAGGAAGCGCTTCCGGAACGCGTTGCAGGACTTCGCGTCCGGAAGAACGGATATATGGCCCGTCAAGAACATCCTGCTGAAGCTGGCTCAGAAATACTGGGAGGAGTACCTCCTGAACGCGTACTACCTCTGTCTCTGAGCGGGTCTTCTGAGGACGGTATTCAAGACGGAGGGGACTTCCGAATCGCTTTTGTCGGAGAACTGCCGGGTGAATGGAAGAAACCTCTGCGACTCTCGGCGGTTGATTCCGAATCGTCAGACGCTGTAAAAGAGAAGCTCAACAAATGGTGTTAACAAACGGTATCAGAATGAATACATTCTGCATATTCAGAATATTTTTGTAATCTCAACTCGACAGCGCACGAGTTGGCCACTGGATTTTTCAACGGGAATATTATCGAATTGATAACGCTGACCGAAAAAAGAAAACCCGGTCGTCGAATACTGCATCACAGAAGCTTTTCACCAGTATGTGGGAATGAAAACATTTGGAATGTTATTTATGTTAAGCTAAAATTAAATATGAATCAAAATATATTTAGGGTCTGGAAACTGAGTGTTTATTGTGTCCAGCGAACAAACCGTGAATGTCGCTCATATCAGGCGGGACACTGGCAAGGTCCAAAGCCTAGAACAGCATTTAAGGGGGACTGCAGATCTGTCGGGAGCGTTTGCCTCGAAAATTAACCTACTAAAGACAGGAAGGCTTTTGGGTCTGCTACATGATTTGGGCAAGGCCAGCGAGAACTTCAATCAATATCTATCCGACGAGGATTCAGGATTCAAACGTGGTGATATAGACCACTCCACTGCCGGAGCGCAATACCTGTTTTTCAGGGAGATGGTGCCCTCTGAGGATGCAAGTCTCAACATAATGGCTTCAGAGATGATTGAACTAGCTATAGCATCGCATCACTCTGGCCTTATCGATTGCGTATCTCCGGAAGGAAAGAACACTTATGCCGAACGCATGGGCAAGGACTCGGTTCTGACCCACTACAAAGAATGCGTAGATCGTATAGATGGGAGCATCTTGCAAGATATAGAGGAAATACGGATTGATGCTATCAAAGAACTTGAGAATCTGATTCGTAACATAATCTCTGATTCCAAAAGTCTCCAGGATGGAGGAGTGATGCGGCTTGGACTCCTCAATAGGCTGCTACTGAGTTGTTTGATTGATGCAGATAGGATAGATACCTCATCTTTTCAGAATGGAATCCCGACCCCTGAAAGAAAAACAGATTGGCCGAGGTTGAATGAAAAATTAAATGAGTATCTGGATTCATTCCCGAATTCAGATAAAATATCAGACATCAGAAAACGTATATCCGAAGAGTGTCTGAAAGAATCAGAAAGAGATAGAGGTGTCTCCACGCTGTCGGTTCCAACCGGCGGTGGAAAGACCCTATCGGGATTCAGATTCGCGATTAACCATCTAATAAAACACGACATGGACAGAATATTATTCGTCGTACCATACCTGACAATAATCGAGCAGAATGCTTCTGTTATAAGAGAGGCCCTCGACATACAACCTGACGACGGGTGCGTCATCGAGTGCCATTCCAATGTAGATGTAGGGGGTAACGAACAAGATTCCAACGATTACCTGGATTTTGGGACCGATACGTGGGATGGCCCCATAATATTCACATCAATGGTACAGTTCCTTGAGGTTCTCTTTTCCTCTGGAACTAAACGTGTCCGCAGGATGCACAACCTTTCAAACTCAATCATAATCTTCGATGAGATACAGAGTCTTCCTATCAAGGCCACATTCATGTTCAACGAGGCAATAACATTTCTGACAAAGTATTGCGGATCTTCGGTTATTCTGTGCACTGCAACGCAGCCCCTTCTGGGAGGGGATTTGACATACAGATTAGAATTGCCACCGAGTTCCGAAATTGTACATGACGTGGGTGGGCTGTCCAAATCTCTGAGGCGGACCAGGATATCTTACGTGAACCCCTCTGGAAAGGCGTGGAACGCGCAAAACCTTGCAGACAAGGCCCTTGATCTGTTGGATACTGTCAATAGTGTCTTGGTGATTGTCAATACCAAGAGTATGGCAAGAAGTGTATATGAAAGCCTGAAAACGAATTCTCACGGCGGTGCTATTTTCTATCACCTGAGCACAAACATGTGTCCCGTCCACAGAAAAAAGATCCTGGGCGAGGTGGTTGAATCGCTGGGAACTCAAAAGCTGGTCTGCGTGAGCACTCAGCTCATCGAGGCAGGAGTGGATGTGGATTTCGATGTAGTGATAAGAAGCATGGCAGGGCTTGACTCGATAGCCCAGGCAGCAGGTCGTTGCAACCGTCACGCCAAAAGGGATGTGGGTGATGTGTTCGTTGTCAGGACTGATGAGAATCTGGGCCCATTGATAGACATAGACGAGGGGCGCAAGTGTGCAGAGATTGTGTTGAGACGTTATCCGGAAGACCCCATCTCCCCCAGAGCTATAAGTGAATATTTCGACACGTACTTCTATAAACGTAGTATCGACATGACATACCGCACCGATAATCCAGAGTCGAGCCTCTTTGACATGTTGTCTTCTAACTGTGCCGCTGTCAGGACTTTTCGTGAAAGAAACAACAACGATTACCCGAAGGTGATGATGAAACAGGCCTTCATGACTGCGAACAGAAAGTTCAACGTTATAGAATCCTGTGGAAGTGTGATCGTACCCTACGATAGTCGTGCCCGTAATTACATATCTCTTCTGTGTTCATGTAAATCCCCTTCTATCGAGGTCATGCGCATTCTGCAACATTACTCTGTGAACACTTTCTCACTAAATCGGATGCTGGAGGCAGGCATAGCACGTGAACTGGTGGAGGGGAAACCGATATTCTGCCTAGTTGATGGATATTACAGTGAGGAGCTTGGCATATGCCAGAGCCCGAATATGGATACAATTATTTTCTGAAAGAGGTGTAAGATGGATAATATTATAGAATACAGGCTCTGGGGTAGACGTGCTCTCTTCACGGATCCGGTGACGAAGGCCGGTGGTGAGAAGTTTACGTACCCAGTACCCACATACCAGGCTGTCAAGGGAATTACGGAGAGTATCTATTGGAAGCCGACAATTGTATGGTATGTGGATATGATACGCATCATGCGCCCTATCAGGAACGAGTCGGTGAACGTTAAACTGGTACGTTACGGCAAAGCCGATACCCACGACCTGTCAATCTACACCTATCTACATGATGTAGAATATCAGGTTCAGGCACACTTCGAATGGAACACAATACGCGATGACCTGACTGATGACCGCAATGAAAATAAGCACTATTTCCAAGCTAAGAGGGCGCTGGAGAAAGGCGGACGCAGAGATATATTCCTAGGGACAAGGGAGTGTCAGGGGTATGTAGAACCGTGTCGCTTTGGTGTGGGGGAAGGGGCGTATGATGGTACTTCTTCTTACCCATTCGGTCTCATGCTACATGGATTCGATTACGCTGACGAGACTGGAAGAGGTGAGATGGTGGCCCGTTTCTGGTACCCGGAAATGAAAAACGGAGTCATTGAGTTCATCTCTCCGAACGACTGCAAAATCCGCAAACACATAAAGGACTACGAAGCACGTAAAATCGGCATATCCAAGGAGGACATGACGTGAACTGGATGGGTGCCTTATTGGAAACTTACGACTCCTGCATAATAGATCCCTCTACCAAAAAAGATAAAGTTCCCCTCATACCGATATGTCATACCCTAAACAACATGCATATCAACATAATACTAGATAAAGAAAGCAATTTTATCACAGCCGATGTAATATCCAAAGATAGACAGAACACCATTATCCCTTGCACAGAGGATTCAGCAGGTAGAACAAGCAACTCGATCCCGCATCCTCTGGATGATAAACTCTCATACATGGTAGATGACATCTCCAGGTACACTAAAGAGAAGATTGGTCCAAAATATAGAGACCTTCATGTTCAGTTCATGGAACAATTGAGCGATTGGTGCGGGAGCGAACTCTCCAACAGTAAGGTTGTTTCTGTGCACAAATATCTTACAAAGGGGACTATCGTGGAAGACCTTCTCGCCTCCGGGGTGTTGGTTGCCGATTCGGATGGAATCCTCCTCAGTAAAGAAGACTCGCCCGATGCACCACTGTTCACCATCGCCAAGTTGACGGGGGAGCAGAAAGATGCCTTCGTGTGTTGGTCCGTGGATGACGGTGGCAAGTGTATTGACACATGGGATGATGAGGCACTCGCCAAATCTTGGATCTCTTACGTTAAATCTAAGACAAACTCTGGAGGGTTATGTTACCTCACAGGTACAGAGTTATCGCTGGCAAAGAACCACCCCAGCAGAATACGTAACTCAGGAGACAGAAGCAAAATAATATCATCTACTGACAACGAAGGATTAAGATATTATGGTCGTTTTGAGACACCTGATCAAGTATATGGTCTTGGTTTTGAGGTCTCCCAGAAGATTCATAGCGCGTTGAGATGGTTGATAGCCCGTCAGGGATGTAACATCGGTGACCTGTGCATTGTCGCTTGGACTGCTACTAGAGACCGGGTGATCAATCCGGTGGAGAACAACGTATACGACTTCATACGTGTCGAAGACGACAAAGCTTTCACCAATGTAGAAGCCGCAAGACACTTGAATAATAGACTGCGCGGGTATAACTCGGATATTCTGGACAAGAATGTTATGATTATGGTTTTGGACTCGGCGCAGTCGAACAAGGGTAAGATATCTATCATAACATTCCGCAGAGAGTTGGGAAAAGACATGGTCGACAGATTGGAGGATTGGCATAACGGGTGTGCATGGATACACAAATATGCCAAAGTCACCGAAGAAGATGGTAAAAGTAAGAAGATCATATTCATAGGTGCCCCATCGCCCAGAGACCTGGCTCTTGCGGTATACGGTATGCAAACCGATGATAAGATAATCGCTCATACTGTGAAACGTCTGCTACCCTGTATAATTGACGGAGAGCAGATACCCAGAGACATTGTGAATTCAATTGTGAGACGTGCGTCGAACCCACAGGCGATGAACGAATGGGAATGGGAGAAGACCCTGAGCATAGCTTGTTCTGTTTATAAACGTATGACAGGAGGGAAATATGAAATGGTTTTAGAGAAAAAAAGGAACTCCAGAGACTATTTGTACGGAAGATTGTTGGCTATGGCAGACCTCATGGAGAGCTCTGCTCTGAAAAGCGCTGGTGAGAACCGTCAGACAACGGCAATCCGGTTGATGCAGAGGTTCTCGGAATTCCCATATGCCACGTGGAAGGATATCGAACTCGCGCTGGTCCCCTATGCCTCAAGACTAGGGCCCAAGGCAAACTACTACATGACCAAAATCTCTGGTATTATGGACATGTTCGAGGGGGATGATTTCAGAAACAATTCCAAATTGAGCGGAGAGTTCCTCTTAGCATACCATTGCCAGCGTGAAGATCATTACAGGAAAAAAGACGAGACGATAGGTGATGAAAATGACAGGGATAACGAATAAGGTAGATTTCGCAGCTGTGATATTTGTGGAGGGTGCAAACCCCAATGGTGATCCACTCAACGGCAACCGCCCAAGAACAACAGTGGATGGACTCGGAGAGATCTCCGACGTCTGCATAAAGCGTAAGCTCCGTAACAGGCTACAAGATATGGGTTTTAGGATATTTGTCCAATCATCTGACCGTGCGGACGATGGTATGAAAAGCCTCAAGGAACGTGCTGAACCTATTATCAACAGGTGCGGGAAGGATGCTGACAAATTAGTCACCGAGGCCTGCAGAGAATGGTATGACATTAGGGCTTTCGGTCAGCTACTGGCCTTCAAGACCAAAGGAGCGGATGGCATGTCGATAGGAATCAGGGGGCCTGTGTCTATCCGTCCGGCCATCAGTGTCTCCCCGGTGGATATAACGAGCACCCAGATAACTAAGTCTGTAAATTCAGAGACGGGAGATAAGAAAGGTTCAGACACCATGGGTATGAAGTACCGGGTGGACCATGGGATGTATGTGGTTCGCGGAAGTATCAACCCTCAATTAGCGTCCAAGACTGGTTTCTCGGAAGAGGATGCTACTGCACTGAAGGAGGCTCTTAGAACGCTTTTTGTGAATGATTGCTCATCGGCCAGACCTGACGGTAGCATGGACATCGTGAAGCTGGTTTGGTGGACACATAACTGTCCAATTGGTCAATACTCGTCCGCTAAGGTCCACGACTCTATCAAAGTCAAACAGAAATGCGATAATCCCTCAGGGAAAGACGATTACGATATTAAACTCGAGTCGCTGGAGGGTTTGGACACAGAAGTCATCTGAGGGTACCGAGATGACTTATGATGAGGATGACTACCTTATGCTATCCGGAATACAGCACTACTGCTTCTGTAGGAGGCAGTGGGCACTTATCCACATGGAACAGATGTGGACAGATGATGCCAGAACCGCTGCTGGCAATGTCTTCCATCAACGGGTCGATGAACCCTCTCGGGAGAAGCGCAAGGACTTATTCATCGCCAGGGGGGTGCGAGTCTCCTCATCTGAACTTGGACTCTCAGGAAGATGCGATTTAGTGGAGTTCAGGAGGGATTCTGAGGGACATCCTGTAGAAGGATTGAAAGGCACTTACCAAGTATCTCCTGTCGAGTACAAGGTAGGTCACAGGAAGAAAGGCGACTGGGATCGGGTCCAATTATGTGCGCAATCCATGGCACTGGAAGAATCCCTCCATACCCATGTACACAATAGTTTCCTGTTCTACGGCATGGAACGTAGGCGGGAAACTGTAGAGATTGATGATGCCCTCCGAAACAAGACCCGTCTTCTGGCGAACGATATGCATATGCTGTTACAGTCGGGTGAACTGCCACCGGCAATAAAGACTCCTTTGTGCAAAGGTTGCTCCCTCCGGGAGGAATGTGCCCCTGGTATAAAGAGAACCAAAGAGGTGGACAAGTATCTGATTGATATGGAGGGAGAGCGATCAGAAAGCTCCTGAACACATTGTACATCACCAGTTCTGATTCGTATATCAGGCGTGATGGGACGAATATAGTGATCGAGATTGCTGGGGAGGAGAAAGGTCGTGCCCCTGTACACAACATTCAACAGGTCGTGTGCTTCGGCCGTCCTGGTGCCAGCCCAGGCGTGATGAGCCTATGTGCCGAGAACGATGTCACCATGACATTCATGAAACCTAACGGCCGGTTCCTGGCATCGGTACATGGTGAAACCCGGGGTAATGTCCTGCTTAGAAGAGCACAGTACCGCTTGGCAGATAATGAAGATGCGTCACTGAAAATATCGAGGAATATGATTGATGGAAAACTGATCAATTGCAGAGCCATCCTCAGAAAAGGAGTTAGCAATCATCCAGATTTGGAAGGAGCCGACGAGGTTCACAATGCAATCGAAAGACTGACGAGCAGCATTGATGTATTGAAAACCATATCGTCTAGAGAGGAACTTCGGGGCATAGAGGGGGATGCCGCCAGAACTTACTTCCATGCATTGGATTGTCTTGTACTGAAAGACAGAGCTCATTTTCATATGGAAGGGCGCTCGCGCAGACCTCCACGTGACAGATTCAATTCCCTGCTGTCATTTTTGTACTCGATGCTTGCTAATGATGTACGCTCCGCGTTAGAATCCACAGGATTGGATCCCTATGTCGGTTTCCTACACACAGACCGTCCTGGTCGTCCCTCTCTTGCTCTTGATATCATGGAAGAACTAAGACCGATCGCAGACCGTATGGCATTACGCCTGGTCAACCTAGGAATGGTTTTCGCAGATGGGTTTGTTGAGGAAGGAGCAGGATCGTTCCTGATGGATGATAACACACGTGCAACCGTTATCGACGGGTGGCAAAAGTCAAAATCTGTACAAACCGTCCACCCCTTCCTGGGAGAGTCGATTCCTACGGGTCTGATTCCATTTGCCCAATCTATGTTACTTGCGAAGAACCTTCGCGGCGATATCGAAGGATACCCTCCATACATCATCAAGAGGTGACTGCACATAATCGTTCTCGTGACCTATGATGTTGACACAGGCGATGTCGACGGACGTCGCAGACTGAGGCATGTGGCGAAAATATGCATTAATTACGGAATAAGAGTCCAGAAGTCCGTTTTTGAATGCAGATTGGCGCCCGCTCAGAGGGTGACTCTAGAGAAAGAACTGATAGATGCAATAGATGTGGAAAAAGATAGTCTTAGGTTGTACAACCTAGGGAATAATCCATCCAAAATCATGCACATCGGAGCCCATAAACCCATTGATTTGGATGACACACTTATGTTCTAAACCCGAGTGACCATACATTCTATGATGGGTTAGATCAATGATTCATGACCAATACAGTGAATATTCACTGGTTACGTTTTTTTTCTTCGAAATACGAAATCTACAAATCTTTTTATTGGATTCAGTATTTAAGGTTGACAGTCGCACCCTCACGGGTGCGTGGATTGAAGCGAGAAGACC
>JAVERT010000047.1:0-10177 GCA_034006985.1 Gudongella sp.
TTTGCAACTTTGGTGTTTTATACGACATTAAATATTAATCATTACTTATGCCTAAAGTGATGAAAAACTTATGATACAACAATATAGTAATGAATTTGACATTGCGAGCCTGCCCTAGCCCTGCCTATGCCCTGCCTTTGCCCTGCCTTTGCCGGCAGGCAGGCGGCAGGCAGGCGGCAGGCGGCAGGCAGGGAGTGTTTCTACAACGAAGCAACCAACGTACAGCGGATTTCGAAGCAATCAATCTATTATTACTCAGTAAAATTAAGGATTACCTTCCCTACCTGCCAAAGTGTTAACACACAGGCACGGGCGAAATCGCTTCGCTAAGGAGCTAAAACCCTTAAAAGGCAAGGGTTTGACTTCATCGATCACTTAGTGGTTCGCCATAACGGTTGGGCGCTTTGTTATCTAAACGGATAATCTTAAAATAATTTTAGTGTAAATTATGAATTACAAAAAGCGAATTCTTATTATTAAACCTATTCTTGTTCATCCTAGATATCACCTCACCAGAACATTAGAGTTAGCTAAATACTTTGATGTTAATTGGTATATTTATTCAGACGACAACTCAGTAGACTTGGAACAGTACAGTAGTACTCATCATCAAATCATCTCTTTAAATAAAGAGATGCCTGTGAAAGGCAAAAAGGTAAAAAACTTATTAATCTTATTCAACTTTTACAAAAGTGTTTCATTCTTTTTAAGAAAAAAAAAATACGACCTAATAATAGTTCACAACAACAAGCTGTGCTTTATACTGCCACTTTTCAGCCCAAAATCCAAACTTGTGTTGTCAATGGGGACAAGTGCTGTAACAAAATCAAAAATTATAAATATAATTATCGACATACAATATAAATTTAATACATTTTTTTTTAAACGAATTATTGTAGGGTCTCCTTGGATGATTAATAAATTCAACCTATTTAATAAAGAAGTAATAACAACAAGATGGGGCACTAATCCTTTATCAAAAGAAGAAAAATCTTTCAACGACCTTCGTTTACTTTACATTGGAACTTTAACTAACAGAAGAATACATGAAACCATTGAGGGGTTAGCTTTGTTTTTAAAAGTCAATAATTATAACAAACCAATTACCTATGACATTATTGGTAGAGGGTCAAAAGACGATGAGAAATTATTATTAGAAACCACAAAAAAGTATAATCTTGAAAGTATTGTAAAAATTCATGGTTTTTTGCCAAATGGTGATTTAGAAAAGTATTTTAGTCTTTGCAACATTGGAGTTGCCTATATACCCATCACTGAGTATTATACTGATGTCGTAGCTACAAAACTTGATGAATACATAGTCTCTGGCCTAGTTTCAATTGCAACCGGAACAAATGAAAATAAAAAAGTAATAACTCAAAACAATGGGGTAATAATAGAGGACAATCCCGAAAGTTTTGCAGAAGGGTTACAAAAAATTGCGTTAAACTTAAATACTTATTCCTCAAATATCATTTTCGAAGAAAGCAAAACCAAAACGCTTTCGTATGCAGTAGAAAATGAAATTGTACCAAAATACTTGAAACTTATGGAGGATTAGCAATGAACATTATCCTCCTCGGCGACATAGCCTTCAATGGCCTAATAAGCGAACAGCCCGAAAAAAATGTCGAACGCTTTAGTATGGTTGCACCCATACTTCAGGAGGCAGATTTGGTATTTGCCAATCTTGAAACGCCAGTTAAGGCAGGAGCAGAATACAATAACGAAAAAAGTATAATTCATTACGCAAGCTACGAAGTAGTAAAAGACCTACTAACTAAACTAAATATTGGCTGCGTTTCCCTGGCTAACAACCATATTTACGACTGCAAGATGGACGGGTTGAAGGCAACCATTAACTTGCTCGATAAAATAGGTATATGCCATACAGGAGCAGGATGGAAGCAGGAGCATATTGAGCCAGTAATTATTGAGAGGGATGGACAACGAATTGGCTTTTTAGCCTACGTTGAAAAAAGTACAGATCCCAAAACAGAAAACTTTCCAGAATTGTTAATTAATTACTACAGTATAGAAAAAGTGATTAGCGATGTAACCAAATTGAATGGAAAGGTTGATAAAGTAATTTGCAGTATTCATTGGGGTGTTGACTACTCTTTCTATCCTAGAAAACAACAAAGAAAAGATGCACGAGAACTTATAGACAATGGGGTTGATATAGTTATGGGACACCATCCACACACTATACAACCTTATGAGAAAAAAAATAAAGGAAAATATATTTTTTATAGCCTTGGAGGATTTTGTTATGGTGATAGTATGTGGAAAGGCTATCTTAGGAGTTTAAAGAAAAGAACAAAAAATTCATTTATTGTAAAAACTTCAAACTACAAAGATTACGAGTTCATTCCAATTAAAGAATTAAAAGGAAATTTCTTAACTCTTAGAACCGCAGATTTCACCCAATGGTCCAATCGTAAGTGGTTTATGTTAAAAATAATTGACAATTGTAAAATAGTTTCTATAATGGTGACCCTCCATAATCGTTATTGGGTTAAATTTTACGATTACTTCTGGGGGTATTATCGCACTCCTCTGATAGCTGTAAAAGAATTAATTAACAAGTTACTTTAATTTGTTATGAAGAATTGGTACATATCAAATAATAAAAATAAAAACAGTTTTAATACAGGCAGAATTAGTATTGAAACAACAGATCCACTTGTTACAATTGATGATCTAAGCATATATCTTGAGGGATATATTTTACCTAGGTATAGTATCTTCAAAAAATACAAACATCTTTCAAGTTATGAACTGATTGCCATACTTTTTACTTTATATGAAATTAATTTTCTTAATTACATCAAAGGCACATTTAACTTAATATTAATACATCATAATAAAATTTATATAGCAAATGACTTTCACTCTCTAAGAAAATTTTTTTATTTTATTTCCAAAGATAATATACATATCTCAAATAATATTGAAAGAATAACAGCCAACACAAAACCTAAAGTTAATAATAATAGTGTAGTGCTTTATGAATTATTAGAACACTTTACCTGCGAGCAAACCCTTTTTGAAGGGATAAGATACAGCGGTCCTGCCCGATTAATAGAAATTAACACCGAATCCCTTGAAGTAAATAAAACGTTTTACTACGATATAGAAGCGTCTATTAAGCCAAACACATCTGATATCACCATTGAAGAGTTTTCTGATTTTTGGAAAACACTAATTAGTAATTATATAGAATATTTAAAGCCAAGGTCAACGAGTTTAACGCTAACCGGTGGCAACGACTCTAGGATGATACTTTCAGCAATGATAAAACAAGGGATTAAACCAAATTTATTTTCTTTTGGTAACCCTAGTTCATTCGATGCTCAAGTCGCAAGGAAAATATCCAATTTTTTGCAATATGATTATAATAATTACTATGAGAGTCCTACTGAAAATTGGTATACAGACCATGTAGATGAGGTAATTAGAATTGGTAATAGCTTAGTGAATTTGCATCGTGCTCATCGACTTTTTGCAATTGACAGTGAGTTGGAAAATAACCCACAAACGGATATGTTGTTTTGCGGATTCATGGGTGGTGACTATGTTAAAGGCCTTTCATATGATGACTACATTACTCCTAGATTATTTAGAGAATATGAGTATGGCAACAGCAAAAGAAATATTCCCAAGGCAGTTGAAAATATTCTGTGCAATAAATTTATTGATGATAACTTATTTGATATTGAGTTTGTAAATAAATTGCTTGAAGAATCCAATTTCTTTTCGAGTTCTGAACTAAAGATTAGGGAGTTTAATAGGCTTTTTTATCTTGTTGGATGTTCTCATGACTATCAAGATATAACAGTTTTTAACTCAAGGATTCCTTTCGTAGTAAATCCCTTTATGGATATTGATTTTTTAGAAAGACTCTATGGCTCGAGATTTTCTTTCCTTAGCGTAAATAGTAATCTGCTTTTTAAAAAATTTAGAATAGGGCGCTCCAATTTTCACCTCGAGATAACTCACCAACTAGCGCCTAAACTTTCAAATATTGAATACGCAAAAAAAGGTTATTACACTGCAAATGAATACCTAAATACAAATCCATACTTGTTAAATATTAAGCGATATTATCGTCTTAAAAAGCAAAGGCAATTTCCTCCAAGTTTTCCATACGATTACTGGTTTAAACAATATTTACATAAGAACCTTCAACTATTACATACCATTGAGGGGCTACCATATAAAACTTCATCTCTAATTCAATCTTTAAAGGATAGGACTACCATTCCACAGAATGAGGGCGCTTTACATCTTTACTCAAACCCTATCAATATTGCCTTAAACATTAAAAACTTGAATACATGAAAGTTGCAATTTTAAAAAATGAATTTGATGACAGCCACTTAAACTGGGCTGCTGCATGTGAAAAGTTTAAAGTTGAATATGATATTATTGACTTGGTTTCCCATTCATGGTTAGCCGAGATTCAAAAATTTCCTTATAGGTGCTATTTGGCTTGTCCTTCGGGCCGTGAAGCTCATTATAAAATAATGTATGATGAGCGTATTAGAATTATTGAAAATGTGATGGGCAAGTTTGTATATCCAAATATGGAGGAAATTAGTATTCATGAAAATAAAAAGTACCTATCCTACTGGTTAGAGGCAAATAGCATACCCCATCCAAAAACAAATGTTTTCTACACTAAAAAAGAAGCAACTAATGCATTAAATGGGATTGACTTACCTATTGTAGGGAAAATGAACATCGGTGCATCAGGAAAAGGGGTAACAATTTTTAGAGATAAGCAAGCTCTTCAAAATTATATCGAAACATCTTTTGGGAGGGGTATAAAGCAAGCTTGGGGTCCAAATTTAAAAATGGGGAATTATGCCAATCGTCTAATGGCAATTGTTAAAGAACCAAGCCGCATTTTAAAAAGATTAACCGTTTATAAAAAATTGTATGATGAACTTCAAAAAGGGTTTGTCATCCTCCAAGAATATATCCCCCATGATTATGAATGGAGAATTGTTAAAATAGGTAATTCTTATTTTGGGCACAAAAAGGTAAAACAAGGTGACAAGGCTAGCGGAACTAAAGGTATAGCTTATGATACTCCTCCCATAGAAATTCTAGATTTCGTTAAGGACATTTGCGATAAACATAAATTTAACTCAATGGCGGTAGATCTGTTTGAGGATGGCAGGGGCGGATATCTAGTTAATGAAATGCAATGCATCTTTGGTCATGTACAAGATTATATATGTGCACAGGATAACGAACCTGGTCGGTTTATCTTGAAGGAAGATAGTTGGGTTTTTGAAAAAGGAAATTTTAATACAAATTTATCCTATGATTTACGCCTAGAGAATTTAATAGGCTTATTAGATGATTGATGACAGTATTATTTATTTGTTCTGGTAATAGCAAAGATTTTGGCATTGCCCCATTTGTGCTTAGCCAAGCAAAATCAATACAGGAAGAGGGAGTTGAAATACTTTTCTATAAAGTAATTGGTAAGGGAATACGGGGCTACCTTAAAAACGTGAGAAAACTTCGAGCATTTTTAAGAGAACATAAAATTGATGTTATACACGCGCATTATTCTTTTAATGGGTTATTGGCATTACTTGCTATGGCTAAACCCCCTGTTGTTGTCTCGTTCATGGGTAGCGACACCTACGGCGACTACGACACCAAGGGGAGGCTAAAAAGAGGTTCATATATAAATATTTTTATATCGAAAGCCATTCAGCCTTTCATTAATGCTGCTATTGTTAAATCTCCTAATCTAGCAAATTATATTTACACTAAAAATAAATTATCGACAATCCCGAATGGTGTTAATATTAACATATTTAAACCTATTGATCAAAGTGTAGCTAAAGAAAAATTAGGATTACATAAAGATATTAATTATGTTTTATTCCTAGGAGAAAAGGGAAATGAACGGAAGAATTTTGAACTTTCTGCTAATGCAGTATCAAAAGTTAACGAAGTAAGTAAGTCTAAAATTTTACTTTTAACTCCCTACCCTGCTTCACAAGAGTTGTTGCCATATTATATGTGTGCTGCCAATGTGGTCTTATTGTCAAGTTACAATGAGGGTAGCCCAAACGTAATTAAGGAAGCAATGGCCTGTAACCGCCCTATTGTTTCAACCAATGTGGGGGATGTGGAGTGGCTTTTTGGTAATGAGCCAGGCCATTATATTGCTAATTTCGAGGTTGACGATTATGCAAACAAGTTAAAACAAGCTGTAGATTTTTCAAATAACGATGAAAGCACCAATGGCAGAGAACGAATAAAGCAGCTTGGTCTCGATTCTCAAACCATAGCACAAAGAATTATAGCAATTTATAAGAAAGTACTTAATGAAAAATAATATATACAAAAACGAACTTGTTGACCGTAAACTATGGAACGATTTATTAGTGCAATCAGAGTTTGCATCGCCATTTCAAACACCTGAATTTTTCGATTTCTTTAATCAAAACGCCAATATGCAGGCCGATGTGTTTGCGGTTGGCAATAATAGTTCGTATGCCGCAATATGTGTTGTTACTCTGCAAAAAGAAAAAGGTATAAAGGGTTATTTCTCTCGTAGGGCAATAGTTTATGGGGGCCCAGTGCTTTCGAACACCATTTCTGAAGATGATATAAATTTTCTTTTAAAAAGTATTATTAGTTTATACAAATCTAAGGCAATATACCTTGAAACACGAAATTTCTTTAATTACAGCCCTTACAAAGATCAATTCCAAAATGTTGGCTTTAAATATATCCCTTGGTTAAATTTTCATCTAAACACAATATCTATTGAGGATTTAAGATTGAGAATTAGCAAATCGCGTTTGCGTCAGATCAAAAAGGCTCAAAAGCAGGGTGTTGTGTGGAAGGTTGCAGAATCGGTAGAAGAGGTTAAAGCATTTTATGATATTCTAAATGAGTTATATGTTAGCAGAATTAAAAAACCACTATTCGAAATCGAATTTTTCATAAACTTCTTTAAAAGTAATGTTGGTAAGTATCTATTAGTTATATATAATCAAAAGGTTATTGGGGGCATTATGTGTCCAATATTTACCAGTAAAGGAATATACGAATATTATGTTTGTGGTAAAGACTTAGATTATAAGGAACAATACCCAAGCATAATGGCTACCTGGGCAGCAATTGAGTATGCAAATCAGAACGGCATTGCATATTTCGATTTTATGGGAGCAGGTCAACCTGATGAAGAATATGGTGTTCGCGACTTTAAGGCACGATTTGGAGGCGAACAGGTTGTACACGGCCGTTTCATAAAGGTATTAAATCCATTTCTTTATGCTGTTGGAAAGCTAGGGTTAAAAATACTATCTAAACTAAAGTAGTTGAGGATTCTTATAGACATTGGTCACCCAGCGCACGTGCATCTTTTTAAGCACTTTGCTTGGGATATGCAAAGCCGGGGGCATAACCTGTTTTTTTCATGCCGCGATAAGGAGTTTGAAATATTTTTGCTTAAAAAATATGGCTTCCAATATAAATCGTTTGGCAAGAAGTATAGCTCAACCATTGGCAAGCTATGGGGTATGGTGGAGTTTGGGCTTAAAGAATTATTGGTTTGCCTAAAGTTCAAGCCCCATATTCTTTTGAGTCATGGCTCAATGTATGCTGCACACGCTGCATTTTTATTGGGTAAGCCCCATATTTCGCTAGAGGATACCTTTAACTTTGAGCAAATTCGCTTTTACAAACCATTTACAAAGCATATCCTAACAGCAGACTACGAGCACCCACTAAGTGGAGCAAAAGTGATAAACTATGCAGGCTACCACGAGCTGGCTTACCTACACCCTAACAGATTTTCACCCGATAAAACAGTTTTAAATGAACTTGGCGTTAAGGAGGGCGAAAGGTTTGTAATCATTAGATTCGTTTCGTGGAATGCCTCCCATGACATTGGGCACAAAGGGATAAGCTACGAAAACAAGATAAAGGCCATTAAGGAGTTTGGTAAATACGCAAAGGTTTTTATTTCGTCAGAAAGCAAATTGCCCGCAGAACTAGAGCAGTATAGGATAAGAATACCCCCACATAAAATGCATAATGCTATGGCGTTTGCCTCATTGGTATTTGGTGAAAGTTCTACGATGGCCGAAGAAGCAGCAATGTTAGGTGTCCCATCCGTATATATTTTTGATAATAGCACATTTTATACAACCCATTTAGAAAATGAATATAAGTTGATGTTTAACTATTCTGAGTCACTAGAGGATCAGCAAAAAGCAATTGAAAAAGGAATCGAAATATTAAAAACAGTGGGTTTGAAAGAAGAGTGGCTAGCAAAAAGGGATAAAATGCTAGAAGATAAAATTGACGTAACCGCCTTCCTAGTCTGGTTTATCGAGAACTACCCTACCAGTGCTAAGATTATGAAAGAGAATCCGGACTATCAGTATAAGTTTGCCTACCGATACGAAGTGCAGGTAGGTTAGGTGTGTTATGAACTAAGAGTTAAGAACTAAAAACTATGTGTTAAAAAGTTATGACCCAAAAGTTTAGAGTTTGGCGCTTCGACCCTTCGACAAGGGGTACAGTGAGTACTTCGGCAAGTGGTCAGTGCTTCCTGTCGAGCTTGTTAAGGGCAACACAACTCAGTGGAAAGGTTGAGGGTTTAGAGTTAAGAACGGCTGGGTTTTCTTTTCGGATTGTTAATCTTTATTGGGTCTTGGCGAGTATCAAAAACATCAGTAATCAGAACACCTTCTTTCACCTTCTTGTATACAATTTTATAATTGTTGTTAACTAAATACCTATGTCCTTCTTCAAGTTGTAGTAAAGTTTCTTCAATTTGTCCTGACTCTGGCTGATTGTTCAGCTGTCTAGTGGCTATAAAAATATTTTCTTTGATTTTTCGTACAATTGCTTCACTTGCAATTTCTTTGTAGTAATCATAAATGTCTTTGAGCATTTCAGAAGCAAAGCCTGACCAAATAACTTTCATCAGATTACCACTCTTGAGATTCTTTTTCTAGCTGCTTTTGGGTCTTATATTTACCTGCAAGGTAATCCTCATTTGATTTTCTAGCCCTTTCAATCAATTGTTTTTCTGTAAATGGCTTAAATGCCTTAGCCGTAACACCTTTAGCCTTTAAGATAGTCTCTTCAATTTTCTCAAGCAAACCTTCATCTTGGAGATGTATTAGATATTCAATGGCATTTAACTTTCTAGTTTGCAAATCCATAGCTCATAATATTTATTATCAAAGATACTAATTATCTATAGGCTTAAACGAATTTTGAACGATTTTGTTCCATACAACTTTGCCGCTAACTAAGAATTAAGGGTTTAATGAAGGAGGCTGTTTTAAGTACCTTTAGCCCTGCAGAGTGCCTGGCTTATGAAGGAAAATCTCGATTATCAGTTTAATTTTAAGTGAAAGAACAGAGATGAGAGATTAGAATTGAGGCAATTAAAGCCATGAGATTTGAGAAAAATTTAGCGAGCAGTTATGAGAGATGAGTTATCGTATATCCTCACTACTCATCGCTCACCTCTCACTACTCATCGCTCACTACTCATCGCTCACCACTCATCGCTCACCTCTCACCGCTCACTACTCATCGCTCACCTCTCATCGCTCACTACTCACTACTCAAACCAAAAAATATGTCCCAAATCAATAGTTTTCGTGATCTGATAGTATATCAAAAGGCATACAAACTTGCTATGGAGATATTTGAGATTACCAAAGCATTTCCGAAGGAGGAGAGGTATTCGCTTACAGATCAGATACGGCGCAGTTCTCGTTCGGTAACATCAAACATTGGCGAAGCCTGGGCTAAGAAGATATATCTAAAAAACTTCGTAAGTAAGCTATCCGATTCCCTTGCTGAAGAGTACGAAACCGAGGTGTGGCTCGATTACTCAAGGGCCTGCGGTTACATTGATGAAACTAAGCATGAGCATTTTATGGAGGATTACGATGAGGTTAGGAAAATGCTTATATCGATGATGACGAATCCTGAAAAATTTTGTAGAAAAAAGGTCTAATTACGAGCAAAATTAATGAGTTATCCTATATACTCATCGCTCACCTCTCACCACTCATCGCTCACTACTCACTACTCAAACCAAAAAATATGTCCCAAATCAATAGTTTTCGTGATCTGATAGTATATCAAAAGGCATACAAACTTGCTATGG